>CAVWUV010000010.1:0-48018 GCA_963758245.1 uncultured Acidobacteriaceae bacterium | reverse complement strand
TCAGTGGCGTGAAATCACCCGCGAGAATGCTCCGAGCTCGCACTATTTTCGGTACCGGATCCAGCTTCACCACCCGGCCTTGGACAGTAGCGCCGGCTGGAATAATTATCCGGTCGAATGCCCAAACCGGCTCGAGCAGCTTTGCTTGAACAGTTTCGCCAACTCGATACGGGACGCGTTTGGTAATGTATAGTCTCAGCGGCGTTCCCGCTTCCACTTGCAAGTGAATTGAAACTTGTTGCTGGGAAGCGCTTGGTTCTTGAGAGAGTACGCTCCGCGCTAGCGAACACAGCAGAATTATGAGCGGGATGATTTGCCGAGCTTCGTACCTCATCGGCTTATTCCTCAGACATTAACAACGCCTACGCGAGGGCGCGACCTGTTTCCGTGCTAGACACGGTGTCTTCAGGGTACTCGTCGTAAGCTAAACAGGCGATAAATTTTGTCTGCTTCGGTCACAAATGAAGCATGCAGTTAACGATTTCACCTAAGCTCAGTTATATTGCGGTTCATGTGATCATCGTGAATGGGATACCGTCATGCGGCTGCTGCTGGTCGAGGACGAAGAAGACGCAGCCCGGATGATCGCGAAAGGTCTCCGGCAGGAGTCACATGCCGTCGATGTCGCAAGCGATGGCGAATCCGGGCTGGATAAGGCCTTATCGCATCCCTACGATCTCATCATTTTGGATATTCGATTGCCTGAAACGGACGGCTGGACCGTCTGTCGCGAGCTGCGCCAAGCCGGTCTGCAAACACCCGTCCTGATACTGACCGCAAGTGGATCGTACGAAGACCGGGTCAAAGGTCTGGATCTTGGAGCAGACGATTATCTGGTGAAGCCATTCGATTTCAACGAGCTCTTGGCGCGAGTACGAGCACTGCTTCGCAGGAGGCCCCTGCTTCAAGATCCCCTCATTCGCGTCGATACGCTCGAGATTGACACCCGGTCGAGAACCGTCAGAAGAGCAGGGGAATTCGTTCGCCTCACGGCTAAGGAATACGCGTTGTTGGAATGTCTTGCGCGAGATGCTGATACGCTTCTCGGCCGCGAAAGGATCTCGGAGCGAGTCTGGAATGAATCTTACGATCCTTTCTCAAACCTCATCGAGGAATACGTCAAACGGCTGCGGAAGAAAATTGATTTCGAAGGGCAGAAGCCGCTGATTCACGCCCGGCGCGGCGAAGGCTACATTCTTACTGAAAAGGAATTCGCGTGAACAGGGTTCGTGCCGGGTTCTTTTTCAAAGATTGGAATCGCAATTTCGAAAGTAGTCCGCCCAGGACGCGATTCAACCAGAGTGAGCGTGCCGCCATGGTTTTCAACAATCGATTTCGCGATCGCCAATCCCAGACCCGCTCCTGCCGCCGTTTCGTTACCCGGCCGGCTTTCTCGAAAAAAGCGTTCGAAAATCCGTGGCTGAGCTGCCTTCGGAATACCGGCGCCGTGATCGGTAACCGAACAAATCCAGCGGCTCTCATTCCTTGAAAGCGCAACCTCTATATTTCCACCCGGCGGCGTGAACTTCACTGAGTTGTCGAGCAAAATCAGCACCGCCTGTTTGAGGAGATCTGCGTCGCCCACGCACTCGGCCTCCGGGAGACTACTAAGCCTTAACGTTTGTTGCTTTTCGCGTGACAGCGCCTTTGCGGCGCGTACCGCATCGGAGACCACATCGTCCAGGTACATTTGTTTGCGTTCGAGTTTCAGTGAAGCGGTGTCGGCCTGAGATAGGAAGAACATGTCTTCGACCGTTCGTCGAAGCTGGAGCATTTGATGCTCGATTATCTGCAATGAATCCTTATAATCGCGGAGCGTCGCATTCGAATCCCGGCTGGTGACTTGAGCAGCCGCGAGCGCGACAGTGACGGGGGTCCTGATCTGATGCGATGCGTCCGCCGTGAACCGCCGCTGAACGTTGAACGCCTCCTCGAGGCGATTCAATAAGGAGTTGAACCGCAACCCAAGGGTGCCTATCTCGTCGTCTTCATTACTTACTTTCACCCGCGCACTGAGATCTGAAGACGTCACCGCGTCCACTGTTTGCGCGAGTTCTTTGAGCTGCCGCAGAGATCTCATGGCCAGTAAATATCCCGCAAGCCCCGCGAGACCGAGTCCAATCGGAACAAGAACTAATAAGCCGATCCGAATGCGCCTGAGCTGCGCCAGCGCCCGGTCAATTGGTTTGGCGGAATAGATTTGATACGCCGCATTGAATTTAGCCGCGCGGAACGTCCGGCTCGCGATCCGAAACCCGTTAACGATCCCTCCATTTCTCAATTTCTCTGGCGGAATTGCGCGCAGATCGAACTTTTCCTGCGCACCCGGTTTATAGGCCGCGTTTCGATTCCCCTCTCGCACCAGAATCTGGGTATCCGCAAGAGCTGAGCTTCCAGCTTCATCTAATACCGCTTGCAAATCGTCCTCGCCGGCGGCTTTTGTTGAATGCTCGTTCAGTTCGTGCTCGGCGGACATAGCAGTTGCGTCTGTTGCGAGCCGCAAGGCAGCATCAAGCCTGAGGTAAGCGTCGTTCCTGACCAAAACGTAGGCAGCGATAGCAAGCGCAATGACAATCGCTCCGAACAGCGCAGTGAAGGAAATCGTCAATCGAGCTCGTGCAGACATCGACCTCACTTATGTCGCCGCGGACGTGTCATCTTGATCTTATACTTGCGCAGCGCGTTAGTTTATCGTCCGTTTAGGAACCCTCCGAACACCGCGATACGTCCAAAGCCTATATTTGTAGCTTCGGCGTAAGCCGCGCCTGCGGAGAAATACACTAACCATGTCCGCCGTCCCCTATCTGCGCGACCGATTCGTTAGTGCTGATGCTGAACCTCGGTCCGAACAGCAATATGCAAACGCCGTAAATCCGCAATGGACCCGGCTGTTGAAACTTTTACAGATGAACGTTCAATATGAGCGCTGCCTTGGAGCCGAGCTCTTCACCAGGGAAGGGCAGCGCATACTGGACTTTCTCTCCGGCTACTGCGTTCACAACCTCGGCCATAATCACCCTGCCCTCATCGCCGCCCTGAAAGACGAGCTCGACCGCCGCGGTCCTGCCATGCTTCAGAGCCACGTGCCTGAACGCGCGGGCGAACTGGCAGAGCGTTTGTGTATGCTTTCCGGCGGCAGCGTTCGCAAAGTATTTTTTTGCAGTTCCGGAAGTGAAGCTATCGAAGCAGCAATAAAGTTTGCAAAGGCGCATACGAAGCGAGCAGGCCTTCTCTACGCCGAAGGAGCATTTCACGGGTTGACCTGCGGCGCGCTTTCCCTCATGGGCGATCCATTTTGGAAGCAAGGGTTCGGTACTCTGCTAACCGGCACCGAACAGATTCCGTTCAACGATCTGTCCGCCTTGGAACAGCAGCTTCAGACCAGACAATACGCTGCGTTCTTTCTCGAGCCGATTCAAGGCGAGGGCGGTATTCGCCTCCCGGATTCCGATTTCTTGGCCGACGCAAGCTCATTGTGCAAGCGATATGGAACCCTGTTTGTGCTCGATGAAGTGCAAACAGGTTTTTTCAGAACGGGCAAATTCCTGGCCGCGCAGCACTACTCTGTCGATCCCGATATCATTGTGCTCGCCAAAGCAATGAGCGGCGGTCTCATTCCGAGTGGCGCCGTGCTGATGACCGACGCCATCTATAACTCTGTTTACGGATCGCTTAAACGATCGCTCATCCATACGTCGACGTTTTCCGAGAACGGCCTCGCCATGCGAGTTGGATTGGCTGTGCTCGACACTCTTGAAAAGGAGGACGCCGGCGTTCATTCAGCCGCGCAGGGTACGTACATACGTCAAAGGCTCCGGGAAGCGCTTCGCCCCTTCGAAATGGTGCAAGAAGTGCGCGGTGAAGGGCTTTTCTCTGGAATCGTGTTCCGCGCTCCGCACAATCTCTCGTTGCGACTCGCCTATGAAACGTTCGCGAAAATTCACCCAGCAATGTTCGGACAGGTTTTAGTGATGCGCCTCTTCCGCGATTACGGGATTCTCGCGCAGATCTGCGGGAACAACTTCATGGTCTTAAAGCTCGTTCCACCGCTGATCATCAGCAAGAGCCAGATCGACGAAGCAGTGGAGGCAATTTGTCAGATCGTGAAACTGGCTCACTCCCCCACTGTGTTTTGGAGTGAAGCGCTTGGTTTGGCGCGGAGAATTGTGAATGTTTAGCTTTTGTCGAAAGGTATGCATTGTAGGCGGAGGGCCCGCTGGCTTGGCGGCAGCCGTTGCACTAAGGCGCGAAAACTGCGACGTTACCGTCGTCGATTGCGCCGTCCCGCCCTTGGATAAGGCTTGCGGCGAGGGTCTCATGCCGGATAGCATCGCGGCATTACGCGAACTGGGCATCGAAATTCCTGCCGATGTGGGATTCGCATTCCGAGGCATTCGCTTTGCGGATACCCGCTCCTCCGTTTTCGCGGATTTCCCGAACGGCATTGCCAAGGGCCTCCGTCGAACGGTTCTCCACCAGCTTCTGATCGCGCATGCGACTCGGCAGCGTGTATCGATTGTCTGGAATGCAAAACACGTGCGGCTCGCCGGGGGCGGAGTATGGATCGACCAACAGTTTGTAGACGCTGACTTGGTCGTCGGGGCTGATGGACAGAATTCCCAAACCAGGCGTCAAGCAGCCCTTAATCAGGTTACTCGCGAGAAGCGGCGCTACGGATTTCGCCGGCACTATCGCATCGAGCCGTGGTCCCCCTACATGGAATTGCATTGGGGAACGAGCTCGCAGATTTACGTCACGCCAATTGCACGCGATGAGATTTGCGTTGCGACAATCTCCCGAGATCGGAAATTGCGTCTGGAGCACCTATTGTCCGATTTCCCGGACCTGAGCAGGCGATTGACCAATGCTACGCCGGTTTCGCCGGAAATGGGCGCGCTCTCCGTGTCACGCAGTCTGCGATGCGTACAACGTAACAACGTAGTGTTGATCGGGGACGCCTCGGGTTCCGTAGACGCAATCGCCGGCGAGGGCATGTGCCTGGCCTTCAAACAAGCACTCGCTCTCGCGGCGGTCATCAGATCCGGCAATATTCCGAAATATCAGCGCCTTCATAGGGCGCTGATGAAACGTCCGCAAACCATGGCTGCACTCATGCTCGGATTGCAGCGCAATGGGCAGCTTCAAAGGCGGGCTCTGGCCAGCTTAGCGCAGCATCCCGAGGTTTTCGAATCGTTGCTCGCGATTCATGTCGGAGCTTCATCCTTTCTGGATCTCTGCTCGCGGCGCATCCTCGATTTTGGCCGGGCATTTCTTGCGGCTTAGAACCATTCGCGTAAAGAGAATATGCGTTATTTTCAAGCGATATGCGTAGCTGCTTTAATGGCGCCCGCATTCAGTGCGCAGGAACTCACCGTAGATGTGGATACTACGAAAACGCAAATCGCTTTCGTTTTGACCGACGTGCTACACACCGTTCATGGAACATTCCAGTTAAAGCAGGGGCATATCTCCGTCGATCCCGCTACACGCGCAATTTCAGGTGACATTGTCGTGAATGCTGCAAGTGGAAACAGCGGCAGCGCGACACGCGATGAGCGTATGGCCAGGGATATCCTCGAGGCACAGCGCTACCCAGAGATTCGTTTCACACCGGTGAGGTTTGCCGGATCGATCTCTATGTCCAACACGTCACGCGTCGATGTCACGGGATCATTTCTGATTCACGGTCAGGCGCACGAGATCACAATCCCGATGCAGATCCAAATGTCCCAAGACGAGATTACGGCAACGGGCAAATTCACTGTTCCTTATGTTCAGTGGGGCATGAAGAACCCAAGCAATTTTCTCTTGAAGGTGAACGACAAAGTGGAGATCGACCTTACTGCCGTCGGTCACCTAAACGGGTCATGACTTACTCGTAACGCAAAGTCACTGCGGGATCGACCCTTAGAGCACGCAGCACCGGAGAAATGCTTGCCGCGGCAGCCACCGTGCCCAATATGATAAGCGTCCCTGTGAAAGCCGTCCAATCGTGAGGATGAACCTCCGGGACGAGGAATAACACCAGCAAAGGAGTGGTGAACGCGGCGAGTGCCAGCCCCACGGCTACCCCTCCGGCGAGCATCGCGGCGCTATCCCGCAACACCATTCTCATGATGCTGCCTGACGCCGCTCCGAGGGCCATGCGAACTCCAAACTCCCGAAGACGCCTGCTGACCGAGTAAATCAACACGCCGTATAACCCGACCGCTGCGAGCAGCAGCGCCAACACACCCATGCTGCCGAGTAGCGTCCGTCCAACCTGACTAGGTAACATCGCAATCTCCATGGATTGGTCCATGGGCTTTACTTCGATAGCTGCAGTGGAGTCCACTGACCCCAATGCAACATTTATCTCCTTTATCAGAGTTGACGGCGGTCGCGAGCTGCGGACCATGAAATTCAAATTCACAGCCGAATTTTGCGTTTGGAAATACGACAAATACATCGCGGAGACGTTCTCTTCGCCCATGGTGAAGTACTTGCTGTTTTCGGCTACTCCGACGATGGTTATTGGTCCACCGTTGTGCATGCGAAGCGTGTGGCCTACAGGATTGGTTTCGCCAAACAGCCGGCGCGCCAGGTTCTCGTTCAAAATGACTACCTCTGGGCTGCCCTCGCGGTCTGAAGGCGAGAATTCACGCCCGGCGATGATTGGAATGCCCATGGTTTTGAAATAGTCCGGGCCGACAGCATTGCTCACCCAGGCGATCACTTTTCTATCTGAACTCCGATCGATTTGTATATCGCTTTGAATTCGGCGGTTGTCGTTCATCGGCACGATTTCGAGTGTTGCTGCCGAATCGACTCCTGGCAGAGAGCGCAATTTCTCCAGCCCGGCACGAACCACGGAATGAATTTTTTCAAAGGATCTGTATTTCTCTGGAAGGAGGCGCATGTAAGCCCAGGTAGTGTGGTGGACATCAAAACCGGGGCTAAGGCTCGTGGCAAGCAACAAATTCTTCAGAAATAAAAATCCCACCGTCAGCAGCAAAACTGAAATCGCGAGCTGACCGCCTACAAGAACGCGCTGCAAAACTAATCGGCCCGAGCCCACTTGCCGCTCTTCCAGTTTGAGATCGTTACTCACATCGCGCTTCGTTGCTCGGCGAGCTGGAATCAAACCGCACAACAAAGCGCTGATAATCGCTAGGGCTATCGAATAGCTGAGCAGTCTCCAATCTGGTGTAACGTGCAAGCGCAGAGGAACAGGAAGCGGCAATCTCAGCCCATTCACAAAGCTTGTTGCCGCCACATTCAGGATTAATCCCGCACCCGTGCCCAGTCCTGCTAACAATAAGCTTTCCGCGAGTAGTTGTCTCACAATTCGCCCTCTTCCAGCACCGATGGCGCGCCGTATAGCCAGCTCGTGCTCTCTAGCCGCTGCCCTCGCGAGCAGCAGGCTTGCTACATTCGCGCAAGCGATCAGCAACAGCAGGCCAACCATGGTCATCAGCATCCCGAAGAATGCAACAACCGGTACCGAAGAAGCCGATCTTAAGCGATCCCAGCCGGAGAGCGAGCGTACTTCCAGTCCCTGAGCCCGCTTGAAATCGACTTGCGGATAAACGTGATCGAGCTGCCTGCAAAGTTCTTGCGTCCGCGCATACGCCTCGGCAGGCGACATGCCGTGCGGAAGCCGAACGTAGATCGCCAAAGGAAAATGCGGCTCTGAAAACGTCATGTACAGGTCGGGAGAAAACCCGAATCCGGTTAGCGTTCGATGATCGGAGGGAAGGACACCCGCGACTGTATATAGCTGGCCGTCGAGCACCAGCTTACGGCCGATTATCCCCGGATCAGCGCCTAACCGGCCTTTCCAAAACGCATCACTCAGCACCGTCTGCAGGCCCTCGCCTGCGTGAATCGGGTGGCCAAGAGCGATCGGTACGCCGACTACATCGAAAAAGTTGTCTGTCACATTCGCGCCCCAGACCCGATCGTTCTGGTCGCCATGACGCCAATTGGCTTCGGTCTCCTCGTTTAGACCAACCACTCCATTGAAAATCAGAGAATCACGCACGAACCGATATTCTTTTATGTCCGAGTGGCTATTCCCGCCGAGGATTAGGTACTTTAGCGTTCCTGGATCACGGCAAGAAGGCTGGCTGAACAGAAATTCCATAGTCAAGCTGAAAATGGTGGTGTTCGCCCCGATTCCGAGCGCCAACGAAAGAACTGCGGCGAGCGCGAACCCTGGATTGCGTCGCAAGGCGCGCGCGCCGTAGCTTAGGTCTGAAAACAAGTCTTCGAGCCAGCGAAATTGCCATGCCCCGCGACTTTCTTCGTGGACTCGCAACCTCGGTCCGAACTCGCGTTGCGCTTGTGCTCTAGCGTCCCGCGACGACATACCGTGGCTTCTCAATTCTTCGGCGCGCGTTTCCAGATGGAATCGGATCTCGTCCTGCATCTGTCGATCGAATTCATTGCTCCGGCCCAGGAAAGCAACTCGTTGCTTCAATGCTCGCCACCAGCTCATTTCTGTCCTCACGCGGTTTGAATTACCAGCGAAATGGCGTGGACCAGATCATCGAATTGGCGAACCTGATCGCTGAGCTCCGCCTCGCCCAGCGGCGTCAGCTTGTAAAAGCGCGCTTTTCGGTTGTGGTCGGACGTGCCCCATTCAGCTGTTAGCCAGCCTTTCACCAGCATGCGGTTGAGTGCCGGATAGAGCGAACCCTCCTCCACAATGAGTGAGTCGGCAGACGCTTGTTTAATACGTCGTGCGATCGCATATCCGTGAAGCGGACCGCCCCGCAGCGTGCGGAGAATCAGCATGTACAGAGTTCCGGGCAGCAATTCTGGTATTTCAGCAGCCATTTCCTTGTCCAGACTATATATAGTCCAGACTATATATAGTCCAGACTGTGTTTAGTCAACATGCATTTCGTTTCGGGTCCCAACGTGAAAAAAGTACCAATTTGGCCATAAAGAAGTTCTGTAAGCAGTTGAAACCTAAGTTTCAGTCTTTGGTCGGTGCCGTGCTGACGTGGCTGGTATGAGATGTGTGTTCACACTTTTAGCAATGTTGCCTCTGGCCTTACTAGGGCAGGAGACGAATCCCACTCAGTCGAACGTTCAGCCCCAGCAGAACGGACCTACACCTATTTTCCGAGTTCAGGTGGTATCGCGGTCCATTCAAGCGGTGAGCTATCGCAACCAGAGCGGCTGGACAAAAATCGACTTTCAGGGCACAACCCTTGCGCCGCAAGCGAAAGGCACGGCGGATGTGAATAGCCGGCTCGGACATATGGAGATAAAGCTGGATGTGAAGAGCCTGCCGGCTGCGTCGAGCTTTGGATCGGAATTCCTGACGTATGTGCTGTGGGCGATTACGCCTGACGGGCACGCAGCCAATTTGGGCGAAGTCGTGCTCGACTCGAACGGGAACTTCAAAGGCGACATGACAACTGAGCTGCAATCCTTCGGCTTAATCATCACGGCCGAGCCTTACTTCGCGGTGCGTCAACCCAGCGACGTGGTGGTGATGGAGAATGTCATCCGTCAGGACACCAAGGGCAAATACGAAGTCGTAGATGCGAAATATGAATTGCTTCCCCGCGGGCAATACATGTACCAGGTTCCCGAATCCCAACAGCACCCGGTGGTCATGAATTCAAGTAAGAAGAGCCCCCTCGAGCTATACGAAGCGATGAACGCAGTTCAGATCGCCAGATATGCGAGGGCAGATCAATATGCCGGAGACACGTTCCAGAATGCCGCGAGTCTCTTGACCCAGGCAGAAGATTACGATTCGCGCAAGCAGTGGAACCCGGCCAAAATGACGGCAAAAGAAGCCACTCAGAAGGCAGAAGACGCTCGCATTATTTCCTTGAGGCGTCAACAGCAGATGGCGCTCGATCGGGAACGCCAGGAAGCCGCCGCCCGACAAGCCGCTGCGCAACAGCAAGCTGATCAGGCACAGCAGCAAGCAGCCGAAGCTGCACGCCAGCAACAGCTAGCCGAAGAGCAGGCAAAGCGCGAGGCTCAGGAACGTGCGTCTGCTGAGCAGGCGAAGCAAGAGGCAGATGCGGCGCGCGCCCAAGCGGCAGCGGAAGCACAGAAGGCCAATCAATCCGCAGCTGAGGCAGAGCGCCTGCGCCAGCAAGCGGAAGCGGAAAAGAATCAGCTTAGAGAGCAATTGCTCCAGCAGTTCAATGCTGTCTTGCCGACGCGCGAAACACCGCGCGGCCTGGTGGTGAGTGTAGGCGACGTCTTGTTTGACACAGGCAAATACACCTTGAAAGAGCCGGCTCGAGAGGCGCTGGCCAGAGTCTCGGGTATCGTAAGCTCGCATCCGGGCCTCAACCTACAGATCGAAGGCTACACCGACAGCACTGGAAGCGACGAGTTGAACCAAAGGCTTTCCGAGAACCGGGCAAACACGGTACGCGATTACCTGATCGGCCAGGGAGTGAATCCTCAAAACACTACCGCAATCGGTTACGGGAAAAGCTATCCCGTTGCTTCCAACGACACAGCGGCGGGCCGTAAACTGAATCGCCGAGTGGAACTGGTGATATCCGGAGAAGTAATTGGCGTAAAGATCGGCACGCCGCCAAACCAGGGACAACAGATACCGGGCGTGAATCCGCCGCCCTCTCAACAAACGGCGCCGCAACAGCCGCCCCAACAGCAGTAATTACCTCAGCGGGAGTCTCGCGGCTTCCGCTCATACGCCCCCATTGCGATATTCTGAGCGCGGGACCTTCTCGTGGTAGTTCGCATACCGCTTCTGTTAGCCTTCCTCCCGGGGTTTGTTTTGATAGCATTCGGCCAGAGCGGGACGTCTAAGCAGGACCATGGACGTGATTACGGCCGCTCCATGGTGGTCAGCAGATTTGGAATCGTGGCGACCAGCCAAACCCTCGCCTCTGCTGCCGGCGCAGACATCTTGAGGGAGGGCGGTACAGCCGCAGATGCTGCGATTGCCGCTAACGCCGTTCTCGGCATAACCGAGCCGATGATGAATGGAATCGGCGGGGATCTGTTCGCAATCGTTTATGACGCGAAAGCGAAGAAGCTATACGGGCTCAATTCCAGCGGATGGGCGCCGCAGCGACTGACCATCGATTTTTTGAGATCAAAGGGCATCACCAAATCGCTACCGCGCGAGAGCATTCACTCTGTGACGGTTCCGGGTGCCGTCGCGGGTTGGACCGCGCTGCATGAGCGTTTCGGAAAGCTGCCGCTGAGTCGCCTGCTCGCGCCAGCGATTTACTATGCAAAGAACGGCGTGCCGATCGCTGAAGTGGTTTCCACAGTGTGGGCCAACGCGGGCGCCACTCTCCGGGCGCAATCGGGTTTTGAACAGACGTTTCTGCCGGACGGCCAGGCGCCGAAAACAGGCGAGCTGTTTCACGATCGGGACCTAGCGGATTCCCTGCAATTCATTGCCGCGCACGGCAGGGATGGCTTCTACCGTGGGTCTCTCGCGCGGAAGATAGTCGAGTTCTCCCGCGAGCAAGGCGGGACGCTCAGCGAAGCAGACCTGGCGGACTTTCAGCCCGAATGGGTCGAGCCCATCTCAACCACCTATCGCGGCTGGACCGTCTCAGAGTTGCCCCCAAACGGCCAGGGCATAGCCGCGCTTTCGATGCTCAACATCATGGAGCAGTTCCCGCTCAGCGAGTACGGTCACAACACCGCGAAAGCCTTGCACGTGATGATCGAGGCCAAAAAACTGGCCTACGCCGACCTGCTGCAATATGTCGGCGATCCGAGATTCACCCACGTGCCAGTCGAGCAGCTTTTATCGAAGCAGCTTGCCCGAAGGCGCGCCGATTTCATCGATCCCAACCATGCTCACTGCACCGTAATGCCTTCAGAACTTAGCGAGAAGTTGAATGCCATGGGACGGGACACGACCTACTTGACCGCAATCGATCAGGAAGGAAATATTGTTTCACTCATTCAAAGCAACTACAGCTCGTTCGGCACCGGGCTGGTTGCGCCGGGGACGGGATTCGCTCTCCAGAATCGAGGCCAGCTCTTCACGCTGGAGCCGGGCAAACCCAACTCGCTTGCGCCACACAAACGGCCCCTCCACACCATCATCCCCGGATTCATGCAGAAGGAGGGCGAAACGATAGGATTCGGCATTATGGGCGGTTTCAATCAGGCGCAGGCCCACGCGCAGTTTGTTTCGAATGTTCTCGATTTCGGAATGAATATACAAGCTGCTCTGAGCGCCGCCCGATTCACAAAGCCGACATTTGAAGGTTGCGACCTGATGATTGAATCTCGCATTCCCGAAGCCGTGCGCCGGGACTTGACGGCCAAGGGCCACCAGTTGCAAATTGTCGATGCTTACTCACTCGATATGGGGCGCGGAAATGCAGTGATGCGCGACGAACATGGCATCAATTACGGCGCTTCGGACCCACGAGCCGATGGCGAGGCGGTTCCCCAAGTCCCGAACTGGGGTGGGCGATAAAGCCTGGAACGAACTTTGTGCGCAACTACTCAATCGCGCTGATCCCCGGCGATGGAATCGGGCATGAAGTAACGCCAGCCGCGTTCGAGGTCGCTGATCGCGCCGTTTCGAAATCTGACGCGAGGCTCGAAGCAACTTCCTACGAATGGGGCAGCGAATACTATCTGCAGCAGGGTCGGATGATGCCGGCAGATGCACTAGACCTCCTAAGGGGTCACGATGCGATTCTCCTGGGCGCGATCGGACACCCTCAAATCCCGGACAATGTCACGTTGAATGGGCTATTATTGCCCATCCGGCGCGCGTTTGATCAATTCGCGAACATTCGCCCGGCGGTTCTTTACCAAGGCGTTTCGTCTCCGCTCAAAGATGTCCAACCGGGCGACATCGACATGATTGTCGTCCGCGAAAACACCGAGGGCGAATATGCACAAGCCGGAGGGTTCGTACACGAAGGACATTCCGAAGAACTGGCGATCCAAACCGCGGTATTCACAAGGCACGGCATCGAACGTGTCATTCGTTTCGCATTCGATTTAGCGCGGCGGCGCGATAAGAAGCGCAAGGTCACGTCAATAACTAAATCCAACGCGCAAGGTTTCAGCATGGTGTTGTGGGACCGGGTGTTTCAGGAAGTCGCGCGCGACTATAGCGACATCGGGACAGAATCTCTGCTGGTCGATGCGGCGGCCATGAACTTCGTGCGCCGCCCGCAAACTTTCGACGTCGTGGTCGCCTCAAATCTGTTCGGCGATATTCTGAGCGATATTTCAGCGATTGTCACCGGCAGCATCGGTCTCGCGGCAAGCGGCAATCTCGACCCAACCCGAAAATTCCCTTCCATGTTCGAGCCGGTACACGGGTCCGCGCCTGATATCGCTGGCAAAGGAATCGCGAATCCGTTAGCCGCGATTTCCTCCGCCGCGATGATGCTCGATCATCTAGGACTGAGTGAAGCGGCGAATCAAATTGATGGGGCTGTTCGCGCGCTATTGGCGGAAGAACGCGTGCGGACACCCGATCTCGGCGGCGCCAATTCGACTGCAGAAGTCGTTCGGGCAGTAACGGACCGGCTGTAGAGCCCGAACAGGGAACCTTATTCAGTTTCCTCAGCGTGAGTGCGAACCCAAGCTTCCAGTGCGTGCTTCGTCACTCGATCAGTTTCGTACAGACTCATCAGCCAGTCGTACATTTCACGATCAGCAAACTGCAGTCGATAACCATTCCAACGCAGGAACACAGCCGTCGCCACCACCGCAGCTCGTTTGTTACCGTCCAGAAAAGGATGGTTTTGAAGAAGACTTTCACACAGAGCTGCGGCCTCCTCGATCACGTCCTGGTAATAACCCATTTGAGGGCGAGCAACGGCCGATTCCAATAATGCTTGATCGCGAAGGCCCGCAATACCTCCCCATCTACTCACCATTCGCTCATTGATTCGGATTAAATCGGCAACCGAGAGATAGCGTCTCACTGCGCCAGCAAACGAAGAAGTTCGGGGTGTTCGCGCTCGAATTCGTCAATTACCTGATCTAACGTCAGTTTTGATTCTGAAGGAGACTCCAGCTTTTCCACCAGTGTTTCGACAATGGCCTGCTGAGCTGGAGTGAGCTTGGCAATTCGACTTGTGAGATGTTGAAGCTTCTGCATTATCGCCTCACCTACCCAGTTTATCCTCTTGTGGGCAAGGTCAAGATCAGCCCGCCACCTACGCGATGAACACAAATAAGATCAAGCAAATATTCCAGGCGATGGCCAAGACCATTACGGAGTCGGATGACTTTATTTCCGACCGGCATGGGCGGCCGCGTCAGGCATTTGAATCTTACTTCTTCGTCCGTGACAATATGCTGCTTCGTGGAGCTGCCGCCGAAGCTTATATGAACGCCCTGAATGACATCGCAGCGCTCGCTGAAGAAGAGGCAACGTGGAGCCGATCTTCAGTTGACGATGTTATTGCACAATGTCTAAACGATGTCGCCGAGGCGAAACCTGACGAGCGCGAAGCTGCCATTCAGAAACAGGCTGCGGAAATCATGCAGCGCTTCAAAACTTCACCGTCATCCTGGTCCGTTGATCTGCTGGTGAACGGTATGCAAGCAGACTGCGCGGGGCTGAGTTTTGGGAAGTTCAGCTTTATCTTGGAGCCCGTGGATGTACCTCAATACGTGAAGGCGCAATTTCAAGCTCTCCAAACAGCTCAGATTCTAGCGCGCACGGAGGCAGTTGCAATCGACGACCTATCCGCGATTCACCGCGCAAGAAATCTATTCGATGATCACGTTTTGATTCTCAACGCCTTGTGCGCTGAACGCCTTCCTTCGACGTTTCGCGTTTCACACACGAGCTATTTGGGGCCAACGTATTCCGTACACAGGGTCGCTCCAGCTGGAAAGCCGACGAGCGAGACCAGATTCCAAGGTACTCACACGCGGATGCCTCTGTCACGGGGTTATCTTCAGGCCGCATTGCAAAGACGCGGAGGTGAGCAGATCAGTGAGATGCTATCGTCGCCGCGAAATGAGTTCTCTGAGCGTGTCCTTTCTGCCTGCGGCTTGGCAGGGGCGGCTTGCGTAGATCCGCACCCGGAACGCAGCTTTCTTTTTTTTACCATTGCACTTGAAAGCGTGGTCTTAGGAAGAGAGACAAACTCGGAACTGACCTATCACTTGGCGCCCGGGTCGCACACCTCATTGGGAAGGGCCTCGACGGCAGAAAGCACATAGCACGGTCCATGGAAGATCTTTATAACAGGCGCTCCCGAATTGTTCACACCGCAGAACGTGGCGTTTCAGAATCAGAGCTGTCCTTGATTCACTTCTTTTGCACAAATGCACTGCATACGCTTACCGTTGCACCCGCATTTGCGCATATGACAAAAAACGCGGAATTGGAGAATTGGTTCAAAGATCGAGTGCTCGACGGATCCAGTCACTTCGAGCCCGCCAGGTAAGCGCCCTTTCGGCCGTTCCGAGTGCCGGGACGCTGCCGCGAGAGCGGCACCTTAGCCGCTCGCCGGCGGATGCTGTTTATGAAAATCCGTTCGATTCTGGAACTCGCGGCCGAAAGCGATAATTCTGTTTTCCGAAAATGGCGGCCCGACAATTTGCAGGCCAATAGGCAGTCCATTCACGAATCCGCAAGGAATGCTTAGCGCCGGGAGCCCGCAAAGGTTACTTGCCTGAACCAGACCGGCGCCGACACCTTTCTGATCCGGCCGTTTGGGCGGGGTCTCATCGAACGGCTGATCCGCGCGGTCGGGCAGACTGAAACGCGTGGGTGCAACCAGGAGATCGAGATTCGCGAAAAGATCCCGATAAGCTGCTTGGATCTGGCTGCGCACGCGCATGGCTTTCAGATAGTCGATAGCCGAGTAGGTCATCGAAGCCTTCAGCCCATCAATCTGGCTCTGATCGGCAAGTTGATCGACCTTGCCGCTCCGAATGAGCTGCTCGAAAACAGACGCACCTTCGGAATCAATGATTGTGCCGATTACCGGCCCGTAGGGAAAGTCGGGAAGCTTCGATTCCGTCATTTGGCCACCCAGAGACTTTACTACGGTGAGCGCATTGAGAAACATTGGGCGCAGAGGCTCATCAGGCCATTCGGTGAAGTCGATTCCGGCATAACCGATCTTCCAATCACTGATCTTGCCGTAATATTGTGGCGTGTAGTAGAAGCTTTTGTGGGCGGAACCGGGATCATTCGAATCAGATCCGGCGATCACGCGCAAGACGTGGCCGCAATCGTCGGCGCAGCGCGCAAGCACGCCGATTTTATCGAGCGTCCACGAGAGAGCCATTGCGCCATACCGGCTGACCAATCCATAGGTAGGCCGCAGACCGCTGACACCGCAGAAGCAGGCGGGCGTCAGGATGGACCCCGAAGTCTCCGATCCCAGAGCGTATGGAACCAAGCCAGCCGCAACCGCTGCGCCCGAACCGCTCGATGATCCGCCCGACCAATACAATTTGTTCCAAGGATTCAGGCCCGGGCCTTGGAGAGATGCCGACGCGGAACTGTAGCCACCCCCGCCCGCGAGTTCCACCATGGACAGCTTGGCTATCAGAATGGCCTTCTCTTTGTCGAGGCGCGTGACGACTGTAGCATCGTAATCGAAAACCTGATCCGCGAACGGCTTTGCGCCCCAGGTAGTCGGATATTTCGCGACCGCGATCAGATCTTTGACCGCATAAGGAATGCCTTGCAAAGGACCGCGGAAGCGCTCCCGTTTGAGTTCATCATCCACGTCCTTGGCAGCTTTATGACCATCCTTCGCGAGGGAGCACGCGACCGCGTTGTACTGTGGGCCGAGAGTCTCAAGCCGTCTAGAGAAGAACTTCGTCAGTTCATTAGATGAAATCTCGCGGTTGCGCAGAGCGGCATTGAGATCAGTAATGGTCGCGAAAGGCAGGGTCGCTTCGTCGAGTTTGGCTTTCGGCTTTTTCATGAACCGCTAAGGGCGAAACGCAAAAGCCGGCTCGATGTTCATCGGCACTTCAATCTTGGACAGCCGATCGCTGATCTGGTGAACGTCGGCATATGCTTTCTGAACCTTTTGTTCGGGAGTGGCAGCAGGTGAAGCGGGAGCTGGCGCGCCTTGCGGGGGGACCTTCTGTGTGACTTGCGCAATGAGAGGCGCTGCGCCTGAGAGCGCAACCCACTGGCGTCGAGTAAGGCTCTTCGCAAAGCTGCGGTCGGAATCCATGCGCACATTCTACATGTGCTGATCGAGCGCGTTTTGCATGACCGAGCGCGGGGCGGAGTCGCCAATCCAGATTTCGAACTGGCGCGCGGCTTGTTCCAGGAGCATCTCAGAGCCGTGTATGGCAGTACAGCCCTGCTCTTTGGCTCGCTTGAGCAACAGCGTTTCATGCGGGTTATAAACCACGTCCAGGACCACGTCTCCAGGGATAGTTTCCGAGAAAAGACATTCGTTCGCTTTGGGCGACATGCCGACGGGCGTCGCGTGGACAAGCGCATCATAGTGTTGCTTTTGCGCTTCTTTAATGGTTACAGCTCTGGCCCTTATGACATTCGCCAGCTCGGAGGCGCTCTTCATATCGCGACCCGTGATGGTGATTCTTGAGCCCGCGTCCGCGAGGGCAACGGCAGCGGCTCGAGCTGCGCCTCCATAGCCTGCGATAAGCACAGAAGCATGGGCAAGGCGCAAATGGCGGCTGAGCGGCTTCACGACTCCTTCCGTATCCGTATTTGCGCCGCGCCACTTGCCGGCTTTGCGCCAAACCGTATTGACCGCGCCGATGCGCTTAGCGACCGGCTCGATGACATCGAGATAACGCAGAATGCGCTGTTTGTGCGGAATGGTGACACTAAAGCCGAAGACAGGAAGAGCCGTGGCGACGGTCATCCAATCTTTGAGGTGGGACGGAGCAACCAGGAAGGGAAGGTACACAGCGTCGATGCGACGGGTCTGGAACGCGCGGTTATGAATCAGTGGGGATTTCGAGTGGGCGACCGGATCGGCAATGATGCCGTACACTCGGCTTTGTTTGGTCAGTTTTTCACAACGATAAAGGGAACGCATGAGCTTGGCTGAGATCTGACCCGGCGCTGTTCCCTCCGAGTCCGAAGGCGCCGCGTAGGTGTAGAGGCACCCGAGCGAAAGCGACAGAACGCGGGTTGAGCTTCCAATGTCAGACATCGCCACAGCGATGAGGCTAACGCCGCGATGCTCCCGAGCGAACTGGAGGAGTCGCAGATTATCCGTCGGCTTACGCGCCATCGTCGCGACTTTGTATGCATCAGCAGGTATGCGTTGCAGCCTTCGCAAAACAGGATCGAGCGCGGGTGTGTTTTGAAAGTTGTGATAGGAGACGAAGAGCGGCGCCAATGCGCGGAGTTGCGAAAGAGCGCCCTTGGCGCACTCCGCGGACTCGATTTCAAGATCGATGGCTGCAGCACCAGCTTTCGCGGCCATTCCCAGAATTGCGAGCTGCTGCTCCGTTGAGCCGCTGTAATGGCCATGATGTTGCTCATGACGGCAGGTTGCCAGGATGTGAGCGTCGGAATAATTCTTCCGGAAATTGCGAATGAGCTCGAGGCCAGCGTAAGGATCGGCAAGATGATCCAGACGAAATTCGAGGAATGTGCTGCCGTCCTTGAATTCCCGTTCTGCGGCGCGGCTCAGTTGAGAAGGAGTGGGGAGGCCCAGAGCCACGCAGATACGCGGAAGCGATCTCGGAAACGGAGGCATGCGGAGCCGTGCGGAAGATAGGATAGCAGGGATGAGAATAGTCGCTCTACTTGCATGCGCCATTTTAATGTGTTCGGGCCAGGATACGAGCACCTACCGCCCGCAATACCATTTTTCTCCCCACGAGCATTGGACCAATGATCCGAATGGATTGGTCTATTTCGACGGCGAATATCACCTCTTCTTTCAATACAACGCGTTTGGCGATGAATGGGGACACATGAGCTGGGGCCACGCGGTGAGCCGCGACCTGTTGCACTGGGACCAATTGCCGGTTGCTCTGCCGGAGCAGAACGGAATCATGATGTTCACGGGCAGTACAGTTATCGACCAGCGGAATACAAGCGGGTTTTGCATTGGCGGTAAGCCATGCATCGTTGCCGTTTACACGGGGCACACGCCCGAAAATGGCTCGCGGCCCGCGCTGCAGACGCAGAATCTTGCGTACAGCAACGATCGTGGCCGGACCTGGACGAAATACAAGGGCAATCCGGTGCTGGATCTGCATATGTCCGATTTTCGCGACCCGAAGGTGTTTTGGTCGCAGACCAGTAATCAATGGGTCATGGCAGTATCGCTGCCGAATGATCATAAGGTCCGCCTTTATGGCTCGCCTAACTTGAAACAGTGGCGCGCGCTGAGCGATTTCGGTCCGGCCGGCGCGACAAGTGGGCTGTGGGAGTGTCCGGAACTCTTCCAATTGCCAGTCGATCGCAAGGGTGGCGAAACACGGTGGGTGCTGAAAGTTGGGCTGAATCCCGGAGCGCTACAAGGCGGATCGGGCGAACAATATTTCGTCGGCCGCTTCGATGGCACTCGATTCACGAACGAGAATCCATCTTCCTTAACGCTTTGGACGGACTATGGAAAGGATTGCTACTGCGCTTTGACGTTTAACGGACTTCCTCAAGGAGAAAATCCCGTCATGATGGGCTGGATGGATAACTGGCAGTATGCGGCGAAACTGCCCACAAGTCCTTGGCGAGGGCAGATGACGATCCCGCGCAAATTGTCGCTGCGAAGCACGCCCGAAGGTATACGGCTCTTTCAAGCGCCGATTGATGCGCTTCAGAAAATCCGGGTATCCTCATCGGAGCAAACGGATGCCCACAGCTTCGAGCTGAGATCCTCCATTCCTCTGGGAACGGCTCAGGAAGTGGGATGGAAGATACTAGCGGTCGATGGAAGCTCCACGACCGTGGGTTATGACCGGCAATCAGGCAAAGTGTTTGTCGACCGAACTCACTCCGGTCTGACCGGGTTCAGCAAAGATTTTCCGGCGCGTACGGAAGCGCTGCTATCCCCGACAGGCGACATATTGCGCCTGGATATTCTGGTTGATCGGTGCTCGGTCGAAGTGTTCGCCGATAACGGGCGAATCGCCATGACGAATCTCGTGTTTCCGCCGCCTGGCGCGAGAGGGGTCGAGATGTATTCTAAAGGCGGAAAGCCTGGAACGGCCACGATGAAATTGTGGGAGCTTAAGTCAGGGAAAATGATACAGTAGAAAGTCTCTATGCGTGTATCCGATATTTCCAACTCAATCGTCACCGCTCTCGCTTTGTGTCTGATGATCCTGCTTCCGAGCGGAGCCGCTCGCGCCCAGCAAAGCGATCCGTTCGCGGGTAAGTGGAACATGGTCTCCTCAACTGACGATGGCAACCAAATCCCGTGGACTTTGTCGATCACCTATGCAGACGGGAAGTATAGCGCGAGCGCGACTACCGACAGTGGCGATAACCCGGTAAAGGACTTGAAAGTTGAGGGCAAGACAGTCCATTTCCGAGTGCCATATCAAGGCGAGGATTACGACATCGATCTGAAACTGGTTGGAGAGAAACTCGCGGGGACCTGGTCCGGAAACGGCGGTAGCGGCGATACCAAAGGCGAGAAGGGTGTCGCACCGCAGCACACCGCTCCTTGAGACCGTCGCGGCTCAGTAGCTGATCTGATCGCCGCCGATTAGCGGCAAACGGAGAACATCGTCCGAATTCCGGTCAAAGTGAATCGGAATTCGACGCGCACCCAAGCGGCGAGAAATTTTTAAGGTCTTAATCAGATTCCCCGGATCGTGCTCTCCCGCTGCGCGGAGAGCGTCTTGGAGATCGCTTTCGAGAGCTACGTAGACGGTTTGACCCCGCACATTCACCGCGAGCTCCAGGATCATCACAACGCCCCGGGGGAGAGTGATGCATCCGGCCGCAGCACCGCACACGCCGGACGGATCCTTTTCAAATCGCCTCGAAGCTTGATCCAGCCCCGAGGTGGAGTCCGCAGTCAAAAGAGCCGAATTGTGATCGAAGTCGGAGCGCTGCAATTGAAAATAAAGCCTCAAAAACTGCGGCGAGTTGCGGAACTGAAGATAGTCCGTCGTGTGAAGATCGGAAGCTGATCCCGCTATGGGCTTGAGCTCAATGGAGGCGAGCGATACCCAGACACCATTTTCTGCCGAGTGCAGAGCATACGTTGCGGACTCATAACCCAGGAGATCAGGAGAGGCTAAAACGTTCATATTGAGCCCACCGGATTCCGAGCGTGAGGAAGCCGAGGCGATTAGAGGAGGGCCGTCGGCTCCAACGCGCATTATGGGAGCTACAACTCGCAACCGCATATCGCCGTCGAGATCGACGAATCCAGATTCACGAAAATTCTGATAACGCCGGTCCAAGTAATCTGACGCCGGTACAGGCGTGCCTTGGACGCAGGGCCCGGTTCCGGGTCTACAGTTAGGCGTCAAGAACAGCCGGCCGTTTTCCGAAGACAGCAACAGCGCGGACATCGAATGCATGCTGCGGTGAATGCACGCAGTCGCGAAGCAAAGCAGGACCAGAGCGGCTGTAAGGCGCATACCAAGTCAGTTCTCTGAAAGCAAGAAAACCGGGACAATGCCGAGGGGAGACGCGCACCCGCCGCAGGTTATCTGAAGGGCTGCCGATGCGCCCTGCACTTTTCCATTGAATATATGCGGGTGAACTGAAGTCTCGGCTTCTTTCATCTGCAACTCGCCGGATTGAAAAACGGGAAACAAATCGCGACCGAAAGCGAATCGCTCTTGAACCACGTAGGCAGTTTTCAGAGCCAGATTCAGCGCGCGATCCCATGCCGATGGGCTCATCTCCGCACCCACAAAGATCTGCTCATCACCCGCATCCTCGTTGGGACGCAACACGAAACGCTCGCGGGTACGCCGAACGAACTCCGGCAGATCCACATCCTGCTCCCTGTACCTGGTCTTCTTTTGCGAGACAACCCTGGTCCACGGAACGAAAGTGCGGATCAGTCTGCGATCACTAAACGGAAGGTCTGCCGTGACATTCTCATCTGTAACGAGATCGAACAGGGACCTTCGATGAGCAATCTCAGACCGGAAGTTATTCACAACGCACACCGCGCGATCCCGATAAGCGAGCAGCAGCGGATGTGATAGATCGAAGTGGATTAGCAACTCACGGGTGAGGAGACGGCGAAACACGACATCAATCTCGAAATCCCGGGCGCGGAGTCTGCGATTCTTGTATTCCAGTTGATCGGGCGAGATAACGCGAGCCGAAAAGCCCGCTCGATTAAACAATTCAGCGAGAAAGTGGCCTTCGGTCGAATCGGACGCAGATTCATCGCCGAACTCGACAATCGCGATATTCGGACGGCCGAATCCGCCAAAGTCCTTCCAGGTCTGAAGAATGGCAGCAGCAAGAAACTTCCTTCCGCCGATTTTCGAAAGCTTGTACCGGCTACGCTTGAATTCCTTGACGATGGGCAGAGTGAGAAAGAGATCAGCGAGAGGCTCAGAAAAGCCCAGAGCTCTTGGTTTGCACGTCTCGTACCCACGCACGGATAGGGAGCCATTTTGGAGTTGGACATCCATTCGCGAAGTGACGCAGAAACGCGAATAGCCAGACGGCAAGACGGCAAGCATCTTCTCCGCAGGAAGCATCCTGAGCCGATCCAGCAAGGGAGGGGATCTGAGCGCCACGGCCTCGATCTGGTCGAGTATCGAGGCGAAGCGCTCGGCAACGCGCGTGAGCGTCTCGAATTTACGCAACGTGATAAATTGCGGCCTTAGGACAGGGGCAATGAGCCGCCCTGAATGCGTAAGATGCTGCTGGCGCATCGTTTCCTGAAGTTCCTCAGCCCAGGCGAGGTCGCGGTAGCGGTGGTGCTCAAACAGGTTGTGGTATCGGGCAATCGCCCCGCTGAGCTGAGCCATCGAATCCGCTTTTAAAGGACGGCACACCACGAACGCAAGTGCCCCGCGCGTCCGAATCGGAGCGCGCAAAGAGGCCGATCATTGGTGCGCTTTGAGATTCAGTATGGCACGGCCACTCCCCCAACGCCAAGCAGGTGCCTTCCTTCACCAGCTCTAAGCTCACTGCCCCCCGCGTCCTGATACGCTGACAATTTCGTGACTGACATGATTCAAGAGCGAAGTAAAAGCCTGCCCGTGGTCGCCGGAGTGGATCTGGGCGGGAATGCCATCAACTATACGTTTTTGAATGCGCAAGAAGAGTTCCTCATCGAGGGATTGTGCGAGCATCCCGCACGAGCCAGGGAAGGCCCCGAGGTATGCCTGCAGCAGATCATGAACGGCTTCGAGATAGCTCTCGATAAAGCAGCCGTTCGGTTTGCGGACATCACAGCCATCGGTCTGGATACTCCTGGCCCGGCGAGTGCCAGGGGAGTACTCAGCGCGCGAGGTTCTACAAATTTCGTGCATCCGAACTGGGCTGGATTTGATATACGCCAAAATTTGGAACAGAAGCTCGCCAAACCAGTGACCTATCTCAATGACGGGAATGCAGGGGCGCTGTGGGGCCATTTTGTGCTCTTCGGCGCAGGCAGTCGCGGCACTTCTATTTCGGCCATCATCGGCACTGGCCTGGGTGGCGGCGTGATTATTGATGGCAAAGTAATCCAGGGCAGGGCAGGCTTCGGCGGAGAATTAGGCCATGTGCTCATTCCTTACCAGAGCATCCCGGAAATTCGCGATCTGAAGCCGCTCTGCAACTGTGGCCGCTCGGGGGATCTCGAATCACTATGCTCACTCACAGCAATCGAAAGATGTCTGCTGCCGTTTTTCCTGGCCCAGTATCCCGGCCACCAGCTGGGCGAAGTTGGGAATCTTCATCAGGCGGCAAAGCTCGTTCGTGGCTTGGCGGAAAGCGGCGATCCCATGTGCAAAGACATCTTCCGGGTTCAGGCCCATGCGCTCGGCCTCTTCTTCGATGGGATGATCAACACCTTTGACCCAGATGCTCTCATTGTCGGCGGAGGAGCCCTGGAAACTAAACAGGAGTTTCAGCGATGGTTCCTCGACGAGATTCGCGCGGGAATGCCCGACCAGCGGGAAGAGCAGGCTGACATTCCCATTCAGGTGATGCCGAACGGCGATACCGCTGGTGCGCGGGGCGCAGCTATCGAAGCGCTGAAGCTAGCTCGGACTACGGGCCTCGCGTAGCGGACCCTATATCGCGACGAGCTCGGGCGAGGTCCGCGCCACGGCAATTTCGCTGACCAACTTGAGTACGGCATCCACTTCAATCGGTTTCGATATGTATCCGTCCATGCCCGCCTCGAGGCATCGCTTGCGATCCCCAGACATGGCGTGGGCGGTCAGCGCGTATATCGGGATATGGCGGGTTTCCGGCTCCCGAGATCGGATCGAGCGAGTCGCTTCTAGTCCGTCCATCTGCGGCATCTCGATGTCCATCAGAATGAGATCGAACGGCGTCTTTTCCAAAAGATGAACGGCTTCTTTTCCATTCAAAGCCTCAGTGACATGATGGCCCGCTGATTCCAGGAGCTTTGTGATTAAACGTCGATTCACCGCGTTGTCTTCCGCTATAAGGATATTTAGTTGCCTGTTTGAGTGGCGCAGTGTGTTGGAGCGGTCTTCCGTTTCCGATGACGCCGGAGTCTTTCGGAACCAAGCCGTGAACTGGAATGTGCTGCCTGCTCCGAGCTGGCTCTGGACCTCGATGGTCCCGCCCATCAGGTTTACCAGCTTGCGTGAAATCGCTAGTCCCAGACCCGCGCCTGCGCTGCCGGCCGATGCCTCCGCGTGGTTAAAAGGCTCGAAGATGGACTGCTGCTTTTTTGGGGAAATCCCAACCCCTGTGTCTGCGACACACACGCGCACCAGGACCGAATCAGCAGACTTGGCCTCGAGAGCAGCCGAAACTATCACGCTGCCCGATGTAGTGAATTTGACCGCATTATCGAGCAGATTGAAGAGAACCTGCCGCAACCGTGTTGGATCCCCGCAAATGAGAGCCGGTATCTGTGGATCTATCCGATTCCGCACCACCAGTCCTCTGGCCGTAGCCTCCGGTTGAACAATCTTTATGGCTGAGCGAATGCATTCCGCCAAGCAGAATTCCGAGCTTTCCAGTTGCAGCCCGCCTCCCTCGCTCCGGGAAAACTCGAGAACATCATTGACAATGTGCATAAGCCACTCGGCCGAGGTGCGCACGGTTCCGAGGTACTCCCGCAGCTCTGGCTTAAGATCGGTTTTCAAAACCAAATCCGTGAAACCCATGATTGCGTTCATGGGTGTGCGAATCTCGTGGCTGAGATTCACCAGAAACTCGCCTTTGGCCTTATTCGCCGTCGCTACTGCTTGTGTCTGACGGGCTTGCTGTTCGAGCTTGCCTTCGAGTTGACGAGTCGCCCGTCGCACGCGAATTCGCAGTGCTATCACCCAAAACGGGGTCACCAGAACCAACGCAAGCACAACCGAAAAGATCAGTAATGTACGTTGTTCCATCGGCCAAGGCGTGGTGTGCAGAGTCTTTTCGGAAAGCGCTCTTAGGATGGAGCTAAGCGCGTCTCGCGCGTGCGCTTGGCTAGGAATACCGAGTAATAGAGATCTGTCGCGCATTTCCAGTATGTGCGTCTTAGCACCGAGTGTGCCTGCTCATGACTTATCGACCTCTCCTGCGGTTCTTGAGAGAGGCTCAGAGCTAAGGGGTACCGGCCAATGGCCCTGGGGTGCTAGACCGTTTGAGCCAAGCCGAGCCGGTCTCGGGGATAAAATCGTGGAGACAAAAACGGATTACGGGAAGAAGATCATTTATGTTGAAAATCATTGGACGTTGGCCGCCTATGTTTCTCTTGGCAATCGCGAATCTGCACGGGGCACCCGTACACCTGCGCTGCGAATATCTTGCCAATCCGCTCGGAATTGACGTAGCGAAGCCGAACCTATCGTGGCAAAGTGATAGCCCGGAGCGCAATTGGCGGCAAACGGCCTACGAAATCGTCGTTGCTAGCAGACCGGGTCTTCTTCGAGCTGGCAAAGCCGACGTATGGGATAGCGGCAGGCAACACTCCGGGGAATCGACCAGTATTGCCTATAACGGCCCCGCCCTCGAATCTCGCAAACGATACTACTGGAGCGTGCGCGTATGGGACGCAAAGGGCCGTGTTTCTCAATTCGCAGAACCTGTCTGGTGGGAGATGGGACTGCTTCATCAATCCGATTGGAGCGCGAAATGGATTTACTGGCAGAATCCCGAGGAAGCGGCTGATGAATCCGGCATTCGATGGATCTGGGCTCCGGGGCAGGACGCCTTGAAGGTGCCTCCAGGAACAGAAGCGGTTTTCCATCTCGATTTTGACCTTTCTGAAACGCCCAATCGAGCGGCCCTGTTTTTGATCGCGCGTGGCGATTGGAAAGTAACCGTCAATGGCCATGATGCCGGGTCAAAAACGCATTGGGAGGAGTTTGACCGGCGCGAAATCGGCGGCTTTCTCGTTCGCGGAAAGAATTCTATTGATGTGACCGTGAAAGTCCCCCCGGCACCGCCGTTCGGTCCAGGCGCGGCGTCGCCGAACACTCTGCATCCGGCCGCTCTCGCAGCTTTATTGAAGATAAGACACAACGACGGAACAGTTGAGCGTATCGCCTCAGGAGACCGCTGGCAGGCTCGCTCGCAACCTGAAGCGCCATGGAGGCCAGCAGCGGTGGTTGGCGAGTTGACTGATAAAGCTTTCGGCGCAGCTCCTGGGCCGCTGCCGCAGCCTGCTGCGCTACTGCGCCGCGAGTTTTCGGTCCAAAAACAGATTCGGCGCGCGCGCGCCTATGTCACCGCGCTGGGCGCCTATGAGATGTACATCAATGGCCAACGAGTCGGGCGTGATCTTCTGACCCCCGGTTTTACACAGTTTGAAAAGAGGATTCAATATCAGACGTATGACGTTACCAGCTTGCTCGCCCGTGGTCAGAACGTGGCCGCCGCCATTCTCGGCCCGGGCTGGTTCGCCAGCGGCCTGTCCTGGAGTGCGCAACATTTTAAGGTGCTTCCGCCGGTGCGGTTTTTCGCTCAGATCGAAATCGAATATAGCGACGGCACTCGGGACATCATAACCAGTGACGATTCCTGGAAATCGGCAGAATCCCCCATTCTTCACGCCGAAATTTATGCGGGTGAGACGTATGACGCACGCCTCGAAAAACGAGGCTGGAACACGACTGAATTCGACGACCGCTCGTGGGCATCTGCTGTGTTGAGCGATCCGTATCAAGGTGCTCTGTCCAGCCAGATAGATACTCCTCCCCGAATTGTGGCGACCATCAAACCGGAGCGCATGAACGCTTTGCCGGATGGTTTCTATGTGTTCGATATGGGCCAAAACATGGTCGGATGGGTTGCCCTAAAAGTTGAGGGGCCGGCGGGCACGACAGTTCGATTGCGCTTTGCCGAGATCCTCAATCCAAACGGCACGATCTACACGACAAATCTCAGAAACGCTGATGCGACCGACACGTACACGCTTCGTGGCAGCGGACAAGAGACATTCACGCCCCGCTTCACGTTTCACGGTTTCCGCTACGTAGAAGTAAGCGGCTATCCGGGAAAGCCGACGCTTGCGGATATAACCGGTGAAGTAGTGAGCAGCCTTGGCGGAGATCCCACCGCTACCGTGACCACTTCAAGCGAGCTGGTGAATAAAATGTGGACGCTTGGGATTTGGGGGCAGCGCGGCAACTTTCTCAGTGTGCCCACCGACTGCCCGCAACGAGACGAGCGGCTCGGTTGGATGGCCGACGCGGCGGTGTTCTGGCGTACCGGCAGCTACAACTTTGATATCGCTGCATTCACGCATAAGTGGATGCGCGACGTGGATGACGCCCAGTTGCCGAATGGAGCATTTACGAATGTCTCGCCAAATATTGGTCTGGGCGACATCGAAGGCGCTCCCGGCTGGGGCGACGCCGGGGTCATAGTGCCTTGGACTGCGTGGATCCAATACGGCGACCGCGCAATGATCGAGCGCAATTGGGAGGCGATGCAGCGCTGGATGAAATTCATTCAGGGTTCGAATCCGGACTTCATTCGCAAACAGAAGGTCGGATTAGATTTCGCCGACTGGCTTGCGCCGGACTCGAGCACCCCGAAAGATCTGGTGGACACAGCGTATTGGGCGCTGATCGCGGACATGATGTCCCAGATGGCTCATGCGATCGGCAAGGAAGATGATGCTAGATCGTATGCCGGTGTTTATTCGAATATCCGCAGCGCCTTCCAGAAAGCATATGTGAAGAATGACGGAACAGTCGGCAGCGGCAGCCAAACTTCTTATGTCGTCGCGTTGCAGATGAAGCTTCTTCCGGCGGAACTCGAGGCATCCGCCGTTGACAAGCTGGTCAAGAACATTGAGGCGCACGAATGGCACCTGACCACTGGCTTTCTGGGAACTCCGTACCTTCTCTTTGCGCTGGGAAATCATGGGCGAATGGACGTCGCATATCGCCTCCTGCTGAATGATACGTACCCTTCATGGGGCTACATGATCAAGAAAGGCGCGACAACCTGGTGGGAGCGATGGAACGGAGACACGGGTGATCCGGCGATGAACTCTTACAATCATTACGCCTTCGGGTCTGTCGTAGCCTGGGTGTATCAAAATGTAGGGGGTATCAATACGACTTCACGCGGGGCCGGCTTCCACGAGATTACTATTCATCCACGGCCGGATACACGCCTGACCACCGCGCGCAGTGAATATGAATCCGCATACGGCAAAATTACGACGGAGTGGAACGGCACGCCGAGCGGTCCGTTCATTCTGAAGCTCACGATTCCCGCGAATACAACCGCCAAAGTGATTCTGCCCGAGATTCCCAATACGCGCGTTATGCAAGATGGGAAAGCGGTGAAGACTATGGAAGAATCCGGCGAGCGCTTCGTTCGAGTCGCCTCTGGATCATACACTTTCGAAGTGAAATGAAGGTGGCGTGTGGGATCAAACGCGCCGGAACACATCGCTGAGATCTAACTCGATTGCGCCAGCAGTAAGAGTCTCCTCAATTTTGCGAGGCTCAAGATCATCGGGAAAATACTCCCACGCGATCTTGCGCTCGGGATCGATTACCCAGCAATAGGGCACGCCCCATTTGTGATACTCTTCGCACTTCCCAAAAAGTCTGCCGACGCGATCAGGAGGCGACACAATCTCCACGCACAGCAACACCGGCTCGTTCGGACCTGGATACCGGCCTTGGATCGGTTTCGCGAGCTCCTCAATCGCAAAGTCGGGCACATAAAACTGCGCTTCGCGAAGTCGGGTTGTCAGCTCTGGCAACGGGTTGAGGGTTTCAGCATATCCGTTCCGGATCAGTGTCGTGATGTTCGCCTGAACCTGGCTATGTTTCCTGGTACCCATCGACTTCGGAATAAGCGCGCCCTCTATGTACTCACAAACCGGCTTTTCGCCCCCTTCCACAAAGCGGGCGATGTACTCCTCGGGCGCTACCAGCCGCGTGCTCGTGATCGCTGCCATTTTGGTCGATACTTTGCTATTATTCCAAACCGGCGAAACTAACTCACGCGTGTCCTTCAGCCGCCAGCCCGGCGTAATAGCCATCTCGCGCTTGTACGATCAGGCCCTTCTGTTTGGTCGAAAGCTGAATCCTGCGGAATCCCGCTTCCGAATCTGGCCGGTCCGAGGTATAGCCGATGCTATATTGACTGCGCAATTCCTCTTCGATGTGGCTGTAGATCTGATCCACGGGCTTCTTTTTCGAGACTTCGAAGTAGCCGCCACCGGTCTCCTTTGAAATCTGCTGTAGTATCTTTTTACCGTCAGGCCGGTTCATACCCGGGCCACGGCCGCCTCCCCGGCCTCCACCACCCCACGCTCCGTGCCTGCCCATTCCGGGACCACCGAATCCTCCATAGCTTTCTTCATCGGCAATTCGAATCGAATAGGCAAGCGTGTCAGCGCGTTGCGCGGAATCGACAGCTTCGGCGAGCGACACTTTGCTCGAAGTGTCCTCGCCATCAGTAAGCATGATCAGAGCCTTGCGTCCGGTTTGCTTTTCCATCAGGTCATCGGACGCTAGGTAAATTGCGTCGTAGAAAGCCGTGCCGCCGTGACCACCCCGTCCACGACCGCCGCCGTGACGACCGTAACCGCCGGCACCACCCCAGCCGCCGCCATTTCCATTGCCGCCGGACGGCTGGCTATTTCCGCTGTTGCTCCAGTCGGGTTTATCGAGCAAATCCAGCGCCTTTTCCAAACGCTCACGCGAGGAAGTGAGATCCTCCAGTAACTCCACCTCGTGATCGAAGTGAATCAGGAATGCTTTGTCTTTCTCGGGACGCATGACTTGCTCCAGAAACGTGTGAGTTGCGTCGCGCTCGGTGCCTAACATGCGCCGCTCACTGCCGCTGGTATCGATGAGCAAGCCGAGAGTCAACGGCAGGTCACTTTGCTGTGAAAAATAGCGAATGGTTTGCGGCCGGCCATCTTCTTCCAACCAGAAATCGTCCTTGCTCAGGTTGCGCACAATCTGCCCTTGTTTGTCGCGGACTGTTGCAAATACGTTCACCACCTTGACATTCGTAGAGAAAGTGGGCGATTGCTGGTTATCGTGGCTGTGGCCGAAGAGTAGGCGTGTAGCCGGAAACAGGGAAATCGCGGAAATCAGCGCTTTGCGGCGGGAGAGAATTCTGGAGTCCGTTCGGGCTCCGTGCATTTCATTGATAACGCGATGAAAATACACCTCGAACCATGAGATGCTTGGCGAAATCAGCGGGTTCCTGAGTTTTACGGCTGATTCACGACAGATCTTTATCGGAAGCGGCCCGGTGAAGATAGCAGAGCGAAAGTGTAATGGTGGGGCCGGGACGCTTCGGACCAAGTCGTAAGAAGGAAGCGGCTGCGCGGCGGTTTGGCAAGCCGCAGTTATGGGTTTTTGAATGTCGCGCTGATCCGGGGAACGCGGATCGGCGGCAGGGTGAGGCCGGAGTTGCGCGGTTGATTGAGGGAAGTGGGATGCGCTGAGGGCAAAATCGATGGATGAAAGCGCATTGAAAGCCCTGCGCGAGTGTCAGATCCGACGTATGGATGCACAAAGAGCGAGGCGTGCCGGAGAGCACGTCCAGGAGCCGAAGGTGAAGCGCCCTTACGAGGTATCAAGAGCAACCACCAGTCGATAGCCCGGGCACTGAAGTTGAAAGGCGGTCAGTCGTTCTATGATCCGCATGGGCGCTTGACAGCGAGGGCAAGCGTGGACGGAAGTAACTGAAGCGCTCGTAGCAACGGCAGCAGGAGAAGCACCGAGCAGATTGCGGCACAACGGCAGAAGCAGTCTGCGACAGCGATTGGCAAGAAAGCCGAAGTAGCGGATGCGCGGGAAGCCACTCGGCAGCACGTGCTGGAAGAAGCGGCGTAGGAACTCTTCGTGAGAAAGCGTCATGGCGCGAGACTTACTGTGATGCGCGTAGTCCTTCCAACGAAAGGTGACGTCGTGATCGGTGACGTTCAGTAATCGGTGATTCGAGATGGCGACGCGATGGGTATAGCGGGCCAGGTAGTGCAAAACATGCTCTGGTCCGCCGAACGGTGGCTTGGAGTAGACCACCCAATCTTCGCGAAAGAGAGTGCGTAGGAAAGCGTTGAACGCTTTTTCGTTGGATAACTGCTGGCAGGCTCCGAAGAACTGAAGTTGGTTCTTCCGAAAGAGTTGCTTCAGGCCGGCAACGAATTTGCCCCGAAACACGCGACTGAGCACTCGTACGGGCAGGAAGAAATTTTGCTGCGAGTGAATCCAGCGTTCATGTTCTGGCGATAGTCCGCCGCCCGGGACCACACAATGGATATGCGGATGCGGCTGCAGGGTCTGGCCCCAGGTGTGCAGAACACTCAAGAAGCCAATCAGAGCACCGAGGCGCTTTGGGTTGGCACCTACTTCGAGTAGCGTAGCGGCAGTGACCTCGAATAGAAGAGTGAACAACACTCGCTTGTTCTGCCACATGAGTGGAACGAGTCGATGCGGCACGCTGAAGACGACGTGATAGTAAGTGACGGGTAGGAGCTCCTGTTGCCGGGATCCAGGCCATTTATCTCGTGCATTGGTCTGACACTTCGGGCAATGCCGGTTTCGACATGAGTTGTAGGAGATGGTCTGATGACCGCAGCCGTCGCACTGATCGCGATGACCACCGAGTGCCGCCGTCCGGCAGCGCGTGATGGCGTTGAGCACCTTGACCTGCGGATAAGTCAAAGATCTTCGATAACGCTCCAAAAAGCGGCCGCCGCCTCGGTGAATGACATCAGCCACCTCCCAGGGTGGCCGTGCCATTACTCTCCGTTATCTTCTTTGTGAAAATCCTGGATCGTAATCTGATCCAGCGGGTTGATGGCCGCTTGCAGATGACGGCGCGAGACATGCAGATAAACGGCGGTATCTTTCAGCCGCTGATGTCCAAGCAATAGCTGGATAGTGCGGAGATCCGTTCCCGCTTCGAGCATGTGCGTCGCAAAACTGTGTCGCAATGTGTGCGGCCCAATGCGCTTGCTAAGTCCCGCGCGCAATGCTGCTTCATGGCAAGCGTGCCAGACCACCTTGTCGGAGATGGGATGCTCGGGCTCGAGCGGCGGAAAGCGGCTCGGGAACAGGTAAACGCGAGGCTTACGCTGGCAGAACTGCCAGTACTTGCGCAAAGCTTCGAGCAGTTTCGGCGTAAGCGGCAGGTCGCGATCTCGCGAGCCCTTCCCCTGATGCACGTGGATCAACATGAGCGAAGTGTCGACGTCGCTGATCTTCAACCGCACCGCCTCGGCGCGTCTCAGCCCAGTTGCGTAGAGCAGCATCAGCAACGTACGGTAGTGCAGGTTCGGCGCAGCTTCGATGAGCCTAACCACTTCTTCCTGGCTCAGAACGACGGGCAACTTCCTCGGCGCTCGCACCAGCGGCAAATCGTCGATGTCGATGTCGCGACGGCGCAGCGTCTTCTTGTAAAGAAAGCGCAGTGCGCCCATGCGCAGCGCCACCGTGCCGAGGGCCAGTTTCTTGTCGCGAATCATGTACAGCTGAAACTCGCGAACCTCCTCAGCACCCATCAGCTCGGGCGACTTGCCGAAGTACTCGGCATACTCCTTCACGGCATGAATGTAGCCGCGAACCGTGTCGGCAGTGTAATTACGGCGCTGAAGTTCGTCCAGCATCCGTTGACGTAGTGGGGTCACAGAACTCCTTTCTGTGACCACCGACACTACAACAACACCACCACCCCTACTTCAAACCACCACGCACTCGCGTCCGCCGCGCCAGCGGCTTAGTTCTGACGCCGCATCCGGGCGAAATATAACGCGGACGGGCAAGGCATAGCCACCCCGCTTAGCGGAGCAGTACCGTAGCGCGCGGAGCCGGCCAGAATCGGCGACTTACACGCCCGTCGGGTGATGCACGTAAGTCCTTAATATTCAAGCTTACGGACGGGGTGCACCACCTGAAATACACCCCATTTTACTTCCACTCTCGCCTTTTGCGCCGTAGGCTGTCAGAGTGATGGGCCATGAGCACTTCTCGATGACGTTGTTGATAGCACGTATGCGCTATGCCTTGGTCGCGATCCCAGTCCTGCTCGCCAGTAGTGCGCCTGTGCGGGCTGCGGCAGTCCTGAGTGTCAGCGTCCCTGGAACAGCTTCGGTCGGCCAGCAGGTGACGGCAGACGTTAATATTTCCGGCGTGAGCAGCTTATACAGCTTCCAGTTCGACCTGGACTTTACGCCGGGCGTTCTCGAGGCGACGTCGGAATCGGAAGGAACGTTTCTGCCCAGCGGCGGGACGACATTCTTCATACAGGGGGTGCCGGACAACAGCACTGGCACTGTCAGCGATACAGCAGACACGCTGGTCAGCTTATTGCCCGGTGTGAGTGGTTCGGGCACATTAGCAGCGCTGGATTTCACGGGGCTCACGACGGGTCACGGCACGTTTACGTTGGCGAACGTAATTCTGCTCAATTCCAGTTTGAACCCGATTCCATTCACCACTTCGGGCGCCGAAATTTCGGTTCAAGGTGGTGGCGCTGTTCCGGAGCCGATTTCCGGGGCCCTCGTAGGACCGGGGCTGTTGGCGCTGGGATTAGCGGTAATACGAAAGCGACGGTGAGGGCATCATGATTCGATTAGCGGTGGGAGCGACACTGGTGTGGCTTCTGGCAGGGAGCGTTGCCAAAGCGCAGGGTTCAAGCACCCAGAGCGACCAGTACGTATTGATCTACAGCACATGGCTGCAGGGCAGCTTCGAGGGCGAGGACTTTGAGAAGGTTCCCGGGACAACGGCGTGCTTGGGGAGCCTTCCGACGCCCTCGGCTTCGGATCTTCAGTATTTCCCGTCCTTCTATCCGGTGAACTATAACAACCAGCCACTGAAATGCTCGCCCGGGACGGACGTTAACACCGGCAGTTCCCTATCGGATACTGTGCCGCCGCCGAATCCCCCTTCGACGTTCAAGAGCACGATGGGCGTAAGGGAGAACTCGAATGGTCTGACTATAGACGTATCTTCCACTTATGCGGGCACCTGGGGCTATGGCGGCGGACATGTGGAGGAGATTCTTTATCATCCGGATGTTTCCACCCTTGTGTCGCCGCGCGGACCGCTGACGTTCACGTTTCAGCTACGCGGATCGGGAACGCCGAACCCGAATTCACCAACTCCCGGAACTACCGGCTACTACGTCACGGTGACGATCGTCAGTGACAACAACGTGATCAGCACAGTGTTCGACTCCCAGCATCCGGAGTATCTGTCGGCAGGATGGACTCTCAATGGGACTACGTTGACGAGCGCTCCGCTAACCATCGGCGCCTCTCAGAAATACTCGTTGGAGGTGGACTTGCTCGCCGGGGCCGAGGCAACGGGACCAAAGACGGGGATCAACGTGCCCAGCGCCTCAGTAGAAGCGCAGTTCCTCTTGAATTCATATGTAGCGCTGGGTGATTCCTACGCGTCGGGGGCCGGCGATCCTCCCTACGGGCCAGGAGCGGGCGATGTGACTTGCCAGCGCTCTGAGGATGCGGTGCCGATTCGGCTGCATGAACCGTTGGGCTTGGTTTTCCCGGCGTGCTCGGGGGCGAACGTACGGGCGCTGTACAACGGGCAGGGATCGAAGCAGCCAACGCCGCAATTCAACTTTCTCGACAACAACACGTCACTGGTATCGATCATGATCGGCGGTAACGACGAGGTCAATATTGCAAAGCTATTGGCGTTCTGCACGCTGGGTCCCATCAACCGGGTGCAGTATCCCACTTACATCCCAGGGTTGCCCTGTGGACTGCAACAGATGACCGCAGGAGCACCGACCATAGCCCAGGACGTGGGCAGCAACCTTGCTACTCTGCATGCCGCGCTGCGCTCCGCTTACCTGTACATTCGCCAGCAGGCGCCTAGGGCACGCGTGATTGTTCCGACGTATCCCAACCCATTCAGTGCAAACAGCACTCCTCTGTTTTGTCAGAACTACACACCAATCGACGGCCAGGACGGCCGATTTTATTGGCTGGTTGTGGATGAGCTAAACCGCGTCGTCATGAGGGCCGCATGGGAAGCAGGGGTCGAACCGATTGACCTCAACTACTCAGACAACTCGGAATTTCCGGAAGCAGGCGTGTGCGCTCCCGTCAGCCTGTTTTACACGATCGCCGATATGTTTCGAAATGGCGGCTATCAAAACCTTACCGCGACATTTCATCCGAACTCGGCGGGCGAGGCGGAGATGGCGCGGATCATTAAAGATTACCTGAATGGGAACAGCGGGCCGCCGATCAACACTTCGCTGAACGTGCAGCTGGGGCAGAACTACAGCACCACGGTGAACGTGACCAGCCAGCAAAGTACGGCCTTGTTCTCGACCCAGTGGCCCGGTAGCGATATCGTGATGAGCCTTGTTTCTCCTTCCGGCGAAGTCATCAACCGGAATACGACCGACGCGAAGGTGCAGCACACGCTTGGCTCGACGTTCGAGATCTATGAGGTTTCGCTCCCCGAGCCCGGCAAGTGGACTGTGAACTTCTATGGGGCTGACGTCGCGGCGGACGGCGAGCAGCTCAATTTCTACTTTAGCCAGCTACCGCGTGCGCCTGGGGATGCGGATGGGGACGGGGTGGCAACTTGCGCAGACATGGACATCGTCAAGGCGGCGTTTGGGACGAAAGCGGGCCAGAGCGCGTTTGATGCCCGAGCGGATCTGAATGGCGATGGCGTGGTGAACGTTGTGGATCTCAGTCTGGTGGCGCAGAATCTTCTTTCCAACACGACCTGCCACTGAGAGAGCATTGTCATCCAGGGTTCCGATGATTGCGAATGCGTCGCGAGGGGTGCCGACACGCTACTCCGGACATCTGTATGCCGAACGGGCGAGCATCGCGTTAGCCATGCGGGAGCCAGCGAGTTGCCCAAAAAAGAGATAAGCATCGAAAGCGAATCATGCGACGTGTAGGCACTGGGTACCGGCGATCACCTGTGATCTCGGGCGCGCAGCCCCAGTCGGATTGCAAAGACCCAATCGTTCATCTGAAGTTCTTTACCCCTGATTCCAATTGGACGTGCTTCGCTACGGAAGGAGAACCCGGTTTTTGTTTGCGGCATGGAAGACGAAAGGGTTACTTCGTGCTCTCAGAACTTCCAGAGCACCTGTAAGGTGAATCGGCCGCGGCGATCACGACAAGGAGCGGCATCGCTTGGCCCTAGAGCAGCGCAGTCTCGAGCCAGGGTGGAGGCGGCGCGACGGTCTGCTGGCCCTATTGATGGTAATTACTGTTTGGCCGTTTATCATCTGGCAACTGTTACGCCATAATTACCGTTGGACGACGGTCTTTTCAGATTGGATAACCTTCCCGTTTGTACTCGTTAGCCTTAGCAGCTTGCAGCTTCTTTTCGAGTTAGCCCAATCGGTGTGGACGCAGAGCAGAGGACGAATCGACCGATAAGAAGAAACCCCCTGCTCGCACGGGCCAGCTCACCAAAGCTGACGCCGAACGGCTCCCCTAAGAATATGTGCCAGCCGTCCATCACCCGAACCTCGTGATTGGCGGAGCGTGTCTGTTCCGAGACTTTGTCAAAACGTATGAACGAGATGTTTTGCCCAGACTTGCCAGCACCAATCAGGAGGGCAGCAGGAGTGTGCTCAAGAACTATCTCAAACCGGAGTTGGCGCGATCTCATGCTGAGCGAGGCAATTTGAGTCCCTTTCTCGCCTTTCCGCACCTGCCAACCATTCTCGGCAGCCTGCCTGTACGTCATCCACCGAGGGTCGTCGTAGCCTTTGCGCAATGCGGTAGCCATCAGATGAACAGCATTGCCCCCGCGGTATGACTTTTCTGTGGTCGGATTCACTGGCACTTCGAATGCGCCCGCAGCCGCTTCCCATGGCTTCTGCCATGGAGCGACGCCTTGCTCCAGCATCTGAACGATGCTGTCCGTGACCTCCTGACGAAAATCTCGTTTCGCGGTTTGCGTATCGAGTTGGGCGTTGACAACGGGCTGAGTGGTAGTAGCCATTGCTACCCCTTGCCTCCGAAAAACTCTGGGATCTCCGTTTCGATAAAGGCCGGATCTGGTTCTTCAACTTCGAATCCTGAACCGGCGAGAACCTCACCGCCGATGAGATCAAGCTCCTTTTCGCCGGCCGGCAGTATAAATGAATTCGACACGCGTGCTCCTTTGCTGTGGGATTGCCTCAAAGACTAGGGGCTGCGGCGGGAGATTTCGGACAGTCGAATTTGGTATTTCGGCAGTTCAATAGCTCCGGTGAGGGAGGAGAGCGTGAACTGCGACATTCGAGGGTGGGCAAAACCCGATGTTGTCGCTCTCCCCTGACATTGCACTTCGCCGATTGAAACGTCAGAGCTGGGAGCGGAGAACCGCTGGGCGATTTGGCTAGCTTACTTGTTTTGAATCAATATGTGCGCGGTTTATCAATGAGCTTGACGCGCGAAATTGTCGAGGTATGCCCGGAGCTCGTCACGGACACGGCGGAAAACCGCGAGACGCTCTTCTTTCGATCCTTGAAACGCGGCGGGATCTTGGAAGCTCTGATGTAGCCGCTTCACTGCACCGAAGAACACAGGGCAGCTTTCCTTCGCGTTATCGCAGACCGTGATCACGTAATCGAAGTGCTTGCCTTGAAACTCATCTACATCTTTCGAACGATGGCCGCTGACGTCGATGCCCAGCTCGCGCATTACTGCAATTGCCTCCGGACGTACAGTGCTCGGCTTTGTGCGGGCGCTTTCGAAGTTCGAAGCGGTCGCCAGCATCATGCCACGCCGAGCACCGTGAAGCGCAGCAGTGCAACAAGCCGCCGATCGCGTGAGCCACTTGCCGAAGGTCAAATATCAGGGAGCAATCGAGTTGTTTCCGCTGAGAAGGCAGCCACGAAACTCGTGTCAGCGCTTGGCAATTCACTCGGCTGGAGTAATCGAATTCGAGCAATGCAGCAGAACGGAAGAACGGATCTCGGCAGGCATGATGCGCGACCAATCGGCCGTCATCGTTCCAATGATGATCTGATCTCCGATCGCTAATGGTATTGCGGCATGTTGCTGCGCTAGGTCCGCGGCTCTCGTGCGTGCTTTCGACAGACCGTCGGCTTGAAGGATGCTATACAACGCAATCACCGTGGCCAAATCCTTGGATGCACCAGTTGTCTTTCGTTACTTCGCCTCTGCGCAACGGCGGAGTTCGCCGATCCACAATTTGAAAGATCAGCCACTTCGGGTTCTGAGTGGTGCCCTTCGGGTACGTCTCCACATCCAGCTTTGAGCCGTCGAGCAGAACTCGATAATAGGAATCTGGTTGAAGCCACTTTCACGAGCCGCCGCGCCTGTGGGCAACACAGCGCACTGTCACAATCTCCGTGCCCATTCCCAACTCGTTGCTCCGCTATACCGCCGAAGTGAACGGGTTCGACAGCCTCACCATCACCAAGCTCGATGTTCTCGATGACTTGGATGAGATCCCGGTCTGCATCGCTTATGAAGTGGACGGAGCCCGCATCGCCATATGCCGGCAAGCACGCGCCGCATGGAAGGTATTAAGGCCGCCTTTGAACGGCTCCCGGGCTGGCGGCGGCCGACCCAGGGGATCGCCAGCCTGAACGATCTTCCGCCTCAGGCGCGGGACTATCTTCGCTTTCTGGAAGAGCAAACCGGCGTCGAAATCGGATCTGTCTCGAACGGCCTCGAGCGCAGCGAAACGCTCATCGTACCCGGCTCAAAACTCGCCCGGCTCCTTGGCCAGAATTGAGGCTACACATCCCAATCGAGTTTGCTAGCGTGTGCGCTAGCCATGCCGGACTGATTCACCGGTAATCCGGTTTGCGCGTGATCGGGGATCCTGTCGCCGGCAACGCCGTCCGCCGAGCAGGAATTGACATTATCAACAACCATGTTGCTAATGCCGCTGATCGGTTCGCCAAAAAAACCGCGGCGAAGGTACCCGACTCAGCGAAGGGTGTCGCCGCACAATTGTGCAGGAATCCACGTAAACTAGTAGGACCCGGGAATTTACTGGAACGTGTCCCAACACTGGGGTTAAAGAATGCGTGTACGTGCACTGGCGGCCTTCATGGTTCTGATGGCCGTTGCGCCCGTATTACGGGGCGAACGGTTGCCGGTCCGCTTGTACACAACAGACGACGGACTCGGCAGTAACCACATCAACCGGATTGTGCAGGACTCCCGTGGGTTCCTCTGGTTCTGCACGCAGGAAGGACTTTCGCGCTTCGACGGTTACCAGTTCGCGAATTTTGGCCGCGATCAGGGACTGCCCGGCTCGGTTGCAGATCTGCTGGAGACCCGCAGCGGCGAATACTGGGTGGCGACGGAGGACGGAGTAGCGCACCTCAGCCCGGCGGCCTCGCAGCCGCAGTTTACTTTGTATCGCCCAACAAATGCAAAGGCGCGTCAGATCACCAGTCTCATAGAAGACGGGGCGGGCGGAATCTGGTGTGGAACCGCGGGCGGCCTTTACCGTCTGGAGAAGGTACGGGCGACCTCTCCAGGAGAGAAAGCCCAATTCAAGCTACATCCCGTCGACATCGGCATGCCCACGCTGACTTTCAACGACACGCTGGTAGAGGCGCTTCTTCGGGACGGCCACGGAAATTTATGGATTGCCGCGGGGAGCGGGTTGTACCGGCGAACGATCGGCGGCAGATTTGAGCGCTATTCACTCGGGGAAGGGTTGAGGAATCATGCGCTGTCCCTGCTTGAAGACCACGAGGGACGCCTATGGGTTGGCACATGGGAGGGACTCGTACGAATGTCGTTGAGATCCGATATGTCCGGCCCCATTATTGAGAAAGTCTACACGATAAAAAACGGCTTGCCTGATAACCTCATCGGAGCGCTGCTGGAATCCGCGAACGGCCAGCTTTGGATCGGCACCACGCGGGGACTCAGTAGATACATTTGTGATGGTGCGCGCGAAGGGTTCGAAAGCTACACCGAGGCTAACGGCTTAAGCCAAAACGAGGTAACGGCACTCGGGGAAGACCGCACAGGGAATCTTTGGGTGGGCGCTACCGGAGCCCATAAGATCAGTCGAGGGGGGTTTGTCACCTACGGCGAGCAGGACGGGCTTGCTACTCGCTTCGTCAGGGCTATCATCGAGGACCGGGCAGGCGAGCTCTGTGCAATTACTGAGGGCCTCGGTGTAGGGCGTGGCGCGCCCAAGTACGTGAATTGCTTCGATGGTCGCCGGTTCCATCCGGTGTTGCCCAACGTCCCGAGTCAAATTAAGTACTGGGGCTGGGGTGATTACCAGGTTACGTTTCAAGACCACATTAGCGAATGGTGGGTACCTACCGGTGAAGGACTATTCCGATTTCCGAGGCCTTTAACATTCGCCGGGCTCGGATCGGCGCACCCCAAAGCCGTGTACGACGCACGAAACGGGCTTCCCGGAGATGTGTTTCGAATGTTCGAGGATTCGCGCGGGGATGTGTGGATTGCCACCCAGAAACCCGATGGAAGCGGATTGTTATCGCGATGGGAGCGCAGAACCGCAACGCTATTTCGTTACTCGGCCGCGATGGTGCGCCTAACACCCTTGCACATGCGTTTGCCCAAGATCGGGCTGGCAATGTCTGGATCGGGTTCCAGGGGGCGCTGATCCGCTATCGCGACGGCCGCTTCGAAAGCTTCGACGCTCCCAAAAAGATTGAACGTTTTTACATTAGAGGGCTGTATTTGGACCAGAAAGGCCGATTATGGGCAGCCTGCCGCAACGGCCTGGTGCGAATCGACTCACCTGAGGCGGCGCCGCAGTTCACGACCTACACAACAGCGCAGGGGCTCGCGAGTAATGATGCGCAATGTGTCACAGAAGACCAGTGGGGTCGAATCTACGTCGGAATGGCGCGTGGAGTGGATTGCTTTTTCGCGAAGACGCCGCTGCACATCACACATTACAAAAAAGCTGACGGACTCGCCCTTGGCAGCTGGATGGTAGCTTTCCGGGATCACCAGGGCGCGCTTTGGTTTGGTGGCTCGTTAGGACTCTCGCGGTTGCAGCCAAAGTCGGAGGGGTCTCCCGTGCCTCCGCTCATCGTGATAAATGCGCTACGTGTAAGAGGTGCGCCACGCCCCATCTCCCCGCTCGGTGAGATCGAAGTATCGGGACTGAAACTAGCTGCTAACCAAAACCAGGTTGAGGTGGACTTCGTGGGACTCGGTTTTGGGACGGGCGAGGCGCTTCGTTATCAATACCGGCTGGAGGGCGCTGATACAGATTGGAGCCAGCCCACAGACGAGCGGCGTATCGAATACGCGAGTCTCTCACCAGGAAGCTATCGCTTCCTGGTGCGCGCCCTCAGCACTGACGGCGCTGTGAGCGCGAGGCCCGCAACCGTGGACTTCACTATTCTTGCTCCAATCTGGCAGCGCTGGTGGATGCGCATGCTGTTCGTGACCATTGCCGCGGCGATCTTGTATTCGCTCTATCGCTATCGCGTGTCGCGCTTGCTGGAAATGGAGCGGCTGCGAACCCGTATTGCCAGCGACCTTCACGACGATGTCGGCAGCACTCTGTCACAGATTGCGATTCTCAGCGAAGTAGCCAGCAGGAATGCGCGGACACAGGAGCAGCTCGAGTCGCTCTCGGAGATTGCCGATCTTTCGCGCGATTCGGTCGATTCGATGAGCGACATCGTGTGGGCCATAGATCCGGAGCGGGACCGGCTGGGCGATTTGTCACGCCGCATGCGACGCTTCGCCAGCGATCTCCTCGCAAACAACGGGATTGGGGTCCAGTTTCACGCGCCCGGACGAGAGGCAGACCCGGAGATCAGCCCTGAGATGCGGCGGCACATTTTTTTAATCTTCAAAGAGAGTCTGCACAATACGGCCCGCCATTCGGCTTGTACGGACGTGGAGATTGAGTTCGAACTCGAGAAGGGACGGCTGGGGCTGACAGTGCGGGATAACGGCAAAGGCTTCGATACGACGCACGCCGGCAAAGGGCACGGGCTCGCAAGCATGAAGGAGAGAGCGAAGCAATTGCACGGGCAAGTGACGGTGGAATCCACGCCGGGGCTCGGCACTACCGTTCGCCTGCGGGCGCCTCTTGGCTGATTGTTGAGCCGCAACTCCTACCCAAACGGGTGGCAATCGTCAGGGCGTTTTCGCCCTATGCTGGAGGAAGCGCTTTCGAAACGATGCTAGATGGCTGCTATTCCTGCGCTTACGGTCGCGATTATCGAAGATCAACTGAGGATTCGTGAAGGGCTGCGAACGCTGATCCATGGTACGGAGGGTTATCGGTGCAACGGCAGCTTCGGTTGCATGGAAGAGGCGCTCCAGCAAATTGGCCGTGATGTTCCCGACATCGTCCTAGTGGACATCGGCCTTCCGCGGATGTCGGGCATCGAGGGCATCCGTTTACTGAAGGAGCGCTATCCGAATCTACCGCTGGTTGTGCTGACCGTATATGAGGACGACAAACGGATCTTCGCGGCAATGTGCGCCGGGGCGAGCGGGTATCTGTTGAAAAAGACGCCTCCCTCGCGCCTGCTGGAGAGCTTGCGAGAAGCCGTCGACGGCGGCGCGCCGATGTCACCCGAGGTAGCGCGCAAAGTCATCGCGCTGTTCCGGGAAATCCGCCCGCCTGAAGGGGCCGACTATCATTTGACCCCGCACGAGATTCGTGTATTAAAGCTGTTGGTGGACGGCCACAATTACAAGACTGCCGCGCTGGAATTAGGCGTCAGCGTGAACACGATCCGCTTTCATATGCGCAGTATTTACGACAAACTGCAAGTCCACTCTAAATCGGAAGCAGTTGCGAAGGCGCTGCGCGAGCGAATCGTTCGTTAGTCATAGTTAATCCTTCGGGAAGCAACCGCACAAACCTACACACGTGTGCGGTGACCAAAGCGCGCCGATGCGGCTTAAATGTAAGGACAAGCAAGCAGTTCTCTTCAGCGAAACGACAGCGGAAGTGAGGATGATATACAAACGCGCAGCACGATACCTTTGGTGATCGCCGTTCTAATGACCGTGCAATCGGTCCAGGCTCAACAGCGTGTGGCGAACAGCAGGATCCAGCAACAGATTGCGGCACTCCCATCGAAGGCGCATGTTGCTCTTCAACTGACGGGCGGAAATACAGTGAGCGGCAGGATCACTAGCCGCAACCAGCAAGATTTTGTGCTGGAGCCGGATAACGGAGGCGCGCCCCAAACGATTGCTTACGCGCAAGTCTCGGCGATTGAGCAGGGCAGGGCGCATCACTCGAAAGCCAAGTGGATCATCGGCGCTGTAGCGGGCGCAGCCGTGGTTGTGGGCGTGATTGCGATCCTCGCAGTGCATTCCCTGAAGACCCACGGAATTTGAGCAATCGGAACGGGAGGTAAGAAATGAAATGCAATACGCAATATCGAAGCCGCATGCTGCCTAACATGACAATTGTAGTGGCCATAGCAGCTGCACTAACGGCATCCGGCTCGCCCGCTCGCGCGCAAACCGAAACCGTGCTTCACACTTTCAATGGCGCAACGGAGGGGTTCGACAATAGTGCCGCTGCCGGTTTGGTGCGGGATGGGGACGGAACGCTGTACGGCGCTGCATCCGACCGCGGCGCCGCAAACGATCTCTTACGACCAGGTCACAGCTGTAGAGCAGATCGAGGGTCATTCGAACAAGAAATGGATCATCGTCGGCGTGGTTGCGGCGGTGGTTCTAGTGGTGGGGATCATTGCTATCCATGTGAAAAATCATCCGCTCGGTAATTGCTGCGGTTTCTGATGCAAACAAAAGGAGGTAAAAAATGAGACCTGACTCCCGGAGTCTCTGCGCCGTTGTCATGATGCGGCTGCCGTACTCGTCGCGGCCGGATTGAAGCTGCGCGCTCAGACCGACACAGACATTCAACACGACGGCGATGTGCGCGCCGGACGCGAAATCTGGTTCAACGCCACCTTCGGAGATGAAAAATACTATGCGCTGCTGGCCCAGCTCCCCGACGCGACGGAGAGAATTCTGATCGGGTTCACCAATGTGCTGCTTACGCCGCGTTCGCGCCGCTTCGACCAGTGGGGGATGATCAACGATCCGGACTGCACCGCGAATCCGGCTGGCGGATTCGATATATGCGCGGACCCGCACGCGACTGGCGTGGTGGGAATGCGAAAGACGACAACCCCGGACGGCCAAGTACTTTTCGGCATCTCCTGCGCTGTGTGCCACGCGGGAATAGATCGGCTGCATCCGCCAAAAGACCCGAATGAGCCGGGTTGGGAAAACATTCATCCCACGATCGGCAATCAGTACGGCCATTTCGGAGACATCTTCGCGGCCAATCTCGCGGCGGACGATCCACGCGGAATCATGCTGCATGCCTGGCCGCGAGGAACAGTTGATACTACTTTGCTCGAAAACGACAACGTCATGAACCCAGGCGTGGTCACGGCGTTTTGGGAACAAAAACACCGGAATACGTTTGACGTGGGCACCGGAACACCTGAAATTCGCAGCGGGCAAGGCGGTGAGGATGACTTAGGCGGCTTCGTTGCGGCCCAGCGAGTTTACACGAATATTGGTGTTTGTTACACGGAGTGCACGGCAAAGGCGGTTGCAGCCGACCAGCCAATTAATCCCGATCAGTGCCGTGCGCAATGTCCGGACTATCCTTCGGTGAAGGAGCTCAACAGGCCCGTCGCTTTTATGAAGAGTATTGAGCAGCCGACTTATCCTGAGAGGCCGACCGACGCCGCCAGCTACGAACAACGACTCCTGATATTTGGAGCGACATGCCAATCCTGCCATGACAACCATGGGCATCTCCGGCGCGTGCTTTCGAGCGACGCAGTGATTCCGCTCACCGCCGATCCGCAGAATACGACCAATGCGTGCCGGGCGTTGACAACCAATTGGGAGAACGGCAATATCTGGGCCGATTTTTCTTCACGGGTTTATAAAGACCGCATTGCAGCGGGCCATCGAGGATACCGCGTTATGCCGCTAGGCGGCATCTGGGCGACAGAACCGTATCTGCCAACCAGTCGATCGGAGACTGGGCGCCGCCGACCGCCACGCCTCAGGAACGCGCGGAATATTACCGCGCCGCGATGTGGGAGTTACTGAAACCGCAGCGAACGCCGAAGATCAATGTGCTTCCAGTCCAGGTGGGGCCATTTCCGACCTATCTGACAGTGACAAAGACGCCCTGATCTACTGGCTACTTTATCAGTGAGTTCAAACTCGCAAAAAATCGCCCACTATCAGAATCTGCCGCTGGCTTTGATCGCGTTGAGGCCAGATCCAAACCGTCGGCGAGTTTGCGCCCGACCCGGCTCGAATCGGAGCGGATCATGTGTAACGGCCTATCGTTTAGGATGCAGTCCCTCTGATGGGCATACTCGCGTGAATGTCACTCGTTCCCGGCCCGAGAAGGAGATTTCAGTGGCCATTTTTCTTCGTTAAGCCCTGCCGGAAACCGCCGCACACACCTACACAAGTGTGCGGTGACAAAGCGCGCAGATGCGGCTTCAATTAGGGAACCAAGCAGTTGTATCAGCTATGAAGGGGAAGTGAGGATGATATGCAAACGCGCAGCGCGATAGCTTTCGTGATCGCCGTTTTGCTGACGGCGGAATCAAGCCAGGGTCAACAGCCTACCGCGAACGGCGGGATGCAGCGACAGATTGCGGCACTGCCATCGAAGGCGCATGTTGCTCTTGAACTGACGGACGGAAATACACTCCACGGCAGGATTGCCAGCCGGAACCAGCAAGATTTTGTGCTGGAGCCGGACAACGGAGGCGCGCCCCAAACGATTGCTTACGCGCAAGTCTCCGCTATTGAGCAGGGCAAGGCGCATCACTCGAAAGCCAAGTGGATCATCATCGGCGCTGTCGCCGGCGCGGCCGTAGTAGTGGCCGTAGTTGCCGTGTACGCACTGCATCAGCCGAGAGTCAACCAGTGGTGACGCTGGTGGCTGCGCTTTTAGGCTAGTCGCGCAGACAGACTCGCCGGCTTCACAGACCGCAGCCGGCGTCCAGGACCACAGCGATGTGCGCGCCGGCCGTGATATCTGGTTCGACGCCACGTCCGGCGACGAAAAATATTATGCGCTGCTGGCGCAGCTCCCCGGCCCAACAGAGAGAATTCAGATCGGGTTCACTAACGCCCTGCTTACGCCGCGAGCAAGCCGCTTTGACGAGTGGGCTATGATCAACGATCCGGACTGCCGGGCAAATCCGGACGGTGGGCTCGATATCTGCAACGATCCGAACGCGACTGCGTGATCGGAATGCGTAAGACGACAACTCGGGACCCCCAAAACTTTTCAGGTTCCGAGAGAAGGCGAGGTAAGGCAATGTTATCTTCCGGGATGTATCTCTCACCGGCACTGCCGTTGTTTTTAGGACTGCCGCTTTCTCCTCCCGCCCAACAACGAATGCAAGCGTTCTTGGGCGGTCAACTTAGTGCATAACTGCTTCGGCGTGGTCTCGCCGCCCATTTGCTTCGGCACACTGGGGGCACAATATGAAAGCACGTTTACCCATATATCGCGGAGTTGCCCTGTGTCTGTCGTCTGTATTGCTACAGCCAGTCGTGCCGTCTCTTCCGACAGCCGCGGCGCCCACGGTCATGCATTCTACCTAGCCTTACTGCCGACTATTCGTTCTTCGGAACTTCGAGTGACGTCGAGGTTTCTGCCGGGCGGGGGATCAACCCAAACGGCGGTCAGCCCACTCTGGTTTCGATCTACGCATACGATTTTTCAACAATACGTTTACGTGTTACAGCGCTAACAATGTACCTCTGACAAGTTCACAATTTCAAATCGATAGTTCATTTCAATCTGCAACACTCGATATCGTTGGACTGGTGTTACAGGACTGTTGCACCGGAAACCCGGTAACCGGCGACATCTCTCTAAAATGGACCGGTGTCTCCGGCCCACCAAGCGGTTACATTAGTACGAGTAGATCGATACAGGGCCCTTACGCTGATTTCACCCATTCCGCTGGCTTGTCACGTTCCGCAACGGTTAGGGAACACTTGTAATCAACCGTATTAACTTTTTGGTAGGTGATGCTGTTGAGACATTTGCCGACCTATCAAAGGTTAGCTCCGCATCCGTGATAATCACAAAGAATCCATCCTGACCTGCTCCGCCGGCCGCAACAATTCTTTCGGTTGTGCGGCTTTGCCGAGACCGAACCGCGAATGAATGGAACAAACCGTGTAATCAAGCTCTTTTAGTAACTCATCCGGGTAGTCCAGCGTTCCGTCGGCAAGGATATCCACCTCAGCCGAGTTCAAAGTGAGTATGCCGTGGATGCGTTCATTCAGCTAGTCGATAAAACGGATCTGCTTCCAGAGATCATCGATGGAAACGCCGCCCGCAATCTTCAGGCTTTGTGAATGATCGGTAATCCCAATCTACTCATAACGTCTGTTCTGGGCTGCCAGGCGGTTGATGAAGTGCGCCGCGCCGAGAGCAACCGGTTGCGGTTGCACAGCCAGCAAAACGCGAGGCTAAAGACCGATGTTCTTGGTCGCCGATAAGTTCTTTAGAAAATGGTGGCCAGGGACGGAATCGAACCGCCGACGCCAG
>CAVWUV010000009.1:0-240180 GCA_963758245.1 uncultured Acidobacteriaceae bacterium | reverse complement strand
TCGATACCTGAAGCCGCCGAAAACTGCCTCAATATTATTCGCACGCACAAGGAGAAAATCGACGGAATCAAAATCTCTCTGCTGGACGCGGACCTGGAGATCTCCATGCGCCGTCAACTTCCCCGGAATGTACGCATGTACACCGGCGATGATTTCAACTACGAGCATCTGATTCTTGGAGACGAGCATGGTTACAGCGACGCATTGCTCGGGATCTTCGATGCCATTGCGCCAGCCGGATCACTGGCGCTCAGCGCGCTCGATGCCAGCGATGTTCCCCGCTACCGGCAACTGCTCGCGCCCACCGGACCGCTCTCCCGCCACATCTTCGCGTCACCCACCCAGCACTACAAAGCAGGCGTCGTTTTCCTTGCGTATCTCAATGGATTCCAGTCCCACTTCCGCATGGTCGGTGGCCGTGAGAGCGCGCGTTCCGTGATGCATCTCTGCGAACTCTTCGTACTCGCCGACCGGGCTCGTGTCTTGCGCGATCCGGAACTTGCAGTTCGACGCATGAGAGCCTTTCTGCTTCCGGCAGGCGTGACATGAGCCTTCTTCAACGCCTCAGCTTCAATCAGATCACCGCGGATCCCTGGTCTCTCCAACAAGCCGTAGACAATTGTTCTCGCAGCGGCGTTCCCTACATCGCAGCTTGGCGCCATAAGCTCGACGGCAACGCAGCAAAGGCATCTTCGCTCATCCGCAGCGCCGGACTACGTGTCTCCAGCCTCTGTCGTGGAGGTTGGTTCTCTGCGCCCACAGCCGAAGAGCGACGCAATCGCATTGCCGACAACCGCATTGCAATTGAAGAGGCCGCGTTGCTTGGCGCGCCAGTTTTGGTCATCGTCTCAGGCCCAGCCACTGGCCAGACTCTCGCTGATGCGCGCGCTACGGTGCTCGATGGCTTGCTTGAAGTTCTTCCCGATGCCGAGAAAGCAGGCGTGGTTCTGGGTATTGAACCATTGCATCCCATGTATGCGGCTGAACGGTCGGTGGTGGTGACCTTGAAACAGGCCAATGACATTGCAGACCGGCTTAGAAGCCCCTCCGCCGGAGTGGTCGTGGACGCGTACCATGTGTGGTGGGACCCCGAAGTCATGAACGAAATAGAACGCGCTCGCGGGAAAATTGTGGGCTTCCATGTTTCTGACTGGCCCGTTCCGCTCCCCGGCATTCTAATGGGTCGCGCCATGATGGGCGACGGTGTAATCGACCTGCGGCAGCTAAGGCAGGCTGTGGAGAAGACGGGATACGAGGGGCCTATCGAGGTTGAGATATTCAACGAGGAGGTTTGGAAGAGCGCGGACGATCAGCTCTTGGAGCGCATCCAGGCTCGCATTGTGGAATACGTCTAGCCGAGCCGAGAGATCGCCGGGTTTTGACGAGTTGGTGCACCCTAACGCTGGTCTTGCCTCCATGTTACTCGGTCATCGCAAGTGGTTCGACATAAAAACGCGCTTGCGTCCGGAAATGTTTACCGTGCGCGCCGTCCGCCTTATGTTGGCTCGGGACATGAACCGCAGAGCGAGCGCTATCGAAAACATGGAGAAGCAAATTCCTGACCTTCCGACCAGAGGAGCAAGCGCGGAACAGCACTTCAAGGCAAGAGCCGGCAGTATAGGGCTCGATCCGCAGCTTGTGGAGGAAGGTCTTTTCGCTATCCTTGGCATGTTTGTCATTTAAGAATTTCTGGTTGTTTTTTGTTCTCAGCTTACCCATCCGTCCGGCTGAAGCTTGGAATTTCCCGCTGTTTACCAGTGATCCGAGAGCGGTGCTTGCCGCGGCGTTGCGATATCCAACTCCGGAAGGGCTCGACGCAATCATTCTCGATTATTCGGTTCACGTTCAACTGGATGATTCCGGAAAGATGCACAAAACCACGCGCACAGTCGAGCGAATCGTGCGGCTGCAAAGTATTGCAGGCTCAAGGCAGGCATTCGCCGCGTGGATTCCATGGCGGGAGAATCGACCCAAGATCAAGGCTCGCGTGATCACATCGGACGGCAAGCCTCATCTGCTTGACGAAGCGAGCATCACTGAAAATTCGATTTCACCGGCTTCGCCCGGCGGCTCGATAAATATGAAAGCGCTTTCCGCGGATCTTCCAGCAGTCAGTATAGACAGCGTGGTTGAGGTGGAGATAGAGGAGAGCGATCGTGAAACCACAGATCCGGGCGGGCGCTGGGGCGAAATTACTGTGAGCTCCAGGTACCTGATCGGTCATTTTTCGGCCGTCCTTGAAACGACCTCAGCGCACCCGCTGCTAGTTGAATCGCGCGGCTTTCGTGATGTCAAGAGGTCGATGTCCCAAACGGGAAGCGCACAGCAAGTCTCGATAGAAGACTCTGACATTATGCCGGGACAAAGCGGAATTTTGCTGCCTCCCGATCAAACTCCGGTGCCGACCGTGATTTTCTCTACTGCCGTGAGTTGGCAGAGCGTCGCCCAGTGGTACAGCAGTATTCTCAGCAAAGTTTCGTTAGCGGCTGCGCCACATACGCCCACACCTTCCGATCAAGTGGCCGCGATGGAAACCGTCTTCAACAATATCGAGAAGAAGGTGAAATCTACTGGCGCACCACTGGGCGCGGATCCCTACACGCCGCAAACGCCTGCTGAAACGCTCAACAAAGGATCAGGCGATCCGAAAGATAAAGCGGTTCTGCTGATCAGCAAACTGGCTGAAATTGGGATTCCCGCGAAGGCTGCGCTGGTGCGTGCCGGGCCCGCTTCCGACGTGCCATCTGGCGTGCCGGGGATTGACGGATTTAATCGAATGCTGGTTTATGTTCCCGGGCAACATCCCTTTTGGATTGATCCGGGCTCTGACGTCACTCCTGTTTCCCGGCTCCCGTTCGTAGATCAGGACCGATTCGCTCTCGTCGTCGATCCATCGACAACAGACCTGGTTCGTACGCCCGCAAGCGCGGCTTCGGACAATCGCGAAATTTCCACGACCGAGATTCAATTGCAGGACGGAAGCGAGGCCAAGGTCCAGGTCACCTTTGAAGCTCGCGGCGCATTCGAAGATTTAGCGCGGACCGTCTATGCGCCGGGCAAGAGCCAGGATGAAATTGACAAGCTCCGGTCTGAACTGGCGCAAATATCTCGGGTGCGGCGGATTACGAAGCTCGATACCGGCGAAGCGGAAAATCTGCTCACTCCGTATCAGTTACATTTCGTCGCGGAGGGCTACAGTGCGAGCGCGATCACTGATGCGGCAGCTTCCGTCGACTTGCCGGGGCCAGCTTCCCTAGGCTTCCGGCAACTAACTCCGTTACTTCAAGCGACCGCTCAGGGGTACACTCCTGAGCAAATCGTGGGCACGCGTAAGAGTGACTACTACGCCCCGCCCGCTTTCACGGAGGATGCCCATTATCATGTGATGCCCCCGATGGGTTATCGTCTGAGCGCGACCCCTTCTATTTCGTCGATCACTCTCGGCCCGTTGACGCTATCGTCAACAGTCAAGGCCGAAGCGGATGGATCACTGAGAATCGACTACAGTCTGATCAATCCGAAAACGCGCTACACGACTCAAGAAATGTTGGCTCTGCTGCGAGATTTTCAGAAACTCCGGGGCCAGGGCACGGTGCGGATTGTCTTTACGAACGTAGCTGAAGAGAAGATCGCCAGCGGTCAACTGAAAGAGGGAATTGCGTTACTGCGGCAAAGCGCTGCGTCCGCATCCTCCAGCTCGAACGCCAGTCTGCGGCTCGCTAACGTTTATGCCCAGGTGGGTGCTCGAGCGGAGGGTATCAAGCTCTGCCAAGACGTGCTCGCAAAAGATCCGAAAAACGCGTCCGCGTATGCGCGCCTTGGCTGGATCTACACACACGACGAATTCGGAAGGCAGTTTCGCGCGGGCATGAACATGGCCGATGCCGAGAAGGCATATCTAAAGGCGATCGAATTAGATCCTGATGAGAAATCTTATTTGCTCGATTTGGCGCGGTTATACACATATAATTCAGCGGGAATCCGCTACGGCCGTTCGGCGCGTCTCGACGATGCTTTGCAAAAATTCCGCGAAGTGGGAATAGAGAATCTGGGTAAATACAACGCTCTGAACGAATACGCTTTAGCGCTGCTGGTTTCGAGACGTTACGACCAGGTAAAGCAATTCTTCTTGTTTCCGCAGGCGGAGGGCGCGAATCCCGCAGTTAAGCTCGCTGCAATCGCGGCGACCAGTGGAGCAACTGACGTCAAAGAGGAAGCGGATTTTGTCGCTCCCGGTGCGGACAAACAGAAGACCTTGCTTTTAGAGGCGGCTCAATATTTATTAACTGCGCGCGAATACCAGCCGGCGGTGACGCTTTTTCAGATGGTGCGTGTTCCGGTTAAAGGCGCTTCAGGGATCGGTTTGGAGAAGCTGCAAAGAGCGAGGAACTTCGACGAAAGCGCCGCATCCCCACAGCCGGGTATCGCCGCATTCCAACGCTTTGTCGCCGCGGTGTTGAATCCGGCTGATCCCGAGGAGTGGAAGAAACACGTCGTGCCAGAAGCACGGGATGACTCTTCGTCTCGATACGCTTTCGAGCTGATCGCTCTGGTGAATGGCGCTTCCACTGCAGAGAGTGATATGTCCACGTGGCCCTTCATTTCCGACGTGCTGACTACTGGCTTCAATTTCGTCGCGGATGGCAGCGACACGGCGGGGTTTCGCATTCGCGTTGCGGATTCCGGCACAAAGAATCCGAAGCCCATCGCTTATGTGGTGAAGCGCGGCAGTGAGTATCTGGTCGCGGGACTCGCTGGGACTGCATCGTCGTCAGGCGAGGCGCTCGCGTTGGCGCAGAAAGGTGACTTGGCGGGCGCGCGCCAATGGCTCGACTGGGCGAAAGAAGAGTTGCCACCCGCAACATCAGCAGATCCGATAGCTGGGCTGGCGTTCGCGCGATTGTGGCCGCCCAAAGCGGCTGCAACATCCGATGTTGTACTCGCAGCAGCAGCGACTCTGGCGTCGCGAGGGAAGAATTATCAGAACGGGGTTGCAGTTCTACAAGAGTTGCGGGCGCGCGTCACAGATCCGGATTTGCAGACGGCGATCGATCAGGGTGTCGCGCAGAGCTTTCTGGAACACCAGAAGTATGCGGATGCCATACCGGTGCTCGAGCAGCTCCGCTCAAAATGGGCCAAGTCGGAAGTGGCGACGGAGAGTCTGGCTGTAGCGCTCATTTATGATGACCAGTTTCCAGCCGCGACAGCACTGATCGAGAATTCGGAGACAGCAGCTGATCCATTGGAAGCTATGCGCCTGCGGGAACGGTTACTTGCTCAGCAACAAAAGTTCAAAGATGCTGCCGCGCTCGAGGCCAGGATTTGCGGGAACCCGAAAGCGACTGCGTTTGATTGGAACGATCTGGCTTGGATCGGTCTATTTGCGCAGTCCGACGACAAGACCATTCGCGATGCCGCAGAGAAAGCGGCCCAATTGACACAAGGGCGAAGCACAAGCGTCTTACAGACCCTTGCAGTTGTGCAAGCAAGTACCGGAATGCTGGAGCAAGCGCGCCTGAATGCTTACCATCTGATGGATGAAGCAGCGGATTCCGATGAGTTGGTGACTGTATTCGGCCGGATCACAGAAGAGCTGGATCTTCGGAATATTGCAAGCGAGTATTACCGCCGCGTCAAAAAACCGGAAGGGAACGCGACACTTTCCAATTATGCTTTCGCGCAAATGCGGCTGAATGTCCGGTAACCTGATCTCATGACCGGCGGTTATCTACGAGAGATTGTGTATGCGTGTCGCGTGCTGGTCAAGAGCCCGGGTGTGACGGTTGTCGCTCTGGTTTCTATCGCTCTGGGAATTGGCGCAAACACCGCCATTTTCAGCCTGATGAATGCTCTTATTTTCCGTCCGCTTCCCGTGCGCGAGCCGAAGCAATTAGTCGCGATTTCCAGCCTCATTGCGGATGACCCGAACGGGGATGAAGGTTTCAGCTCGGCGATGGTTGAAGAGATCGTCAAACATCAACAAGTCTTTTCGAGCGTTTTCTCCTACACCGACCTCGGCGATATGAGCACGTTCGAGGCAAATGGTATCCGTTTCGCCAGCTCTTTGGACCAAGTGGACGGAGGCTACTATTCCACCCTCGGCATCGAGCCGTTTTTGGGACGTCTGATAGGACGCTCTGACGTTGCTGTTAGCCAAGGCACTTCCGAACCGGTCGCGGTGATCACATACCGCTGCTGGGCATCGCGGTACGGGGCGGATCGCGCGATTGTAGGAAAAACAATTCGCATCGACGGCCGTCCGTTCACCATCATTGGCGTGACCCCAAAAGCTTTCAACGGTCTCATCATTGACGGCAGCTCGGAAGTTACAGTGCCGATTGCAGCGCCCGGAGCGCCGGTGTATCGAGGTCGAGACATGCTTTGGCTTCACCTGGTGGGGCGTCTCAAACCGGGTATTACGCTCGAGCAGGCGCGGGCGCAACTTACAGCGCTATGGCCGCACGTGCAAGAGGCGACCCTGCCGGATAATTACAACGCGGCGAGACGAACCAGATTTTTCACGCGTCGGATCGACGTTCAATCCAGCGCGACAGGAATTTCCTATTTGCGACCGCGCTTCTCGCGACCGCTTACGTTGCTTATGGGCCTGGTCGCGCTCGTGCTGCTGATTGCATGCGTCAACTTGGCCAACCTCATGCTTGCACGCGCGGCTGGACGGCAGCAGGAGATAGGGATTCGAGTAGCGCTCGGCGCGGGGCGATGGCATTTGACACGCCAGCTTCTGATTGAAAGCCTTATTCTGTCTGTGACGGGCGCCGCTCTGGGTCTGGTGCTCGCAGTCGCGGCGAGCCGCCTGCTCGCGAACATGCTGTGGACGGGTTACGTTCCGCTGGCACTCGAGCCGACACTGGACGTTCGCGTACTCGTCTTTACTGCCGGTGTTGCAATCCTGACCGGAATTTTGTTCGGGCTTGCTCCTGCGCTGAGGGCGATGCGTACAGATCCTGCGATTGTGCTTCGCGAAAAGTCCCGTGGCGTCCATGGCGGGGCGGGTCTGGCAAGAAAGTTACTGGTCAGCGGGCAAATCGCGCTCGCGCTTGTGCTAGTGATAGGGGCCATGCTTCTGACGCGCAGCCTGGAAAAACTTCGCACCAGTAATTTAGGCTTCGAGAGCCCGCGGCTCCTGATCATGCAACTTATCCCGCAGCCGGGCCACGCGAAAATTGAGAATCGCGCCGCCTATTACCAGCAACTGGTCGAGCAGGTGTCGCACGTGCCGGGTGTCGAATCCGCCAGCTATTCGTACGGCGCACCAACTTCGCGCTATGAGGTGATGGAGCAGGTCTCGATTCCATCTTCCTCGCCGGCTCCGCTGGAATCCGTAGTGGATTTCATCGGTCCGAGTTTTTTTCGCACGATCGGCATGCACGTGCTTGCAGGGCGCGAATTTGATTGGCGTGACAATGAGAAAAGCCCGCACGTGGTCGTCATCAGCGAGAGTCTCGCGGGGCGACTTTTCCCAAGGCAGAACCCAATCGGTCGAAAGATCGACGTCGGACCCCGATCCGAGCACAAGGGGATGGAGATTGTGGGCGTGGTGAACAGCGCAAGTCTATGGAAGCCGCAAAGCAAGAAACCGCTGGCGGTGTATCTCGCCGTGGTGCAGGAGCCAAGATATAACGAGCCGCTTCTGATACTTCGCGCCGCGCAGGATCCCGCGACACTGAAGAACGCGGCGCGCACGGCTGTGGAGTCGCTAGGTCAGCACTACCCTTTGCGCATTGAGACGCTGGAGGAACGATCCGATGTTTTCTTCGCCGAACAACGTGTCACGGCTATGCTGTCCGGCTGCTTCGGCGCGCTTGCATTGCTGCTTGCCTCGGTCGGGATCTATGGAGTGATGTCGTACGCCGTAGCGCGGCGCACCTCTGAGATCGGCGTTCGCATGGCGCTTGGCGCGGAAACCGGTAATGTCCTGGCGCTTGTTTTGCGGGAAGTGATGTGGCTTTCGCTCGCCGGCATTGCGGTCGGTGTGCCAGTGGCGCTCGCGGCCTCGCGCCTGGTTTCGGGCATGCTCTTCGGCCTCTCGCCCAGTGATCCGGCAAGCATTGCCTATGCCGTTGGCGCTCTCGCGATCGTGGCTATTGTCGCCGGATATCTGCCCGCTCGCCGCGCCTCCCGCATTGATCCGATGAAGGCGCTCCGCACGCAATAAGTAACGTAAAAACATGAAAGTAATCTCGTCTCGAGAACTGCTCAGGAATAAACTTTTCACCGTGGTGGAGGAAGTCGCGAATGATCCAAGCGGCTTTGAGATTAAACGCTCGATCGTTCGCCATCCCGGCTCGGCGGTGATGATGGCGGTGGATGAGAAAGACCGCGTCCTGCTCGTAAAGCAATTTCGTTTGCCGGCCGAGCGAGATCTCTGGGAGCTTCCGGCGGGCAGGCTCGATCCCGGCGAATCTCCGTTCCAGGCTGCTAAGAGGGAGTTGCGCGAAGAGACAGGATACACAGCAAAGAAATGGATAAAGCTGTCGTCGTTTTGGGCCAGCCCCGGTTACATTGACGAAAAGATGAACCTGTTTCTGGCGCTGGATGTGACTGAAGGCGAGCAGCAGCCGATGGACGATGAACGAATTGAGATACGCTGGTTTTCCAGAAAAGAAATCGGCGATGCGATCCGCGGAGGGAAGATACTGGACGCGAAAACGATGATCGGCTACTTTCTGTGGCTGGATTACAAGCGGCGCCGCGCAAACAAATGATCCTATTCGCTGGTTAAAGGCCGGTCCATCAACTCGCGGATCGCCCGGCGTGGATCTTTCGATTCGTATAAGACTTCATACATTTTATTGATGATGGGCAGATCTACGCTTTTTGCGAGGCCGAGCTGATAAGCGGCGCGGCATGTCGCAACGCCTTCGGCGACCATGTTCATTCCGGCGAGAATCTGATCTAACTTCAATCCGCGACCGAGCTCGATTCCGACGAAACGATTTCGCGAGAGATCGCCCGTCGCAGTGAGCACAAGATCGCCGAGACCCGCGAGTCCGCTTAATGTTCGCGGATGGCCGCCCATGGTTATCGCGAGTCGCGTGATTTCAGCCAGGCCACGCGTAATCAGCGCGGCAATACTATTGCTGCCCAGTCCGAGACCCCGGCAGATGCCTGCGCCGATCGCTATGACGTTCTTAAGCGCCGCGCCGAGTTCGACGCCAATCACATCGCTGCTGGCATAAAACCGCAAGGCCGGCGTTGCGAATGCACGCTGCATCTCTTCAGCCAGCGAAAGATCTTCGGAAGCTATGACCACTGCGGCAGGCTCACCGGCGGCGATTTCCTCGGCAAAGGTGGGACCGGAAAGAACGGCGATGGCACGCCTCGATGCGCCCGACAAGGTCTGCGTCACCACTTCTGACATGCGGCACAGCGTGTCTTCTTCGATGCCTTTGGTTGCGCTTACGATTTTTGCCTGGGGAGACAAGTACGGCTCTGCAGAACGAATCACGCATCGCAAGTGCCGCGAGGGAACCACGCTCAGCACAACGTCAGCATTTTCAAGAGTGAAGGCGAGATTCGCGGAAACATCCACATGAGCGGGTAAAGCAATTCCCGGCAGATAGCGGCGATTCTCGCGCGCTCGGGCGATTTCGGCGGCGCGATCCGCATCGCGAGCCCAGAGCCGGACGGAATCAAAGCGTTGCGCAAGGGCGATGGACAGCGCGCTTCCCCAACTCCCCGCGCCTAATACAGCTAGCCGGTTCATGTGTTTCCGCCCTTGGGTGAAAAAGGCGGTTCCTGTCCACTGACGATGCGGGAAATATTAGCTTTGTGGCGGTACAGGATCAGCAAAGCCGCGGAAATGGATGCTATGAGAATGGGACGCGCCGGATGACTCGTCATCCACACAATAAACGGAAACGATACCGCCCCTACAATCGACCCGAGCGAGATGTATTTGCTGAGGCCCACGGCAAGAAAAAAAATTGCGGCCGTCAGTGCGAAAGCGAGTGGCGCTATGTAGATGAATGCACCGATAAAGCAGGCGACTGCTTTCCCACCTTTGAATCTCAGAAAAACGGGATAACAATGACCAAGCATCACCGCTAAGGCGGCGAGTGCAAGCGCAAGCGGATCGGCGTGAGTAAACACTGCCGCAAGCCACACCGCAAAAAATCCCTTACAAATATCGAGTAGCAAAACTAACAGTCCCGCTTTGCGCCCGAGAGTTCTGTGAACGTTCGTCGCTCCGATATTTCCGCTCCCCATGGTGCGGATGTCTTTCCCGGACGAGAGACGCACGAGCCAATACCCGAACGGCAAGCCGCCAATAAGGTATGCCACCGCGGTCAAGATTGCCAGAACCGGATACGCAGGGTGCGGAGCCACTTTCTAGATGTTACGAGGCGGCAAGCGCCGACTCGAACTTGTAGTCATGCAGCTTACGATAGATGCTCGAGTTTGATCCCGGATCGCTCCGGTACAGAGCGAATTGACATACCGGGAACTTGCCGAGCGAGACCGCCTGCATCTCTTCGACTTTCTCGCGAAGCCGATGAAGGGGGACAGGAGCCTTGATGCGAGCGAGCGTAAGATGCGGCGCGAATTCCCGCTCTTCTTTCTTGATACCGAGCGGCTCGAGACGCTCCTCCGTTTCACGCGCCAACTCGATCAACTGCTGCCCGCCGTCAACTCCCACCCACAAAACACGAGGCGATCGCTCATTCGGGAACCACCCCAGATCGCTTACTTCCAGATCAAACGTTTTACGGGGCACAAGGGACGCGAGCGCGTTGTGTAATTGGTCGAGGCGAGCCTCATGCCAGGAGCCGATGAATTTAGTTGTGATGTGCAGATTATCGAGCGGGCTCCATTTGATGAATGCCTCCGGGCGAAGAGCGCTCAGAAGACGCTCCAGGCGATCCAGAACGTCAGAAGACAAATCGATGGCAGTAAACAGTCGCACTGGGAAAAGCCGTGTTAATGTTCTAGCTTACTTTGCGGGCAAATTACAAATTGCAAGAGGGTGATCCATGGCCGCTCCGTAAACTGCTTCGCGAAACCGAGCCGCTCAGCATTTCCTTCTTCGAACGGCCGGCAATCGAAGTGGCGCGCGACTTGCTTGGTTGTGTCCTGGTGCATGATGCAACTGCGGGCATGATGGTCGAGACCGAAGCTTACCTGGGACTTGATGACCTGGCGGCTCACGCTTCGCGCGGCAAGACGGAACGAACGAAAGTGCTCTTCGGCCCACCGGGACGGGCCTATGTGTATTTCATCTACGGTATGCACGAATGCCTGAATGTGGTTGCTGACCGAACCGGCACGCCGGGTTGTGTGTTGATCCGGGCGCTCGAGCCGCTATGCGGATTGTCAGAAATGTACGAGCGTCGAAACTGGCAAGGAGCGGCGACGGGCTTGACGAACGGTCCAGGGAAGCTTACGCAGGCTCTTGGCATCACGCGCGAGCACTACGGCCACCGTCTGGATAAAGGCGGGCTGACGATTCGGAGGTGGCGAGAGAAACCGTCGTTCGACATTCGAGTGACACCGCGGATCGGAATCAAAGAATGTGCAGACTGGCCGTTGCGATTCATCTGGGCCGGACATCCGTGCGTCAGTAAACGATGATATTTAGAATGATGCTCCGATTACTCTTCATTCTGGCCACCTCGTGCGCCTGCCTTTATAGCCAGCAGGCGAACGCGGGGTCGAAGATCGACCAACGCGTTAAGGCAAAGCTTCAAGCCTTTCCGGGCAAAGTGAGCCTGTACGCGAAGAACCTCGACACTGGCGCAAGCTACGGAATTGAGGCGGAGGCGCCGGTGCGAACGGCCAGCACGATCAAGCTCGCCATCATGGTGGAATGTTTCGCGGAAGTAGCGGAGGGCAAATTGAAATGGAGCGAGCCGCTGAAGATCACAGAGGACGAAAAAGTCTCCGGCAGTGGCGTAGTGCAGGACTTCTCGGATGGCGATGAACTTCCGATTCGCGACCTGATGGACCTTATGATCGTCCTCAGCGACAATACGGCAACCAATCTGATTCTTAACCGAATCGGCGGCAACGCCGTAAACGCCCGGATGGCGCAGCTAGGTTTTCAGCAGATTCGCGTGATGCGGAAGATTTTGGGCGATGGAACGAATTTGAAGCCGCACCCGAGCGGAATCACGGATGAAGGCGCTAAACCTGAAAACAAGAAATGGGGCATCGGGCGCAGCAGCCCGCGGGAGATGGTTATGATTCTCGAAAAACTCTATCGCGGAGAGCTGGTCAACAAAGCCGCTTCAGACGACATGCTTGCTGTGTTGAAACGTCAACGGGATCATGACTCGATGGGCCGAGACATGAAGGACGTCACGATAGCAAATAAGTCGGGAGCGCTGGATCATCTACGCAGCGATGTAGGGATTATCTATTCGAAGCAAGGACCGATCGCCATGGCGGTGACCGTCGAGGACATTCCCGAGATCAACTACACTCCTGATAATCCAGGCGATCTCCTGATCTCGGCGCTTTCGGAAATTCTGGTTGAGGAGCTAGGGACTAAGCCGTAGAAGCGTTGACTTAAGAGTTCGAAGACGTGGTTAAGCCGTTTCGAGGTGTAAGAGCCACTTTCCGGTAGCGGTGTATCTCACGCTCGCCTGAGTAGCTTCACCTGGATTTCTAAACCCTTGGCGACTTTGCGCGGTTAATCCCCAGAAAGAGGCGCGACCTGCCTGTTTCCGATGAGCGTACATCAAAGCAACCGGGGCGAAGTATTACCCGTCGCGTGATCCGCTCCCGCTGCCCGCAATGACCACGGACACAGTTTGGACCGTCGATCATGTGGACTGAAATCAACTATGCCCCAGTCGAGCCAGTCTCCGCGTGCGCTTCATGGACGACCTCATAGAGAATTGGATGGGGCTGAAAAGCGGACCCCGCCGGTTGGTCTACGAGTTCCCGAAAACCGGCGTCATGCGCGGCCTCCCAATGCGCCATTGATGACCATCGTGCAACGTTGACGAAACGGAACGGAGCGTCAGGCGTGATTGCACGATGAAGTTTATGGCTTAAATAGCCGGGTTTCTTCTGCATATAAGCATTGACCTGCTTCCAGAATTGCAGGAACTGATCCTCACGTCCTGCGGGGACTTCGAAAGAATTAATCAAGGTAACGGCTGCCATTTTGTTTCTCAGCAAATTCAGTTTTCTTGAGGAATCGCATCCTAGTGTCGACGCGGCGGCGGCCCGACGATGGTTGTTTCAAGTTGGACCAAAAGCTTGGCGACTTCTTTGCCGAATTCAGGAGTATTCGGCGGGACACGCTTAGCCAATTGATCTATTTCCGGAAACAGGCGTTCGAATCCAGCAGGAGTACCTGCTCCAAGGAAGCGAACCGGCGATGAGGAAGTGTTTCCCTGTGCATGAGGAACACGTTTGTGAAGGAACGCAAATGTGCCCGAACTCAGATCGTGCCACTGGCCACACGTGAAAATGGAGAGAACGCCGTCGAGCACGTACACGTATTCGTCCATATTGTGGTGGAAGTGGAGCGGGGTCATGAACCCAGGCAATTCTTCAGACTGGCCGAGCCACCACTCGTTCTGCGATTTGGCGCCGTCGATCAGAATTCGCATTTCTCCCAACCCTAAACTCAACCCGGCCATATCTTGGGTTCTGACGATTAATGGCTGAGTCGCGGAAGCTGTCACAGTATTCATGGTTGTATGTCCTCCTAAAAAAGCAAGTCCTGATTCCCGGCTCGCTAATGCAAGTGCAACGAGATTAAAAAACGATCGGCGATTCATAATTCTTCCTCGCTTTCGCGGCCCCCTGACCGAAGCCTTTGCCCGGCCTGTTCTAGTGCGCCCGCGACTAGAGTCTCTGCGGCCCAGAGAGAAACGCGCGTGACTTCTTTCGGAGATAGTCGGCGCAAATTCGTCAATACCATTACAGACTCGATACCAACGCACAAGGAAAGGGCTGAGACAAGCCGTTCAAACTGTTTTCCTCCAAGCTTTTTTTTCGCTGGTGCGAGGGCTGTCCTGATCCATTCAACGCGGTTGGTCCGCACCGGTATGGAGTCCTCGGCGCGGACGGCGTTGTGATCTAGAACGTGCTCGGCAGTCAGGCGCACAATGGTTCGTGCAGCGCCCTGGTTTTCATAGACAAATCGCTGCACCGTCGCCACCAGAAGCCGGATGCGCGCCGTCAGGTCTTCTGGGAATTCAGTATTGGATACCAGGGGCTGGGCGCTTTTAATGGCAGCCTCAGCCAACAACTGGTCCTGGGACGGAAAGTACCGGTAGGCAGTGCGTCTAGAAATTTGTGCCGCTTCGGCGACGGCTGTCACAGTAGGTGTTTCGCCACTCTGGATCAGTTCGGCTGCGGTCTTCACAAGGAGAGCACGAGTGCGCGCGCGTTGCCGGAACCTGCCTTGTTCTTCGCCTACGCTCATTCTAGGCTCTATTGTCACGCGAGTGCCATAATAACACAAGTGTGACATTAAGAAAAAGGAAAACTGGCTGGCTACGCAGTCTGGGCGCGTGATCTTGCCCGGCGCAGCGGCCCGGTAAAGTCAGCCTCATGCAGGAAGTGGACCGAAACTACCGGATGTGGCGCGAAAGCGGTTGCCGGAAACTGGCCAACGCCGGGATAGATCCGCCCTGACGGCGCAGCGTTTACCCATGTTCGGTGTTCAGCTAGCACGATTTGTGGTAAAGAAGTCCGCTCACACCTCTTATCCCTTTACTCTTGCCGTAAGGCGATCAGCGGGTCCACTCCCAGACTTCGTCGGGCCGGAATGTAGCACGCCGCCATTGCGATGAAGGTGAGTCCGAGGGCGGCCGCGGAGAAGGTTACCGGATCAAACGCGCTCACCGAGTAGAGCATCTTCGCCATTAATTGAGTGAGCCCGAGCGACGCTGCCGTGCCGGCAACGATGCCAGCAGTCGTAATTTTTCCGCCCTGAGCGAGCACAAGCCGCAACACATCGCTACGTTTTGCTCCGAGCGCTATGCGAATGCCGAGTTCTTTCTCGCGCTGCCCGACGGAGTACGAAATAATACCGTAAATTCCGATGGCCGCCAAAACAAGCGCCAGACCGCTGAACAGCCCGAGGAGCCTTAGAGTCGTACGTGGTCCGGAGATAGAAGTGTCCACTACGTCCTGCATAGTCGCAATGCCGAAAACGGGTTGGTCTTTGTCGATCGAGGCGATAGCCTGCCGGATCGCAGAGGACAAACGTCCCGGCTCCTGACTTGATTTCACCAGCAGCGTCATTCCATGCGGGGTGAATTGGCAGAACGGAACATACACTTCGAGGCGCGCAGGATTGCCTAGACCGTACATCTTGGTGTCGGCGAGCACGCCTACGATCGTAATCCCTTCGGCGCATCGCCGAGCTCGACGTTGCCAAACATAAAACGCTCGCCAATCGGATCTGCTCCCGGAAACAAACGCTTCGCTAGGAGGGCGTGACCATAGCCACCTTCTCGCCATTTTCCCGGTCGGCTTCCGTGAATCCACGCCCCGCCAGCAAGCGAATTGCGAGCGTCTTCTCGTAATTAGGGCTGACAATATGTACGTCAGGATGCGGGTGGTTTCCAGGGCTTGGCGCAGGTCTCCCTTTGAGAGTGATATCGACACGTGAATGGTCGTCGGTAAGCGGAACCCCTGTCCCCAACGCTGCTGATTCCACTCCCGGAATCGCGCGAACACCGTCTAGAACTCTCCGCCAGAAAGCAACCAGCGCCGCGTCATTCTTATACTGCGTCGTGCGAAGGCTCATATCGAGCTTGAGAACACGGGCAGCCTGGAAACCGGGGTCCACTGAGAGCAGGCGATAAAGGCTCTTGATCATCAACCCCGCGCCGATTAGCAGAATCAGCGCCAAAGCCAACTCGCCAGTGGCCAGCAAACTGCGCCAGCGCATGCGGTGGCCTGTCACTGTACTCTTCGCTCCCTCCTTCAATTCAGCTTGAACGCTGGTGCGGGTGGACTGCAGAGCCGGGCCGAGTCCGAATGCGAACACTGAAAGGATGACCAGGCCGGCTGAAAATACCAAAACCGAACCATTCATGCTAACCGTCGTCCCGCCCAAAGTGTCTTGCGGAATTAAGTGCGAAAGCGCAGGAATTGCCACAATGGCCAGGCCGATAGCGGCCAAGCCGCCCAGCAGCCCTACCAGAAGACTCTCCGTTAAAATCTGCCGAACAATCCGGCCGCTGCTCGCCCCAATCGCACTGCGTAGAGCTATTTCCCTAGCTCTTCCCGCTCCCCGCATCAAGAACAGATTCGCCACATTCGCGCAAGCCACCATCAGCACGAAGAATGCTGCTACCTGTAACAGCAGCATCGCCGGACGCATATCGCCCGAAAAAACGTCTCGGAGCGGTCGCAATTTGACGCCAAACTGGCTGTTCGTCTGCGGATACTCGCGGGCTAGATTTGCAGCAATGCCCTCCATTTCGGCCCGGGCGCGCTCGATTGCTACCTGCGGCGCAAGTCGCGCCACTACCACCATGTCGCCACGGTCACCACGATTCTTAGCGTCGTCGTTATTCGTGAGCCAAACGCCGACGGGTTCCATGACGTCGCATTTTTCAGTCCAGCGAAAGTTCGACGGCAGCACACCTATAATTGTGAAATCCAGGCTGTCCAGCCGCACCGTTTTTCCGATCACATTCCGGTCCGCTCCGAAATGCGATTGCCAAAGCGAGTAGCTCAGCAGCAGCACGGGCTGCGTGCCGGGTTTTGCCTCGTCCGAAGTAAAGCGGCGTCCTATGACAGGGTGCACATCTGTCATGTAAAGAAATTCGGGCGAAACAGCCAAAACCCCGGATATACTCCGGCTGACGGATACCGGCCAGGTTGAAAGCTGTAGGGACCACCGCCGCCATTTGTGAAAGTGTGCGGCTTGCAGCGCGCCAATCCTCGAAATTCGGATAGGAGACGCTCACATCGCCAACTTGCGGTGTCACCTCATTCAACTGAATCAGGCGCGAGGCATCTTTGAAAGGCAGAGGACTCAGCAGAACGCTATAAATCACCGAGAATAAAGCGGTATTCGCGCCGATTCCCAACGCGATTGTCGACAACGCCGTCAACGCGAAGCCGGGCGATTTGAGCAGAGTCCGCCAGCCATAGCGAAAGTCCTCCACCAGGTCTTCGACAAGCGATACTCCCCTTGCCTCCCGGCAATCTTCTCTCACTTGCTCCATGCCGCCGAACATCATCCGGACTCGCCGCGCTGCCTCGTCGCGGCTCAGTCCCTCCTTCAAATACTTTTCGAGTTGGTGTTCTGAGTGAAACCGCAGCTCATCTTCCATTTCCGACTCAACCGTTCCCCGCCGCAGCAGAGAACGTAAACGAATCCATAAATCGGTCAACATGAGAAATTCCTAAGCTGGGCCGAGAACTTGGGCAACGGCGGCAGTGAGTTTTTGCCATGAATCCTTCTCCGCGGCCAGCTGGCCCCGCCCCGCCTTCGTCAGCTCATAGTATTTGGCGCGCCGGTTGTTATCTGACGTGCCCCAACGAGCCTTAATCCATCCGCGTCGCTCCAACCGGTGCAGCGCCGGGTATAGAGAGCCCTGCTGAATTCGCAGAACATCGCTCGACATCTGCTGCACCCGCTCTGAAATACCCCAACCATGCTGAGATTCGAGCGACAGCGTACGTAAGATCAGGAGATCTAACGTGCCCTGCGGCAGATCGATACGCCCGTTCATGGCTTTGGTTTGCCCTTTGCTTCTACAGGAAACGATAAAAAAGTTCCTTGTCGAAGCGCAAGGGGAACCGCAAATGCCACTTGTGGCTTGGTTCGGGATCACTCGAGTGACGGCCTTGTGTTCACTTTCGGCTGTGCTGCCCTCTGGTAAAACGCTTTAAGTTAAGCCTTATCGGGCCAAGCCGTAGAAGCGTTGAGTTAAGAGGCCAAGGACGTGATTAAACGGATTCGACTCCAGCATGCTACTTTTCCGGTACCGCTGTTTCACAATTCCAACTTCCGAATCGCCGACGGCCCGCTCGGAATCCAGGTATATTCAGACACGCGCTTTCCGAGCCGAACAGCGCGGCTTTAGTGTTGAAGTCGTGTTCGTTTAACCTGTGGGTCGGACTATCCGCCGAGCCTCGTGGCCGCAATCGTGGCGGCACAATATACCCATGACCCTGCCAGATCCCTCTAAGTTCCGGAATCGATGGTTGGGGATTTCATCTTCGCCCTGCGTACCGCTCCTTACGCAACCAGTCACAGAGCCAATCGATCGCGGGACCGCGGTCTGCATACTCTCCGGCTCGCTTCACCAACCAATAGCGCCGAAGGGGAGGAAAGCACGACTCTTCCTGGGACAACAGCGCCAACCCGTGTAATGCCAGAAATGCCGGCACCATCGACAGTTCGCTGATCCGGTCCATCAATCGGCGTGATTGCGCCCCCTTGGGTCGGATCGCATTTCGAACACGGTCCGGGCTCTGCGACGCCAGGAACACCAAGGCACCCGCGAGAGCAAATAAGTTCAGATTATCCTCATCGCTAGCTCGCACATGAGCCCTTCGACGGAGTATCCCGAGCAATTCCACCCAAAACTCGGGAGCTTGCAACGAGTCGAACCGGTCGGCAATAGGCCGCGCGCGCTCGTACCAGAGCGCGAACGAATTCCATACAAAAAGAAATGCCACTTTCGGGTCGGTCTGAGAAAGGTTCGTTCGCTGGGTTAACGGCGCAAACTCACGCAGCAAGCGCTCCGCGACTGGCGGCGGCACGTTCGGCGACCGCATTGCGTTCATCAGGATCCCGCCAGCTATGAGCAGTTCGTAATCTTTCGGCCAATTCCGCTGTGGTGGAAGGTGATCCTCGATGTTGTTGGCGAAGTCTGTCCAGACGTCGGGCCGAAGTCTGCGAATACAATCGATGCCGGATGCTGCCTCTATGAGGTCAAGTTCCCGGAAGTTGAAGCTCTCAGCTCGCTCCATCTTACTGGCCGCCGCGGCCTGAAGTGCTTCACGTACGGGGGAGTCAGGAATCGATTCCAACACCGCAAGACCCGACGCGAACGCGTCCCAGGCGGTATCCACAACTGTGAGAAATGCCGCGCGTGCCGCGACAGATTCGAAGATCACCGAGGTCTCGCTCGGCATTGCCTTCTGCCCATCGCGAATAAATCGGCACAAGTCGTAATAGTCACTTCTGCAACACAGATTGACCCATCTCTCTTCATTGGCAATGTCGGGCCGGAGGAACTCAGAGCGAAGTTCAGCCCCTAAACCGTCGAGGATGTACGCGAGATGGTTGAGGTCTCCGCATCCGTTCACCAGCTCCCACAAGCGCTCCGGGCCGAGCAAGGACTCGAGTTGATCAGCGGCATTTGGCAGCCTATGGCGTAGATCTGCAAAGCTATAATTTATCGTCCCGATCGAAACCTGGCGATTTACAGCCTTTTGCACGAGATCATCGACCCGTGATGGCTCCAGGCTGGCGATGAGGCGCTCCGCGAATCCAGTTGAGGAGTGCTGAAGAATACGGAGCAACTCCACCAGCGTGCCCCGCTGGGCGATTAGCTTCGCCATCGCGTCGGTGCCCATCTTCTCTTCTAGGGCGCGAAGCTGCCGCTGGTCCTTGTCCCGTTGCCCCAGCTCCCGGAGTGCCAGGTCCAATGTCCCGATGGATCGGGACTCGGCAATGGTCCGCTCTAACAGCCGATTCGTCTGCGCTGGCTCCAGGCCGGCGATCAGACGCTCCGCAAAGCCAGTCGAGGAGTGCTCGAGAAATTTCAGCAGCTCGACCAGCGTGCCCCGCTCGGCGATGAGCTTCGCCATTGCCTCAGTGCCGATCTTCTCTTCGAGGGCGCGAAGCTGCCGCTGCTCCTTGTCCCGTTGCCCCAGCTCCCGGAGCGCCAGACTCAATGTCCCGATAGACCGGGACTCGGCAATAGTCCGGTCTACCAGCCGGCTCGTCTGCACTGGGTCCAGGCTGGTGATGAGGCGCTCCGAGAATCCACTAGAGGAGTACCGGAGAATACCCAGCAGCTCGACCAGCGTGCCCCGCTCCGCGATGAGCTTCGCCATCGCCTCAGTGCCGATCTTGTCTTCGAGAGCGCGAAGCTGCCGCTGCTCCTTGTCCCGTTGCCCCAGCTCCCGGAGCGCCAGATTCAATGTCCCGATAGACCGGGACTCGGCAATAGTCCGGTCTACCAGCCGGTTCGTCTGCACTGGGTTCAGGCTGGCGATGAGGCGCTCCGCGAAGCCACTAGAGGAGTACCGAAGAATACGGAGCAACTCCGTCAGCGTGCCTCGCTCGGCGATGAGCTTCGCCATCGCCTCAGTGCCGATCTTCTCTTCGAGAGCGCGAAGCTGCCGCTGCTCCTTGTCCCGTTGCCCCAGCTCCCGCAGCGCCAGATTCAAGGTCCCGATAGACCGGGACTCGGCAATAATCCGGTCTACCAGCCGGTTCGTCTGCACTCGGTCCAGGCTGGCGATGAGGCGCTCCGCGAAGGCACTAGACGAGTACTGGAGAATACCCAGCAGCTCGATCAGCGTGCCCCGCTCGGCGATGAGATCGAGCAACTCACCCTCGGCAATACGCGCTTCCATGGAGTCAGCCAGGTCGAAATCTGCCAATCGCAGCGACCTGAGCCAAAGCCCTATCGTCGCCAATCCTGCTGCTGGGGCATCTCGCCGCGCGATAACCTCCGCGATTCTTTCGGCAAGCCAATTCGCAAAAGGGGGAACTGGTCTGACATTCCGATTGATGAACGCGAACAGGCTTAGGACGGTCGGCGGGAGCTGCCTCCGTATCCGCTCGAGTCGACTCAATAACCCCAGGTCGGACAGCACAGCCTGCTTCACCCCGGAATCATCGCCGAGCTTGAGGCGGTTCTTGGCGAAGCCCGCCACACCCGCCAGCAACTCGCCATCGCCCGCTTTCGTTAAGAAGGAGGCAATGTCAACTGCGGCTGCGCCTTCCCAATCTGCCGCCGCCGCCCAGCAGAGCGCCCTATGGACGACCTCCGCTGCCGAGGCGTGGACGAACGCTCGACTTGCGGGACGACCAACAACAACGGTCAGCCGGTTCACCGCGTCAGCGTACTCAGGCTCGAACGGACGAGAGAGATCGGCCACTGAAATCGCCAAGTCGAACTGGGCCGCCGCAGCCAGCCGCCGCAGATCCGGCGCATGGACGACCTCTTTTCGGAAATATCGGCGCAGCGTCGCCCTGAAGAGCGTTTCCGGGGAGAGATCATCGATATGCTCAGCCGAGGACACATGTTCCAGAGCGGCGTCAAGCAGAACTAGATCACGGGCAGTGAGATGAAACAGCTTTTCGAGACGCTTCTCCGAAACATCGATCACTCCCGCGCGCCGAAGGATTTCGGAGTACTGCCCCAGGTCGGGCGCGAGATCCAGCACCAACTCGTCTTCTCGAAACCGTTCCAACACGTCCACGCCGTCGAGTCCGGGCAGGTCCTCCTCACCCATGCCAGTTTGGGATACCAAGGCGATCCGTACCCGGCCGCCTCTAGTGAGGTGAGCAACTCGATCCAGAACTCTATCCACGCGGTCGAGGCCGAGGTGGACATCGTCCAGCACGAAGATCGTCGGTCGCCCGGACCTCCGTTCGATTCCAGCCACGAGATGGTCCTCGCTCGCCTCGTGACGCATGCTGACGTAGAAGACCCGCTGGATCCCACCGTCTAGCGAGGTCGCAAGATCGAGAGAGGTGATGGTCTTTCCGCTGCCGGAGCGGCCCGCGATCAGGACGACTCCGTTTGTCGCAATCACGTCCGCAAAGCGCAGCGCCAGCATTTCATCGCGGACAATTCGATTCCGGCTTCTCAATTTCAGAAAACGATCGATTGCCCGACGCTCACCCGAGTGCTCCTTCACGGGACGGAAGAGTCCCTGGTTCCAATCGCTCAAATGGCAGAAGCGCTCGGCAGCCGCTTCCGAAAACAGGTCGGCCACGATGTCTGGCCGGTGCGCCAGCTCCGCATCCAGCCATTCCTTATGGCAGATTTCGACCGTGACGCCGTGCTGTTCGAAAAACCGCTGCTTTGCGGTTTCGGGCTCATCGCGGTCACGAATAGGCAGCGGACAGACAATGATGAACTGATTGGGTCGCGGAAGATGCGGTCTCTTCACTAACCATTCGTCGCTGAACTTCTTCAGCCAGTTCGAGAGCGCCTGAGAGCTGAATTCGGCGACGTTCTTGCATTGGTACACCTGGCAGCTCTCACCGTCCGAGACGATCAGGTCGATTCCGTATTGCGCCTCTCCGTTGCGCCCGAAATAGCGCGGCCGATAGCCCTTTGCCACCAACAGCTCAAAACAAAGGCGCTCAAGCCCTGGTCCCTGCAAATCATGGTAGGGCAACTCGCCCGATACTCTTTGATTGGTTGCTGGCGCTGTGTAGAAAGGCTCACGCAGGTGAGGCAGCCCCGCAAGATCAACCTCGCAGAGTTCTTGAAGTCGGGTACCACCAGCCAATTGGACAGAGGACAATCGATGCTCTCCTCTCGCGCGAACCTCAGAGGCGAATGATGTGTCGAACACCTACTCGGATTTCAGATTACCCCGAAGCAGTGCCGCCCGGGAAGAGGGAAATGCTAGAAGTCGGCATCATATTCTACCCTTGGTCCCCGAGTGACGGCCAACCTGGACAGTGGCCGCCCGATTTCCTGTTTGACGTTCCAATTGACGGATGGCCGAAGACGCTACAACAATCCGGAAGCAATAGTGGCGGCCTACTCAGCTGCCGATAACACACTGGCAAGCATTGAACACGCTTACCGGAATATGAAAGCGGAGTTGCGTGCACGTAAGATCACCATTGCGCAAACAAGCGGAATTAAGAATTAAGGTTGAATTGAAATGTAGGTTCGGGAGGAATCGAGAGGCGGGTGGCGTTTCGCGTGCATAAACGAACACCGAAAGACGTCTCTATGGTGGCTCACTGCAGAAGCGGCAGCCCAACTTTCTTCAGCAATTCGTTGTAGTGGGGGTCGTTCTGCAGACTACGAAGTTTGAAGTCGATGCGGAGCGCAAGCAGTGCGCTTTCGCGCCGGTCGAACGCACGGTGCAAGTACTCGAAGGCTGCTTGCTTTTCATCCAGCAGCGCGCAGGTCTGGGCCAACGAGTAAGCCTGAACGGCGCCTTCCGCGTACAGCCTTTTCTGAACTTGCAGGATGCTCCCGAGCATAGTTTGTCGACCGCCGCTTCGGAGCCCGTTTTGGGCGGCTTCGGCGATGGCGAGCGCGCCCGCATTGTGCGATAGCCCGGCGGTCTTCAGGGCCTCTGAAACATATGTCAGGTAATCCTTGTTTGCGAGAGCAATGTCCCTCAAATAACGATGAGTGGAGAGGAATTCCGGATCAGTGACTTCAAGCTGCTTGAGCAGCGTGATTGCTTTCTCTTTTCGATCCGCATAGAAAAGGATCAAGCCTTTGTCCGCCAGGATGGGAGTAGATGAGGGATCTAATTCCTGAGCGCGCTCGATTTCGTCCAGAGATTCGGACACCCGCCCAAGCGCCAGTAAGTAGGTGGCGTACCAGTGATGCGCTTGTACGTAATTCGGGTTCAGAATCAGCGCGCGCCGGAACTCGCGGTCCGCGGTGGCCACATCCCACAATCCCCAGAAAGAGGCAAAAGCCAGGGCGTTGTGCGCCTCGGGAGAGGAGTCGTCCAGTTCGACCGCTTTCTTCGCCGCGGCGCTTGCCCGGGCGAATGCTTCGCGTGAGGGCATAGAAGTGAATTCGGAGAGGAGATTGTAACAATCGGCTAACCCGACATACGCTTGCGCGTAGCCGAAATCTCGCGCAATCGCCTGGTTAAAGTAATCGACCGCCTGATTCAGGCCTTCGGGAGTCCGTTTGTTCCAGTAATATCTGCCTTTCAGGTACAGGTCGCGCGCTTCCGGATTTGTAGGCCGCGCGCGTCGGCCGGGATTCTTTGCCCTGCCCGTCGAGATATAGGCAAGCGCAAGAACCACCGCCCCTGCCGCAATTGCTGCCATCAAAATCGCCCATTTCGAGCGGGCTTTGGGACGCGCAGACTGTTCTGGGCTCGCATCAGTTTTCTCGTCGCGCGAGGACTCAACGGGAACCGGTACTCGCCGCTCGAAATGCGCCGCGTATCCACCTTTGGGTAAACTGATCAGGATTTCGTCTGTGAGCCCCGCGGTTCCGTAATAGTCCGCCAGCTTAAAGCGAAGTTGACGTGCTTCCACGCGCACGACTGGATCCGCGCGTGGATCGTAATCCCGGTCACGGTCGAATACGTCGAGGCCAATCTGGCGCTCTCTTAAGCTGGTTTGGCCTTCTAGCGAATGTTCGACGACATAGCGCAGAAACCGGCTTAATCGGCTGGAGTTCTTGAAAGCCTCGCTGGAAAGGATGCCTTCCAGTTGGCGCATTACCAGTTCTGGAGGGATCTCGGCGGCAGCCGAATTGTGGGGAGTGGTTGCACTCACGATTCGAGTAAGGATAGCCGGTGGGACCCGCGAATTTGTTTGGTTTGTACCTGTAAGTATACCGTTACTCGGCTGACACGCGCGAAGTACTGTTTCATCCATTTTGGCGATAATCGGCGGTTATCTACCTCAACTCTGGCCCGTAACCTACTTTTGCTGAAGGACTTTGCTGAGGCATGCTGCTAAAAGGCGGCCGGGGAAGCGGCCAAATCTACACCTCAGAAAGACAGATCCCGAACACGAGATAAATACATGTCCTCCACTTCTTTCGCAACAGCAGCTCCGAAATATACCTTGTTCGATTCGAACGCGGTGGCGCTTGCCACGTTATTCGGCACACCGGCAGCAGGCGGGTCTTTGATGGCCCTCAACTATCGCCGACTCGGTCAGGCGCCTAAGGGTGCAATGACGCTGATGGTTACCATTGCGGTCGCGGCTTTAGCCATACTGATCACCTGGAATCTTCCGAGAGGAGTCACCACAATACTCGGCATTGGGCTTCTGCTCGGGACTCAATGGTCCGCCCGCTTGTTGCAGGGCCAGGCGGTGAAGGATCATACGGATCGCGGAGGACGGCTGGGTTCCAAGGGACGCGCATTTGGATTCGGATTAGCGATCTTCTGCGCGATTCTGATTTGTAGTTTGATCGGTTTTCGCCTGACGCGCGATCCTTCGATCACGATCGGCACTCATGACGACATTTCGTACTCAGGTTCGGCGACCAAATCCGATGCGCAAGCGCTCGGCAACCGCCTTAAGGAGATCGGCTACCTGAAAGACAGAGGCGTAAGCGTCTCCGTGGCGAAGGGAAATCAAGGAACAATTGTGTCTTTCGTGATCAAAGAGGGAGCTTGGAACGACCCGAACGTCGTCTCGGAATTCGAAGAAATCGGACGCGAGATTGCTCCTGCTGTGGGAGGGTTTCCCATGCGCGTTCGGTTGCTGAATACCGACCGCGACGTCGAGAAAGAATCCGTCGTGGGCAAGGTTCCCTTCGGCAAGGACAGCGTTTACTACGCCGGTACGGCGGGAGAAAAAGACGGCAAAGCGCTCGGCAAAGCGCTGACTTCCGCAGGCTTTTTCGAAAATCATGGCGCCGACGTTTTTCTAGCAAAACACAGCGATGGGGTGGCACTCTCTTTCGTTGTCGGACGAGCCGTTTGGGACAACCCTGCGCTGGTTGGTCAATTCGAGAACATCGCCCGTGAAGCTGCGCCCTCTGTAGGGGGCCTTCCGATCAAGCTCCGTCTCGTGAACACCTCGCTCGAAGCGAAAAAGATTGAGGAGATTAATTGATGAGCAAACCAAACGTATCGCGGAAGTTGCTGGGGGGTACGGCCGCCCTGCTCGCGTTTTTCAGCATCGGTGGCTGCTTCGCGCAGACGGCGTACGCCGATGGGAGTAGCGGAACAAGGACGGTCGAAATCAACGATTCCGTGTTGAACATGAATGCCTACACGCTCAAGGTCCCAGCCAATTGGAAATTCATCGGCCTCCTTCTGCGGCCACATGGTTGCTACGGTCCGATGGTTGCCGCCGATGGCATGTCCTATTCGGCGGTGGCGCCCGACGGCGTGAATGCAGTTATGCAGTTGCCAGGCGCCCAATGGATGTGGTCGACCGATGGCACAAGCCCTCAAGGCCGCCAATGCGCGCCTATCGCGATTAATTCCGCCACGGCTTTCCTTCTGAATATTGCGGTGCCGCACATCCATCCCACCGCGCGGATCATCGGCATCCAGCCCCTCTCCCCTCAAGACCAGCAGGGCCTCGAGGAGGCGCGCCGGAGGCAAGCGGCCATGGACATTAATAGTGGGCAGTTGCATATCCGTAATCTGGCCGATCTGGGGAAGGTTCGGATAGAGTACGTTCTCGACGGGCGATTCGTAGACGAACAGCTCAGCACCTTCGTCACATGCATGGTCAATGATCAGCCCGCTTTCCCGGTGCTTCACCGGCCGGCCCGCTCCGTTGCTACGTGTCAGGCGCACGGCATCTGGGTTCGGCGCGCCCCCAAGGGCGCGCTCGATCAACTCGTCGCCCAGATCGCCGCCCTCAAGCTGGGTCCTCCGCAGATTAATCCCCAATGGGATCAGGAAGTCACACAGCGCATGAAAGCCGCATTCGCGCAATATCAAGCGGCGCAGGACAAGCAATTCCAGTCCATCCAGCAGCATTACCGGCAAGTGACCGCCAACATGATCGCCAACGGGCAGCGTTTCAACGACAATCTGGTGCAAACGGCGCAACACGCGATGGCGGCCGATCGCGCCCAGCAGGCCGAAATCGACCACGCCGCCCACCTGCAAGTTTTGGATTCTCTGAATCGTCAGGATTTCATCGATCCTCAAACGGGGAAAAAGATCGAAACATCCAATCAGTACATGCACAATTGGATTTCGACGGACAAGAGCGAGGTCGTGCTGAACAACGATTCTACATTCGACCCGAACGGAGTCGTGGATCCAATTCGCGAAGGCTGGACCGAACTGATTCCAGTCTCTTAAGCAACTCGCGGAAAACGGTCACGCCCACATGCGATCGCGCGCAATGACACAAACCGGCGGTACGCTTGGCGTGCCCGGGGCACGGATTCGAGATACCGTGATATGATCCCCATAAGCGGCTTATGGGAACGCCAGAAGGTGAGTTAATCCCTGGAACTCTCGATCTGCTCATCCTGAAAGCTCTTCTGTGCCGGCGGAGGATGACCTATGAATTGGCAAGACTTGCGTGAAGCGGTCTTTCGTACTGTGGGACTGTTCCGGCGCAGGCAGGATGATCGTGACTTGCAAGACGAACTAAACTTCCACCTCGCGATGAAAGTGAGCTCGGGTCGATCACACGAAGAAGCGAAACGCCAGTTCGGCAGCCTGGAGAAGTGGAAGGAAGCCTGCCGTGATGCCAGCCGCTGGCGTGCGTTGGACGATTCGAAGCGGGACGTCGCGTTCGCCGTTTGGATACTCGGCAGGTCGCCGATCTTCACCGGAACTGCGATCGCAACGCTAGCGCTGGCCATGGGCGCAAATACGGCCGTCTTCACGCTGATCCATGATTTGATGCTGAAGTCGCTGGCAGTGCCAAACGCGAACCGGTTAGCCATCCTTCGCATTCAGCAGGACAAACTCGGTTACCAATTCAGTTCTCCGTTGTTCGATGTGCTTGAGCAGAATTCGCGGGCAGTGATGAATCTGTTCGCATGGAGCGATCGGGTGCTCACTCTTCGCACTCAGGACGGCATCGAGGCTGTAAGCGGACAATTCGTCAGCGGTGAGTACTTCCGGGCGCTTGGTGTTCAGCCGCAACTGGGCCGATTCATACGCAGCGAGGACGATGTGCCCGGACAGCGGAACGGACTGGTAGCGGTGGTCAGTGACGAATTTTGGCGGACCCGGATGGGAGGCAACCCACAGGCGTTAGGGCGAACCATTCAGTTGAACCAAAACGTATTCACGGTCATCGGTGTGCTGCCAAAAGGATTCAGAGGCATGAGCCGGGATCACGCTTCACAGATCTTTGTTCCTTTGCAATCGGAACCGCTGATTGACGCGCCGTTCAATCTCATCGCCATGGGATACCGCGCCTTCTGGCTATCGGTCGGTGGCTCGCTACAGCCCGGAGTCTCTCTCGAACAGGCCAACGCCTTCGTGACAACGAACTCACCCAATCTCCTGAGAGCGATACCGCCGACCGTTTCGCTGGGACCCACTGGTCCCAAACTGGCGGACTGTCGCGTGATCGCCGAACTTGGGGCAAGGGGGATTGTATGCGGCGGTGGCCTACATGACCCACAGGAGAACCGGTGAGATTGGAATTCGCTTGACTCTCGGTGCGAGGAGGCGAGATATCTTGACCATGGTGTGCGCCGAGAGTGCGTGGATCACCATATTGGGCTGTTTCGCTGGGACCGTGGGATCGGTCTGGATGTCTAAAACGATCTCAAGTCTGGTATACGGTGTCTCGATCCATGACCCAATCGTCTTCATGGCCGTCCTCGTGATGCTGTTTTTTGTGGCTGCACTGGCTTCCCTGGTTCCGGGCATGAGGGCGGCTAACATGAGCCCGCTGGATGCGATTCGATATGAGTAGGGCGTTTTTGGGTTGAGGCTGACCTGGATCATGCGAAATCCGCAGTTCTGAATAGCCTCACGTCCGCCGATGCTCTCTGGGGCCTGGCGGCGCTTCATCAATTCGTCGTTGACAAAGTTGAACCGCCTTCAGCGCGCAGTATTCTGATTACGCCGCTGCTCACTTGCCTTTATGACTTCGTTCATGTCCCCCGCTGGCCGAATCTCGAAAATGTTGCCATACGTCAGCGCTGGATGCTGGCCGATGAGCTGTACAGCATGATTCATGTCTCGCGCCTCTAAGATGAGCATGCCGCCGAGTTGTTCCTTGGTCTCCGTGTAGGGGCCGTCTGTAGTTGCGACTTTGCCGTTCTTCCAAGACAGGGTCAAGGCGGTTTCCGGACCCTGAAGCGCTTCACCACCAGCCCAGTGGCCGTTGGCGCGAAGATGATCGTCGTATTCAAAGCATCTGTCGAACATAGCGTTTTGTTCGACCTCATTCATGCCATCAAATTTGCCTTTGTCGTAATATCCCAAACAGATGTATTTCATTGTTCTTCTCCTCATAGGAATTGGCAGAGCCGGCACAAGAGCGTTGCGCCGGCGGTTCATATCGTCACTACGGTGCGTGTTCCGCGGCCGCAGTGGCCAGGGTTGTTTACTTGCTTTCGCCGAGTTCTTGTGTCGGAGCCGGGTAGAAAAGAAGCTCGCGCACCTCGCCCGGCGTATCGCATGAGATGGCACCCTTGCGCGCCCACGCGAGTGCCTCGTCCATATCGGCAGCTTCCAGTATCCAGAAACCGCCCATGTGCTCCTTGGTCTCGGTGTATGGCCCATCGGTGACAAGCACCGTACCATCAGGTTGCTTTCGCACTGTCTTTGCGTTGCTCGCCGGGGAAATTCCGCAAGCGAACTTCCTCACGCCGGCAGCAATCATTTCGCGGTTGAGGGCGTGGATCTCCTCCATCATCGCTTCGGTTACGGCGGACGGGTCGAAGTCGTCGGGCAGGTAGTTAGCGATTAGATATTGTGGCATGGCTTCTCCTTGTTTTCTGTGATTTGTTTTCTGTGATTTGTTTTCTGTGGTTTGTATTCCGATGACTTGTTTCCTGTTCACTCAGGAACCGTCGCTCATCGTTCTTTGTCCTATAGTCGTTGGGGAAACGCGAAATCGACAGCTATCCAAATTTTTATTTCAGCTGCCGAATCCGTTCCTGCAGGAAGTGCCGCTCTGGTTCCTGTTGGGTCAGCGCCAGGGCTTTCTCATAAGAGGACCGAGCCTCAGCTGTCCTGCCCAGCCTGCGGTACATTTCGGCACGGGCTGAATGCGCCAGGTAATAATTTGCCAATTCGCCATGCTCCAACACCGCGTCGATATGCGCCAGACCGGCCTCTGGACCGTCGCGCATGGCAATCGCCACCGCACGATTGAGATGCACAACCGGCGAAGGCTGAATTCGCACCAACTGGTTATAAAGCGCAACAATCTGCCGCCAGTCGGTCGCACCGATTGATTCCGCTTCCGCATGAACGGCGGCAATGGCAGCCTGCAGTGTGTATGAGCCGAAGCGGCGGGAATTCAGAGCTTTCTCCACCAACGCCACTCCCTGCGCGATCTGCTCCCGATTCCAGAGCGAGCGGTCTTGATTTTCCAGCAAAATCAGCTCTCCGGCCGGAGAGGTTCTCGCGGCGCGGCGGGATTCCTGCAGCAACATCAGAGCAAGCAGCCCAATGACTTCCGCCTCCGGCTGGAGCTCGGTCAGCAGCCGTCCCAATCGAATGGCCTCGCCCGTTAGCTCGGCCCGCGTTACCTCCGCTCCCGCCGCAGCCGAATAGCCCTCGTTAAAGACGAGATAGACCACCTGAAGCACCGCGTCGAGCCGCTCGGGCAATTCCTGCGGCGTCGGCACCTCGTATGGAATCGGCGTCTCTCGAATCTTTGCCTTGGCGCGTACGATGCGTTGGGCGAGCGCCGCTGGCGTCACGAGAAATGCGCGGGCGATCTCTTCCGTGGTCAGGCCGCAGATTTCGCGCAGAGTGAGCGCAACCTGTCCCTCCGGAGGCAGAGCGGGATGGCAGCAGGTGAAAATAAGCCGGAGGCGATCGTCCTCAATCTCTTCATCCTCAAGAGAAGCATCGTTGACGCGCGATTCCATATGCGCAACAAGATCTCTCTGTGCTCCATGGAAGCGCGCGCGTCGGCGCATACCGTCTATGGCTTTGAAGCGTGCCGTTGAAACCAGCCAGGGACGTGGCTTGTCCGGAATGCCAGCCAGCGTCCAGGTTTCCAGAGCGGCAGCGAAGGCCTCGTGCATCGACTCCTCGGCCAAGTCCAAGTCTCCCAGCAGGCGCACAAGCGTCGCCAAAACCCGGCCCGATTCAGACCGGTAAAGGGTCTCAATGCTCTTGCCGACTTGATCGGGCACAGGCGTCCGCATCTCCGCCAAGCTAGCAGACGAAGGCGCTAGACACAACCGTCCTCGCGCTTTCTCTACCCACGATTCATCGGTGTTGCGATCTCGTGGGCGTCGGCATAAGGGCGCTCACGGCTTACCAAGACGGCAGATGGCAGGCCGTTAACGCGCAGGAATCACCCTTCACTCCATCTGCTCACCAGTGACAAGGGCCGATCAAGACGACCCGTGTAGCAAACCTGCTCAGATCGATTTTTCCGCATCGCCCAGTGTGAGAGAGCGGAGTAACCTCGAGTTAGCTGCTGCGGGCCCGTCGCAATTGAGCCGCCGTCTTGGCGGCTTGCCTGCGTCGCATACCCACGGGTATGAATGGCAGTAGCCTCATGGCAAAACGATAGGCGCGGCCCGGAAACACTAATGCGTCGCCTCGTTCAAATCCGGCCAGAGCCTCTCGCGCACACTGCGCCGCAGTGATTCGGAAAAACTGTGGGGGCGCACCGGCCATGCCTCCTACAGAGCCAGCCACTTGATCGAATTCGCTCTCTACCGGACCCGGGCACACTTGTGTCACAGTTACGCCTGTTCCCGAAAGGTCCGCGCGTAGCGCTTCGCTGAATCCGGCCACGAAATGCTTGCTTGCAACGTAAGCGGCCGCGTTTGGCAGGACCGTGAGCCCCGCGCCCGATCCGATGTTGAGCACTCCGCCGCGGCCTCGCTGTACCATGGCCGGCACCAGCGCCGAGGTAAGCTGGGCGACGGCGAATATGTTTGTGCGCAAGATTTGGCGAGTCCGCGTCCAGTCTGACCGGTCGAACAACACTGAATCTCCCACTCCCGCGTTGTTTACTAGAACATCCACGTCACAGGCCTGCTCGGCTACTCGCGCAAGCAAAAGGTCAATGCCGTGCTCCTCCGACAAATCCGCTGCTAACGCAACTACTTTCAACTGCGGATGACGTTCCAACAATTCATCGCGCAATATCTCAAGCCGGTCGCGCCGCCGAGCCACCAACACGAGTGTTTTCGCACGTGCGGCAAATTCGAGTGCGAGCTCGCGCCCAATGCCGGCCGAAGCTCCAGTTATCAAGACAGTGCCGTGATTCCGTGTATTCATCGCCATCTTCGGTGACCTCGAGTCCGAACACGCGTTTCCAGGGTAGCTCCTGGGCGACGGGCAAACCGGAGATTGAGCCGCAACTCCAGCGGGTTCTTGCCCAACCGTATATTAGCGGGAAGGTCTGTTGAAGCTCTCTCGACGCGGCGTTATCGGAAACACGAATCCGCCACAAGCCGCGGTCGAGCTCGTTAAGTTAAGGCTTGTAGGGCCAAGCCGTAGATCAGCTCGTTCTGTGTTTCCTGCCCTTGTGGCGCTTGACTCGATGGGGCCTTGGATGAGTGGAACTCCCGGCTGCCGGGTCGGCCTGGGCCGGGATCACCGCCACGTACAAGAACATAGCCAGGAGTAATGCGAGAGAGATTCTCATGCGAGTCACCTCGTCAATTGTAGTACTTCCCGGGACAAAAAAGTCTCGGGTGCTTGGCGCTCAATACCGGTAGTGATCGGCCTTATAGGGGCCTTCGACCGGCACGCCGAGATATTCAGCTTGCTTTGGAGTCAACGTGGTGAGCTTCACGCCGATCTTCTCCAGATGGAGCCGTGCAACTTCCTCGTCGAGCTTCTTCGGCAGCGTGTAAACGCCGACTTCGTATGTATCGCGATTTTTCCAAAGATCGATCTGGGCCAGCGTCTGGTTCGAAAAGCTGTTGCTCATGACAAAGCTCGGGTGACCCGTTGCGCAGCCGAGATTGACCAAACGTCCTTCCGCGAGCATAAAGATGCTATGCCCGTCAGGGAAGGTGTACATATCCACCTGCGGCTTGATGTTGGTCCGCTTCACTCCCGGTTCGGCGTTCAGGCGGTCTACCTGAATTTCGTTATCGAAGTGGCCGATGTTGCACACAATGGCCTGATCTTTCATGTACCGCATGTGCTCCAAAGTGATGATGTCGAGATTGCCGGTGCAGGTGACATAGATGTCGCCTCGGCCGAGCGTTTCTTCGATGGTTGTGACCTCAAAACCTTCCATGGCAGCTTGCAGCGCGTTGATAGGATCGATTTCCGTCACGACCACGCGCGCACCCATGCCACGTAGGGAATGTGATGAACCTTTTCCGACATCGCCGTATCCGCAAATTACGGCGACTTTGCCGGCGACCATAACGTCGGTGGCGCGCTTGATGCCATCGGCCAGCGACTCGCGGCAGCCGTAGAGATTGTCGAATTTTGATTTAGTAACCGAGTCGTTTACGTTGATGGCAGGCACGAGCAGCTTGCCGGTTTCCTGCATCTTGTACAGGCGGTGAACGCCAGTGGTGGTCTCCTCGGAAACTCCGCGCCATTCCTTCGCGATGTTATGCCAGTGCTGCGGGTCTTCTTTGTGAACCTTCTTGAGGAGATCTTTGATGACCTTCTCTTCGTGGCTTGAAGACGGCGTGCCGACCCAATGGCTGCCTTCCTCGAGCTCGTAACCCTTGTGGATGAGCAGCGTGACGTCACCGCCGTCATCAACTACCAGCTGTGGCCCTTTGCCGTCCGGATGGCTGATGGCCTGGTAAGTGCACCACCAATAATCTTCGAGGCTCTCGCCCTTCCAGGCAAAAACTGGAACACCCGCGGCTGCAATCGCAGCGGCGGCATGATCCTGCGTGGAAAAAATATTGCAGCTTGCCCACCGAACGTCAGCGCCCAAGTCGACCAACGTCTCAATCAACACAGCTGTTTGAATGGTCATGTGCAGCGATCCGGTGACCCGCACGCCCGCCAGGGGTCTCTGTGGCGCGTACTTCTGGCGGATAGCCATCAAGCCGGGCATCTCGTATTCGGCGATCGAGATCTCTTTGCGGCCCCAGTCGGCCAAGGCCAGATCGGCGACCTTATATTCTGCAGCAGTTATGTTGAGAGTTGCGGAACCCATGAATTAACCTCACGTCCATTATATATCGAATGATCTTGATATGTTGATGGGTGAAGTATGTCCCTAGTGCTAAGGTCTATGCGGCTGCTTGGCGATGCCACCCGGGTACGCCTGCTGCTGCTGCTCGAGCGCGATGAATTGTCTGTTGCGGAGATCCAGGAAATTCTCGCCAAAGGACAGAGCCAGATCTCGACTCATCTCTCTCAACTGAGGCACGCCGGGTTGGTAGAAGATCGCCGCACCGGGAAAAATATCTTCTACCACCTGAAGCCTGGGCGGGGAAAGGATGCTAAGCTGTTCGCCCAGTTACTGGAGCTGTTGCGCAGGGCCGCAGCAGAGCTACCGGAAGCCGAGCACGACCGCGAGGCGCTCAAGATGGTTCTGAGCAAACGCCGCGACAAAATGCGGGCTTACTTCGATGGGCTTGCGGGCCGGTTCGGGCGCGAATATCTTCCGGGACGCTCCTGGAAAGGATTGGCCGAGGCCCTGCTTGCATTGATGCCGCCGTTGCTGATAGCTGATTTGGGAGCAGGCGAGGGGAGTTTTTCGCAGCTTCTCGCGCAACGCGCTCAGCGCGTCATCGCCATTGATAACTCGGAAAAGATGGTGGATTTCGGCGCAAAGCTCGCGCGCAAACATGGCGTCAAAAATCTCGAATACCGTCTGGGCGACATGGAATCAGTGCCGATCCATGACGCAGCGGTCGATCTCGCGTTTTTCAGCCAATCCTTACACCACGCACCACACCCCGAACGCGCGATCGCAGAGGCGTGGCGGATTCTAAAGCCCGGGGGGCGAATTGCAATCCTCGATCTGATGCGGCATCAGTTTGAAGAAGCTCGAGAGATGTACGCGGACATCTGGCTAGGCTTCACGGAGCTGGAGACACAACGCTTCCTCAAAAAAGCAGGTTTCCGAAACGTCAGCACGGCGGTCGTACACCGCGAGCCGGAAGCTCCGCATTTCGAAACTTTGTTGGCTGTGGGGGAGAAACGGGGAGATCACTGAAAGGCCCGCTCTAGCCCTTCACAATCCGCAGCACTGAAAGCATTGTGCTCCAACTGCGTGTTGTCGCAGGCACACCGAAGAGTTTGTCGATCTCGCCAAGATATCCGATTGTCCTCATGTGCCGTCGGTACACTCCGAAGAGAAGCCGATTTCTCGAGCCGATGATCCGTACAAACCACTCCCCAGCTCCAGGAAATTCGATCGGAAGGGAAGTCTTGCCCGGACTGGCTCTCGACAAGATGCTCACAAATCGAACAATATCCGGGTGTGATGGCTCAGTTGCAAACGGATTCTCCATTTCCAATTGGATAAGGTCACTGGCGTCGCAGGATGCAACTACCGCTTCAAACGGCAGCCTGCGACGCAGTTCACTAAGGAACTTCGTGCGGGACCGCGGTTTTCGAACGACAAATGTTCCTGCAGCGCCCACGTTCACGACATCATAAGCGGCCAGATCTCTTGCGAGCATGCTTGGACGAAATGTCCGGTGCCCTCCAACGTTGATACCTCGGAGTAAGACAATCAGGGGCATCATGCCTCTGTGGACGCACTTATTAGAACATCAACGATCGTCCGAGTGCCGCGTCATCGAGCCTCCACGACGGCGATTCACGGCCGAAGAAGGGTGGGTTTACGTCTCATCGGCCAGAGTGATCATTCGCTGCGCAGGCAAACGGCAGGATCGACTCGCGCAGCACGAATAGAGGGGAGATAGGAAGCGAGTAGCCCGATTCCCATCAGCACGCCGGTGACAGCAACGAACGTAATCTGATCGTGCGGTGATACGCCCCAAATCTGGCTGGCAATGAGGCGAGTTGCAAACCAGGCAACACACAGACCCACGAGGACGCCGATAAAGATGAACCGCATACTGCGCCACATAAAAAATGTGCGGACGTCGCCAGGATTGGCGCCGAGCGCCATGCGAATTCCGATCTCCTTTTGTTGCTGCGCGACCGAATACGCCGTCACGCCATAAACGCCAACCGCGGCGAGGATGAGACCGATAGCTGCGAAGACGGAGACGAGAATCAACCCAAAGCGCGGGCCCGCGTATTCGGTGATATCGAGAATGTCGTCCATGGTGTACGTCTGTCCGGGGAAGACGCTGCGGTCGAGCGTGAGCACTTGCCTGGTCAACGTGCTTTGCATAGCAGCAGGATTGCCGGCGGTGTGGAGAAACAGATTGAAGCTGCTGAAATCCGAAACCGTGTAGGGAATGTAGACGGCAGGAGTGACGGGTTGGCGCGCGCCGTTGTTTTTCATATCCGAGACTATCCCGACGATTTCAAACCAAGGGTTGGCGAGGCCTTTCGCTCCAGATTTGAGAGCGCCAAGGCGAATCTGATGGCCGACAGGATCCGCGCCTTGGAAATAGTGGGTCGCGAGACTCTGGTTTATTACAGCAATCTGGCGCGCCCGATTCTCCTCAGTGATGGTCGGTAGACGTCCCGCAATCGTGCGCAGTCCGACCGTCTCAAAGAAAGTCCGGCTGCACAGCGAATACATACCTCTCCAGTTAGAGGTATGCGGCATTCCGGCGATATCGAAGTCGGTGGGTATAGCGCCGTCCGGCGGAGATTCGGCCGCTACGGCGCTAGTGATAACTCCAGCAACACGTTCAAAGCGCGCGAGCAGCTCACGAACAAAGCGCGACTGCGCGGCGGGATTGCTGTAGGTGGCGGCGGGCAGATTGAGTTGCGACTCGAGCAGATGGTCGGGGCGGAGGCCGAGGTTAATCTGCTGCTCGGCGAAGAAGCTGCGTATAAGCAGGCCGGCCGAGCTGAGGAGCAGAACCGATAGGGTGACCTGAGAAGCGACGACTAAATTGCGCAGACGGCCTTGGCGGAAGCCGGTGTTGCCCCGGCCGGCGCCAAGGATAGATTCGCGATGATAGCGACGGGAAGCAATTAGCGCGGGCCCAAGGCCGAAGAGGAAGGCGGTCATGATGGCAGTCGAAACCGCGGCGAGCAGGACTGGACCATTGAGGCTGATGACAGCCTCGTCGGGAAACGTGTAGAGCGGCAGAATGGCGAGCAATGCTTTCAGTCCGGCGGAAGCAAGCAGGCATCCGGCTGTCGCACCTGCTAGAGCGAGTAGAAGACTTTCAGTGAAAAGCTGAGCGATGATTCGGAAGCGGCTCGCGCCCAGCGCACGGCGAACCGCGAACTCTTTTTCGCGCTTGGTGGCTTGCGCAAGCAGGAGGTTGGCTACGTTTGCGCAGGCGATCAGAAGGATCATGCTGACAGAGGCGAGCAACAAATAGAGCATCGGCTTAAAGCGACCGATCGTAAATTCGCCCAAGCTCGTAATCTTCGCCTGGAATTTCCGCGGATACTCCTGGGGATGGCTTTGTGCGATTTGCTGGAGAAGTGCAGTGAGCTCGGCATTAGCAGCGTTTTCTTTGAGACCGGGCTTGAGGTGTCCATAGAGCACAAGCCGGGTATCGCCCGGATGCGCGCGGTCGAGAATGGCGGGTATCCAGATGTCGCCGCCCCAAAACGTGAAGCGCCGCGGCATGATTCCCATCAAGGTAGTGCGGGTGTTGTTGAGAAGGAATGTTTTGCCCAGGATGGCGGGATCCTGGCCAAAGCGTTTGACCCATACTTTATAGCTGAGGACGAAAACGGGCGGGGCGCCGGGCTGCGCATCAGACGGCAGGATTCCGCGGCCGAGCAGCGGCGGAACTCCAAGGAACCGGAAGGTATTGCCGGTAACCAGATCGGTATCGAGCGCCTCTGGCGAGGTGGGCTCGCCGAGCATCGTACTTTGCTCCCACACTCCGATTGTGCGATCGAAGACGCGGTTCTGCTCCTCGATATCCAGGAAGTCACGGGCCGTATACCAGTTGCGAGAAATGGAACTGTTGCTGGTGCGGTCGCGAATCGAAATGTCGTAGATGTGTTGGCTATCAACGTATGGAAATGGATGAAGCACAACGTTATCGATAACGCTGAAGATGACGGTGGTCCCGCCGATGCCTAAGGCGAGCGCCAGAACAGAGGTGAGGAAGAAACAGCGGTCTTTATGGATGGCACGCAGGCCGAACTGGACGTCTTTGAGGAGCCAGGACATGGCTCCAGAGCAGCAATTTTCCCACCGCGAGCAAGTCATTGAGTTTGAAGAACGGCGGGGCGCAGCAAGTGCGTGAATGCGGGAGATGCTGTTTCGATATGGGAAACGAAGGCTTACTGATCTCAACCCTAACGGGCCGACTGGCGATGTTCGGAATAGTGGACCACGCCAGCGGTTCAGAACCGGCCCAACAAGATGCGCACAGCCATAGGCCTAGACTCAGTCGACGGAACGAAGAAGCGGATGCCGCGATCCGTTTCATCGCCGTTCAGCCAACGTACGGTGTGCCAGATTTCAGACGCGCCAGGCGTCTGGGCGGGCGTGTAATATCCTTCCTCGGCCCTAAGAATCTGCATCCGGATGCCCGGTAGGAAACCAGGACGATGAAAGAGCACCGATCCGCCAAAACCTGCGAGCAGGAATTCATCTGGCCCTAGCTGCGCAACCATCATGCGGCCCATATGATCGCTGTTGCCGGGTGCGGGCTGGCCGTCTCGTTGCGGAAAGCCGAAGCGAATCTCCGCGGCCCAGGCTCCACTCGCATCCGCGGCACGCGTCGCGGGTGTTCCTGCACCGGCGTACGGCACGGTCGCGTTGGCCAGCGTCTCGGTGCTGGGAAGCATCTCGTTCGAAGGGGACGCGGTGATCTCGGCTTTATGGCGGACACCAGTTGCTCGGGTACTCGCAGAGTTCTCAGCGGATGGCCGCTCGAATACTAACTCCTGTTCCGCGCCACCCGCTACTTCAATTGCTGTCTGTACCTGCCCGGCGAAGTTCAGCTTGGCTACCGTACGGTCCATAGAGCTGAGCAGCTTGTAATTTTCAGCATGCGCGCTCAACGCGTCGGGGGCGGGTGGCCGCGAATTCACCCGATCTATTCCAAAAGGAGAAAAGCCGATTGCTCCACGGCCTAGCGCGGCAAAGAAAAAGGGAGCAAACGCGTTGCCTTGGCCTGTTTCTGGAACCCAGAGCGGGTTGTCCGTTCGACTGTACGTGTCGAGTATGTGCAGATAGAAACCAGCATCACTGCTGTAAATATCCGGTCCAATTGCATCGATCGACCGCGCGGCGATTTTCCATAAGCTCAGCATGGTTTGGACCGGACCACCGGATGGATAGCCGATTCCTGGGATTGGGATTCGGCGCTCAGGCAGCTCCGCAGGAGGGTAGACGAGCCAGACGTTGCAGTACATCGGAATCGGAAGCTCGCGTTTCCCGGCCTCAGCAATTGCGTTGATGTATCGCGCCTGTGTCCAGGCTTGAAACACTTCGTCGGAGTTGCCAGGGAAGACGTCTGCCCAGGCGCCCGGCTTTCGCTGGAGTGCCCTCACAAGCTCAGCCGGCACAGCCCCCGCATACTCGCGATTGGCCTCCGGAGAATAATCGCGAACCGTTCCGATCGCCCCCGATTCGTTCTCCACCTGAATCATGAGAACCGTATGTTCTTGCCCGTCGCGCTCAGCGAGATGATGAGTCAGAGCGGTGAACGCGCGGCGATCAGCATCCAGGTTCGAAGGCGCATTCGCCGAAAGCACATCAAGTGGTGTGCCGTAACTGTTCTGCATGCGCGGGAAGTGGGCCGGGTCGCGCTTAATCCAGATGGGCGCGTAATGATCGTTGCCGTTTTTCCAGGTACCAAACCAAAGCAGGATCAAGTGCAAGTGGTGAGCACGCGCGCCGTCAAGCAGTGCGTCCACATTGGTCCAATCGAAATGCCCCGGTTCGGGTTCCATCTGCTCCCAGTAAACGGGAGCTTCGGCCGTATTCACGTGCAGCGCCTCGAGTGCGGGCCAGACGTCCGGCAACACCTCGGGCCAACTACTCGAATTTCCGATCTGCGCTCCAAGGACCAGATACGGCGTCTCATCAACGAGCAGCGCATGGCGTCCGCCCTTTTCAACCAGTTGTGGTGCGGGCCTCGATGCCTGCGCGACACATGCGAGCGGTAAAGTCGAGAGTGATAGTAGGGCGAGGGTTTGGACGAGTAAAACAGCTGTTCGGGTCACAAGGGGATTAGATCATTTTCCTTAAGAATCGTAAAGTGTAACAACGCCGTTGGTAGAGACGCTTACGGCCGCGGCGGTCCTGAGGCCGGCAACTCGCCTATAAGCGACTTGTCGTAAGTAATGCCGTTCTTTTCGAGAAGATCTCCGACCTCGATTTCGGGCTGTTCCGTCAAGCGCAAACTACGGCAATGGCCAGTGGCTGATACCCCTGCCTCAAGATGCTGGTTACACTGAAAAGGAGCAACGGAGATCGCAGGGATTAAGATGCCGGCTGCTGTAGATATCGGGACGCTGATCGAAAGGTCGCCGGAAATCCGGAAGGGTCGGCCATGCATCGCCGGCACAGGCGTGACGGTGCGGCGCATCGCGGCGTGGCATAATCTGGGGCTAACTCCAGAGGAAATTGCCACGACAATTGAGCATCTTACGCTAGCGCAGATTCACGCTGCTCTTGCTTATTACCATGCGAATCAAGCAGAGATCGACAGCGACATCGCCGAAGAAGAAGCTGCCATCGAACAGATCTTCGGAGCGTCGGCAAAGCTTGCGTGAGTCGGCTGCGGCTGTACTTCGATGAGGATGCTATGAATTCGAACGTGGTTCGCGGCCTCCGGTCCCGAGGAATCGATGTGATGACCGCGACTGAGGCACGTATGATCCGCAGACCGGATGAAGACCACCTCACGTTCGCTGCCGCGCAGAACCGGGTTCTTTGCTCTTTCAACTTGGCCGACTACCACGAGATCCATTCAAATTGGATGTTGGCTGGCCGAATGCACGCCGGTATTGTTCTTGCTGCCCAGAACCGTCACTCAGTGGGAGAACAGATTCGACGATTCTTGCGCCTGATCGGCTCAGTCTCAGCCGAGACAATGGGTAACAGAGTTGAATTTCTCGGTCATTGGTGATTCCCGGAAACTTGCTTACGGCCGCCGCAGTCCTGAAGCCGGCAACTCGCCTATAACCGACTCGTCGTAAGTAATGCCGTTCTTTTCGAGAAGATCTCCGACTGCGCGATCGAGCGCCACGCGAGCTTTAATCCAAACGCTTCGCGCTGCCACTTCCGTGGAACGTGCCTGCGCAAGGTAGCTCTCTTGCTGGATAACCAGAAAGTTCGTAGACGCGCCGACCGAGAGCTTGTCTCTCTCGGCATCTACAAGCTGCTCCTGATATTCCCGGCTTTGAATCGCCGCTTTGAGCGCGGAGCGAGCGGTTTGAAGCGCAATCAGCGAACTCTCTACTTGTTCTCTCACTTCGTTTGCCATGAGCTGAGTTCTAGCCGCAGCTTGCCGAACCTGCAATAGATCGCGCGCGGCATCCGCCTCTGCTACATGGTTTTTCAAAGGCAGATTCAATTGAACGCCGGCTTGATAGATTCGCGACGTTCGCAGGCCGGCGACGCCTAAATCCTGTGGAGCAGTGATCAGCCCCGTCCCCGGAGTGCCGAGCACGGCGAAAGGAACTTCAGTGCTGCCGCGAGTTTGGAAATTCGCGATCAAGTCGACTTCCGGAAGAGCTGCGTTGCGCGATGCTTTCAGCGCGATCTCGCCGCTTTGAACTTGTAGGGACGCCTGCACCAGATCCGGACGAGTGGATAGGGCCTGAGAAACCAGTGTGTTTAGCGGCTGAAGCTCGTCTGCGGCGGGAATAGAAATGGGATCTGTGGGGACGATGGGGAGGTCGTCAATGACTGGATCGGCGGTACCGCGCCGCGCAAGCTGAGTTTTTAGGATCACTTCCTGCTGGTGCACTAAGCCTTCAGCTTGGATTAAATCGAGCTCACTCGAGGTAACGAGCGATTGGGCGCGGGTTAGCTCTAGCGGCGCGAGCGTGCCTTGCTGCACCTGAGCCGCATCGTCCTCGTAGAGTTTGCGTGCGGCTGCAAGCGTCTCGCGTTTGACTTGGACATTCTCGTTCAAACTGACCAGGTCGTAGTAAAGCCGCGCCACACCGTAGACAGTGCTGATTAGCTGCTGGTAAAAGATGAGGCGCGAAATCTTTTGATTGATCGCTGCGATCCGCAAATATCGGAGATTGATATCTTTTCCGCGTCCGCGCAGCAGGGGTTGGGTCAGAGTAGCGGAGACGTTCGGGGAAGAAAATGGATCGAGATCGCTTCGGTCTGCATACAGGACTTGTGCCGCATTGCTTACATCGGCCTCCACCTGTGTGCCGTAACTGAAACCCTGAACCAAGGCGTAGTTTCCGGTGATGAAATGAATGGGCGATGAGGTTGTGGAGGTATTAGAAGCCGGCGTAGCGAGAGCGCCGGATGTAAGCAGCGCGCCATTGGATCGCTGGAACCAGGTAGTCTGGCCAACCAGCGTGGGCTCAAGGGTCGGAACTGTGGGGCCGGCGGCGTAGCCGGAGGCGCCCTGCACCGAGAGGTTGGTCTGAGTCTCAGTAAGTGCGTTGAGGGACGTCAGATCGTTAATCGTTGGCGTAGTCGGCGTAACGGTAGAGGCGGCCTCATTTAGCAAAGGACTCCCTGGCCCACCCACGCCGGTAGGGCTTTCGGCCACGGAATAGTCGATGCCGCGCAGATTACCCCCACCAGAGGCACGGAGCGCTTCGGTGCCGGCCAGGGACAACTCGTAGCGCGCTACTTCGACATCCAGGTTGTTTTCAATTGCGAGCGCGAGCGCATCGTATAGAGAGAGATAAAGGGTCCCATTTCGGACTAGCGATCTCGCGCGATCTGCCGGGCCGAGGTGAAGTGGCGGCGCAGTTGGGCGTCGATACTGCGAAAAAAAATTCCAAAAGAATAAACGCGCGGGGTAATTTGCGTCTTCGTTCTTCGGCCGGATTTTATCATTCTCAACTGACTGCAATATCGGAGAAGGCGGGGGGACTTCCTGGCCAAACGCGAGTTGGCAGAGGACGAGCCCTGTTATGAAGGCAAACTTCATCGGTTGCTTGATCCCGTCGAGCCGCCTTGCTTCCCGGAATTGCTCTTTCCGCCCTTCGAACCGCCTTTCTTCCCGCTCTTTCCGCTTTTTTGTGCCTGATTATCTAAGCCCTGCTCGCCATACTGGCCCTCTTGGCCCGGATTCGTATCGCTTTGTCCGCCGGGCTGCGGGGGAACTTGCTTTGGGTACTGCGGACTGATTTTTACCCCATCATGTATTTCGTCCGTAATATTGGTTGCGATTACATCGCCCGCATTCAATCCACTGACCACCTCGGTTTGATCGCCGTAATCGCGCCCGATAGATATGGGCCTGAAATGCACGACATTGTTCTGGAGCAAAGCAACCACAGTCTTAGCGTTACGCACAACAATGGCGTCCCCGGGAACAATTAAAGGTGGTTGGCTCTTGACGTCAACAAAGTTCACGACTACATACATACCCGGCATCAAGCGGCGCGCCGGGTTACTCGCTTGCACTTCGACCAGCAAGGTACGAGTGTTTTGATCGATCGAGGCTGAAGTGCGCGTCACGCGCCCGTCGAATTTATCATTCGGCATCTCCTGAAAAAACAGAACGGCGCGTTGTCCTACATGAACGACAGACGAATAGGCTTCGGGGATGGACACCAGAATTCTCAGGCGGCCAATGCTGGCGATCCGGAACATTTCCCCGCCTTGCGCACCGCCAGTAGACGGAGTAACCGACGAGGATACATTGCCAGAGGTGCCCTGATTATTGCCTTGAGCAGCGGCTTGACTCGTTCCGGGAGTGCTGGGAGAGGATGAAACGCCGAGTCCCGTGCCTTGGGCGGTGATCAAAGCTCCAACGTCGATGTTGCGGTCCGTGATGACACCATTGAACGGTGCTCGAACCTGTTCGTATTCCTGCAATATGGTGAGCCGTTCGAGGTTCTCACGGTTTCCTTGCACAGTGTTCTGGGCAGCGCGAACATTGGCATCAGCAACTCTGTAGTTTGCCTCTTGCTGGTCGCCTTCCTGACGGGAAAACACCCCTTTCGCCACAAGCACCTTGTAGCGGTCCCAATTTACCGAGGCCAGGTGTAGCTGCGCTTCCATCTGCGCGAGGTTGGATTCACTTTCTTGGAGTTGCGATCTTGCTTGCGCGACTTGCTTATCGAGATCGGGCGCATCAATGGTCGCGAGAAGCTGCCCTTCGTGTACATGATCGCCAATGTCGACGAAGCGCCGGGTGACGTAACCGGAAGCGCGCGCATAGATATAGGCGTCGGTGTAGGGCAAAGTCGTTCCGGGAACCATCAACTCGCTCGTCGAGGGAGCGTAACGGACAATCTCCACCTTCACGCGCGGAAGTTGCTGAGTCCGTTCCTTCGCTTGCCGGTCAATTTCTTGTTGCTGTTTGTGACGGGGAAACCAGCCGATAAAGATGACCAATACGGCCGCGACAATTACAATTGCCGCAAAGATAAGCCAATACACCGGCGAATGGGCGCGCCGCCGCTTCTCTTGTTCTTTCTTTTCCCCCGGTGTCTGCGGCTTGTCCGGCACGTCGCCGAGGGGTTCGTTCGATGTGGCCATGTTCAAGATTCTTGTGGATTCGGCTGGCCGCCTGGCTTCTGATCGCCGTGAGAGGGCTCCTCGCCCTTGTACTCTTTTTCGATCTTCTCGTCGTAATCGATCGGTGCGCGTTTCCGCAGCAGAGAGTACATAATCGGCACGATGAAAAGCGTGCTGACGGTCGCGAGCAGCAAGCCACCGATTACAGCTCGGCCCAAAGGCGCATTCTGCTCGCCTCCTTCTCCAAAGGCCAGCGCCATCGGCAGCATCCCGATAACCATCGCTAATGCTGTCATGACGACCGGTCGTAGACGGATGTAACCCGCGGAAAGCGCGGCCTCCATCTGGTCCTTGTTGGTGGCTCGCTCATCATTGGCGAATACAACCAGCAGGATTGAATTGGCGGTTGCGACGCCGATGGTCATGATGGATCCCATCAGCGACGGCACGCTGAACGTGGTCTGCGTCAGGTAAAGCATCCATAAAATCCCGGAAAATGCGCCCGGCAAAGCCATCAAAATGATGAACGGATCCAGCCAGCTCTGAAAATTCACGGCCATCAGGAGATACACGATGATTACGGCGAAGCCGATGCCAAGCAACAGGCGATCGAAGGATTGCTCCATGGTGGACACTTCGCCCCGCAGATCGATCACGGTGCCGCCAGGAAGGTTCTTTTGCTGTTTGATGATGTTATGAATTGCGTCCGCGACGCCTCCCAGGTCTCGCTGGTCGACGTCCGCGTAGATGTCATAGGTGGGCTGAATGTTGTAATGATCCACGACAATCGTGGACACGCCCCGTTTAAGCGTCGCGAGGTTAGCTAATAGCTGGCTGTTGTTCCCGGTATTGGAAGTGATAGGAGTGCGCTGAAGGGCATCGAAGGAATCCATCCGATAAAGCGGGCTCTGCACGACCACCTGATAGTTGACCCCGTTTTCCGGATTCAGCCACTGATTGGGAGCCGTCTGGCCGCTTCCCGAAAGCGAAATCAGCATGCTGTTTGCGACGTCGCGCTGTTGCAGGCCGATCTGCTGGGCTTTGGCTCGATCGACATTCACCTGGAGAGTCGGATAAGAGATCTGCTGATGGATGTGAACGTCCACCGCGCCAGGTATCGCAGAAACCTTGTGTAACAGATTAAGGGCGATCTGATAATTCTGGGCCGGATTTCGGCCGGCTACCTGGAGATCGATGGGGGCGGGCAAACCGAAATCGAGAATCTGGTTGGTCATGTTCGCAGGGGTAAAGAAGAAAGTCTCCTGCGGAAATTTGGTTCGCAACTGGGCGCGCAGTTGCCTTGTAAACTCAAGAGTTTGCTTCTTTCCCGGTTTTAGAGATATCAGGATGTCCCCATCTGAGTTGCTGATAGTCGCGTTGTTTCCGAAGGCCAGATTCACGCCGCCGTTAGGCAGTCCAATGTTGTCGAGAATCAAATCAATTCGATCTTGCGGGAGAATTCGTCGTATCTCAGCCTCAATTGCAGCGAAGATTATTTCCGATTCTTCAATTCGAGTGCCCTCGGGCGGCATGACGTGCAGCCGCATCTGGCCGGAATCGACGTAAGGGAAGAAGTCCCGGCCGATAACGAATGTCAGGAGAGACGATCCTGCGACGAAAAGGCCGAACAACACCAAAACGATGGCGCGATGATGCAAACTCCATTCGAGCCAGCCCTTATATCTATCCCGAAGTTTTTCGAAGCGTTTTTCGAAGCGCTCATGAACGCGCCAAACCCAGTTCTTGGCTTCTTCCGGCTCTTCACCCTCTTTGCGCTGATAAAGCGGAACCTCGCGAGGCAAAAGGTAGTGCATCATGGTCGGCACCAGCGTTCGCGAGAGGAAATAAGAGGCAAGCATCGCGAACGCAACCGCCATAGCAAGCGGCGTGAACAGGTATTTGGCTGCGCCGGTGAGCAGGAGAACAGGCAAAAAGACGATGCAGATAGAGAGCGTGGAAACCAGCGCGGGCGCAGCAACCTGGCTGGCGCTATCCAGGATGGCGTGGACCAGTGACTTGTTGGGGTCAGCCAGATTGCGATGCGTGTTCTCAATCTCAACCGTGGCATCGTCCACCAGAATTCCGACTGCCAGGGCAAGTCCTCCGAGCGTCATCACGTTGATGGTTTGGCCGAGCGCCGCGAGAATACAAACGGAGGTCAGAATCGAAAGCGGAATGGAGATGCAGACGATCAATGTGCTGCGCCAACTCCCGAGAAACAGCAGGATCATCAAAGCGGTCAGGAACGCGGCGATGGCGGCCTCGCGCAAGACTTCATTGATGGACGTGCGAACGAAAATCGATTGGTCGAACAGTGGAGTGATCCTGAGAGCACTTGGAAGATCCGCCTTGACCCGAGGCAGCGCTTTCTTCACCGCGTTCACGATGTCGAGAGTGGAAGCTTTCCCGTTCTTCAGTACGGTTAGCAGCGAGGAACGCCGGCCATTTTCACGAACGACGTTGGTCTGCACGGCGTAGCCATTTCGGATCTGACCGATGTCTTTCATGTATACGATTGCGCCATTGGCGGCTCTAATCGGCAGATCGTTCAAACCGGATACGGTCTGCGGGCTGCTGTTTACCCGGACCAGGTATTCGAGATCTCCCACGCGCGCGCTGCCAGCGGGCAAGATCAGGTTTTGAGCATTCAGGGCATTTGATACGTCGATCCCTGAAAGATGTTTTGCGAAGAGGGCATTAGCATCGAGATCGACCATGATCTGCCGCGATTTGCCGCCCCAGGGAAGCGGAATGGATGCGCCTTGTACGGTGGCCAGACGAGTGCGAATGAAGTTCAGGCCAAGGTCATAGAGGTCCTGCTCACTCAGGCCTTCGCCTGAGAGCCCCAGTTGCAGAATGGGGACGCTGGACGCGTCATACTTCAGGACATTGGGCGGGAAAGTTCCAGGCGGCAAAACACGCAAAATGGTTTGCACGATGGCCGTGATCTGCGAAAGCGCCAGCTCCACTTTGACTTTTGGCTGGAAGTAAACGTGGATCACCGCTACGCCGGTATACGACTCGGATTCCATGTGCTCGATATCGTTGACTGTCGTAGTGATGGCGCGTTCGCATATGGTGACCACACGTTTTTCCATGTCGTCGGGAGTAAGCCCGGTATAAGTCCAAACCACGCTGACAACAGGAATATCGATGTAGGGAAAAATGTCCTTAGGCGTAACGAATGCCGCAATTGCCCCCAGGATCAACACCAAAACGGAAAACACCACAAAGGTGTATGGGCGCCGGAGGGCAAGATGAACGATCCACATTCAGGACCTTACCGGGCGAGAGTCAAAGGCGAGCACGCAAGCCGGAATTTTGGGTTATGCAGGTAATTCTTCCGCGGTGGGATAGCCATGCTGCTCACGGCCAATTTTACCGTCGTACTTGGTAGTGGTCTTGAATAGCTCCAGGCGCCCGTCCGCGGCATCCTCATGGCACCTGTTGCGCAGCTCCGCCATTTCGGCGTCGGTCATCGGTGAGAAGTTCGTCACAATTTCCAGATTCTGTTTCAGGACGTCCATCGAATCCATGCCGCTGATGGTCGTGGTTACCGGCAAGCTCATCGCATAACGCAAAGCTTCTGCGACCATCACGCCACCCTTCCTGACCATCTCTCCACTTCCACCTAGACTCTTCATGCCGAAAACAGCCAGGCCGCGCTTCTTCGCTTCGGGCAGAACATTGCGCTCGAAACTGCGAAACGTTGCGTCAAACGGGTTCAGAGGCATCTGCACCGTGTCAAAAGGAAAACCGTGAGAAAGCATCTTGAGGTGAATGGACGGATCCTTGTGGCCGGTGAAGCCGATCAGACGCACCTTGCCTTGTTTTTTGGCATCGAGCAACGCCTCAGCAGCGCCATTTGGTCCGAAAATCAGGTCGGGATCGTTTTCATAGATGACCTCGTGAATCTGCCACACGTCGAGATGATCGGTGTTGAGCCGTCGAAGTGATTCCTCGAGCATCTGCATGGCGATCTTCTTGTTCCGCCCGTGAGTGCAGACTTTGGTCATCAACACAGCTTCCTTGCGCCTGTTTCCGAGCCCTTTCCCGAGCCATTCCTCGCTTAGGCCATCGTGGTATTCCCATGCATTGTCGAAAAAATTGATACCGGCGTCGAGCGCCTGCTGCACAATGTCTTTAGCCGCGGGCTGATCTTTGGCGGAGCCGAGATGATAACCGCCCACTCCGATGATCGAGACTTCAAGATCGGAATTCCCCAGACGACGCCTCGGCACTGTCCCGCCGGCCCCCTTCGCCATACGCGTTCCTACTACGGCTCCCAGAAGCGCCGCCTCCTTTATGAATCTGCGACGAGTATTTCGATTGCTCATGCTTACTTGATGGAAGGAAACGGCTTGCCGGTATTGTCCGCCGATTTCATCATTTCCTTCACCTCTTTCTGTTGCATATCGAGAGGGAAGCCATGCGCCAGGCGCGCCTCAGGATTGTCATATTTGAGGGAAACCTTATAGAGCTCGTAACGGCCATCGGCGTACTGGCGGCAACGATCGCGTAGAGCGCTCATCTCGTTTGCCGCTAGAGGAGTAAAATCCTGTGCGATTTTTAGATTCTGCTCGACAACATCGATCTTATCCATGCCGGTGATGGTGGTGGCGACAGGCAGGCTCATTGCGTAGCGCAGAGACTCGTCTGCGGAAAGGACGCCAGCTTTAATCGCCGGTCCCGCTCCGCCGAAGGGCTTCATGCCGAGCGGAGCGATACCGCGGCGCACCAGCTCCGGAAGTACTTGCGTTTCGAAGCTTCGGAACTCGCTGTCAAAAGGATTCAGAGGCATCTGCACAGAATCGAACGGAAAGCCAGTGTTCAGCATGGCTAAATGGATTTTTGGATTTTTGTGTCCAGTGAAACCGAGGAACCGGACTTTGCCGTCCTGCTTGGCTTTGGTCAACGCCTCAGCTGCGCCATTGGGCCGGATGAAGAGAGCAGGATCATTTTCAAAGCTGACGCCGTGAATCTGCCACAGATCCAGATGATCGGTTTGCAGCCTTCGAAGGGATTCGTCCAGCATGCGCAGTGCGAGATCTTTGTCGCGGCCGTGCGTGCAAACTTTCGTCATGAGAAAGACCTGCTGGCGCTTTCCCTTGAGGGCAGCTCCCATCCAAATCTCGGTCTTGCCGCGGTGATATTCCCAGCAATTGTCGAAGAAAGTGACGCCGCCGTCTATCGCGCGATTGATAATTTGTTCGGCTGTCTTTTGATCCTCCGCATCGCCAATGTGATGACCGCCGAGTCCCAGGGCGGAAATCTCAAATCCGGTCTTACCAAATGGTCTACGTGGAATCTGTCCGTTTTCCGGCATGCTTTCGAAGAGACGTACCTAGATGACTTTGGGAGTGCGAACAAGGTTTCGCGAGCACGTAGAAGACCGAGGTAGGCTAGTCTTGAAAGATTTCGTCGCGTCCGCGCAAAGGGGGCCCTTACTGCCACGGCAAACGGTGAAGTACGAAGCAATTGTTATCGGCTCGGGCCAAGGCGGAAATCCGTTGGCGCAGCAGCTATCAGCCCGTGGCGAGCAAGTTGCGCTGATCGAATCAGACCGTCTCGGTGGAACGTGTGTAAACACTGGCTGCACGCCAACAAAAGCGATGGTGGCCAGCGCACAAGTGGCTCACTATGCGCGAAACGCCGAACGCTGGGGTGTTCGAGCCAGCGATGTTGGCGTGGATTTGCAGGCGATTCTCAAACGCAAGGACGCCATTGTCGAGAGCTCACGATCGGGCTGGCAGAAGAAAATCGACCGGCAAGAAAAATGGCATCTCTATCGCGGACGCGCCCGCTTTACAGGGGCCAAAGAAGTCCAAGTAGGGGAAGAAGTATTAGAGGGCGACCGCATTTTCATTGATACGGGCGCGCGGCCCACGATTCCGCCGATCTCGGGCTTGGATTCGATTCCATATCTCACGAACGTCAGTCTTCTGGAATTGCAAGAGCTGCCGGAGCATCTCTTGATCTTAGGCGGCGGGTACGTTGGTCTGGAGTTCGGACAAATGTTCCGTCGTTTCGGGAGCGAAGTAACGATTGTTCAGCGCGCCGAGCGGATCTTACCCGACGAAGATGATGACATCACCGCGGAGTTGCAGCGCGCCCTCGAAGCAGAAGGCATTCACTTCCATCTGAATGCGCGCGCCACAAAGTCGGAAGGGCATCATGGCGGCATTATGCTGACCATCGATGGGCCGAATGGCGCGCAAACTCTCGAGGGATCGCATCTGCTTGTCGCGACCGGCCGTACGCCCAACACGAAAGATCTAGATCTGGATAAGGCAGGCGTCAAAACCAACGGCAAAGATTTCATCGTCGTGAATGACCGCCTGGAGACCAGCGCGCCGGATATCTGGGCGCTTGGCGATGTAACCGGCGGCCCCGCATTTACGCACATTTCGTACAACGATTATCAGATCGTCTATGGAAATTTGTACGAAGGCAAGAAGCTGAGTACCAGCTCGCGAATCGTGCCTTATGCGGTATACACGGACCCGACACTCGGGCGAGTGGGGATGACGGAGAAAGCAGCTCGCGCACAAGGGCGCAAATTAAAGATCGGCACATTCCCCATGACCTCTGTAGCGCGAGCAATCGAGCGCGGAGAGACCACCGGCTTGATGAAATTAGTCGTGGACGCCGCGACCGATCACATTCTGGGTGCGTCCATTTTGGCGGTCGAGGGCGGTGAACTGGTTCAGATTCTCAGCACGCTGATGCTCGCCGAGAAGCCATACACGTTATTGAAAGGCGCTATTTACATTCACCCGACTTTGGCGGAAGGATTTTTCGGTTTGATGGACAGCGTGAAGGAAGCGGAATAGAGGCTACTCGAAAATCAGGGATTCTTGACGGAGAAACATGTCAAGGATAGCGAAAAGGCCTGCCCGCTTCAGAACTGATTCTTCAGATGTTGCTTTTCTCCTCTTGACTCCGTCCAGGGGAATGGACGAATAGGAATGAAGCAAATCACTCTCTTAACATTGATCGTTTTCCTCGCATCATGCACGCGCACAAACCCGCAGACCGGAGGCGAATCGAGCGCGTTAGGTCCCTCGCCCGTACCCGCGACTTATACACCGCGCGTCGGCGTGGCCGTGAGCACCGGTTCGAGAACCTGCCTCGCGATTCGCAATTCAACTCTGGTGTCGGGCAGCCCGGTCACCCTGATTTCGCCGACGCTGCCGCAAACCTTCATGCAGGCGGAGATTGGCGGGCCATCTCAAACCGCTTGTCCGATCACTAGAGATGTAGACACGACGGTTTCGAACTATGACATTCACGTGACGCAAGGGCCGGTCCAGAAATTGACGCCGCTGATCGCGGTCGTAGGAGCATCAACTCCGTTCTCGATGAACAACAACAATGTGCAGGCTGATCTCGATCAGAACGGCAAAACCGAAACGTTCCGGGAATGCAGCGGCAATGACGGTATCCATTTAAGTGTGTGGTCGGGTAATGCGCTTACCGGAACAGTGTTGTGGCACGGCTATTACTATGAACCGGGAAATCCCGGAGTCGGGCCTGCATGCACGGCGAAAGAAACGACCGGACCATAGTAGTCAAAATCGCCAAGAAGACCAACCCAGCAGCTAATCACCAAATTCGATGCGCAAAATGGGGACGACAGAGTCGAACTTCGGAGCGCCCGGAGCGTCATCGGGCACGGCTCCTGGACCAAAAAGCCGGTCGTTGAATCTTGCCTGATCGGAAATGGGGAGAGTCCGCTGAAGTTCCGCGATCATGCGTACGACGTCCGGCAATAAACTCCAGCCAAGCGGCGGAGTGTACGCCTTCGATGGGTCGTAGGAGGCTACGGTGGCAGGCGAGGTTGGATTTGTTTGCCGATCGACGTAATATGCCTCGACGATTACGGCCTGCTGTTCCGCTGTATAAGCGGTCAGCGACTGATTGGGAATCAGCTGCACATTGTACGCCGACTTGTCGACCATTTGATGCCAGGCTGAATCCGAGATGTAGCCCGATCCCTTGGTCTGATACTGCCAGACGTGCGTGGTTTCATGCACGAGCGTTCGCGCGGTGAAATTTGAGTGGGGCGGGATCCGGATGGTATTCGCGAACGTATAAGGGCGGCCACCCGCTCCTAGATTTGTGGTGGCGATCTGAATCTGGTCATAATCAAGCGATCCCTGGAAGATTGTCCGCAGCAGCATCTCTTCCGTTACGGTCAGGTCGCGGATGGTGTTCGTGAAAGCCTTCTGACCGAGTACGACGACGCCCTCGACCAATGGCGATCTTACGCGAATACGAGTTCCCATTCGGTTTCTCCTCTTCAAGGGTTGGTGCAATTCAGGGTCCGCGAGGCAGACCGGCCGCAAGCTGCTGATTGCAGAGACCTGGGCTTAAGCTGTTGTGGGCACGGCAGGACTGGGGTAAGCCAAGATTATCCTTTTTGTCCTGTTCGGCTGTTAGGAAAGCGGTTGGCTACTGAACCTGTATCGGCGCGAAGCGAATGGAGAGTCCGCCGCGTTCAAGAACGTTCGGGACTGGCTCGCTCGCCCGGAGTGATCGTTATAGACCTGGGCCTGGGCATTTAGAACTTTTGGAACGGCTTATCGTTGAAGGCCAAGCCACTGGTCCGCTCGTCAGTGATGCGGTTCTGGCCGCCCTTGGATTGGAGAACGGCGGAATTGTGGCCTCAACGGACAAGGACTTCAGCCGATTCTCTGGACTAGGCTGGATCAATCCACTGCCCTAATTACGCGTACAACCCACGTCGCCTAATGGCGTTGGCAACCCGATCAAGGGCCAGCATGTACGCAGCCGTCCGGTTGTTCACGCCGTGCTTCTGCGCATAGCCCGTCACATCATTGAAGCTCGCGACCATGATGTCCTCCAGCTGCTCGTTAACTCGCCTCTCGCTCCAGAAATATCCCTGCCGGTCCTGCACCCACTCGAAATAAGAGACGGTAACGCCGCCCGCGTTCGCCAGGATATCGGGAATCACAAATACTTTCTTTTCACTCAGAATTGAGTCAGCAAGGAACGTCGTAGGCCCGTTTGCTCCTTCGCAGAGAATCTTCGCTTTGATTCGGTCGGCGTTGACGGAAGTAATCACGTTTTCCCGCGCCGCCGGAATCAGGACGTCGCAGTCCATCAGAATGGCTTCGTCTTTGTCCACGTCTTCTGCTTCCGAAAAACCCTTGATTGATCCGGTTTCCCGCCGATGCTCCAGCAGAGCGTCTATCTCTAGCCCATGCGGGTTGTAAACGGCTCCATCGTATTCGGCGATGGCCGTCACCTTGAACCCCTTTCGAGCCATTAGCCGGCCCGCCATGCCGCCTACATTTCCGAATCCCTGAATAATGACGCGCGTGTTCTCAGGAGCCAAATGGATGCGTTTCAAGGCTTCCATCGTCACAATCATGCAGCCTCTGCCGGTCGCCTCTGGACGCCCCTGAGATCCCCCAAGCTCGAGGGGCTTGCCTGTTACAACCGCCGTAACAGTGTGCCGCTTATGCATGGAGTACGTATCCATGATCCAGGCCATGGTTTGCTCGTTAGTATTTACGTCGGGCGCGGGCACATCGCGCTCCGGCCCAATAAACTCGAAAATTTCAGCAGTATAGCGGCGAGTGATCCGTTCCAGTTCACCATCACTCAACAACTGTGGCTCACAAATGACGCCGCCTTTCCCGCCCCCAAAAGGAATGTTCACAACCGCACATTTCCATGTCATCCATGCGGCCAAGGCCCTGACCTCATCGAGCGAAACGTCAGGAGCGAAGCGGATGCCGCCCTTAGAGGGGCCACGAGCGATGGAGTGCTGTACACGATATCCGGTGAACACCTCGATGCGCCCGTCGTCGAGTATCACCGGAATATTCACGGTGAGCTCCATGGCGGGCTGCCGCAGCACTTTGCGCATCCCGTCATCAAGTCTCAATAATTCGGCAGCCTCGTCAAACCTGTGGGCAGCTGACTCCCACGGGTTAACTTCTTGTTCAACGGACGGAATCGCTTCCAGCAACATGGTGGAGGTCTCCTTATAGAATTAGACGCACGCGAGTGACGTTCTTGCAAGTTCGGCTTCACGGATTGAACTAACCATGAACGAATCGCGTCTAATCAGAAGTCACGAGGTGAGAAACATTTATGACTCCAGACGAGCGGAAAATGCTGACCGATTTGGCTGAGAGATTCGCGCGAACTCAGGCTCCCCCTAAAGATCCGGAAGCTGAGGAATTCATTCGTACCCGAATCGGTGCGCGGCCGGATGCTCTGTATCTCATGACGCAAACAGTGCTAATCCAAAATCTAGCGCTCCAAAATGCGCAGCAGCAGATTCAAGACTTGCAGCAACGCTCATCACAAGCGGCGCCGGTGTCCTCCGGGTCAAGCTTTCTCGGCCAGCAGCAGACTCCGGCGCGGGCTTCCGGATATTCCGGCTCTCAATATTCTCAAGCTGGCGGACAGCAGCAATATGCCCCGCCACCTCCTCCCCAATATGCACCGATGCCGGCGCCAAGCGGCCCTCCGAGTTTTCTGCGCGGGGCTGCGCAAACGGCCGCAGGAGTTGCCGCCGGGGCGTTGGCGTTCGAAGCCATCAACTCACTGTTCTCCCATCCGGGTTACGGTGGAGGCGGGTTCGGCGGCTTCGGAGGGAGCGGATTTATGGGCGGAGGCGCTCCCGTCGAGGAGACGGTAGTTAACAACTATTACGATTCACCCCAAGACGTCGGGCGCGACGACCGAGCAGCCGACTATCGGGCCGATGATCGAAGCACCGATAATGTATCCGACGTACAGAACGTCGATGATACGGGCCAGTATGATGATTCGCCTCAATATGAGGACGCCTCCTACGATAGTGGCGATGAGGGCGGCAGCTTCGATGATAATTCCGGCGGCGACAACTACGTCTAGCGTCTGTCGAGATAAGCTTGCCGGCTCTGCGTGATCACTTTGCGCGCTTCCGGCGGTCCGCCCCAGCCTTTCATCATGGTTTGGCCACCCTGTAGTTCTTTGTATATCGAGAAAAAATATTCGATCTCTTTTCTTACGTGCGGAAAAACCTGATCCATGGTGTGAATGCTGTCAAACCTCGGGTTGCCATTCGGGACTGCCAGAACCTTCTGATCTTCTTCCTTTTCATCCACCATGCGCAGGATACCGACCGGTCGGACTTCGACGAGACAACCAGTAAAGCTGGGTTCATCGACAAGGGTTAACACATCCAGCGGGTCGCCATCTTCCGCTAAGGTCCCTGGTATGAATCCATAATCGCCCGGGTAGTGCATAGGAGAATACAGGGCGCGATCGAGCCTGAAAATGTCTAAGTCCCCGTCATATTCATATTTGTTGGCTGAATTCTTCGGGATCTCGATAATGACACGTACGATTTCGGGGCACTCCGGCCCTGGATCTATGTCGTACAGCTTCACGCGATTAATGTAGCAGAGCTGTGCTGTATCGACGGAATGCGTGCGAAACTCGAAGGCATGTCTAATAAGGTTCGCTGGGGTGTCCTGGGCATTGCCGCGATTGCAACAAAGAAGGTCATTCCCGGGATGCGGAAAGGTACGAGAATCGAAATTGTCGCCATCGCCTCCCGCGAGTTCAATCGGGCTCGTTTCGCGGCGGCCCAGCTCGATATCCCGAACGCGTACGGCTCTTACGAGGAGCTTTTGGCCGACCCTTCCGTGGATGCAATTTACAATCCGTTACCGAATCATCTGCACGTGCCTTGGTCTATCAAAGCCGCTAGAGCCGGAAAGCACGTGCTCTGTGAGAAGCCGATCTCGCTGACCGTACAAGAAGCAGCGGAGCTAATCAAAGTTCGAAACGAAACGGGGGTCAAGATCGGCGAAGCCTTTATGGTTCGGACCCACCCTCAGTGGCTGAGAGCACGGGACATCGTCCGAAGTGGCGATATTGGCGAACTGCGCGTAATTACAAGTACATTCAGCTACTTCAATCGCGACCCCGCCAATATACGCAATATCCGGAGGATGGGTGGCGGGGCCATTATGGATATCGGGTGTTATCCGATCACCATGTCGCGGTTTTTGTTTGAACGTGAGCCGGCTAGCGTGGCAGCTCTGATTGATCGCGATCCAGGGATGGGCACTGATCGCCTGAGCTCGGCCATTCTCGACTTTGCGCCCGGGCAGGCCGTTTTCACTTGCAGCACGCAGCTTGTGCCATTTCAGCGTATGCAGATTCTGGGCACAACGAGCCGAATCGAAATCGAAATTCCGTACAACATTCCACCCGATCAGCCGAGCCGAATCTTTATAGATAACGGAGCTGAATTAGCTGGCCGCAGCGCTCGCTTTGAGGAGTTTCCCGCTGCGGATCAATACACCATCCAAGGCGACGCCTTCTCACAAGCAATTCAGGAGAACGGAGAGGTTCCTGTTGCCCTCGAGGACGCCCTGGCCAACATGAAAGTCATTGAAGCTGTTTTTCGTTCCGCGGAAAGCGGCCGCTGGGAACGTCCGTAGCTTCTGACCTACCTCGCTGGCGGGTTTGTGCAGGGCAGCGACTGATCAAACAGGCACAGGTTCTCACTCTTCCAGCGCATTGCAGCATAGATACGAGTGTGCCCGCTCGGGTGATCAAAGAAAATGAACTCCTCGAGCGGAGTGGGATCCAGTTTGCGGTACTCACCCAACAAAAGATCGACCTCGGCTTCGCCGTCTGGCTGACGTGAGGCGTTCAGACCGAAGATGTCGGCTTCGTACTCCTGCGTGCGAGTAAACGTATTGCCGATGGGCGTAAACAGAAAGGTCATGGTCAAGAGAATTGACGCGATTAGCGGGAGCACGGCGATATCACTGATGTCGCGCACGTCCCACCGCGATCCCCACCGAGCGAGCAAAAGATCAACCGACCACCGAAGAACGGCGAACATGATTGCAACCAAAATGGAGAAGAAGATCACGCCGTTGTAAATGTGGTGCATTACGTAGTGGCCCATCTCATGGCCCATCGTGGCCATGATGGCCGCAGGCGAGCAACGATCCAGAAGGTTGTCGTTCAGCGTTATACGCTCGGTCCCGAGGAGCCCGCTGACGTTGGCGCTCACGCGCTTGCTTTGGCGCGATGCATTTACTTCGTATACATTCGTCGCAGGAATCCCGTTAGCCCGGGCAAGACTCAGAATCTGATCTCGGACAGCCACATTGTGGAGCGGCGTATAGGTGTTGAAGAGCGGCGCAATGAATACCGGGCCAATTACGATTCCGATGATCAGAAAGCCAATCGTTACCGCCGTGCCCCAGAGATGCCAAGTGCCCGGAAGCCGCCGCACAATCGCTGCCACAATCGCGAAAGCAATCCCTCCCAGCAACATAGCGACGAGAAGACCGATCAACTGGTCCCGGAGCCATGAGGAGAAATTTTGGTTGGACAATCCATAGTAGTGCTCGCGAAAGAAATCTTCGTAAACGGTGAGAGGGGCGGTCAAAACCGCAGCGACGGCTGAGAATTCAATCCAATAGAGAAATGATTGCATCCAGCGAAAGTGCGTCAGCCGCTGAGCGAAATCACGCATGCGGGCGGACAGCTTGCTTTCGAGAAGGAGCAACATCACAGCAAGGCCATACAGGAAATCCCAGAGGATGAGCCAATAAGTGCCCTCAAAGTACGCGTCCGACCGGGCCTTCACAGCCGCCGGCACGGTTGCCATCCATGCATTGGTTGCCGCATATGCATCGAAGTGGATTGAAGCCTGTGCGGCCAGTGGGACGATTGGCGCTTTAGGAGGGGCGGACAAAGCAGCGAGCGCGAAGAAACAGTGAGCAATAAGAAGGCGCTTCATCGCAACGAGGCGCTCTTCATTTCTTCTTTGCGAAATCCGCGTACCAGTTCGCAATCTTCTTCTTGGGCACGTCCCCGGGATGAATGATCACCCGATAACGAAACCGCACCGCTTCCCCGGCAGCCAGGCTATGGCCGCCTTGGCCCGAGCTCTTTCGATCAAAATCTTTCAATCCGAACGGATTGACTGCAAATAGACCATAATCGCGCGTATGCCAGCGTGGGGAATGGTTGTAATTTTGCGGATGGTCGAAGATTACGATTCCGGCCTTTTGACCCTCAACCGTGCCGTCGTAATCCACCCAATCGGCCCGTTTGCCCCAGACGTTCTTCTCTGTCTGATCGCCCTCGGAGTTGGTCATCAACCCGCCATTCTTGCCCGCCATACTGTCGGCGACCCGAATCGCGAAAAAACCCTCCTTCGTATCCTCGAACTTAAGATTGATTTTCGCTGTGAACGTCGCGTCCACGTCGATCGTGCGAACCACGCGATCTGCGAAGAACGTCATTTTCCGCTGCTCTTCGAGCATGTCCTGCCCGTCAGGCGCGCGCCACTCAAACGTGGCCGCGATGCTGCCGGACTTCTTGCCTGAGACGAGCCCATCAACCTTCTGGAGAACGATTTTGCCTTTGCGAGCCGGATTTCCGGCGCTGGTCTCAGATTGTGGCTCGTTTTCCCAGAAATTCACGCCGCTGATGCTTCCGTAACCAATCCAGAGGCCGCGATGGTGTGGATGATCGCGAGATTCGCCTTCAACCCTTTCCAGAGGGTACTTGCGTGTGACGATAAGACCCGCCGCCGAACGCAAAGGCGCAAGGAACGGCTTTGCGTAAGAGCTTCCGATATAGAAATCGGAGAACGGCTGGCCATTAATGATGATTGAGATGTGATCGCGCTCGGCAGCCTTCAATTCAACCTGAGCACTGAGGGGTGAAGCGCCCGCGAGTCCCAGATAAACCGTGGCTGCGCGCGCGACGCGCAATCCGCGAAACCGTCTCATGGATTCGCTCCAGATGATAACGTAACGCTGTCGCTGCTTCAGCAATCCCGAAACAGGGCGCACAGTTGCAGCGGCTCGGTTTCGTAACCACGAATCGCCGGAGAAGAATGTTAGAACTCGACAAGAATTTCATCGGTCGTGATAACTGTCGGTTCCGCGAGAACAGCATCAAAGGCATCGGCATCGCAATAACGCGAATCTTCCGGGTTCGTGAGAGTGACCCAGAAGAAAGTATCAGCGAAGACAGGCCCTCACTGTCCTCTTTTGGGCAAACCGTAAACATAATGATCGATTTGGCTGGCGCCATCGGCAGGAAGCTTCGCGCGCACTTCGTCAGGCATACCCTGCCAGATATCACGCATCTTGGCGGAAAACGGCCGTACTGCCCCAGAGCGCAGCATCGGCTCGCGCGGGGAAAATTGGAGAGCCTGGAAAATTGGATCTTCAGCATTCTTGAAGGCACCGCTTTGGAGACGTTGCTGAATCAAAGCTTCAACATCGGGTCTTGTGATTTCGATAGTCATTACCCTCGTTTCTCATTGCGAAGGCTTGAAAGATCTCGGTCAGTTTCCAACCTGTGGTTTATCCTAGCTCGTCAGGCCCTTCTACCGTCCATTGCTGCGAAGAAGAGTTGGAGGGTTCACGCCAGCTTGAGAACCGCAGTCGTGGGCTATCATAAAGGCGTCACTTACATTAAGGAGATTTGATGGGACCGCTTGGCGTGCAAGAGATGATCGCGATTTTCGTTCTTGCGCTCCTTCTGTTTGGCCCCAAAAAACTGCCCGAGTTAGGACGCATGCTCGGTAAAGGGCTGAGCGAGTTCCGCAGAGCCAAGAACGAGCTGAAAACAACGTTTGAAACTCACTTGCGAGAGCTGGAACACGAAACGCAATCGCAAACGCTGCCTGCTACGAATGCGGATTATTCCGCGCCGAATTACGCCTACCGCTACGACGACCAGGGTCGCTATGATTCGGAGTATCAATCTTCATCCGGCTCTCTCGAGACCGGCACTGCAGAACCTACCGCCAGCGCAACCGCAACTCAGGACGCCGAGGCTCACCGGGATTACTCTTATTCGCAAACGTTGCCGGTTGCGGGGACGGTACCGCGCTCTAACGGTACTCAGCCAGCCGCGCCTGTTTCAGTAGCTACAGAAGAGCAGCATCCCGTTTAACTGCTGAGTATTAATGCCTGACGAATTCGAGGAGCAACACGCTCCGGACAGAGAAACTGTATCCGGCGATCCCAAGGCGGAACTACCGGGAGCTGATGATTCTGTTGCGGCACAGGAAGGTTCTGCCGCGCCTGATTCCGAGCCCGGCGGTGTTGCCGCGTATACCAGCTCGTCTGAGCCGTACGTTTCCGGCCCAGAAGATCAGGTTAGTAGCGCAACAGGCTCACAGGTCGTGGACTTTGGCGAGAGCAAAGAGAGCTCAAAGGTAATAACCCAGCCGGCTGCGGAGAAAACTCCACCGCCTCCTGCTGCACCGCCTCCGCCAGATGACGAGGAAGAGAACGATGAGGAAAAGGGCATGCTCCGCATGTCCTTCATGGGGCATCTCGAAGAATTGCGTTGGCGCATTCTGCGAGCGTTGCTCGGTGTAATCGTCGCGTTCCTGGTAAGCCTCTCCTTTGCCGAGCCGCTCTGGCGGGCCGTTTCGGCTCCGGCCGTTGACGCTTTGAAGCACCTGCACATCAACCCACCCAAGCTAGTGGTAATCACGCCAATGGAGGGGTTCAACATTATCTGGCTGAAAATGCCCCTGCTGGTTTCGATTTTCATGGCCTCGCCTTGGATTCTCTATCAGGTTTGGGCATTTATCTCGCCGGGATTGTACAAGCGCGAGAAGCGGTGGGCGGTGCCGTTCATCCTGTGTACCGCGGGATTGTTCATCGCGGGAGGGTGTTTCGCCTACTTCGTCGCTTTCCGGTTCGGCCTCGAGTTCTTGCTCGGCATCGGCCAGAGCGCAAACGTCACTCCGATGGTCTCGATCAACGAGTATTTCGATCTTTTTGTAAACGTCACCCTCGGCGTCGGGCTCGTGTTCGAGATGCCGGTCATTATTTTCTTCCTGACTCTTCTGCGCCTGGCGTCGCCGCGTTTTTTGCTTCGGCATAGCCGCTACGCCATTCTTGCGATCACCATCATCGCGGCCGTCGTAACTCCCACCCCGGACGTTTTCAACATGATGATCTTCGCTGTCCCAATGGTCATGTTGTACTTCGTGGGACTGTTGGCAAGCTATCTCCTCGTCTTAAGGCGCGAAGGCAAGAGCTTTCCCTGGCGAATCCTTTTACTCAGCTTGCTTGCCGTATTTGTGCTCGGGGTAGGCGTGGTGGCGCTATTCGTGTATCGGTATCACTACCACTTCATACAGAAGTGGCCTTACTTTGTGAAGTAACAGGATTCCGCCACAGGGCGGCGCCACCCAACAATCCATCTTGGTTGGGCACTCTCGTGACGTGTCTTGGTAACGCGAAATCAATCTTCACTGCGTTTCCGCCCCCGATGAAAAGGTGATCGTAGTTGAACAGAGCCTCTAATTGAGTGATCGCCTTTTCCAGCAATCTGTTCCAGCGCTTGCGGCCAAACTTTTGAAGACCTCGTCTGCCCAGGAACTCTTCGTAAGTTTTGTTCTTGCGCCAGGGGTGATGGGCGAGCTCGAGGCCAGGGACCAGGTGCCCGTCGACGAAAAGAGAAGAGCCAAAACCAGTTCCGAGCGTGATAACAAGTTCAACTCCCCTTCCGTGAATCGCCGCGAACCCTTGAACAGCGGCATCATTGGCGACTCGGACCGGTTTTCTCAAATGTCTGGATAGAATCCTCTCAAATTCAAACCCGACCCATTTCGGCTCCAGATTGTGGGCCGTGAGGGTTACTCCCCGCTTCACCACGCCGGGAAAACCGACGGAAACTCGGTCGAATTCTCCCACTTCCTTGATTATCTTATCGAGTACGCGGAAAACCGCAGCCGGAGTCGCGGGATTGGGTGTTGCCGCGCGTGCCCTTTCGGTCAGCGGCTTTCCTCGCGCATCGAGCAACAGTGCTTTAATCCCGGTACCGCCAATATCTACTGCCAGGGTTGTGATTTTTTCCTCTTGCGGGGGCATATAGGGAATATACCGTGCCCAAACAAGATACCCGCCGTTTCGCCAATCGTTTGAATGCATTTAAAGCATTCCAAGTCAAATTGAGCGTCAGCGTTGTACTTTTTGCACCATCCGGCACGCGCTACACGTCACCAAAGTGTTGATACTTCGTGGACGGAGCTGATTTGGCTATCCAGGTGCTTTACAGAAGGCGGAAAGCAAAGCGTGACGTTAGAACACGCTGTACTCGGATGCAGTACGAATCAGATTCTTTTTGGAGGAGTAAGAAAAATGAGCCGTAACCTTCGTTCTTTCTACATCGGTGCCTTGGCGGTAACCGGCCTCGGCCTATTAGGAACTTCTTTTGTTCCCAAAGCTCATGCCGATGCGTGGGACAAGATGACCATTGTTACAGTCAATGAACCCATCATCGCCGGCAATAAAGTGTTGGACCCAGGCACTTACGTTTGGAAATTGCTAGACTCACAGTCTGACCGGCATATCGTGCAGATCTTCGACAAAGGTCAACAGCATCTAGAGACAACGATTCTGGCTATTCCGAATTATCGTCTCCAGCCGACAGGAAAGACGCAGTTTGCATTTTGGGAAACCCCGAACGGCGTTCCAAAAGCAGTTAGGGCTTGGTTCTATCCCGGCGACAATTTCGGTCAGGAGTTCCCGTATCCGAAGAAGTTAGTAGCGCAATTGGCTTCGGCCGCTCCAGTTCCCGTACCTATGAATTATGCGGAACCAGAGCCTGCGCCCGCGCCGGCTCCAGCACCTGAAGCGCAACCCGCGCCCGAGCCTCAGCCCCAAGCTACTCCGGCCCCTGAGCCGCAAACCTCGCAGAATACGACCGTAGCGCCGGTGCCCGTGCAGCAACCCCAAAGCCTGCCGCACACCGCGAGTTGGAATCCGCTGATCGGACTAGCAGGCTTGATCTCATTGAGCTTTGCCGGACTGCTTACGTTAACGACAAAACGCGCCTAAATAAAATCTTTAGGCTGCGAAAGAGTGTAGCGACGCCTGGCTGTCAAGCCGTCAGGCGTCGTTTTTCTTAGAGCAGGACAAAAGCTACGAATGTAACATTAACGGGTACAGTTATGCAGGAGACACGTGTGGGTTCGGGCTTTTTGGCGGCGCGAAGGATTATACTGCTGCTGCTTCTGGGAGGCCTAGCCCGAGCCGCGAATCTGACATCCAGTCCCCAGAACGCGAAAATCGCGGTCGGGGATCAAGGCACCTACACGATTTCTGACAACGTTGACCTGGTCTTGTTAGACGTAAGCGTCAAAGATCCCCACGGCGGATATGTGACAGGTTTGAATAAAGGCAATTTTCAGGTTTTGGAGGATGGCCACAGCCGTGAGATCACGCAATTTGCAAGCGTGGATACTCCCGTTACAGTCGGCCTCGTCGTCGATAACAGCGGGAGTATGCGATTCAAGCGCCGCGAAGTTATTCTAGCGGGATTAGCGTTTGCAAAAGAAAGCAACACTAAGGACGAATTCTTTGTCGTGAACTTCAACAAGTCGGTTGTGCGCGGCCTTCCACCTAAGACTTTGTTCACGGACAATCTCCAGGCCCTGCATGCCGCCCTATACTACGGACAGGCTGTGGGCCAGACCGCTCTATACGATGCCATTGCTTACTCGCTAAAACATCTTGAATACAGCAAGCAGGATAAAAGAACTTTAATCGTCGTAAGTGACGGCGGAGATAACGTGAGCACAACTACTCTGCCGGAATTGATTGGCCTGATTGAATCATCGCGCGCGACAATCTATACGGTAGGCCTGTTTGATCCAGAAGATCGTGATCTCAACCCCGGTGTCCTTCGGAGGATTGCAGGCATTAGCGGCGGAGAGTTTTTTGAGCCCGCCACTTTGGATGATGTAACTCCTGTTTTCCACAAAATATCCAAAGACATTAGAAACTGTTACACACTCGGGTATGTGCCCGACGAAGTCAACGATAAGCGCAATGTACGGTCGGTAAAAGTGGTAGCGAGAGAAAACGGAAGGAAGCTCACGGTACGAACTCGTACGACCTACACTACCACTCCTTTTTCGCAGTTACTCGCTCAGCAAAGCGCAAAAACAGAACGCAAAAGCAGAGATAATAAATAAAAGGTCGTACGTCATGAGTGGACCAGTAATCGTCGGCCCTAACCCTACCAGTTACTTCGTTAAACCTGGCTTACATAGCCACAACGCAAAACGGCGGCTCAAGCGTTCCAACACGGCGCTCGCGCTGTTGGATCGTTTTCGCGTGATATTGTTCGTTTTGGGATTATCTGGGGTTGGATTTTATGCTTATACCTTGTCGGATCAGTACGTTTATCAGGCGTACCAAAATTGGGCGTTTGATCAGCAGATCGCCGGACGCGCAGCCGTAAGCTTTACGGATTACCTGAGAGAGCGGACGCCGTTCGGTTTTCTGGTTGGAGAGAAATCTGTGAACCCTGCGGTCCCGACCACGGCCCCGGTTCCCGTGCCGGTTGCGCCGGAATTGGCCCGGCCTGTCGAAGGCGCACTGTTAGGAAGAGTCGAAATCGGCAGGCTTAACCTTTCTTCGATGGTTCGAGAAGGTGTAGACGCAAAAACACTCAGTGTGGCAGTTGGGCACGTTCCTTCCACCGCGCTACCTGGACAACCCGGGAACTTCGCAATTGCCGCTCATAGAGATACTCTTTTCAGAGCCCTGAAAGATATAAAGAAGGGCGACGTCGTGACGTTTCAGTCAACTGCAGGAACTTACACTTACGAAGTCGCTTCTACTAAGATCGTTAGGCCTTCCGACATCAGCGTTCTGCAACCTGATGGCGGCGGCCTGATTCCGGACGGTGACTCTTCATCAGGCGCGGGTACTCAACCAAAGCTGCTGACCATGATTACTTGTTATCCGTTCTACTACGTCGGGTCTGCGCCGAAGCGGTTCATAGTAGAAGCGAAGTTAGTCTCCAGCGACCCGGAAACCCGATTGTCGTCTATCGCGGCGCAGGACGCTGGGCCGCCCGTCAATGGAGCTCCGGCTCATGAAACCGCTGCAACAAATACTAAGCCCAAAATCGTCAAACGGGCAAGCCTGACAGAACCCCGCCAAGCGCGGGGTTTTTCGCATCACTCCGCATCTCGTTCAACTCACACCTATAACACGGATCTCTCCAACCAAAGGCCTAAAAAGCGGCACTTTTGGCATAAGCTCGTCCACGCCGACTAACGTTTCCGATCCGACCTGAGGCCAAAAACTCTTGTTATACTTCGGGTGAATCCTTGGGAGGTCGTCTAATGGTAAGACTGCAGACTCTGGATCTGCGTATCGGGGTTCGAGTCCCTGCCTCCCAGCCAAATCCCCTCCCTGACCGCGAGACTGAGAACTAAAAGCGAATCGATTCACGTCGGCTTCGGCGGTGTGATGATATTTACAAATCGAATCCACTCCTCGGCCCGACGCCGCAGCGCGCTCTTACTGCATGTTTCCGGCAAGAGATCAGAGATCACGGCTACGGAGTCCGCCCCGGCACTGAGGACTTCAGCCGCGTTGTTCAATGTTATGCCGCCAATTGCGACCAGGGGCTTGCTGGTGAGAGGGCGCAGCGCGCGAAGCCCTTCGATGCCAACTTCGGGATCAGGCCGCGCCTTCGAATTTGTCACGAAAACAGGCCCGAGTGAAAGATATTCCACCGGCTCCTCATCGCCGCGAGTGAGTTGCAGGTGATTGTGTGTAGAAAATCCCATCACCTCATCGCTAATGACGCGACGGGCAGCAAGCGGAGGCAGATCCTCTTGCCCCACGTGTAGGGCGGCTCCAAGCAGGCGCGCGTAGTCCGCGCGATCATTCAGCACGAATAGGACACCGGCTTCATGGCAAATCTTCACAATCCCCTTGGCTTCATCGAAGTGAGACTGCGTCCACTGGTCCTTGTGCCGATACTGCAGAATTCTCACACCGGCATCCACCAGCGCCTTTGCGGCAAGATTCGGTGAAAATCCGCGTTCCGCGAGGATCCCTGTGTCGAGGATGGGATAAAAGCGCGGAAGTTTGAATGGAACGGGCATTGGGAGCGAAACAATTATCGCGCTGCCAGATCAGCTTGATCCTCTTTGAGGTACCGGTTAAAAAATCTGGCCGTCCGGCCGAACGCATCTTTCAAGCTTTCATCCCGAATATAAGCGTGGCTCTCTTCGGGATAGAAAGACTCTTCGAACGGCTTGCCTTCATGAATCAGTTTTTCAGACAGCTGCACGGCGTCCTGGAAAAGCACGTTGTTGTCGACAATACCGTGAAGAATAAGCAGGTGGTTCTGTAACTGGCTCGAAAAATAAATTGGAGAACTGCGCCTGTATGCTTCGGGATTCTCGGCTGGGGAAGTCAGCCGCTCGTCCGTGTAGTTGGCGTTATAGTTCGCCCAATCATATACTCCGGAAAACGCCGCGCCGGCCTTGAACGTCTCGGGTGCGCGGAACATCGCCATCGCTGTCATGAACCCGCCATAACTCCAACCCCAGATGCCAACGCGGGACATGTCAACGTTTTTCAAACTCCTCAGGTACTCCACTCCTCCGAGCACATCGTCCAGATCCGGACCACCCATATTCAAATAGACTCCGGTTCGCCAATCCCGGCCATAATTCGTGCTGCCGCGATAATCCATCTCCAGGATCGGATATCCCTCGTGCACCAAGTAGTTATTGAATACGAATCGAAGTTCCTGGTAACTTCCCCACTGCTTCAGAACACTCGTGGCATACCCGGCGCCATGTATGTAGACGATTGCGGGACGCGGCTTCTGATTTGGATCGTCTGGATTATAGCCAGACGGAAGAAGCAGCCGCGCGGACACAGGCTTATGATCTTTGAGTGACGGATACGTGAAGAAGCGGCTTTCAGCCCATTGCATTTTGTAGAAAGCGGGCAATGGAGATGTAGTCACGCGGGCATCATTCACGTAGAGATCGAGCGGGTTCTTCATGTCAGCCTCAAGTACGGCCCGTTCTTCGCCGTCCTCGGAAACCCAACCGATATTCAATCCTTCGTGCCGGGACAAGCGTTCGGGAGCGGATGATCCGTCGGCTTTTACCCGGTAAAGCTGCCGCTCCGTTGCCGCGCCCGCAGTTGACGAGTAGTAGATGTAATCTCCGATCCACTGAGGACTATGCGAGAACGGATCATTGTGGATGTCCCATGAGCCCTTGGTTACCTGCTTCAAATCGGTTCCATCGATCCGGACAGTGTAGAGATGCTGAAAACCGGATTGATCGCTCGTGAACCAGATCCGTCGGGAATTCGGCTCCCAACCTACATCTGAGACTTCCACCCAGCGATCGTCGGTCTGATGAAATACGACCTTGGATTTTCCCGTGTTGATATCTATGACGCGAACGTCTTCGCTTTTGTAGTTGACTGCATCGGAAGCGAGCACCAGGTATTTAGAATCTTCGGACCACTGAGGCGGACGGAAACCAAAGCCGTGTCCCGTGTCGAGCAAGCGTGGAGGATTATCGCCGGTGCTCTCGACAACATAGTACTGCCAAGAGGTGGGTAAATCGCCCGCCACCGTGCGCGGAAAAGGCGATGCCGTCACAAACTGGCCCGAGTAGATTGGCAGAGGGATAGTTCGTCCGGGCACAGGCTGCACGGAATAGGAAAAATATTTCCCATCAGGCGACCACCGGAAGCTGGTGAGCGCTGCCGGTGGCTTAACATCTGTTCGCTGCTCGAGAGTTCCACCGCCCAAATTCAACACGTAGATCTGTCCGGCCTGCGTAAAAGCAACCTTTGTTCCGTCAGGTGAAAACTGCGGATTGACTTCCGGCGCTTTGGTCTTGGTGATTCGAACAATCGGACCGCCGCTGGTCTGGACCATGAACAGGTCACCGTGATACGAGAACACGGCTTTCGTGCCGTCTTCAGAGAGATCGAAGGAGGTGAGTCCCGCGGGAGGCACAACGTAGTTTTTCCTGTGTTCGTCTTTCTCAGCCTCTGTTTCGTTAATCGGGTCTTTCAGGTCTTTCAGATCGCTCAACCGTGTGAGCTTCTTCGTTTCGGTGCTGTAGACGTAGAGATCTTTGAACGTCTCACCCTTTGCGTTCCACAGGAAACCGAGCACGTGAGCGTGCTTTGCCCAAGCGATTTGCGATGGCCATGTGCCCCAAATGAAAGGTCTGGTATAGAGATGATCAATGGACCAATCTTGCGCGGGTACAAGAAGCGTGGAGGCGAGCAGCGCGGTAATCAGTCTGAGCATGAAACCGACTATTGTACTTTCTTCACCTACGCGCTCTTGATGTTTGCTTCCGGGAACTGCGGCTGCAGGTATGACTAGCCAGCCTTCCCGACTGTTCAACACGTCAGACTCGCGCTAACTTGTTTGATCGAGTGAAAGCTGGCTCGCCTTTTCGCGTTCCGAGTCGGGCCGGTTCATCGCGAACGCAGCAACCACCTCGCCGCCTTTCAGCCACCATGCGCTGAAGCTTGACGAATTCACATCACCTCGATATTCGGTGCGCTCCGCGCCTTCTGTGTCGCCCCAGAATTCTTAGAATAGAAGTGGAAAAGAAGAGAAGAATGAGCTTGAAGTTCAACTTGGCCGATGCAAACGGCGCGGAGTTTTTCGCGACTTTAAGGCCTTGTCCCGCTCGTTCGACCCCCGCTTTATCTCCGCCCAGACGCCGGAGACTCCGCGGCGCCCACCGGTAAAGTTGAACTGTCTAAGAAATCCTGTTCGACACACTTCTCCACTTTCAGTACTCGCGTCCGGAATCCGGTTCAGCCATGGCGCGGTTTCCGCCACGATCAAATCCGCGTCTAGTTTCGTGGCTCCAGAGTTGCAAGTGATCAGCAGCTATTGTTCATTTCGGCTGTTACGAGGCGAACGCCGCGATCTTCGTAATATTTCTGAAAAAACCGTGACATCTCGGGCGTGAAGAGCTTGTTCCACACCCGATCCTCCGGAAATACCATAGTCGTGTCGCGGCCCTGCTGCGCGCTTTGCGATGCCACTTCCATTACTATAAGCGGCTGTCGAGCACTAACACTTTCCTCAAGTTCTTCAGCGTAATCGCAGCTGGCGAGTGTATCGAGCGTAGGTAGACCACATGGCCGCCATTCGCTCCAAGTCCTTCCATCGACACGCTCGCCTTCCGTGGCGAGGATCAGCCTTTCAAACTGAACTCTGGAAGCCACGCTCCACCAGTCGCTGGCGGGTGTGATCTATTGCTCGATCTGCATGTTGAGGTGGATGCCTATATCGTGTTCCCGAGCTCTCGGCGTTGAGAGTACGCTCGCTCGGCATCTTCGGAAGCAGCTCTTGAAGTGGGAGTGTCGCTCGTACGGGAGCGCGTTATCCGCCGAGAAGATACTCAATTCCCCAGGTTTCAGACCGCATTCGACAAGTTCCTTAGCGGCGTATCCCGCCACCATGCCGCCGCCCAAAATAATGATTCGGTACTCAACCCGTTCAGCGCGGCATAATCGGGCCCGCGACTGCATCCAGTTCATCACTGACGCTGGCTGCGAACGGAATCTGCTTCGTGATCTGAATTCCGAAGCCCTCCAGGCCAACCACTTTGCGCGGATGATTGGTCAACAGGTGAATTGTCGATAAGCCGAGATCAGACAGGATTTGTGCCCCGACGCCGGTTTCGTGCTGCAGGGGTTGCTGCCGTTCCGACGGGATGAAGCTCGATTGCGTGCGGCCGTGGCCGATCAGCTCACGACGGCCATCGTGCCAAGCCGCGCGAAGTCCCGGTCCGGTCTGATGCAGGTAAATCAAAACGCCGCATTCGGCGCGCGAGATCGTCTCGAGAGCCGTCGCAATCAATTCGTGGCAGTCGCAATCTATCGAGTGGAAGATGTCTCCGTACGCGCAATGCGAATGCACGCGTACTAACACGTTACTCTTGCCAGCAATATCGCCATGGATCAGCGCCAAATGTGTTTCATTATCCAGTCGGCTGATGTAACGTATAGTTTCAAATTCACCGAAAGCAGTGCGAATGTGACCTGAAGCGTCGCGCTCGACGAACTTCTCGGTTTGCGAGCGATACCGGATGAGATCGGCGACGGAAATGATCTTGAGTCCGTATGTCCGGCAAAATTCCACGAGTTGTGGAACGCGCGCCATGCTGCCGTCTTCATTCATGACTTCGCAGATGACACCACCAGGCGACAGCCCAGCCAATCGCGCGAGATCTACTGCCGCTTCGGTCTGACCGGAGCGTACGAGCACTCCGCCGGGTCGTGCACGCAACGGAAAGACATGCCCCGGTCGGGCGAGGTCTTGCGGGCGGGTAGCAGGGTCCATGGCTACTCGAATGGTTCGCGCGCGGTCATATGCGGAAATCCCCGTTGTCACGCCTTCGGCCGCATCAATCGCCTCGCAAAACGCAGTGCCGAATCGCGCGGTGTTGACGGGCGACATCGGTTGCAGATCGAGGCGCTCACAAATTTCAGCATCGAGCGCCAGGCAGATGAGGCCGCGCCCGCGGGTCGCCATGAAATTGATTACCTCGGGAGTGACTTTTTCGGCGGCGATGGTGAGGTCGCCTTCGTTCTCGCGATCCTCATCGTCTACGACGATCAGAACCTTACCGCGCCGAAAATCTTCTATCGCTTCGGGTATAGAAGCAAACGTCATGAAGTTCGCTGGCGCGATTCAAACGGCAGCGGCGACGCCATACTTCGCGTGCCAGGGCTTGGCGGATTTTATAGCATCGTTCACCGCGTTAATGTTCTTAACGCCCTGGTCATATAACCAATCTTCGAGAGCTTTGACGCCCTGCTTCGCGTATACCGGCACGGCGTCTTTCCAGGTGGCGCGCCCGCACAGGACGCCCGAGTAGTCGGTGCCGGCTTCGGCTGCCATGTTCAGCGATTCGACAAACTGGGCGTTGCCCACACCCGCACTCAAATAGATGAACGGCTTCTCCGCGACTTGCGCCGCTTTGCGGTAAAGCTCTAGCGCTTGCTGGCGCGTATACGCCGCTTTCCCTTTGAAGACGCTGCTGCCCTCGACAAATTCGGCATTCACCGGTACTTCCACTTTCAGCACATCAACGTGGTAATGAGGTTTGCCGAACTCCTTCATCGATCCGATAACTACTTCCGGTTTCTTTTTCGCGTACTCAAAACCCTTCTCATTGCCGCCTTCGGGATCGTAACCCACGAACTCACAGAAGAACGGAATCTGATGGAACTCGCATTCCGCGCCGATGCGCTCAATAAATGCATGTTTAATGTCATTGACGTCGGGCTTATCAAACGGGGAGTAATAGATGAGAATCTTCACCGCATCAGCACCGAGCTCTTTGATGCGCTTCACCGAGAGATGAGGAAGAAGATCAGGCAGGCGGCCCGGCTTGGTATTGTCGTAACCGCTTTCTTCATAGGCGAGCAGTAATCCCGCGTTTTGCGAACGGGCCTTCGCCGCTGGAATACCGAACTCGGGGTCCAGCAGAATGGCGCTTGCGTGCTGGGTCAGAACCTTCGAGACAGCCACTTTGAATTCGGCCATCATGTCGTCGCTGATCTGATCCTCGGGCACGCCCTTCGCCGACGCGATGGATTTCCGCAAGCTGCCCCGCTGATCCATTGCGGCCGCCGCAATAACGCCATTCTTATTAGAAAGAGCATTTAGATGTTTGATTTTGCCATCGGAAAGCTGCATAGTCTGTACCTCCAGGGTGAAGAGGGCGCTCTCGAACGCATTCAGTATATCGAAGGTTTCAGCGTCGAAATGCGCTTCCAATAAGCTTGTGCCCGCGAGACGTCCCGTCCAATTTCCGCCTTCAGCGCCTCCGGAGTGGCGAATCGCCGTTCCGAACGAATAAAGCGCCGAAATAGAACCTCGATGCGCTCGGGTGTTTGCCCGTCGAATGGCGGCGCGAGAAGATAGGTTTCGATTGTGACCTCCGTGTCCCCGAAGGTCGGGTTAGTGCCCACACTTGTAACGGACTCCCAACGCCGGCCGGTTGATCGGTCGACAGTTTCGGTGATGTAGATACCGCGCGGAACAATTTGCCCGCGAGGCGGATGCAAATTCAATGTCGGAACAGCCTGCTTCTTGCCAATCCCACGGCCGGGCACTACGGGGCCTTCTACCGAAAAACAGCGTCCGAGGAGTCGGCCTGCATGTCCCGCTTTTCCCGCCGCCAGATAGTCCCGAATCGCCGAGCTCGATACGATTTCCCCTCGATACCGGACCGGGTGCACAATTTGCGAAACGAACCCAAATCGATCTCCCAAGTCGCGCAACGTATCAGACGTGCCGGCCTGTTTGTGCCCGAACCGGAAGTTGCCGCCAACGAAGACAGCTCTCGTATTCAACACATTGACCAGAATTTGCGAAACGAACTCCCCCGGCGAGAGACGGGCTACTTCGGCTGTGAACGGCAGAACCATAATGCGAGTGATACCCGCGAATTCGAGCAAGCGAAGTCGCTGCTCTAGCGTGCAGATCAGGAGTGGTGTACGCTCCGGAGCGACCACGACGGTCGGGTGGGGATCGAACGTCAAGACCGCAGCAAGAAAACCATTCGTGGAACCAAATCTCGCAGCTTCCGCTAAGAGCGCCTGGTGACCGATGTGAACGCCGTCGAAATTGCCGATAGCCAGCGCACATGGCCCGAATCGTCCGCGAGCTTGATCGAGGGAGCGAAAAATGAGAGCGCTCATGATCGGTCGGCCCGTCCGATGGGAATCTCCAGCCCGTCGTAAGCCATGTGAACGTTCCCTGGTAACCGAGCTTCTACCGTCGCGTGAAGAAGATCGTGCGAAATGTGTGTAAAATAAGCTCTCTTTGGCTTGAGGGACTCCACCGTTTTCAGCGACTCCTCCACCGTGGAATGGGTGGGGTGAGGGTTGTGGCGCAAGGCGTCGAGGAACAGCACGTCGAGACCAGTCAGCTTCTCCTGGCTAGCGAGCGGTATGTCGCTATGGTCGGTCAAATAGGCGCAATCACCAAAACGGAACCCATGGACCGTTCCTTTGCCGTGTGAGATCCGGATGGGGTAAATTTCCAGGCCGCACACAGAAATTGGCTCATTGTCAAACAGATGCGGCGTCAATCTCGGGCGACTGGATTCGCTCGGTCCGGCATCGAAGACGTACCGGAAAGTTCGCTCAATAACGTGTAAGGCTTCGGCCGAGGCATAGATAGGAATATCCTTTCGCTGCATAAAGTTGAACGGCCTTACATCATCCAGTCCTAGAATGTGGTCTGCATGAGAGTGCGTGTAAAGAATGGCGTCCAGATGGTCAATCCCGAAGCGCAGCGCCTGATAGCGGAAATCAGGCGATGTGTCGATCAATACTCGCTTATCGCCGAACCGCAGGAGCACGGACGGTCGGAGCCGTTTATCGCGCGGATCATCTGAGGTGCAAACTTTACAACGGCAACCAATCATGGGCACGCCCACGCTGGTTCCGGACCCTAGCACGAGAATGGAGGCATGCTCGAATTCGTCGAGCATTTATTCAGTTTTGGTTCCTTTGCCCCCGTCGGCCGTGATAATTCGCGGGCCTTCGTCTTTCTTCTCTGTGATCTCGCCCTTGGGTTCGTTTCGCCGCTTTACTTGTTCGGCAACCTGGACGTAACGGAAACGCAGTTCGGTGAGCCCGTTCTCCAGCAATCGCTGCTCCTCTGATGAGAGGTTGCCTTTGGTCTTGTCCTGCAGCATTGCCAGGAGATCGATGGAATGGCGGGCCAGGGGAAGATTCGGTTCAGGCTCTTCGTCTTGTTCTCCCAAGTTCAGCAGGCCAAGCTGAATCTGCGCCTGCATGAGGACGGATTCCACGAGGAACGCGAAACTGGCCGGTGGGACCGGAAAATTGCTGGTAGATTCAGTGCCGTCTGCCATAGAACGTTACCTTCATACGATTGTCCCACCACGGCGTGACATTCTTGACGCCTTCAGTGGACGGCCCGATCGCGCCACTTCTTGGCCAACTGTTCATCCGCCAGCGCTTTTATATACACGCCCCCCACCACTGAACGCGCTTGGAATCCTATCTGCTTTCCATTTTTCGTGTCATACCAATCCGTCAGCGGAACGCGCGATGGGGTCTCGTTGATCCATTTCGCAATCGGCGCCATCAACGTATTGAACTGACTAGCATTCTCCGACAGGGTTGCCGTCCACAACTCCCAATCCAGCTTCGTGTAGTCGGCGCGATCGTCCAAAGGAAGGCCGTACTGATTGAGGTGCTGTCCATAGAACGACAACTCGGTTTCTCGCACTCGCGCCGGAAAAAGGTTCAGTCCCAGAAGTTGGTCCCAGACAAGATTGTATTTTTGGCTCCAGGTGCCCGGCTTGTCAAAAGCGAGCTTGTAGTGATCGCCATCGATATCCATCTGCACCCACTTCCCAGCCATCTCCTTAGCCGCGCTGGAATAATCTTTGGCGATATCATTCTTACCGAGTCCCCGTGCGATTTCCGAATACGCGGCAAGCCCTTCAATAGCTTTAATGGACAAATTCGCGTTGTGAGCCAGGTGCCCCGCGAAATCATCCGTGCTGAGCTGGTTTTCCGGATCCAAGCCCTTCGCACGTAAATAGTCCGCCCATTTCGCAAGCTGTCGCCAGTACTGTTGCGCCAAATGCCAGTTGCCCTGCTCACGCCCGAGCGCGGCCATTAAGATCAGCATGTTCCCACTCTCTTCGACCGGCATTTGATCCTCTTCGGTACGCTCACCTCCGCCATAGACTTGACCATCTGCGAGGGGATAGGTGCCGAGATCGTGGGGCGCAAACGGCCATTTCCAGCGTGGCAGCGCAGCGTACTCGAGGACCGGTTTCAATTGCGCCTCCAGCAAGGCTGGATTGAAAAACAGGAAGAACGGCGCGGATGGATACAGCACATCCACGGTTGAAATGCAGCCATTGCTGAAGTTTTCTTTCGGGAAAAGCATCGGCGTGCCATCCAGATCCGCAGCGAATCCGTGCGCGGCGAACGTCTGCCGGTACGCCAAGGTGGCCAACTGCGCATACGGTTTACCGCCCACTCGCTCGAGATCTTCGGTCAGTTCTGAATCAAACTGCTTACCGCGCTGCTCGAGCGCGGCGTATTGCGTTTCGGCGGCTACCAACATTTGCTCGGGCGTTTCCCCGTTTCTCTCCCAGTAAGGCCGAAGCTTTCGATTCAAATATTCAATCGAGTATCTCTCTGTATAGGCAAGCAGCACGTGACGGCTCACGCTTTGGGAACCTTGAATCGTAATCGGGAAATCAAAAGCCAAATGGGCAGCGCTTCCTCGCGCTGGCTCCTGAGGCATCTCGAGGTCATCGGAACCAGATAGGGTGCCCGACTTGATGAACGAAGCCATGGCATCAGCTGTGTTAGCGAGCACCGCTTGATCGCTGTCGGGCACCGCCAGGCGGAAGTAGCCCCAGTCAATGCGCACGTTATCGCCGGAGGTGCCCAGGACACGCTGGTCTCGCGAACCTGCATTCAGCACGGTCAGCGAGCCGGCGCGTGCCCGGCTCCAGATCACCTGCTGGTCGCCAGTATTGACCGCGAGAACAGGATCAGCGTCGAGGTAAATCGAAATGTCATGTTTCTTCCCATCCGTCGCTGTTACGTCCCAGGTGAGATAAGTGACGGGTCGCGACAGCAGGTCGAGATCCTCGGGAAAGGCCGGAGTGAAGAAGGTGAGGATCAAGCGCACGCCCAACTGCTCGAACGTATAGATGGTGTGAGTAGGTGTAACAGAGAGCGAAGCCTGCTGCATTGCCGGAACGCTCCGTCGAGGCCGCGCGCCCATGTAGCGATAGGTGGTGCCGTCAATCCTCACGAGGCCGGCCAAGGGCTGCTCCGTCCCGGTCCAGTGTTTCGTGTTCTGGTCAGTCAGTTTGTCTGCCATTGACCAGATGCTGAAATACGGATCGTAGGCCACCAAAGGCACTGCTGGCGGGCGTTCGGGTGCGCTCTCATTTTGGGCATAGACCGAGACGCCGCACGCGCCGAGCAATACGATTGAGCAGAGCAGCGCACGGCATCTTGCGACTGCGTGGCCACGGGCAAACTGATTGAAGGTCACGTCATGGTTCCTATTAGAGGTTCGAGCAACGTGGCGTTTCCAGTCGCCATTGGCATCCAGGTACATATCCTTGTTGATGATTGTTACCGCGAGCCGTTTCTGATGAATAATCACTGCCAGAGCAAAATGGCCCCTGAGCGAGTTGGTTTATCTCAACCGCTATATTCGGAGCGAGGAATATCATTTGGCCGATCAGTTTTCGGAAGCGGGAGAAAAGTTTGCTGAGTTGCTGCGACTAATGGCACGGCTGCGTGCGCCGGGCGGTTGCCCGTGGGATCGGAAGCAGAGTTTCGACACCATCAAGCCGTACCTTCTCGAGGAAACGTATGAGGTGATGGATGCGATCGACGCACGGGATTGGTCCGGGCTCGCGGAGGAATTGGGCGATCTCTTGCTCCAGCCGGTGTTCTTCGCCGAAGTGGCTGCAGAGCAGGAGCTATTTACGATTTCAGATTCCCTGGATGCGATCAACCAAAAGTTGATCCGCCGCCATCCTCATGTATTTGGAGACGCGTTCGCCGAGACACCTGAGGAAGTGAAACAGCGTTGGGATGAGATCAAGAAGCAGGAAAAAGCGCAAGCCGGTCCGAGCGCTACGCCGGTTTTGGATTCAATACCTAGGAGCATGCCTGCCCTTGTCGAGGCCGAGAAGATCAGTCAGAAAGCGGCGGCTCTCGGTTTCGAGTGGCCGGACATTAGTGGCGTACTCGAGAAATTGCAGGAAGAGGCCGCGGAGCTATCGCGCGCCAGGAAATCTGAAACTCACGACCATGTTGCCGACGAGATCGGCGACTTGCTGTTTACGCTGGTAAATCTGGCGCGCTTCCTGAAAGTGGATCCGGAGCAGGCGCTGCGAAAAACCAACACACGATTCCGCAAGAGATTCGCGCACGTGGAAAATGGCATTCTCACGAATACAAACGTATCGCTGGCCGAGATGGAAGAGTTGTGGCAGCAAGCCAAGCGGTTGGAGGATGCAGACGACCACTAAAAATGGAAGCGATATCGCACCTGAAACCAAATCTGGCGCGGGTCGGCGTAGTGCATGCCTCCGAAGGTTTGGCTGTTGTCGAGCAAGAATCGACGATTGGCGATATTCAGCCCATTCAGCGATACAGACCAGTTTTCGCCGATGGTTTTTCCCAACGAGAGATCGTAGGTCGTATGGGGTTCGAGATGCGCTGGAAACGGGACGCTCCCGTCTGTAAATCCCGAGCCATAATATGCACCCGCCGCAACCCACGCCCGCTTCGGCAAATTTAATTCGAAGTTCGCGTGCAGAGTGTCCCGCTGATCATGGTCCAGAAGAAAATACCCGTTGCCCGGTGGCGAGAAATCGGTCAGGCCGCCCGTAATCGTTCCTTCTCCTTCGGCATGTTGGTGTGAATATGCGATGGAAACTTCCCCACGATGAAAGAGGCGCGGCGACCGCATCGTAAATTCCTCGCCATAAATGCGAGCGCCTGCAATCGACAGCGGGAAGAACACGTTCGAATTACCGATCGCATTGTGGTCGAAATAATTCCTCGCCCGCAATCGGAAGCTATTTACATCAAACGTCCAGCCGCGCAGAGGAATGCTTAACCCAATCTGGTTTTCCTCGTCGCGCTCGCCTTTCAGCGGAATAACTCCAAGCCCCTCACTGACTGCATACTCGAGCAGTGGGCCGGAAACCGTCGAGAGCGGGGGAGCCTGGTAATATGCGCCGTAAAATCCTCGAATAATCCAGTTCAGATGCGGAATCCGAATTGCAACGCCGACTCTGGGATCTGCAGCGCTCTCTGAAACCGCTCCCGAAAAATGAGTCAGCCTAATTCCGCCTGTCACTGTCAGCCATGGCATCACTTTGAATTGATCTTCCAAAAAACCAGCCGCCAGACCGCCATTCGCCGGCTTGTCGGCGAGTACGTTATTTCCAGATCCATCATTGGCAATGAGATGAACATATTCATCGTCGTGCTGCGCAAAACCGTAGACGCCAAAGCGCGCGTCGTGCTTGGCAGTGACAGCATTCAGCGCAATTTGAGCGCCCGCGTAGGCGGAATCCAGATGCTGCGTCGTACTGAGTGGCACGTCGGTTGGATCGCCGTCGTAATCGGCCCGATTGAAAGACATGAACGGCGAAGCAGTGAAAAGCAAGGCCGGTGAAAACGTGTGGACCCAAGTGAATGTTGCGAGCACATCGCGCTCCCGCTCGACGTCTTGAATTCCCGATTCGTTCTGGCTGCTTGTATTCGGAATTTGATAGTCATCGCCGCGCGTTGAGGCAACAAAGCGCAACTGGTCGGATGGATCGATATTGAAAATAAGCGATCCGAATCCTCCGACTCCCCAAACCCGATCATGCAGCACCTGCGGTCCGGGCGTCTCTAAACCGTAATCACTTCGGTCCCCGGTCAGACTGCCGAAATATGCAAAACGCTCCGTATGATCGCCGAAATTCACTTGATCGTTGGTCTGATTAAATGTGCCGTATGTCGTGGTGATCTCCATCTGCCGGTTGCTTTCAAACCCCGTGCGCGGAACCACGTTGAAAATCCCGTACGTTCTGTCGCCGTATTCGGCGGAATATCCGCCTCGTTGTACTTCGAGAGTGTCAACATCTTTTGGATCGATTGGCGAACCCACATTGCTCGCGATATTCGTGTTCGGTATGGGAACTCCATCAATCGCCCAAGTCACCTGATGGCCCCCGCGGACATGCAGCTGGTCGTGCGTCATATAAGCGCCGGGCACGTAGTCGGTAATCATGTTCAGACTGTTGGCCTGGTCCGCTCCTGGCGTTCTATTTATCTCCTGCCGGTCGATCAGGGTCGAGGGTGTCATCGATACGGCGTTCACCGCTTCGGGGGCTTCAGCCACGACCACCGCTTCTCGTCGCTGGGCCAGTTGCAATTGGAAATGAATGATTGGCGCTGTACCCGAAGCAACGACGAGCGGCTGCTCTTGATTCGCGAATCCCGCGTGCGCAACCTCGATCGTGTACTCGCCCGCTGGGACGGACGCGAACTCAAACCCCCCATCATCCTTCGTTCGCAGTGTCTGGGTGTAATCCGAATCTTTCGCTCGAAGCGTTACCAGCGCATCGGGAACGGGTCGATGGCTGGGATCATGCACAATGCCCCGAACGCTGCTGAAAATAGTTGCGGTGGCATGTGCCGCAATGAGACACACGAAAAGAATTCGGAAAGCACCACCACGGGTGCACATCTGCCCACCTCTCCTCGAGAAGATCTTCAAAAACTGCTGAGTTTGTTACGACGCGAGCGAAGGAGGTCCGCGCTTTTGGCGCGCGCGGCCAAACGAGATGCGGAAATGGGCTTCGGTCTGACAGAGCCTGGCTGCGTGAGTCTGGATAACGCTGTCGAACATTCGCGGCGCGGGGACCACTCCCATTTGGGAGCGCGTCGCAGTTATGGCCGATTCCGGCAAGAACGGGCACTTATCATCGACAGTCGCAATCGATAAACCGGATGGCGATCGCCGCTCAACTCGCAGCGCGCGTTTCATCATGCATTTGTGTTTTCCAGCCGGGCGGCAACACGCGGGCATCTGCGATTCCGTTTGTCCGCGGAAAGCCGGAGCCATCAACGAAACCTGAATAGCGCTCACCAGCAGAATCGCGATGAGCCGATGCACGGTCCCATTGTACTGGGGCCGCGAGGTCGGCCGAATCCTCCTCAATATCGCCGTTCGGGAAATCCGCCTCTCGGACCTTGGGGTCCTTCCCTTAGGGCCATATAGAGTACTTGGGACAAATGGAGTCCTCGCCGGTCTGTCTGCTGCAGTATCTGTTCGCGGCAACTGAATCCATCCGAGATAATCAAAGCGTCACCCGGGGCGATACGAACCTTCGGCAGAAGAACCCGCTCTCCGCATTTGATTCCAACCTCGTAGTGATCGCTCTCATAACCGAAAGCGCCGGCCATGCCGCAGCAGCCGGAATCAAGAATTTGGTAATCTAGGCCGGTTTTCTTTAGAACGCTCTCTTCGTCCTCGAATTTGAGAGTGCTCTTGTGATGGCAATGTCCATGGACTATCGCCTTGCGTTTGAGCTGCGCCGGTTGATAATTTTTCACCTTTTGTTCCAGAAATTCACTCAGCAGGTATGTCTGCTGCTGAAGCCGCTTGGCGTCTTCATCCCCGTGCAGGAGATCCGTCAGCTCATCGCGAAACACCGAAGCGCAACTGGGTTCCAATACCACTATTGGAATGCCCCGTTGAATAGCCGGGCGCAAGGCAGCAAGAATGTCTAACAAGACCTTCTTAGCCAAATTCAGCATGCCGTAATCGTAAAGCGGACGCCCGCAGCATAGGCTTCGACGTGGCACCTTGACCTGATAACCAGCTTGTTCTAAAACTCCCACCGCGGCTTTGGCGACATTGGGCGTGAAATGGTTGTTGAACGTATCAGGCCACAAGATTACGGGCGGTTTATCCGCGTTGCGCTTTCCGCGCCGCGCAAACCATCGCTTGAATGTCTCCGGAGCAAATGGAGGAATGTGGCGCTTTTGTGAGTAACCTGCAGCGAACTTTGCCGCGCAGCTAAGTCCAGGCGTTTGCGTAAAGAAATTGACGGTTGATGGCATTGTAGAGGCTATGCGCGCCCACCAGTAAATGAGGCCGGATGCATACGCGGTACGCGGCCGCAATCTCCCTTCGTAATAGTGCGAAAGGAACTCCGCTTTGTAAGTGGCCATATCCACGTTGATGGGACACTCGCCTTTACATCCCTTGCACGAAAGACAAAGATCCAGAGCTTCTTTCACGTGCTCATCGCGCCAGCCGGCCCGAACAGGATCGCCTTGCAGCATCTCGAAAAGCAGCCGGGCGCGCCCTCGAGTAGAATGCATCTCCTCATGGGTGACCATGTAACTCGGGCACATCGTCCCGTTCTCTTCGCGCCGGCACTTTCCTACGCCGACGCACCGCAGAGTGGCATTGGAGAAACTAAACTGGTCCGCTTCGTAATGAAAATGAGTCTTCGGCTGCGGAGGGTCATATGTAGTGCCCAAGCGCAAGTTCTCTGTGATCGAATACGCATCGACCGCTTTGCCGGGGTTCATCTTGCCATCTGGATCCCAGATCGCCTTAAATTCACGAAAAGCCTCGACCAGCTCGTTTCCAAATAACTTGGGCAGAAATTGAGCTCGCGCTTGTCCATCTCCGTGCTCTCCCGAAAACGACCCTCCATAGCTGACAATGAGGCTGGTTGCTTCATCCATGAACGAGCGGAAGCTGTCGAGACCCGGTTGCGTAGTCAGTTCAAACGGAACACGGATGTGAATGCAACCTTGACCGAAATGCCCGAAGATCGAGGGATGCCATCCATATTTATTGAAGAGCGCGTCCAGGTCCCGAAGATACGGGCCTACTTTATCGGGCGGCACGGCTGAATCTTCCCATCCCGGCCATGCAGGTTTTTTCCCCGGCACAAAGGAGGAGCCGCCCAGCGCCGATTCACGCACTTCCCAGATCTGGTGTTCGTGCGGTTGATCATCGTAGAGCTTCATGCTGGGGGCATTCTTTTGTTTCTTGAGATGCTCCATGAGGGCATGAGCTTGATCGTCGGCATCCTGTTTGGTCTGTCCACCGAACTCGAGGATCAGCCAGCCTTTTCCCGCAGGCATCAGCTTGATCTCTTTCAGATGCAGGCCCTTCTTCCTGTAATCTTCCAGGAGCCGGTCGTTGAAGCCTTCACAGGCAATGGGCTTGTACCGCAATATCTCGGGAATATGGTCTCCCGCCTGATACACATCGCGATACCCTAACACGAGCAGCGTACGCACAGGCGGGTTAGGCACCAGGTTTCCCAATATCTCGAGAACTGTGACGCAGGTGCTTTCCGTGCCCACGAGCGCGCGCGCAACATGAAAACCGTTCTCGGGCAGCAGTTCGTTCAATGGATAACCTGAGACGAGCCGCGGGATTTTTGGAAATCTGGCTCGAATCTGATCCGCGTATCGATCCCGCAGCGATTTCAAGTTGCGATAAATTTCTCCCTTACGGCCGCCTTGCCGGATGAATGCTTCGAGTTGCTCGTCACTCGTTTTCCCGACCCACATCCGTAATCCGTCGTAGGTAAGAATTTCGAGTCGCTCGATGTTCTCAGTGGTTTTTCCAGCCATCTGGGCATGCATGCCGCAGGAATTGTTTCCAACCATGCCCCCGAGCGTGCAATGGTTGTGCGTGGCTGGATCAGGCCCAAATATAAGACCGTATTTTTCGGTCTCATGACGAAAATCATCGAGAACGCAGCCAGGCTCGACACGGCCGAGTTTGTCTTCCCGGTTCACTTCCAGGACGCGACGCATGTACTTCGACATGTCGATAACGACGGCGACGTTACAGCATTGCCCGGCGAGGCTCGTCCCGCCACCTCGGTTGACTACGGGTACTTTGTGCCGATAGCAAACGGCCACCGTGCTTACGACATCTTCCTTGTCGCGCGGGATTACGATTCCAATCGGCACCTGCCGGTAATTCGAAGCATCAGTGGAATAGAGAGCGCGGCTGCCATTGTCGAATCGCACTTCGCCGCGAACCACCGATCTTAATTCCACCTCGAGAGAGGCGACATCCGGCGGAACACCAATCTCAGTCGCCCTCATTTTTCGGGGATACGTGCCCCCCGCACCTTTCAGCTTGTTGTTGGTAGATATTTCAATCAGCACGATGCGACCTGTCTCATTCGTTGTCTTTCTCGGCCGCTTCTCCGTGCTCAACAATGTTTCCGGACTGAAAGAGGATTTCTTTTAGAATTCCTCGCCACTTTGGTTTGCGGCGAAGGAGATACTCCAAAGCCATGCCAAAATGTTTGAACTCCTCGCCTTGGGCGTCCTCCATGATGGCCCTCGCTTCTTTATCCTTTTCAAGCGCCATTCGCTGTTCGTACCAGTTGATCGCGTCCGCCTCTTCGCCCAGAGAAGCCGCCATTCGCGCAAACGTACGCGTCTCCTGCGGCAATTCATCCGCAGGCTCATGATACTGCTCGAATCCCATGGTTTGTTCCCCCCATTCCCAGTTTTTTGAGTCTGGCTCGGCTTCAGTATACGAACGCCAGCGCCCTTACTATACTGCTCGCCAACGGAGTGGCTGGCGTTCGCATGCGCGTTTGTCCGAATGTGGCAGAGCAGCATTCCACAAGCGGACACTTGGAGAGACGTTAGTCCCGTCAGAGACTATCAATTGAAGAACATCTCGCGCGGTTTTTAAAGTGCAGGAGAGATAAAATCCGATGATTTTGCCCGACAGCGTATTTCAAGATTTGCGGTACGCAGCCCGCATGTTGTACCGCAATGGCGGGTTTACCGCTGTGGCGATCCTTGCGTTGGCGCTCGGCATCGGGGTTAACACCGCAGTATTCACCGGTTACAAGGCAATGGTTGCTCGCCCTATTGATGCCCGGAATCCGCGCGAAATGGTCAACATCGCACTGATGCGCCATTCGGGCGCCGCCGAATTCAATTTCAGCTATCCCGACTACGAAGCGTATCGGGATTCCGCTCACTCCTTCAATGGCCTGATCGCTTTTCGCCTCGAGCGCATGAAGCTCTCGGACGCCGGGGGCATTATCAGCGAACGCACCTCGGATGGTAACTCCGTGATGGGAAGATTGGGACTGCTACCTCCCGGGGCAAGCAACGCGGAGTTCGCCAACGTCTTCGCTGTCTCGGAAAACTACTTCAAGGTCCTCGGAATCGCTCCGCTGCGTGGCCGCACCTTCGAATCCATACGTACGCCTGACCTTGCGGCGTCGCCTTCGGTTCTTATCAGCGAAAACTACTGGGAGCGGCGATTCTCGAAGGATCCGGCGGTGCTGGGCAAGACCGTACGTCTAAATGGCGTCGCGGTTACAGTAGTCGGCATTACCCCGCACGATTTCGTTGGTACGAATATCGGGGTTCCCGATTTCTGGCTTCCGCTCAGCGTTGCGCCGCTGGTTCATGCTGACGACAACTGGCTGCGAGACCGCGAAAATCAGTGCTGCCGTGTCTTTGGACGCCTCGCGTCCCGGGTCAGCATTAATCAGGCGCAGGCGGAGGTGAACGTCATAGCCAGCCATTTACGCACTTTGCACGACCCCCACTCTGATGCAGCAAAACCTGCTACTGCACTCGTCTGGCCGGCCTCGCCCTTCCCGCTACCTCTGAAATTCTATCGTGGGCTGGTACTGACCATTCTTCTCATAATGCTCGCTGCCGCGATGGTGCTCGTCGTCGCTTGCGCAAATGTCGGCAGCTTGCAACTGGCTCGCGCCAGATCCCGCCAGCACGAATTACACACGCGCTTATCGCTCGGAGCAAGCCGATTACGAATTGTCAGGCAACTGTTGACCGAAAGCGCTCTGCTGGGGGTTCTATCCGGCATCGTAGCGCTCCTGTTCGCGTGGGCATTCTTGCAAGTGATGGTGCTTCTGCTGGCCAAAGCCTTCCCCGTGAACCAAGGCACGCTCATTTTCCACGTGAACCCCGACCTCGAGATTTTTGCTTACGCCTTGGCCGTTTCTCTGTTTTCCGGAATCCTGTTCGGCCTCGCTCCGGCTCTCGAAAGCTCGCGCTCCGCTTTGTCCTCTAGCAATAGGGCGAGCACTTCGCCGGTCAGCGCCCGACGGCTCCAAGATCTCCTAGTCGCCGCGCAGGTTTCCCTATCGCTAGTGCTCATAATCGCAGGAGCTATGCTCATTCGCAGCTCGATTCATTCGCTAAAAATGGAAACCGGGTACGAGAGCAAACATGTCCTCGATCTCGATCTGCAATTTCCCGAGGGGTCGAAATACACCTCCGACCGCAAACTCACTCTCATTCGTGATCTTCGTACGCGTCTCGCTACCTTGCCCGGAGTGGCTGCGCTCACGAGCGCTCGGCCACCGGACGGGTACATTTTCCGAACAGCCGCCGTGACGCTTGCTAAAGAAAAAGCCCCGGTGCAACACAACCAGTCGATCCTCTATTACACCTACGTTCAGCCAAACTACTTTGGGACGCTTGGGATTCCCGTGCTTCTGGGCCGCGGCTTTGAATCACATGGCCAATCAGGGCACTCCATTGTTCTCAGCGAATCAGCCGCGAAACAGCTATCGCCCGGCCAGAACCCGATCGGCCTCAGCGTTCGTCTCGGCGCCACTGACGAGAAGGCTCACAATTCCAGCGAACTTGTCGCCGATGGGCCCACCTACCAGGTGGTGGGCGTCGCGCGCGACACACGCGGTGTTCAGTTTGACGGAAGCGATTCGCGTCAGATTTACTTGCCTTTGCCCGACGACCGGCTACAGGATCGCCCCCTACTCATCCGGACCGAGTCGGACCCGGAGCAGGTGATAAGAGCGATCGACCGGGTAATCTCGTCCGTCGATCCCGACCTGGTGGCTACCTCATCCACTCTCGAAGAAATGCTTCGGGTGTCCGCGCCATTCATTGCTTCCAGTCTTGCAGCGGGGATTGCTTCCAGTCTCGGTCTACTCGGGCTTCTCCTCGCGATGATGGGCATCTATGGGACGGTCAGCTATATCGTTGTCCTCCGCACGCGCGAAGTTGGCATCCGCATGGCTGTCGGCGCTCGAAAGGGCGACATCCTTGGACTCATCCTCCGCGAGAGCACACGCCCGGTCATGGCTGGATTGCTCGTCGGGATGTTTCTCGCGGTTGCCGCCTCTTACCTGCTGCGCGGTGTGCTCTATGGACTGAATGCTGTCGATGGGATCTCGTTCATCGGAGTCTCCCTGTTATTTTTGGTCGTTGCGCTGCTTGCCGCTTACCCGCCGTCCCGGCGAGCGATGCGTGTCGATCCTATGGTCGCGCTCAGATACGAATAGGCATCAGCCCGCTCCAAGAGCCAGGCTGAAGCCCGGCGCAGGATGATCCTGCCCACGTAGCACTTATGCGAAGTCAAGTTCCAGCTGATCGATGTAGCACCAGCCCCAGTCTTCGCCTGGCTCAATCGACTTTATGATAGGGTGCTTTGCTGAGTGGAAGTGTTTTGTGGCGTGCTTGTTCTTTGACGAATCGCAGCAACCGACATGACCACACGTCATACATAAGCGCAGGTGAACCCACGTGTCGCCGCTTTTCAGGCATTCTTCACAGCCGCGGGTATGCGGTTTCACATCTCGAATCTGATCGGTGTGCGTGCATTCTTTCATGATTAGATTATTGGTGCGGATGGGGAGACTTGAACTCCCACGCCCTTGCGAGCGCTGGAACCTAAATCCAGTGCGTCTGCCAATTCCGCCACATCCGCGTACAGGCCAGTCTCAGCGTAACATCGCCGACTGTTGTTTTGCGCCCGGCTTGCTTTGCAAGAAGCTCAGGAATTCTTGGGGATTGCGGGTCAGTTGGGGGAATGTCGCGATCACGTTTTGATCTGCATCCATGAGGGCGTAAAAGGGGATGGAGACGGTGCTGAATTTTTGATCTTCGAGCTTCTGATTCTTTTCCGAATCGGCATCAGTACCGTCCGTATAGAGGTCGACGATGATCATGTCCTTCAAGGCGGATTGTATTTCGGGACGCGGGAACATATTGGCCTTCATCCAGTGACAGTTGGTGCAAGCGTAGCCGGTGAAGTTCACGAGAACCAGCTTATTCTGCTGGCGAGCGGCTGCGAGCGCCGCATCCAACTGGTTCTTGAAGTAATTTGCGGGAGTGGATGCCGCCTGGACAGCGGAGCTGCCGAAGACTGCGCCCGACGCTTCCGGAACGAAGGCGTCGAGATCGCCTAAGCGTCCGCCGAACAGGCCGGGGACCAGGCTGATGGAGAAGATCAAGAACAGCGACGCGATGAGAGCGCGGGTGACGCCGAGCTGATCGTCTTTCTTGATTCCTTCCATCGGCAGTAATCCGAGAAGATAGAGACCCGGTAAGGCGAACAGAACGATCCAGGCGGCCAGAAAGCGTTCACGCGTGAGCCAGTGCGTCTGGAGTACCTGATCGACATTGCTCAAGTACTTCAGCATGACGGCGAGAACGATGAACCCGAGCACGATTTTGACGCGGACCATCCAGCCGCCACTGCGCGGCAGCTTCTGCAAGTACGAAGGGAAGAGCGCCAGCAGAAAGAATGGTGCCGCTAAACCGGTTGCGAAGGCGACCATTCCGAGCACCGGCTGGGCTCCTTTCGACTGGACGGACGCGATCAGCAGAGGACCGACGATTGGCCCGATGCAGGCGAATGATGTTAGCGAAAAGGTGAGGCCCATCAGCAGCGTTCCCGCGTAGCCGCCGGTTTGCGATGCCGTGTTGAGCTTGGTGAGCAATCCCGAGGGGAGGCGCAGCTCAAACGCGCCGAGAAGGCTCAGTCCGAAGACGAAAAATACGATTGCTATGAAGCCGTTTACCCAGGGGCTCGAACCGAGCTGGACGACACCGAAAGGCCCCGCAATCGCTGTGACCAGGAAACCGAGGCCAGTGAATAAGACGATGATGCCGAGGCAGAAGACCAGAGCTTGCGTCCAGCCGCCGGACTTTTGCGTGCTCGTGGGTCCCCGGCTCTGGTTCAAGAAAAATGAGACCGTGATAGGGATCATCGGAAATACGCAGGGCGTGAATAACGCCGCGAGGCCGAAGCCGAAGGCGGTGAGGAGAAACGGAAGCAAGGGCTCGTTGCTGTGACTGGGTATTGAAGCAGGTGATGACGCCGAACCAGAGGCTCGCGGTTGCGTTGCTGAAGGAATAAGGGCGTAATCAGGAGGGATGGAGAAGTTCGCGGCGGGCGCTCCGGGGAGGAAACTGATTTCCGTGCTGGCTGCTTTTTTCACCGGAGGGAGGCATTTCACATCGGTGCAGGCCTGATACCGGACCGCCGCTTCGACAGTTGATTTCCCCGTCGCCGATTGGCGGGTGGCCGCTTCGATTAAGAAGGTGGCTTGGCCAGCGTACGTTTCCGTGTCTATCTGAAAATTCGGATCCAATTTCCGAAGCGGCTGAGGGCGATAGACACTATACGAGGCAATTACAGGATTTTCAGAGAGGCGGATCTTCGTAATAATCGGGCCGCCGGCGGGAGTGGTCGGAGAATACAGATGCCAGCCGGGCTGAATGGTAGCTTTGAGCTCAAAATAGGTTTTGCTACCCGGCGCAACCTGGCTTGCATGGTTAACAGGGCTGAGGATCCACTGGACCGGATCTTCCTTCGCCCCCAGGAAGGACGTAACACTCAGCGCCAGTAGAACAAGGCGAAGCATACATCACCCTGCTTGTGCTGATGCCCATCCGTCCAACTCAGTTGCAATCCGCTCGTTGATTTTGCCTTCGGCGAATTCTTTTGCTATGCGGATAGCATTGCGAATGGCTTTGGCGGTAGATCGGCCGTGGCATATCACACAAATGCCGTTCAGACCAAGAAGGGGAGCGCCCCCGTATTCGGAATAATCGACCCGCTTTTTGAATTCGTTAAACGCACCTTGGGCGAGATATGCGCCGACCTGCCGAGTGATGCTGGCTTCTAGAGATTGCTTCAGCAGCTGCCGAATCACGTCCGCCAGCCCCTCACTCACCTTGAGGGCCACATTCCCCACGAAGCCATCGCAAACGATGACGTCCACTATGCCGGTGTAGACGTCACGGCCTTCTACGTTGCCGATGAAATTCAAGTGGGTCAGAGTCTTCAGCAGCGGATAGGCCTCGTGCGTGAGGGCGTTGCCTTTATGTTCCTCTTCGCCGATCGAAAGCAAACCGACACGCGGTCTGGGCGTCCGAAAAATCACGCGAGAGTAGGCATTTCCCATGACGGCGAACTGGGCCAGCATCTTGGAAGTGCAATCGACGTTCGCGCCAACGTCGATCATGACAGCAGGGTTGCCACTTAGTGTAGGGAAGGCAGAGGCAAGGGCAGGCCGATCGACGCCGGGAAGCATGCCTTGCACCATTTTGGCGGTTGCCATGACCGCGCCAGTGTTACCGGCCGAAACCAGACCCTGCGCAACGCCTTCACGCACCAGACGGGAGGCTACGCGAATGGAGCTATCCTTCTTGGAGCGAACAGCCTTGCCGGCGCTGTCTTCCATAGTGATTTGCTCACTGGCGTGCTTGATGTCTAGGGGGAGAGATTGCCAATCCGGATGGCGGTCCAATTCCTTTCGAATCGCCTCTTCACGGCCAACCAGAATGACTCGGACATTCAAAGCCTTGGCCGCCTGGAACGCGCCTTCCACTTCCACTTTCGGAGAGTGATCGCCTCCCATTGCGTCGAGGGCTATCGTCACCATGTAAGGGACTCTTGAGGATTAGGCTTCGACGACCTCGATGACTTCACGGCCCTTGTATTTGCCGCAGTGCGGGCACGCACGATGCGAGCGAATTTTTTCATGGCAGTTGGGGCATTCGGCAAGCTGAGGGACGCGCAAAGCGTCGTGGGCGCGCCGGGTAGAGGTGCGGCGCTTGGAATGGCGGCGTTTTGGATTCGGCATAACTTTCCTAGTTTCTCAGTTCTTCATCAGTAGTTTAGCGGTTCCGGTGAGGAGCCACTCAGTTGTGCGGACCGATTTCGGCCCGAAGAGCTTTCAATTTGCTCCAGCGGTCGTCAGCGGCTTCAGTTTGGCAGCCGCAATCGCGCTGGTTCCGGTTCTCACCGCAGACTGGACAGATGCCTTTGCACGCCTCGTCGCAGGTTAGCCGCATGGGCAAAGCCAGCAGGACTACTTCCCGCAGGACATCGTTCAAGGCGATGCCGCCCCCTTCGTAATAACCGACTTCGATTCCGTCCTGATCGATCTCCTCTTGGCTACGCCCGCGGCTGGCCTCGGTAGCCGGCATGTACACCAGATCGAATTGGTTTTCGATGGGAAGATGTGCCGCTTCCAGGCAGCGATCGCAAGTGGCTTCGACTGTGACATTCAGGTTACCCTCGACCCGAATTTCGCCCAGAGAGTGGTTCAACAGCTTCGCCGTTCCTTCCGAGTGAAGAGGGGACGATTGGGTGATTTTGCTGTCGTAATCGATTTTGCCAGGAGGGATATCGACGCTAAAACGGACGGTTCGTAATTCAAGTTCGTGGAGGCTGATGAACATGCGGACCTCCTGAAAAGGCCTTCGCGGGCGTGTAAAACGTAAGTATACCAAGGAGTTGGCGAAGCGAACAGCTTCCATCGCGTGTAGAATACGTACGTGACCCGCAAGCTCACGATCACTCTCAGTGAAGAGGTCTACGAAGGTCTTCATCGCACGATCGGACGGCGACGGATTAGCCGCTTCCTGGAGAAGCTTGCGCGGCCGCATGTTCTATCACCCGATCTGGAAACTGCCTACCGCGAGATGGCCTCCGACAAGGAGCGGGAAGACGAGGCACACGCCTGGTCTGAAGGCGTAATTGGCGATGTGGCTGGAGAACAGCCCGATGCTGCGCGGTGAGGTATGGTGGGTTGATTTCGATCCTTCACTCGGTGGTGAGATTCAAAAGACGCGCCCCTGCCGTAATAGTCAGCAATGACGCCTCAAATCGAAATCTGAACCGATTGCAGGTAGTTCCTGTTACAAGCAATATTTCGCGGATTTATCCTTGTGAAGCGGTAATTGATCTGAACGGCAATCCGCGAAAAGCTATGGCTGACCAGATTGCGACCGTGAGCAAACAACGGCTAGGATCCAAACTCGGGAACCTCTCACGCGAAGATATGATCGCGATCGAGCGAGCCATCCATATTCAACTTGCGTTGGGCAGCGTAGGTTGAAGCGCTGGTAATCCAAGGCAAGTACCCGCGCTTGTTCCAAATTGTGGGATCATTCGCAGAAGGAGAGTTCACATGAAGAGATTTGTTTTATTCGCTGCGTTGCCGCTGATTGCAGCCCAATTGCATGCTCAATCCAATGCTGGTCCGCTGATCGCTGCCTCCAAGGGCTTCAACGCCAGAGTGGAGGGTTATGTCATGAAGAGCGCTGAGGAAATGCCGGAAGAAAACTACGCTTACAAGCCTACGGCGGACGTCAGAAGCTTCGGGCAGCTCGTCGGCCACGTCGCGGATGCGCAGTACGAATTCTGCGGGCCCATACTCGCGGATGGCACAAAAGCGCCCGACGTCGAGAAAACCAAGACCAGCAAGGCAGATCTGGTCCAGGCCTTGAAGGCTGCATTTGCGTATTGCGAGAAAGCATACGACGGCATGACCGACGCGCGTGCGGTTGAAACCGTTAAGTTTTTCGGGTTCGAAATGCCGAAATTGGAGCTGCTCAACATCAACACCGCGCATACGGACGAGCACTACGGCAACATGGTCACGTATTTGCGAATGAAAGGTTTGGTGCCGCCCTCGAGCCAACACTGAACTTAGCCTGGCAGTAAACTACAGGCAGCAGGACACTTTCTGGCCACTCAACCCAAAACGCTGCTGCCTCAAACAGGCCGGCTTTCTTCGGAAGGCCGCCGGATTGCGCAGCTATCCGAGCAACCAGCTCTGTCCGAAGCACAGCGCTGGATTGGCCGCGAGCGAGCCTGGATCAACGAACAGCAACTGCAATTGTGCCGCATACCTGCACCGACTTTCTTTGAACGGGCTCGCGCGGAATGGTTCCGAGATCAATTGCAATTTCTGGGTTGGGAAGCAAGACTCGACCGAGCGGGAAATGTGCTCGCGGTATTCGGACGCGAGGACGAGCAGCGGCCTTTCGTAGTTTCGGCGCATCTCGATACCGTTTTCGCGCCGACCCGGCCCGAAGAAGTCTACTACGGGACGGACGGTCGGCTGTTTGGCCCTGGCGTTTCGGATAACGGATCGGGCCTGGCGGCGCTGCTTGCGCTGGCGCGGATGCTGACGGAAATATCGGGCCTGCACGACCTGAAATCCTCCTTACAGCTGGTCGCGAACGTGGGGGAAGAAGGCGAAGGTAATTTGAGCGGCATGCGGTATCTGTGCCAATTGCCACAGCTCTCCGCGATAGAGGCTTTCGTGATTCTGGACGGGCCGTCCACGGACCATGTTACGGCCCAGGCGCTGGCCAGCCGCCGGTACGAGATCAGCTTTAGCGGCCCTGGCGGGCATAGCTGGAATGACTATGGCACGCCGAATCCAGTTCACGCGCTAAGCGACGCGGTGACTTTTTTCGTGCAGACGGCTGACTCACGCACCACGGCCGAACGGAAGGGGCGCTGCTCTTACAATTTCGGGATTGTCGAGGGCGGCAGCAGCATCAATTCTATTCCTTCGAGCGCACGCGCCAAACTCGATTTGAGAGCAGAGGAGCTCGAAATGCTTGAAGAGCTTTCTACTCTGTTGACTCCGGCGGTAGAGCAAAGTCTGGAGCGCGAAAATCGGCCAGGGCGCACAAGCCGGCTAACGGCGAAGATCAAGGAGCTTGGGTCACGCCCTGGGGGAAAGCTGCCCGATGAATCGCCTTTGCTTCGCACTATTCAGGGCGTCGACGCATATCTGAATATTCGATCGCGCATCGATTGCGCTTCTACGGATGCCAACGTACCGCTTTCTATGGGGATTCCGGCGATCTCGATCGGAGCGGGCGGACAGGGCGGCGGAGCGCACACGAACCAGGAGTGGTATCAGCCTGACGGGCGGGAGCTGGGATTGCGGCGCATTCTGCTGGTTTTAGCTTCGCTAGCGGAACAGAGTCGTCTTCACGCGTAATAACCCGCTTTGCTCCAGGGTCCGAATTGGCATTGAAGAAAACGCCTGCGCGCTGGCAAGCGGATCTCGCGCTCGCGATTGTAGCTCTGATTTGGGGCGTAACATTCGTCGTTGTCAAGCGCGCGCTCCATGAAATCTCGACCATGTACTTTCTGGCGGTGCGGTTTGGTCTCGCCAGCCTGTGCATGCTGCTGATGTTTTCCGGCGCGTTTCGAAGCGCCGATCGAGGCGCGATCTCAAAAGGAATTCGAGGCGGAGGGGTCGCGGGAATATTTCTGTGGCTTGGCTACATCCTGCAGACCTTCGGCTTGAAATATACCACCGCGGGGAACTCAGGGTTTCTCACAGGGCTGTATATTGTGCTGGTTCCGCTAATCAGCGCAGCGGTTTACCGGCGATTACCGCAAACCCGCGAACTTATTGGAATCTTGATCGCCACCGGGGGAATGGCGCTACTGATGATTCCTGCTTCGAAGGGCGAGTTCGAAATGAATCGTGGAGATCTGTTGACGATCGGCTGCGCGGGCGCGTTTGCGATCCATCTGCTTGTGCTCGGGTATTACTCCCAACGGGAACGGTTTGAGGCGGTAGCGCTAGGCCAGATTGTCTGTGCGGCAGGGCTCTCGACGATTTCGCTCTTTGCCGACCCGCCGAAGGCGATCTGGAGCGGCGCCGTTATTTTCGCGGTTGTACTGACGGCTATTTTTGCCACCGCGATTGCTTTTGCTTTGCAGACCTGGGGGCAACAGTACACAACGCCGACGCGTACGGCTTTGATCTTCGCGTTGGAGCCGGTATTTGCGCTCGCCACAGCGGTCCTGGTGGGAGGCGAAAACTTGACGCTTGCAGCCGTTTGCGGCGGAGGACTGATTCTTATCGGCATCCTGGCCGTAGAATTGAAACCCGCGCCTCGTACATAACATCCGAATACCAGTACCAGGAACGGAGGCTACTTTTTCTCGCGGGAGAGAGGGTAAGTTCTCTATACTTAAAGATAACCGCTTCGAAAGGTTTTCTCGCCGATGGCGTTCTTCCAGAGAATAAAGCAGCAAAAACTGCTGAGCTTTACATTATTGCTCGTCACCCTTCTCGTTGGCATCCTTATTGGGACGGTCGTAAACACGGGAGCCAAAGCGGACCGGCAGACTTCCCCGATTGCGCCGGACGCGACGCCATTGACCATTCCGCAAGCGGTACCGATTGCGAACGAGTTTACGAAGCTGACCAAGCGGGTTGAACCCTCGGTCGTTTACATTGAGTCCGATTATCTGCCGAAGGCGGCGAGCAACCGGAAACGGTCGCATGAAGAGACGGATGAAGATGAGAACAGCGGCAGCCAGGGTCAAGAACCGAAGAGCCAGGACCCATCGGACATGTTTAAGCGGTTTTTTGGGGGGAGCGAACCCCATGCATTCCGGACGGAAGGCTCCGGGACCGGCTTTATTGTCGATAAGAACGGCTATATTCTTACGAATCACCATGTCGTCGAGAAAGCGGACCGGATTAAAGTCAAGCTGACCGGCGACGAGCTCGAATACAAGGCGCGCGTAGTTGGTTACGACACTGAGACCGACGTTGCGGTATTGAAGATCGACACAAAACACCCGTTAGTACCCGTACAAATCGGCAATTCCGACAGCGTAGAAGTGGGCGATTGGGCGATAGCTATCGGTTCGCCTTTTGGATTACAGGCGACGGTTACGGCTGGGATCGTGAGCGCTACGGGACGGGACTTGAACGGCGCCAACCAATTCCAACATTTTCTGCAAACCGATGCGGCGATTAATCCAGGCAACAGCGGCGGCCCGTTGCTGAATATACGAGGCGAAGTGATCGGCATTAATACGATGATCGCGACGCGCAGCGGCTCTTATGAAGGGATTGGTTTTGCTTTGCCTTCTAACATGGCCGTGAAAGTTTACAACGACATCATTCGCGAAGGGCGGGTGGTGCGCGGCTCCATCGGAATCAAGTGGACGCGAAACGGCAGCCAGGCGGATACCCTGCAAGCCTTCGGCCTGGATCATGGAGTGCTTGTGGAGAGCGTAGCGAGCGATGGTCCTGCGGGCAAGGCAGGAATAAAGCCGGACGACGTGATCGTTGCGATGAACGACCGGCCGGTAAAGGATGGAGAAGAGCTGGTCAACAAGGTAGCTGACCAGCCGATCGGTTCAATGGCATTGTTCACAATTGATCGCGGCGGCAAGCGTCTGGACTTCAAAGTGGCTGTGGAAGAGAGAGCGGTGGTATGGAAGGACGAACCGCAGTACGCCGAGAACCACGATGAGACTCCGCAAGCCGAAAAGCCTTTGGCACAGGTCAAGTTCGGTATAACGATCATGCGCTTGACCCAAAAAGAGCGGCAGGATCTAAAGATCGAGGAGAAGGACGGGGTGAAAGTGGTGTCGGTTGACGCAGGATCTTTCGCCGACGACATCGGCATGCAAGAAGGCGATGCCATACTCTCGATCAACCGGCAACCGGTCTATGGGCCCGACGACGTAATGAAAGTGCAAGCGACCCTAAAGCCCGGCCAACCTGTGGCGGTGCATATTGTGCGGGGCCCGAGTATCGGCGGCCGGCACGGCGATCCGCAGCGATATTACCTGTCGGGAAGATTACCGGAAGAGTAGAAGCGAACAGGCCTCACCCGAGCAGTTGGGTTGCTCGCTTGGCGAAGTAAGTCAGGATGAAATCCGCGCCGGCGCGGCGGATACTGGTGAGCGATTCCAGAATCGTTCTATCCAGATCAAGCCAGCCATTATTCGCGGCCGCCATAATCATGCTGAATTCGCCGCTCACCTGGTAAGCGCCTAGCGGCATATCGAACTGCTGCCTCGCTTCGCGAATGATGTCGAGGTATGGCATGGCCGGCTTTACCATAACCATGTCCGCGCCCTCTTCCAGATCGAGAGCGATCTCGCGCAAGGCTTCGCGGCCGTTGGCGGGGTCCATTTGATACCCCCGCCGATCTCCGAACTGAGGCGCTGATTCCGCCGCTTCCCGAAACGGGCCGTAGAACACAGACGCATACTTGGCGGCATACGACAGAATCGGCGTCTTGATGTGTCCGGCGCTGTCCAAAGCCTTTCGGATTGCGGCGACCCGGCCGTCCATCATGTCGCTGGGCGCAACGATGTCGGCCCCGGCATTAGCATGTGAAACGGCGGTTTTCGCAAGCCATTCCAACGTGGCATCGTTATCAACATCGCCGTTTTTGACAAGTCCGCAATGTCCGTGGCTCGTGTACTCACAGTTGCAAACGTCGGTAATCACGAGCAGGCCCGGGGCTTCTTGCTTCAGGGCGCGAACCGCGCGCTGTGTGATTCCATCAGGTGTATAAGCTCCTGAGGCAAATTCATCCTTCTGATCGGGTATGCCGAAGAGGATCACTCCGCCAATACCGAGAGCTTTGCACGCTTCGCCTTCACGGACCAGATTGTCGATGGAGAGCTGCGCGTGTCCCGGCATCGAGGCGATCTCTTTTCGCGCTCCTTCTCCGGGGCAGACAAACAGGGGAAGGATCAACTGCGATGCAGTGATATGCGTCTCTCGCACCAATCGCCGTATGGATTCAGACGAACGTAAGCGCCTTGGGCGGTGTACTGGGAACGGCATGGTTCTTGCTTCAGTGTGGCAAAGCCGTAGCCGAAAATGTCCTTATGGACCGCAAAGGCGCGAAACGATGGTTTATCGCAGGGAGCGTGCAGGGCGTGGGGTTCAGATTTTTTGTCCAGCACAAAGCAAGTGAGCTGGGGCTCTCCGGTTATGCCCGGAATCTGAATGACGGCCGCGTGGAAGTGTATGCCGTGGGACCTGCGGAGCGGCTGAGCGACCTCGCCGCTGCTTTATATATGGGTCCGCGGATGGCTGAGGTCAGAACGGTCGAGGAGCGGGATGAGGCGGTAGAAAAGATTTCTGGATTTGGAGTACGGTGAGCGCTTTTCGAAAATTAGAGTCCTGACAAGTCGGAGATGGACTCGCTCACGACTTGATTCATTTCTGTGAGACATTGCTCGACAATTTGCGCTTCTTGGCGGGCTAGCGCCCAATTCTTGCTGTCTACTGCTTCGCGAATGCCCGGGAGGGTCTTCACTCCATAGCCTGTGTAGAACCCGGGCGCATAGATCTGGTGCTTGTACCACGACCTGTTCGGCAGTCCTTCCGGACGGGTCAGCACTCGTTCCGTGCGCATCAGAGATTCGTTGAGAGCCTTCACGCGGACTGCATCCAGAGAATCCTTCCGCGTTAGCGCTTGCAATAAGACGTTGTATTTCTCTCCGCTTTGTTTCAGCTCGGCGACCTGTTTGCGCAGTGCGGAGAAATCGATAGTCTGCCCGCTGGTTTGCGCCTCTTTTTGAATTTCATCCAGGTAACCGTTCACCGTACTGGCAAACCGACCGAATTCGAAGGGCAGCACAGACGCGTTGGCGAGCCGCAAGAGCGCCGTGGCCGTGTATTGGGATAGCGCTTTACCATCTAGAAAATCGGTATCGGAAAAATGTGTGTACCAGTAAATTGAATCGTAAATGGAATGATAGATACCGCTCTTGGTTTGTCCGCCGAAACCCTCATTCATGCTGGGTACGCCCAGGTAATCCAGGAAAACAACGTAATCCGAGCCTGCGCCAAGCGCGCCGATGGTAAACGTCTTTTCCTTTTTGGAAGATCCTTTCGCGGCCTCCGCTTCTTCCTGGTCCATGCTTGGTGGATGGTGCAGCGAACCTTCGACCAGGTTGGTGGTCGTGCCCGGCTGCAGAACCGCTCCGGCCACTTCGGTGACGAATTCTTCGAGAGTATGAGAGCCGCTGACGTGAATCCAGCCTTTCGCGGTGTTATCTGAATTCAGATAGGCGACCGCCTTTTGCTTCAGCTCCTCCTGATGCTTTTCGGCCCACTCTGTCGAGCCGAGCAGCCCAAACTCTTCACCGTCCCAGAAAGCGATTTTGATCGTGCGTTTGGGCTTCCAACCTTGCTTTTGCAGATTCGCGAGCGAGTGCGCCGTCTCCAAAAGAGCCGCCGCCCCGGAGACTGGATCGTCCGCGCCGTTCACCCAGGCGTCATGATGATTGCCGGCGATGACCCACTGGTCCGGCGACTCCGATCCTGGGATCGTAGCGATGACATCGTAGAGCGGTTTGCTGGTCCAGTCGTAGTCCGTCTTCATATGGACGCGCGTCGAGCCTGGGCCGGCGTGGTACGTAATGGGCAGCGCGCCGCGCCAGTCGCGGGGAACGACTGGGCCGGTCAATTGTTCCAATATCGGTTGAGCGTCGCTATAAGAAAGGGGAAGAACCGGGATCTTCATCAGCGTTTTCGCTTCGGAGATCGCGAGGCGCTTCGAGCCTTTCTCGGATGCCCACCCGGGCGATAGCGGATCGCCGGGATATAAAGGCATGTCCATAACGCTCCCGCGCTGGACACCTTCGGGCGGCCGCATAGGTCCTTTCGTGTAGACGTCACCTTCGAAATAGCCGTCCTCGTGCGGGTCCGAATAAATCAGGCAAGCGATTGCGCCGTGCTCCGCCGCGACTTTGGGCTTGATGCCGCGCCAACTTTTTCCGTATCGGGTGAGGACAATCTTGCCTTTGACATCAATGCCTTCTTTGGCGAGCCACTCATAATCGGCAGGCACGCCGAAATTTGCATACACCACCTCGCCTGTGACATCGCCGCTTGCAGCGTAAGCATTGTAAGTGGGTAACTGGCGCGCCTGGCCGCTGGTCGGGTCCTGGGCTACAGCCGGTTCTTTCAGCTTGGCTACGTAGCGCTTCGGTCCGAGAACTTCAACCTGGCGGATGGTTGGATAGGGCATCAATGCTTCGAATTCTTCTATGCTGGCCTCGAGCCCCCAATCCTTTAACATGCCCAGAATATGCCCGGCAACTGCTTTCGATCGCGGCGAACCGGCGTTGTGCGGCTCTCCGGCCAGGAATTCCATGTACTCTCGTAACCGCGTCGAGTCTGGGGTGCTCTGCGCCTGCTGCTCCAGCTTCTGCTCGCTCGATACATCTTTCGCCAGAAACCCCCGAATGCTTGCGGTTTGCGGGTACGCCGGGAGAGACAACAGGCCGCACAAAAATAGCGACTGGGCAGTGTTCATGGAAGGACTATTTTAGCTTCTGCCGCCGCACAGTCCCCAGATATGGCAGTATCGGAGCATGAGCAGTTCCGCAGCCGACCTCCACCAGCCCCCTATCGAAGCTGTCGACGAACGAAGCAGCGCGGTGGGGCTTCGCGCCGTAGCCAGTTTCGAAGCTCTGAAGGGTACAGTTGTGCTCGTGCTCGGAATCACTCTGCTCCTGGTGCATAAACATGCTTGGAATCTGACCGAGAGCCTGTTGTTTCACCTGCACATTAATCCGGATCGGCGGATTGGAAGCATGCTTATGAATGCCGCCACAAAAGTATCGGATGCGAGACTTTTGACGATTGCGGCAGCCGTGGTGACTTATTGCACCGTGCGATTTGTTGAAGCTTGGGGATTGTGGAATCGGCGCGTCTGGGCCGAGTGGTTTGCTTTGCTTTCGGGCGCGATGTATCTCCCTTGGGAGCTCCTCAAAATTGCGGAGCGCGCCGATTGGGAGCGCATAGGCGTGCTGGCCGTGAACGTCATCATTGTTCTGTACATGCTGGAGATCCGTATCCGGGCATGTGGAAGCCTCCTGAAATGTGAGACCCCCGCGCCGAGATAAAAAATTAACCGCGACTTCAATTCATGTTCATGCCGCACATGCCGCCCTGGCACATATTGGCCCCGCACATCCCGCTACCGCATCCCTCGACGGCCGAAGATTGTTTAGACGCGCCGGATCTCGCGGCAAACGTCGAGTACTCGGTAGTCAAGCGATTTTCACCGCACGACGGGCATCGCACCGCGTCAGTTTCCGAGCTCCGGCGCACCAGCTTCTCAAACTTCGTTCCACAATCGTCGCAAGAGTATTCGAAGATCGGCATGCTTTTAAGTTATCAAGATTGGCGAGCGTAACAAAAGAGCTGTGGCGAACGAATTACCATATAGATATGCGACGCAGAACATTCCTGAAGAGCAGTTTCTCGGTCGCTGCGGGGGCCGGGCTGACTCTCGCAGGCAGCTTCGGAGCATCGGCCTCGGGGCTCTTCAAGTCCAGCAAAATGGTGAAGCTTGTCGATTTCACGGATTCAGGCCAGAGAAAGGGAATTATAGAAGTGGAGAAAGTTCAGAAGTCGGACGCCGACTGGCGCCAGCAGCTGACACCCGAGCAATATGAGGTCACGCGCCATGCCGGGACGGAGCGCGCCTTCACGGGCAAGTACTGGAACAACCACGAACACGGAATCTACCGGTGCGTGTGCTGTGGCAACGCTTTGTTTTCTTCGGACACGAAGTTCGAGTCCGGCACCGGTTGGCCAAGTTTCTGGCAACCCATCGCCAAGGAAAATGTAGAAAACCGGCTGGACGCGAGCTATGGCGCGATTCGCAACGAAGTCCGATGCGCCAAATGCGAGGCCCATCTGGGCCACGTGTTCGACGATGGCCCCCAGCCGACCGGCCTCCGCTACTGCATGAACTCGGCGTCACTCGATTTTATTAAGAGCTAGAACTATCTCCGGCGCCGGCCAGGCGATAGAGGCGCCGCTTGCCCACCCGAACCCTTTGAACCATACCCTTACCGGTACTCTTCGATTTCATAAGGCGCTTTCATCCCGGTTCACCGGAGATGCCCGGGACGTCATTGTTTACCTGCCGCCCGATTACAACTGGGCGGAAGACCGACGTTATCCAGTCCTTTACTTACACGACGGACAGAATCTATTTGACGCGGCTACTGCCTTTGCGGGGAATGAGTGGGGTCTTGATGAATTGGCAGAGGAGCTGATTCAAACCGGGCAAATCGAGCCTTTGATTATCGTCGGGGTGTACAACTCCGGCCCACAGCGAGTATATGAATATACGCACGTGCGGGATCGCCGCGGACGGGGCGGGCGCGCGCGAGCATACGGCAAACTGATTGTCGAAGATCTCAAGCCGTTCATCGATGCGGAATATCGAACCCTTGCCGATGCCGGCAACAGCGGGTTGGGAGGCTCGTCGCTCGGCGGGCTGGTGACTCTTTATCTCGGTTTGCACTATCCTCGAACTTTCGGAAAGCTGATCGTCATGTCGCCATCGATATGGTGGGCGAATCGCGCGATTCTAAGGGAAGTTCGCAAACTGCGCAACAAATCAGCCCAGAAGATCTGGCTGGATATCGGCACCTGCGAAGGCCAGAATCCCGAATCCTGCGTCAAGAATGTTGAGGATTTGCGTGATGCGCTTCTGGCCAAGGGCTGGCAGGATGGATACGATCTCAAATTCGTGGCAGATCACGGCGCGGGGCACAACGAGAAAGCCTGGGGCTTCCGCATGCGGGATGCCTTGAGATTTCTGTTCCCGCCATCCGACTCGCAAATGCGCGACTGAATACCAGAATGAAAGCGATCGCGAATACGGCAACGGGTTGGTGCCGTAACAGAATCATCTCCGGCAGTGAGCGAACCGTTGCGCCGAGGCCTAACAACTTCGGAAGCACGGACTGAGATGGGAAGGCCAGCAACAACAGACAGAACCCTAATCCCGCAGCGGTCTTCCGTTCTTGCGCTCTCCACGATTCGACGAGAAGCGGAATGAGCAGGAGAAATACTTGAGCATCATAATAGCGGTGGTACGCAACTATAGTCGTCAATGCACAGAAGAAGCCGACGTCTCTCCATTGATGCCCCGAGGATAACCTCCTTCGGAAATAGAAGTACAGAACAACCAAGCCCGCTGCAAAAATCCAGAGCGAGGCATCACGAAGGCGACCGTTGGGCGTAAAGAGGGATGTAATTGTTTGTCCGTTTAAGAGCTCACCAGCCCAGGGATTATTGGGGCTCGGATCACTCTTCCCACCCGGGCTAAAGGTGATTGCTATGTTGCGCTGCTGTGATTGCAGCCACTGCCAATAATCTCCCATTGAAGGCGCGCGCAAGACGCTTACCAGGGCCGTCACGGCTACCACTGCTAAGCCGATCAATGTTGCCGGCCAATATTTCCAGACGATTAAGACGCAAATAGCACAGAGCGCGATTTGGGGTTTCAAGGAGAGCGCCACGCCCAGCAAAATTCCGCTTATCCAGAACCGCTGCTCGAGTGCAAAACAGATTGCGAGCGCAACAAGGCTGATGGCGAGAACACTCGGATTCCCATACATGAGTCCGACGTAAGTGGGGCAGAAGAGAAGCGCCAGGCTCCCAAAAATCCATCTATTTTGTTTTGACAAGCTCGTGTGCTTGAGAATGGCAACCATTGATGCCGCAAAACAAACCAGCAGAAGTACAGACCACGCAAGGTTTGCCGCTGTCCAAGGTAGCCACGCTACAAGCGCTACCAAGGGCATAGCCGTTATGAAATACAAGCATGGGTTTACGTCCTGCTGAGAGATCAGGCTGGGCGGTGCGCCCGCCTTCGCCAATTCCGTCTTTAATCCCGTGATCTCGTAAGGATTCTCACCTTTCGTCCAGCAGCGTGCGGCTGCATAAATGGTCGAGAAGTCATAGGATTTCGAGAATCGAATGGCGCGATAGGGTCCCCGTTCCAAAAGGAAGATCAGGCAAAAAGAGAACAGCAAGGCTATAGCTACGTTGCGCCGGCTGATCATGATCTGTTCCTCCACTGTACCGGCTGGCGCTGAAAGGCAATGCAGACACGTTTCGAGCTGTGGACTACCCTGTGGATGCGAATCCACACCTGGAAACGATTCAGGTGGTACTCGATGCAAAACTTCTGAAAGCGGCGGATCTGGCGGCAAAACGCAGCAAAATCAACCGGTCGGCGCTGATCCGCCGTGCGTTGCAGGCACACCTTGCGCATTTGCGCGACTTAGAGCTGGAGCATCGTGACCGGCGCTGCTACATCGCTCACCCGCAGCGGAGCGAGGAGTATCGCGTTTGGGAGAACGTCGCAGCGTGGCCGTGTCGGCAGCTTGAGTACTGGTCGAATGGATGATGTTTGTGCCGCCTTGCGCTTCTCGCTCGGATGCGGTTTAGGATAAATAAGAAGCCGCGCACGATGGCATGTAGTCGCCTGCATTCCGGTGCGCACGAGTAAGGAGAGATATGGCCTTTTGCACAAATTGCGGTACCCAGCTCGGCGATTCGGCTAAGTTCTGCCTGAATTGCGGCCAGTCCATTGTCGGCGGCGTAGCTGCCACTTATAATCCGCCCGCTGCGCAGGCTGAACCTCTCAAGTACGACATTGAGGGTCATAATCTCCAGATCGCGAAAGTGCACTTACAACCTGGTCAAGAGATTTATGCCGAAGCCGGCAAAATGATCTACAAGTCCGCGAACGTCGATTGGACTACCCGCATGACCGGGCAGTCTTTCGGGGATAAGATCATTGGCGCGATTAAACGCAAATTGATGGGGGAATCGCTGTTCTGGACCTACTTCCGCGCCACTGGAGCAGTCGGCGAGGTAGGCTTCGCGGGGCATTATCCAGGCAAAATCCAGGTATTCGAGCTCGCCGCCGGTCAGACCATTATGGTACAGCGCGATGGGTTCTTGTTTGCGCAAGGCACTGTAAACCTGGATATCGCGCTAGTTCGACGGCTCGGCGCAGGTCTGTTGGGAGGTGAAGGTTTTATTCTCCAAAAACTCACTGGGCCCGGTGCGGTTTTCGTACATGCCGGCGGAGATCACGTAGATTTCAATCTGGGCCCTGGAGAAATTCTGCAAGTGCAGACCGGGCATCTGGTGGCTTTCGAACCCTCAGTGAATTACGACATTCAAATGGTTGGCAGCATTCGAACGGCGATCTTTGGCGGCGAGGGTCTGTTCCTCACCACTCTTACTGGTCCGGGTCGCGTCATTTTGCAAAGCATGACGCTCGAGCGCCTGCGTCATGAGCTTGCACCCGCGGAGCACCGCCACTCCGGCGATGAGAAGAATCCGCTCGGAGCGCTCGCCAGCGGCAGTCTCGGAAGTTTCTTCTCCACTGACGATTAATCATCAGCCGAGTTGTCGGGGTGAATAACGCGGGAACGGAGCGCTGGGCCGTTTCCCTTATGCTGCCGCCAGACATGGCGTGGTCGGGTTGAGCGCTGCGCCGACGGAAGACGGAGGGCTGAGCGGGCCGGCAGTTTTTCTGTGGGCTTGCTTGGCTCATCGCCGTCGGCGCTCGACAACAGAGCTATAAAGGCAGAGGTGATTCCTGTCTGTGTGTTTGCGAAGCCGCCGATCCCTCGAAAGGTCAAGACCCGCCTCGCGCAAGTCATTGGGGATGAAGCCGCAGCTAAACTCGCCTCTGCAATGTTCTGCGATGTATGGCGGGCTGTCCGCTCCTGTCCCGGAGTACGGCCCGTGTTGGCTACCAGCGAGAGTGGCGCATTTCCCGTTTCCATTCCGCCCGACGACATCTGGCTGCAAGGCGATGGTGATCTCGGCACCCGATTAGAGTACATCCTGACCCGAGCGCTCAATATCGCTCCTGCGGCCGTTGCAATTGGGGCGGACTCGCCGCTGTTCTCTCCTTCGCACCTGAGAGACGCATTGCAAGCGCTGCATGCCCAGCAAGCGGTGGTTGGACCTTCGCATGACGGCGGCTTCTATCTGCTAGGTCTCCCTAGATGCCCGCCGGGTCTGCTCAGTGGCTTGCCCTGGAGCAATCACCAGACCTGCCTGGCAACCGTCCACCGTTTGGAGCAGTTTGAGTTCTCTGTTCAGTACACCGCTCAGCTCTTCGACGTCGATACGCCTGCTGATCTCGCTCTGCTAGCCTCGAGTTTGTTTGACCTGCCTGCCATAGCTCCAGCAACACGAGCCTGGCTTTTCGAACACAATATTTTTAAAACGCTGAATGCGAATTAGCATCATTGTCCCCGTCTTGAACGAAGAAGCGCGGATTCAGGGGATCGTGCAATCGCTTCAGAAACTCTCAGGAGACAAAGAAATCATTGTGGTCGATGGCGGCAGCACCGATCGCACAGTCGAACTCGCCTGCTCTCAAGGCGTCCGCGTCATCCGAGCGCCCAGGGGACGTGGCCAGCAGATGCACCAGGGCGCCCTCGAAGCAACCGGGGACGCGCTGTGGTTCGTTCACGCCGATTCAATCCCTCCAGCCAGTGCATTGCATGAGATCACGCAAGCTCTAAAAGACAAATCGCTCGCTGGCGGCAACTTCGGCCTCTTGTTTGACGGGTCCTCGCGCGCGGCCAGGCAGCTCACTGCTATCTACCCCATGCTTCGTGTGTTGGGGCTCTGCTATGGAGATTCGGGTATCTTCGTCCGGCGTGACGTCTATGAAAAGATCGGCGGCTTCGCGCCTCTCGCACTTTTTGAAGATCTGGACCTTCTTCGCCGTTTGCGTCGGGCCGGCCGATTTGTCCATCTCCCCTGCCGCCTGACTACTTCATCTCGCCGCTTTGAGGAGCGCAATTTCGCGCTGATATGGCTGCATTGGATGACACTGCAAGTCTTATATTGGTGCGGCGTTTCACCCAACTGGCTGGCCCGGTGGTATCGTCACGCGCGCCGGCCCAATGGATGAGGGCTTCCATTCGATTGAGCGGAACGCAAGCGCCACGTTACGACTCCGGCCGGCCCCAAAGTAAACGCAGAGCATTTATATGATTGCTCCACGGTACATCAAAATCGATAATAGATAGTGGAGAGCTTATGAACGTGCAACAAGAAAATCCTCCGTCTGCCTCTTTCCCGGGTTGGGCTGCCCCACGTCACGAAGACATCCAGCTCCTCGCCTATCAGCTTTGGAAGGAGCGTGGCTGCCCTCTTGGAACCCCCGAGGTGGATTGGTTCGATGCTGAGGAGAAACTCGCGGGAGAGAATCGCGCTGATTCGCAAACCTCGACAATCTTGACTGCCGCGAAAGTTGTCGGCTCGGCGCTCGGGGCGGCATCCGGCTTGGTAAACTCCGTGGCGGGTTTGTTGTCTCGAGAAAAAGATTCGGAATAAGGCGACGAGGGCTCCGTTAACCATTGCCATGGTAACGAGCGCGATCCGAGTTACGCTCGAAGACTATTTCCGGTTGAATATCAAGCCGGAATGCGAATATATTCACGGCCAGCTGACACAGAAGCCGACGGGCACACGAGATCACATGCTGATCGAGCTTCGGTTAGTGGATCTGCTGCGCCGGTTCTCACATTTGGGAGAAGTGATTCACGAGTTATCTATTCGTTTTGCCGATCGCATAGTGCTGATTCCGGACGTCGTGATGACCTGGCCCAACCAGGCTTATGAAGAGCATGGTATTCTCGCAGGCCCTCCGCGGCTGTGTATAGAGATTCTTTCGCCCTCACAGCGCATACGCGAACTCTTCGATAAATGCAGAGAATTTCACCATCGCGGGGTAGCCATGTGCTGGGTCATAGATCCCGTACAACGGCGTGCTTGGGAGTGCTCAACGGGCGAGTGCGAGCAGGAAATCCCTACAAACGGTTCTCTCCACGCGGGAGAAATTGAAGTCAACCTCTCCGAATTATTTGAATCATAAGCTGTCCCAGTCGGGACGGCGTACTATCTGCCAAGCCGGGTTGTGGCGCGCGCCTAATACGTATACGACAGCCCAATAAGCGGTGCAACTCTTTCACGGAGACCGCCTTGATTCAACGCAACCAGTACGTTCCCGGTAAACAACAAACGGCCGAATATGTTGTATTTGAAACCCACGGCTGCGTTGCTCTGATTATAGGTCTGCCTTAGAGGAGCACCGTTAGGATCTGCCGTGGTGATCGTCGGGAATGTTCCCACTTGTCCCGTCGTGACGAGAGGGCCCAGAGACGTATACGTCGCGCTCTCCACCCGAGGTGCGTTAATCAGCTCCTGTCCCAAGTAGTCGGCCGCCAGCGTCAGCTTGCGCCAGACTCCGAAATCTGTCCCGACCGAAAAGAAAGCAAACCCTGGAAGGTTGCTTTTCGTGCCGGTCAACACATCACCAGCCAAAAGCGACGACCCGTTCCACTGGTAACCCAAATTCACGTGCGGAGTCAGCCATCCGGTACGGACGGACAAGGCCGCGAAGGGCTTCACGCCGTAAGCGCCAGAACCCAGGAAGTTCCGCTCGTCTCCCGAAGGAAATCGTAGGTCCGAAAGCAGCGCTAAGCTCACGCGTTCGCTTCGGTAAACGCTCGCCTTAAATCGAACCGTTACGTCACCTATCCCCGCAGCGCTATTGTTGCTCGGATCCCAATAAAGGTCTCCGGTTTTAGCCGGATTTGCAAAAATGTCCGGCGAAGATTGACCGTTTGAAAACGTCCGCGTAAGACTCGTCGCCGGGTTTTTCGGATCAAAATAATGGGCATAAGGCGGTCCCATGCTGCAGCACGGGACAAAAGCCCCCTTTACGAACCCCAGAGGCTCTGTATCCACAGTCCGGTTGATCGTTGCGTACGAGGCTGCGTTGAACCCGATATCCAGGAAGGGCACTGCAACCGACACATCGATATGATCTGTCAGCCCATAAGTACCAAAGACAGTGAATTGATTTACTTTCAAGTCGAGCGAGTTTGTAGTCGAGATAAATTGCGTTTCGAAAGGCTCTGACTGACCCCTGAAGCTATTCGGCTCGTGCGTAAACACGACTGGCAGGTTATGCAAAGGTATGCCATCCAGTTTGTCGAAGCGGAATCGCTGAAAAGTAACTCCCACGTAAAATTTGTGCCGGCCAATCGTTTCCGCCCGCTCTGTAAGAACCGGCCCGAAACTCTCCGCTGATCGCGTGATCACTCCGGTCGTGGGATCGATTTTGTAGGTAAAGCCAGATGCCGGGCTGGCCAGGGGCAACAACGTAAGCTGGGTTGCAATTGCCTCGTTCAGGGCCGAAAAATTCGACTGGAAACTGGAGTTGAAGTGCGCGGCGTGCGTCGGATTGGGTAACGCTAGGCCGTACGGTCCATACAAATTCGGAATCGCACAAGCCAATCCGGCCTGTCCCGTGCATGCATTCGTAGGAGGAAGCACCTTCCCCAAACCGGGAACGCTGGAAATCGGCACTGATTGCGAAAACATCGGTACAACAAACGCCGATGCTGTCACGAAACTCAAGAAATGGGCTTTAAACACGTCGCAAAATCCTCGGGTTTTTAGAAATTTCTCTACGTAGTGAAAGCATATTACCATACGTTTCAGGGGTATCCTCCGGAAGCGCCACGAAAGTACTAGTATCAACGTACTGGCAATTCTTGCCGTCACCTGTGGGAATCTCAACAGCAGAAGCCAACACCGGTGCTGCATCATCCGTGTGTCCACTCGCGGGCGTCGAATTGCAGAGGTGTCATCGCTCGGCTCGGAGGCAGGATCATTTCCATTCCGGTACTCCGCATTAAGATAAAGCTGCGTCATGTGTAGGGCATTCGAGGTCACAGGTGGCTGGGCCGTTAATCATTAAGAACCGCTACGAAGTCCAAAGTGTCCTCGGTAGCGGCGGCATGGGCGTCGTGTATAAGGCTTTTGACACGCTGATGCGGCGCGATGTAGCGCTTAAAACCCTTCACGGTGCTCCGAATAGCGTCTTCGTTGAGCTCTTCTATCGCGAATGCAGCGTCCTCGCTGCAATGGTGCACCCCAATGTGGTCGAGATTTTTGATATGGGAGAGTTTGACGAAGAAGGCGTAACGAAACCGTATTTCGTTATGCCGCTTCTGCCTGGCCGCACGCTCTACGACCTCGTTTATCCAGCCGCCATACCTCTGGCTATGAGCCGCTGTGTCGACATAATCTCCCAGGCATGTCGAGGTCTGCAAGCTGCTCATGATCGAGGCCTACTCCACCGGGACATCAAGCCGCGAAATATCTTCGTCATTCACGACGACGCAGTCAAAATCATCGACTTTGGTGTCGCTCACCTGTTGGGAAGCAATTCCACTGGGGTGCGTGGGACGCCGCAGTACATGTCTCCTGAGCAGATCACTTTCAGGCAGCTCACCAACCGAAGCGACCTTTTCTCTCTTGCCGCAGTCGCCTACGAAGCTCTGACCGCGGTTCACCCTTTTTTGCGAGATCCCGGCCGGAGGGACTCCGACGCCGATATCGCAGCCGCCATTACTAGCTATAACCCAGTGCTTGCGTCCGACTTAAATCCATCAGTCAGTCGGGCCGTCGCTCAAGTCGTGGCGAAAGCAATGGCAAAGGATCCCTGGAACCGATTCGAATCCGCTGCAGTATTCGCGGATGCGTTGCAAAGGGCGATGCGCAACGAAACCGTCGAGGCGCTGAATCCTTCCGGCATGCGAATCCGGTTGGAGCGCGCGCGGCGCAGTTTCGATCACAAGGATTACCAGTTCGCATTTGAGATTATCCGGGAGCTCGAATCCGAGGGTCACAGCGACCCGGGAATTTCTGAGCTTCACCAGCAGCTCGACAAAGCAGTTCAAAGCGAACGAACAGATCGCTTGGTCGAATCCGCGAACCGATGCTTTGATCAGGAAGAGTTTACACTCGCCCTGCGCAAAATTCAGGAAATTCTCGAGTTAGATCCTGCAAATGGCTCCGCTCTCGCTCTGAAGAAAAAGATCGAAGCCGTCTTAACAGATCAAAAGGTTGCCGAGCTTTTGAAAACAGCGTCCGAACATTTAGAACGTTCGGCGTTTACAGGTGCGCGTCAGGCCGTACAAGATGCCTTGAGATTACGTCCAAACGATCCGCAGGCCCGCCAATTGCTAGGCGACGTGGATTCAAGGCAGAAGGAGGTTCTACGGCAGCGCCAGGAGCAGGAGCGCCTGTACCAAGCCGCCCAAGCAGCTTGGCTGGAAGGCAAGATTGATTCTGCCATTGAGGATTTGGAGCAACTCGCAAATCTCACACGCCAATCGAACGAGGCGAGGGAACGAGTCAACGAATATAAAGAGTTTTACCGTAGAGTTCGAAGCGAACACGATACTCTCAACTCCGCAATAGCCCAGGCCCGTAAGCGCCTGGAGAGTGATGATCTAACCGGTGCCCAAACGATCTACCAGCGATACCTGAACAAGTACCCAAAATATCCAGCGTTAGAAGCGTTGTTGGTCGATATAACCGAGCGCCGAGAACAGCAGGCCGCTGCTCATCGCCGCAGCATTGTCGAGCGGCTCCGAAGCGAGACCGATCTCGACGCGCAAGCCCGGATCCTCGACGAAGCTCTCAAGGCCTTTCCCCAGGATGAGCAGTTCCAGAAAGAGCTTCATCAGATACGAGAGAAGCAAAAGGAGGTGAATGCTGCCGTAGAGAAGGCGCGTAGCTTCGAGCAGGCTGGGACTTTCGAAAAAGCAATTCAGCAGTGGAAAAGTCTACAGGAGATTTTTCCCGCTTACCCAGGTTTGGAACAGGAAATTGCGCGTGCGACTTCCTCGTGGGTTCGGCAACGTGAGGAATCCAGGCGTCAGTCGGCGGCCAATGTCAGGAGAGGGCTCGAACAGGAAGATTACACATCGGTTGGCCGCTTGTTGCAAAACGCCGAAACAGAATTCCCAGCCGACAGCGAGATTCGGGGCCTGCGTTCCGAATATGACAAGCAGATTGAACAATTCACGAACGTCACTTCTCTGCTGGAGCAAGCGAAACAGTCGCTTGAGCAGCATCGGTTCGATGACGCGCTGAGTTCGTTCAAGAGCGCGGCCGAGCTAAGCCATAACTTGCGCAAATTACGAGAGAGAGTCTTTACAACTTTGCTCGAAACTGCCGAGAAAATCACTGGCGAGAATTGGCGGAACGCCGAGGTCATCCTTCAGCAGGCTGCTCAGATGGATGCCAGTTTGATCGTTCCGGCCAAAACCTGGGAGCGCATTCGACAACAAGAACGTGAAGAACACATCCGGGAAGTGCTCAACGAAGTTTCGCAAGAAGAAGAAGCCGGCAATCTCCAGGCAGCGCATGAACGGCTCGGCCACGCGCTGAACCAATTTCCAAAGGAAGCTCGCCTTCAGGCGCGGTTTAGTTCCATCGACAAGGCGCTGGCTGAGAAGCGAAGACGGGAAGAGCGCGAAGCTTGCATAAACAAGTTGCACGTTCTGAACGAAGAGCTTAAACGTACCGAGCATCCCGCCGACATTCATACCTTTCTGACCGCTAGCCAATCTCTCGCCGGATCGTATATCAATGACCCCGAAGTGGTTCCGATCATCGTCGAAATTGGCGAACAGGTCGCGCTTTACGAGAAAGCGAACACAGCTCTTTCGAGAAACGGCGTCCGTGAATGTCTTCAGATTTGCGACCAGATCCTGAAGCGAAATTCCACTGACCGGCTTTTTCTCGGTTTGAAAGCACAAGCTGAGACAAGAGAACGCGAGCTGGCAGCCGAGTACTTGGAGCAAGTGGAAAAGCGTTTGGCGGCCCAGCCCGACTTAACGAAACGGGCGCAAATTCTTGAGGAAGCTCTTAGCGAATATCCTGAGGAACCCCATTTCAGAGAAGAGCTGAGTCTTGTCCGCAATGAACAAAAGCTGGTCGATTCAATCATTCAGCGCGCCCAAAAGCTTGAAGAACAGGGGTCCATTGCCGAAGCGCTCGAACAGTGGAAAAACCTGCAAGCAATCTACCCGTTTCATCCCGGCTTGGAAAATTCGATCGCACAGTGCACGGAGCGGTTGCGCCAGAAGCAGCAACAGGCTCGATCGAAGTGGATCTCACAAATAGACGAAGCCATTCGTAAATGTGACTATTCCGTAGCTACGGAGAGCCTGGAAAGAGCGCAGCGCGAGTTTCCACAGGACGAAGAGCTCTCTGCGCTTCGCACTTTAGTAGACGATCGGCTGAAACGTCGATCACATGCTGAGCAGCTCCTGCGAGAAGGACGCAAGCATTTGGAAGAGGGGCGATTTTCAGAGGGGCAAACGCGCTTTCACGAAGCTCTCGGAGTCGGCCACGACGAGCCTGCCATTGCAAAAGATATAGCCAAATCTCTCGTCCGATATTCGCGAGAAGCTCTCCGCATCAATTCAAAATTGGCCGAATCAATGATCAGCCAGGCTCAATCGCTGGATCCGGGGGTCAAGCTCCCGAAGGATCTTCAGTCGAATTTAGCCGAAGCTCGAAAACGAGAGGATTTGGATGAGTGCTTAAAGTCCATTCGCGATTTTGAAGTCATTCCCGATTTACCGGCCGCACTGAACGTTGCCCGCGAGTTTTTGACCAGATACCCCGGACAAGCGCAGGTTCAGGACATAGAACACCGTTTGTTGAAAGCGCAAGAGGAGGCTAGGACACGGGAAGAGCGACTCCGGAGCATCGAGCAGTTGAAAGCCGTCGAGGATCAGGCCAGGACAGTAGCTAACACCGAAAGTCTTTTGGATCTGCTGAAGCGCACGCAGCAGATTTCAAAGCGAAACTCTCAAGATCAGGAGATAACGCGCATTGCCGGTGAGATTGGCGGTCTGCTCTCGGCGTTGACTGAAGTAAGAAAGCTCCTGCGGGAAGATCGTCTCGCCGAAGCTGAAACACTATGTGCCGGCTTTATCAAGCAGTTCCCGCAACATCCTGAATTTGAGGATTTGAAATCTCAAATTGACATCCGTCGAAGCGACCTCGCCGGCGAATATTTGCGCCAGGTGGAGCATCAGCTCGCCGCGGAACCCGACTGGCGTAAGCATGCGCTGATTCTTGAGGAGGCGCTTAAACGTTACCCACAGGAGACTTACTACAGCGAAGAGCTGGCGCTCGTTCGGAACAAGCAGACCTTGCTCGATGCACAAATCGCGAGGGCGCGGGAGTTTGAATCGGAGGAGCTTTACGAGGATGCGCTGCGTGAATGGGAAACTCTGCGCACCATCTACCCGTGGCAGCCGGGAATCGATGAAGAGCTTGAGCGAGTGTTGCGCGCGTGGGAGACCAAAAAGTCTCGAGTCCGCGCTGGGTGGGTCGGACGCATTGAACAGGCTCTCAAAGCTTCTGATTTCAATGCAGCAGCTGAGCTCCTCGCCAAGGCTCGCGGCGATTTCCCGGAGGATCCAAGGCTGATTGAACTCCAACGCGAGCTGCTGGAGACGAGGCACAGGTATTCAGAGGCCCAGGATCTTTTTGCGCGCGGGCGAGAACTCTTAACGAGTGGAAAATTTCCTGAAGGAGGCGAATGTCTCCGCAAGGCTTTTCAGCTTGTCCCCAAGAACGAGAGCTTTCACGAGTCGTTAGTAGACGCCCTGTTGCAATATGCGAGGACAGCCCTCGACAAAAATTCGCAGGCTGCAGAGGACCTGGTCGCACTGGCAACTCAACTTCAGCCCGCGCATCCCGTTCCCCCAGATCTGGTTGAGTCGATCCAGCAGAAGAGACGAGAAGCTGAAATAGACCAATTTCTTGCAAAATTGCGAGACGCGGAATCGAGACGCGATTCGGCGGAGGCAAGCCGGCTCGTTCAGTTCGGGCGATCCCGATATCCAGGCGACCAACGGGTTCAGGAGAGGATCGAATCTGCCGTCGCGTTCGTGCAGCAGATTGAAGCCGAGCGCGCGCGTGCTGAAGCCATTCGGCAGTTGAATGCGATTCAGTCGCAACTCGAGGCGGCAACTAAGAAGAAACAGCTTCTTTCTTTGCGCGATAAGTTTCCTTCCAGGCAGTTTGCTGCTTCACAGGATGATGAAGTACGCCGAAGTGCTGCTGATTTGCTCGACAGAATCAACATTAGAATCGAATCCTTCGGAGCGCCTCAACAGAAGCAATCCAGCCCGGCACAGGAATTGGAGGAAGCGCGAGTTGCTCCCTCATCGGGTTTGCAGAAAAGTCTCAAGCGGCCCTGGCTCTTTGTGGCGAGTGCAGCCGCTTTGCTCATCATTGCCGGGATTGTGTTTTGGACCACCCGCCCCGGTACCGTAACCACCATCAGTTCGCGCGCTTCGACGCCCCCTCCCGTTGTCGCGCCGCCCGCGCCATCCGTTCAGATCGCAAGTAACGTGCAAGTGGGTGATATCTATATTGATGGGAACAAGGTCGGATCGCTCGCGGGAAGCCAATTTACTCTTCCGGCGATCACTGCAGGAAACCATGTTCTCAAGGTCTCCGCTGGGGACGGCGAAGCATTATTGCATCTCGTAATAGCCCCCGGAAACCCGCCCGGCCTCCGAGAGCCTATCGCTGCAAAGAATGTGCTTGTCGCAACGGTGTCACACGATGGCAAATCAGGATTCCTGACGAGTAGCGTTCGCACTCCGCAACCCATATACCTCGACGGCCACCCCGCGGGCGTCACAAAGGATGGATCGCTACCCCTTTCGAACGTCCCCGCGGGCACTCACCGAGTCCAAGTGGGGGATGGCAATGACTCTCTGAAGTTCGATGTAGCTGTGAGCGATAAGCCTTTCTTCTATGCCTTTGTCGCTCCTGCCACCAAAGGCGCTGAAGCTACCGCTAAGCCTAATCTCGCGCCTAAACCTGCTGTTGTCGAACTTCGTGGGGCAGCACCAGGTACCCAGGTCAGAATAGACGGGACCACCCTGTTAGGCACTGTCCCAAGGAACAGGAGTTTTGTTCACCCGGTCCCTCCAGGCAATCACGCAATCGAACTGTCTCGTGACGGCTCCATTCCCAAAAACCTTCAGCGCCGTTTCGATTCTGGTCAAACTACTCTTTTGGCAGGCTCGGATGTGGAGCTTGAGCCCCGCACTCCTGATACCACAATGCTCGAGGCCCAGGATTGGAATCGAATCAGTAAAACCCACAATCCAGCCGAACTGCAGGAATTCATTCGCAAGTACCCGTCCGGGCCGCACGCCAATGCCGCTGAGCAGAGGAGTGAGCAGATCGAATGGGACGCTGTGGACAAGAAAAATTCCAATTCTGTTCAGGCGTTTCTTAGTAAGCACAACCAAGGGTATTTCAGCAGCCAAGCTCGAGAACTACTGAGAAACTTGACCGAGGCCGACAGGGCGCGAGCGGAACAGGCCGATTGGGACTCGGTCAACCAAAACAGCAAGGAATCGCTGCAGGGCTTCCTCGCCAAACATCCCGGCGGGCCTCATTCCGGAGCAGCCCAGCAGGCCTTGAATGAGATGAACAACAAACAGAGGGCCACTGAGCTCGAACGTTCTGAAGAGACTGCTTGGATATCAGTAAACCAGAAAGACCGCTCTTCTTTACAAAATTTCCTTCAGCAGTTTCCCTCCAGTAAACACCGCGCTCAAGCTCAGCAAGATCTAACGAATCTTCAGTCCGCCCCCGCCTCCGCAGGCGGTGATTCTGCTGTCATTCTCGCCGTCATCCGGCGCTTCGCGGATGCTTACAGTACAAAGAATCTGGAGACAATCATGGCGATACAGCCCGGCCTGAATCGTCGCGTTCTCAAGGAGGAACTATCGGGCGTACGGTCGCTTCAAATGAACATTATTCCGGCGTCTGCTCCGAACATCACCGGTGATCGCGCTACTATTGTCTGCCGAAGAACGGTCGGCCAGACTTTTGCAGATGGCACGAAGAAGCAAAGTCCCGAAAGCTCGGTTACATACACCCTGGCTAAGCGTGGAAGCACATGGATCATTGAAAGCGTACAGTGAGGAAGTGCGCAACGTCCCGGGAAAAGATCTGGCCAGCGCTGGCCGTGCACTCAGTTAGAAGCGGTATCTAATGCACGTCTAGCGACATGTTCACAACTTCGAATCGAAATCGCTCCGGAGGTAGGGACGAAATCGGGCTTGGTGTCATGTTCAGCCAAGTCTGGTACGCCGTGTTCGCCACGGAATTGTTCAGGTAAAACAAGAATTGATCCGAGCAGCACCGGATCGGCGGCATTTGGCGGAAAGCCAGCCTCAGCCCCACAGCCTTCGCAAGCTGAACGCCTTGCGTCTTGACCGCCTTGTCCTCGAGCAAGGTCACGAAGCTGCTGCGTCCCGCATGAGGCCAGACTTCACTCCTTAGTAAGTTTCTCAGCTCCACGCGCGTGCCGAAGGTAATTTCGCATTGCCGGATCCATTCGATTACCGCATCGCCCCAATGCCAATGGCTCAACAGGCCCAGGTACTGATCGACAAGATTCAACGCCATATCCATCTTGCGGCGTTCCACCAGTTCTTCGGCGGCTATCTGATCGCCCGCGACCGAAGGAACCATGTCCTCTTGTTCAATGATCTCCGCCGCGATGCCCATCATCTTGTCCAGCCGCTTAACGTCGGGCACGGTCTTCACCAGCAGCGGAGGCAGCTCGTGAGTCTTGCCGCCCGCCACCTCAACGAATCTTCGATCACCAACAATATCCATAAACCACCTTCGCCGCCTTTACCGACAACGTGGTCGAGTTGTAACTAACCCTCGATTGTAAGGACGTCGCGCTCTACTTACAAGTTGCTTCTGGCCCGTCCTAGTACTATAGTGACAAAACTATCAATAAACGTTTCAGCGCCTCCGCCCTATTTGGCAGCACACTCATTCGTTTGCCAACTCCCACCAGCCGTTATCCTGGGAATATCTATGCATGTCACGGCCCGGCTTCTGATCGGCGTTTCTCTACTCCTGCCGCTCAACATCTGTGCCATTTCGCTCCCCTCTTGCTCCCAAGGCGCCCGCGCCTTTTCGCCCTGTGAGCTTTCTTTCGACTGGCATGATGGTGAGCTTCCCCAATCCGCCTCGCCATACAAAGACGAGCTCCTCAACGTTGAATTTCGTTCACCCAGCCACACCACGCATCTCATGCGTGATTTCTGGGCTGGAGGACACACCCTGCGCGTTCGCTTCTCGCCTACCGAACCCGGCGCATGGACCTATCACATCAGTAGCTCGATCAAGCGTTACGACAACCAGGAAGCGGCGTTCAACGTTGCGGAAAACGGTAATCCCGGTTTTGTCAGTGTCGCCAATCTGCGTCATTGGAAGACCACCAATAAGCAGCCCCACCTTTGGCTCGCGGCCGCCGTACCGTTCCTCGAAATCGATCAGTCCTCGCTTGAAACTTGGCTCGATGCCCGCAAGCACGAGGGATTCACGCACATCCGCGGTCCGATCCTGACCCTTACCAGTTCCCTGAAGCCGCTTTCTCAAAATTCCGAGCCAAACATCGCCTATTTCGATGCGCTCGACGATCGCATTCTCGCCGCCGCGACCCGGGGCTTCACGCTCGATCTGCTCATCGCCGATGAGTCGTTCGTTCACTCCGGCCAGCTCGATCAATGGCAGCAACGCGACCCTCTCATCCGGTATGTCATCGCCCGATACTCCGGCCTGAACGTCACCTGGCAGGGCATCGAACATTTCGAAGACACCCCTGGCTCCCGCGCGCTCCTGAAAGATTTGGGTTCGTTTTTACAGAAATATGATTCGTTCCAGCATCCTCGCTCTACCGATGCTCGCGTCTCCTCCTACTCTCTGGTATCGGACGAATGGATGAATTACTTGATAGAAGCCTCGCCACGCCCGGAAGTTGGTGCCGTCGAACACCAGTTCACCCAAGAGCCCGAAATCCATGTAATCACCGCGACCGATCCCGAAAACTTCCGGCATGAGCTCTGGAACAGCACGACTAACGGCGAGTACCCGAGCGTCTCCTACGAATCCCTACGAAACGAAGCCAATGCCCGAGCCATTCAGACCTGGTTCAAGATAATGTCCGACACGCGCCACTGGGAGCTAGAGCCTTATTTCGACGTGGATGGCGCGAGAGCGGTAGGTCTTCAAGAGATCGGATACATCGCCTACGCCCAAAACCCGGGCATCGTCGAAATCAACGTCGAAAAACACAAGTACAACCCGGTCTGGATTAATCCCTCCACAGGTGAGGAGCTTCCCGTAAAAGATTACAGAGGCGAAGTCTTCAGCCGCCAAACCCCCGATAATTCCCACGACTGGATTCTGCAGTTCGAGCGGGAAGGCCATAAGGAATCCATGCTTCGATCGGTTCGTTTCGAATCTATCGATCCGCCCATCCAGGAAATTGAAACGGATCCTTCAAAGATTCCGTTCGATATCCTTGATCCGAAAGGTGATTCCATTAATGGCAGCATCCCAATTCCTTTCAAAGTCAAGCTCACTCGAGCGAATCGGGCGAGCCGGACAATGCAATATGTTTGGTGGGGCGAGGTCGTGGCCGGAGGCGAAGGCGCCCGGCTCCTGGGCGTGGGTTCGTTTGGTAATTTCACCCTGCCCAACGAACTGCTCAAAGACCCCGGTTCGGTGCTCAACCTGCGCCTGCTTGCCATTAATGCGAACGGCAAAGCCTACGAGCTGGACAAGATCTACCGTCTGACTCCGTGACCATCCTCGCGCTCGACACTACCTCCGAGTTCGCGAGTATCGCGGTTCGATCGAACGGCCAAACGGCAGCGGAACTTGCTTTGCACTCACGGGAAGGGTTCGCGCATCTGATCTTTCCTGCCATTGAACGAATCTTGACCCAAGCTGGAGTTCGTTTGGCAGAAATCGACTGCTTTGCCGCCGCAAGTGGCCCGGGCTCGTTCACGGGTGTCCGCGTCGGCTTGTCTGCCGTAAAAGGTTTGGCTGAAGCAATGGGCAAACCGGCGGTTGGCGTGTCGAACCTGCAAGCACTGAGTTCGTTCGGTAATTTGCCCCTTCGAGCGGTTGTTCTGGATGCTCGCCGGGGCGAAGTCTACGCGGCCGTCTACAACTCGAGTCTGGAGCCGGTCGTCTCAGAAGCAGTTTTGAAGCTTTCCGATTGGCTCGAAACCCTCCATGAGCCTGTATATGAGTTCATCTCGCCGGCAGGGCTGTTGTTTCTTGAAGGAACACGCTTCGCCTCCATGCCGTTCCTGGAAGCGCCGAGAAACCTCGCCGCAGCTATTGCCGAATGCGCCGAAAAGATGATTCCAGCTGACGCCGCCGCTCTTGACGCGAATTACGTCCGCCGTTCTGACGCTGAGCTCTTCTGGAAAGAACCGTAATTGTACGCGGCCCTGTTGCAAAGCAATGCGACCATGGACGGATGGCTTGGATCACGGCGCTTCTGTTGGCGTTAGCTCTGTGCTGCCAGGCGCAAGAAACGCAACAAAATCCGAAACCGCTACCGGAAAACCCTCCTCCGAAAGGCGGCGAAATTCCGCGCCAGCAAGAAAACAAAAACGTTCAAAAACCCGAGGCGAACGAGCGCTGGAATCTCTTCTGGCAAGCGACTTCCATTGCCCAATATCATGGAACCTTTCGTTCGCCCTATGAAGGCGCAAACAGCCTCAAGGATTACCCGGAGCGCAGTGTTTCGCTCACGACTACGCTGTTTTTCGGTTTGCGCCTGGACGACAATACCCAGGTCTATTTCGATCCCGAAGTGGCCGGAGGCAGGGGGTTCAGCAATGTTACCGGAATCGCAAATTTCCCGAACGGAGAACTCCCGCGAGTCGCGTCCGTAACGCCGAAACCTTACCTGGCGCGCTTGTATATTCAGCACGATTTCGGATGGGGCGGTGAGCGCGAATCGTTCGATAGCGAAGAGAACCAACTCGGAGGCGAGCGCTCGGTCAACCGGTACACCATCGTGATCGGACGATTTACGGTAACTGATTTCTTCGACAATAACCGGTATAGCCACGATCCGAGAACCCAGTTCATGGGGTGGGGCATCATGTACAACGGCGCGTGGGACTATCCGGCCGATACACGCGGATACACGTGGGGTTGGTTTCATGAGCTGCACACCAAGAACTGGTCGTGGCGTTATGCGAGCGCGGCCGAGCCGAAAGTGGCCAATGGAGAGCAGTTTGACCGGCGGATTTTTCGCGACCGGGGAGATATGGCCGAGAGCGAGCGCCGGTATGAGGTAGCGCATCATCCGGGGGCGATCCGCGCACTGGGATTTTTACTGCATACGGATTCGGGCAGCTATCAGGAAGCACTGAAGCTGGGCGGCGAGACGCATACTACTCCTGATGTGACGAAGACCCGCGAAGTGGGAAGACTGAAGTATGGAGTCGGATTGAACTTCGAGCAGGAGCTTACTTCGGATGTCGGTATCTTTTCGCGGCTCGGCTGGAACGATGGCAAAACCGAATCGTTCGTGTTTACAGCCATCGACCGGCTGGCGACCGGCGGGGTTTCCGTGACCGGAACGCGCTGGCATCGTCACTTCGATACCGCGGCTACAGAGCTAACGGTAAGCGGACTCTCCTCCGTACATGCGCAGTATCTGGCAGCGGGCGGGCTGGATTTTCTGATCGGCGATGGGCGGCTGAATTACGGGCCCGAGTATGTTTGGGAGACCTACTACAGCGCTCGCTTAATACCGGGGTTCTTTGCCAGCATCGATGAGCAGCACGTGGCGAATCCTGCTTATAACCAGGATCGAGGCCCAGTTTGGGTTTCGAGTATACGGTTGCATATTGAGGTGGGCAGATAGACCGTTTAGCTGATACTCCAGCCCTTGCGGAATGTCGGTTTCACGATGTATTTGTCCGCCTCTGTGTTGTTGGTTATGCGCATCTTTTCGCTGTCCCATTCCAGCTTGCCTTCAAAGCGCACCGCGACAGCTCCCAGCAATACCCACTCCGTGAAAGGCGCGGAAACATTGAAGTTCGAACACGCCGGGTCGCCGCCTTTGCACGCGCGAATCCAGTCTTGGTAATGGCCTGGAGAGCGCGTCAAAAGCTCCGGCGGAAACTGGAAGTCCTTCATCTTCTCCACCGGAATGAGGCGCGTCCATTCGCCATAAGTACCGGTCGTAATAAACCCCTTGTCTCCCACAAACAAGCTGCCGTTGCTGCCGCGCGCAATGCGCCGGCTGATCTCGCTTTCCCGTTGGGCTGCTGCGTCTGTCGGCGCAGGCGGTTTTTGCTCCGGCTCCTCCGCCGGGGGAGGTGGCGGCGGAGGCGAGAAGAATGCGTCCGTGAATACGCCGCCGATAGGCTGAGATTCTCTGGGTTGTAAGCCTTCCCGGAGATTTCCATGCCGATCCCTCGGAAGATCACCCAGAATTTCTCCCGCCGGCACGCCCGGTATGTCGGGCTGCTCCTCGAGACCGTCATACCAGAAAACCTTCACTGGAGGCATGTCCCCTCGCGCTGGAAAATCAAATCGGATAACCGATTTCGCGGGGTAATAGTACGGGCTCTTGCCTTCCTGCTTGACGCACTCAACACTGGTTGGTGAACCTAGCTTCAACGCCATGTTCGACGCGCCCAGAATGTGGCAGGCCATATCGCCTAAAGCGCCGCAGCCGAAATCATAGAATCCGCGCCAGGCGAACGGGACGTACTTATCGCTATAGGGGCGATAGCTGTCGATGCCGAGCCACAGATCCCAATCGAGCGTAGGAGGTACGGGAGATTCGGGCGGGAGATCCGGCAGACCTTGCGGCCACACGGGACGGTTGGTCCAGGCATGTACTTCGGTGACATTACCGATCTCACCTGCCCAGATCATTTCGGCGCATTGACGCGTGCCCTCGTTCGAGTAACCCTGATTGCCCATCTGTGTGGCGACGTTGTATTTCGCCGCCGCCTGAGCCAGTTCACGACACTCCCAAACCGTATGGGCCAGCGGTTTCTGCACATAGACGTGTTTCCCGCGTTCCATGGCCCAGGTCGCCGCCGTGGCATGCATGAAGTCGGGAATAGTCACGATCACGGCGTCGATGTTCTTATCTTCTTTATCGAGCATCACGCGGAAGTCTTTGTACTTCGGGAGCTTCTCGTATTGCTTGAAGGTCGTCTCCGCGCGCTTATCATCGACGTCGCATAGGGCCACGATGTTCTCCGTGCGCGCGCAGCCCGCAATATCACTGGCGGCCTTCCCGCCCGCGCCGATCGAAGCGATGTTCAATTTTTCGTTCGGCGATTTGTAGCCCAATGCCTTTAGAGACGGCTTGCTCCCGAACCCCGCGATAGGGACTGCGCCCGCCAGCAATGTGCCATAGAAGAAATGCCGCCTGCTCAAACCGTCACGTTTCACAGCTGCCTCCTTGCGCCCACAGATCATTTGTTAGACAGTTCTGCGCGAAAAACGCTATCGTTATTTGCCGGGGTGAAAGACTCAAAATACGGGTGATATGTTAGCTTAGCGGTTTACTCATGAGCACCCTGTTTGCAACCAAACGGATTGAAACGTTACTCGCGGAATGCGAGGGTGAGAAGGCACTCAAGCGGAGCCTGGGGGCGCTTTCGCTGGTAACGCTGGGAATCGGCGCAATTATTGGCGCAGGAATCTTCACTCTTACCGGAGTGGCGGCAAGCACGCATGCCGGGCCGGCCATGGTCTATTCGTTTACTTTGGCTGCAATTGGTTGTGCGTTCGCCGGCCTTTGCTACAGCGAATTCTCGACCATGATCCCCATCGCGGGAAGCGCCTACACGTATGCATACGCCACTTTGGGGGAGCTGGTCGCCTGGATCATTGGCTGGGCGCTGGTGTTGGAGTACGCAGTGGGCGCAGCTACGGTCTCAGTAAGTTGGGCGGCGACATTTGATTCCATTCTGCTGTCGTTCGGGATCGAGCTGCCGCGCTCCATCGTCGCCTCGCCCTTCGATACAAGCGCTTCGGTCGGGCCAGGTTCCACGATGGGCGCGCCGCATCCCGGCTTTATCAATTTGATTGCGGTCCTTATCATATGCATCATTTCGTGCATCCTGATTCGCGGCATCAGTGAATCGGCGCGTTTCAATGACGTAATCGTCATCATCAAAGTCACCGTCGTAGTGTTCTTTATAGGAATCGGCTACTTCTTCATTAACTACAAGAATTACCACCCATTTCTGCCGGCGAATACAGGTGAATTCGGCGCATTCGGCTGGAGCGGCGTGCTGGCTGCCGCGGGACAGATATTTTTCGCCTACATCGGCTTCGATGCAGTTTCAACGGCCGCGCAAGAAGCGCGCAATCCCAAGCGCGACATGCCTATCGGCATCATCGGGTCATTGGCCATCTGCACCGTCCTTTATATTTTGTACTCGCTGGTGCTCACGGGCATCGTGAATTACAAGGATTTGAACGTAGCAGCGCCGCTAGCGGTGGCTGTCGATCAGATGAAGGGTCTGCCGTGGGTCGGTTTCCTCATGAAGCTGGGCTCGCTCTGCGGATTAACGTCGGTCATGCTGGTCATGTTGCTGGGGCAGTCTCGCGTGTTTTATTCGATGTCGAATGACCGGCTGCTGCCGAAGCTGTTTTCTGACGTGCATCCGCGCTTCCGCACGCCCTGGAAATCGAACCTGTTGCTGATGGTGTTCGTCTCGCTTGGCGCCGCGTTCACGCCCATTGCCCGTCTTGGAAACCTAACCAGCATCGGAACGCTATTTGCGTTTACGGTGGTGTGCATTGCTGTCGTCATAATGCGGAAGAAGCGGCCTGATTTACCCCGGCCATTTAAGACGCCCCTGGTTCCTCTCGTGCCGATCCTTGGAGTAATAATCAATTTGGGCCTGATGGCGGGCTTGGGCTTGATCACCTGGGCCGCGTTTCTGATATGGATGGCGATCGGGCTTGCGATCTACTTCACCTATAGCCGCCACACGAGCACGGTCGGACTGTCGCAAGCATCGTCGAGGGGATAAAGGCTATAAAAAAGGGGTTGCCGTGAAACTCTTCGCACTGGCCGCAATCGCCCTCTACTCTCTTCCTGTTGCCGGCCAGACGGACGCTAGCTCGATTATTCTGCGGGATGTTCGCTTAATCGATGGCACGGGCGCGCCTCCCAAGGAACACGTTTCCATACTTATCCAGAACGGAAGAATTGCTCAAATCTTTACCGGAACCGGGGTCACGATCACTGATTCGGGCGCGCAAGCGCTGGATCTTTCGGGCAAAACTGTGATACCGGGCCTGATCAACGGTCACGGACACCTCGGGCTGACCGAGGGCACATCGGTATCGCCTGCCAACTACACGCAGGAAAACATCGAGCGGCAGCTTGCTCAATATGAGCGCTACGGCGTCACCACGGTGATGTCGCTCGGCATGAATAAGGACCTGCTCTATCAATTAAGGTCGGAGCAGGAGAAGGGTAATCTTACCGGCGCGACGATTCTCACAGCAGACCGCGGCATCGGCACACCTGGTGGCGTGCCGGCTGTGAAAGTCGGCCCAGATCAACTCTATCGCCCCGCGACGGCTGAAGAAGCGCGAGCCGATGTCCGTGAAATGGCACAGCGCTCTCCCAATCTCATCAAAGTTTGGGTGGACGATAACCTTCATAAACTGCCTGCGCCGAAACCGGCCGTCTATGCTGCGGCAATCGACGAAGCCCACAAGCAGCATTTGAGAGTTGCAGCGCACGTGTATTACTTGGCCGACGCCAAACGGTTGCTCGAAGATGGTGTCGACATTTTGGCGCACAGCATCCGCGACCAGGAGATCGACCCGGATACCGTCAGCGTGATCAAGAGTAAAAAAGTCTACTACATCCCCACCCTTCAGCTGGAAGAATCGTTTTTTATTTACGCAGGCCATTCGGCATGGATGGACACGCCATTCTTTCGCAACGCGCTGAACCCTGAGCTGGCGGAGACTCTGACCTATCCTTCATACAAAGCGGGAGTGCAGCGAGATAAAACCACGCCGATTCACCGGGCTGCGCTTCAAACCGCAATGGCGAATATTGCAAGGCTGCGGGAGGCTGGCCTGATCGATCTCATCGCATTTGGAACGGATTCGGGCGCGAATCCTTTCCGCATTCAAGGCTTCGCCGAGCACCGCGAGCTTCAGTTAATGGTCCAATCCGGCATGACACCGATGGAGGCCATTCACAGCGCCACGTCAGTGAATGCGCAAATGCTCCACATGGGCGAGAGGATCGGAACGATCGAACCCGGCAAGGAAGCCGATCTCATAGTCCTCGGAGCCGATCCAACCGCGGATATCACGAATACGGAAAAGATCGAGATGGTGTTCCATCACGGGCGTCAGGTGAAACGCGAATAGATCTCGCGTTCAATATCGCAGCGTCCGGCTGAATAACGAGCGCACTACTTCGAATCCGGGCGTGCCTACGATTTGTTGCATGAAGATTGTCCAGGGCTGGTCCTGGTCTTTGACCAGCACGGCCGTCGCGCGGATTCTTCCCACAAGATGACCTGTCGTGTAGTCCCAATAGGCGAAGGAATCGAGATAAGGCGAATCGGGTTGCGACTCCGGCGCGGGCATCGGACCAGCCACGCCTTCCTCACATTGCACTCGCAGCCAGGCGTCGCCTTCCGCGCGCAACAACAGGCGAGAGCGGCTGAACTCCGGGAAAAAGACAAATCTGTACGGCGGATCGTGTTTCGGGATCAGGATCGAGCCGCCACGAGGCGCGAAATAGCTGGTCAGCGGTGTATCGGAATAGAGATGCAAGCCGGATAACACCTGCGCAGTTGCGCGGTTCTTCAACGGCTGCAAATCGATATGATGCGCTGTTCGGTTCCGCATCAACGCAGCCGATTCGGGCGAGGTTAATTCATCGGTAAAGAGGACCGTTCTCTCCAGAAACTGCTTCGGTGCGGTCTGGAAGAGAAGATTGAGACGCGAGGCCATTTAATCCTCTTGCTGTTGGGAAACGGGCTCTTTGCCGGCCAGCATCAGGCGCTCATCCAGGGCGGCTTTTACCAGTTCTTCATCCAACTCAGAAAGGCCGCGCGCGTCTTTCTCGATTCGCGCGAGTAAGCCCTTCATGCGGCCTGGCGAGACCTGCGCCGGCAGAGCGAGCGCGTACGCAAACAACGCGTCGGAGCGCAGATCTTTATCCTCGAACAATTTTCGCAGGCGATCCAACTCACTCTTTATGCCGTAATAGCCAATGCCCCAAACCGCGCCCCGGCGGACCTCTAAATCAGGGTCATCCAGATGCTTCGCGAAATAATCGCGAAAGCTCGGATGCAGGGAACGCCACATCGCTTCAAGCGCTTTGGCCCGGCCTTCCGGCTTGCTGTACAATTTTGTGATCGCGTCGCGGACTTCATTGCGGTCGGCCTCAGGCGCAAGTCCAACCAGCAGGCCTCCGAGTTCCTGTACGGGAAGCTCTGAATTCCGCAGTGCCGCTAACATAGCCTCTACGATCTCGGTCTCCTCGGTTGAGTTCGTCAGCGCTTCCCAAGCGCGTGCACGTACAGCCGGCGACTCGTCGTCCTTTGCGAGATGCAGCAGCCTTTTCCGTAGACCGGCAGATACCTCGCGATTGAAGAATGAGTTCGCGGCTGTCGCACGCACCGATGCGACAGGATGATCGAGCAATGCGGCACGCTCGTCTTCATCCAGCAACTCGGTGGGCAAGCTGGCTTTTTCGGGATAAAAAGCCCAAATATCGAACGAATCGGCGTCTGACTTGGATCCCGTAACGGGATCGTCATAAATGCCAAGAAGGAGGGTCGTGTCCTCGACATCGTATTCGCGGCGATCAAGTAAGATTTTTCGAATTCGCTCGTCTTGGATTCCAAGGCTTGCCAGGATGAACGCTACTTCTCCGCTCTCTGATTGATCGAGCTCTTCATAGAGCGTCAGTAGCGGCTCCAATGCAGGCTGGCCGAGCTCTACGAGCCCTTCAATGGCCTCGTCAGGCGCGTCCTCCGGGTCTTCCTTGACGTACCGGATAAGAAAGGGAATCCCTTCGGGCGTCTTCCAGTACCGGAAGAGCGAGATCAGCTCGGGAGCGAGATCAACCGTATCACCGCTAGGATCACGCTCAGCAAACGCAATCGCGGCGGGTAACGATTCCTCGGAACGATCTAAGAGCGCGTGAAGAAAGCGGTGATCTAAACCGATGTGACCGCGCGCGGCTGCATCGAGCACGTCCGCCGGGGAAGCGTCGAGAAGTTTGTCAGGATCGAGAAACAAAGCCGGCTTTCTACCAGCGCGCACAACGGGCACCAAACGCCCTGTGCGCTTTATTGCTCAGGCTCAACGATCACGTTGATCTGAGTTGAAACGTCTTTGTGCAATCGCAACGTTACCTGGTGCTCTCCCAGCGTGCGAATGGGCTCATCGAGCTGAATCTTACGGCGCTCAATGTGGAATCTCTGCGCTTCGAGAGCGTCTGCGATATCTTTCGCCGTAACGGACCCGAAGAGCTGATTATTCTCGCCCACCTTCTGGTGAAAGGTGACAGTGACGTTCGCCATCAGCTTCGACAGATCTTCCGACTCGCTCTTTACCTTGGCTTCGCGCCGCAGATAAGCCTCGCGCTCCTGCTCGACAATTTTCTTGTTCGCGTCACTGGCGGGAACCGCTAGACGTTTCGGCAGCAGAAAATTGCGGGCGTATCCATTCGCTACTTTGACGACCGAACCACGCGCCCCAACTTTATCGACGTCTTCTCTTAGAATGACTTCCATGGTTTCCTCCAGCAACTCCTACAATCGTGAAGCGAACGGAACCAGAGCAATGTTCCGTGCCTGCTTAATTGCTTCGCTCAAGCGCTTCTGATGCGGAGTGCAAACTCCGGAAATGCGGCGCGGCGTAATCTTTCCGCGCTCGGAGATGAAGCTCATCAGCAGTCTGGAGTCCTTGTAATTGATGTCATCGACTTTATCGACACAGAACCGGCAAACTTTTTTGCGCCGGAAATATTGTTTCTTGCCGGTTGCGATAGCTTTATCGCCACCGGTTGGTCGCTGTGAAGCCGCGATAGGGCGGCCGCCTCTTTGTTCTGGCATGACGATTCTCCTTTAGTGGGCCTTCTCTGCTGGCGCAGGAGGCGGCGCTGGTGTTGGTGTTACCGGAGCGCCAGGAACCGGAGCCCCTGGTTCGGCGGGCATCGCCGGCGTTGCAAGCACTGGCGCGGATGGCGGCAGCGCTGGTTTTCTGGCCGCGCGTTTCTCGCGAGCCTTCTTGCGCTTTTCAATGCGCTTCAATTTTTCGTCGATTCGGACCGTGATGTATTTCATCACCAGGTCGGTAACGCGCAGGCGACGCTCCACCTCTTTTACCGTATCCGGGTTTGCAGTGAACTGGAGCAGAATATACTGCGCTTCGTTGTACTTCATGACACGATAGGCGAGCTTGCGAACACCCCATTTCTCGGTTTTGTCGACTGTGCCGCCCGTGTGCGTGACCACGTTTCTCAACTGCTCGATCAGCGGATCCACCTCTTCGTCGGTGGCATCCGGCCTAACGATGAACAACTCTTCGTAGATTCTCATTCTTCCTCTTTTTGTATGCCTCGAGCGCGGCGATTAAATTTCGCCATGGCCTTGACGGCGCCTTCAGCAACGATGGATTCAACGGCATCAGCGGTATACGACACCACTTCGTCCACCTCTTCCTTCATCTCCCGCTCGATAGGAGCGAGAACATACTCGGCCGCGTCATCGATCGGGTGATCCGGGCGTATACCCACCCTCACCCGAATAAAGACATCCGTCTTCAGAGCGGCGATAATCGACTTGACACCGTTGTGCCCAGCCGCTGAACCGTTCTTCTTGATCCGCAGCGCGGTCCAAGGAAGATCCAGCTCATCATGAACCACGATCAAATCGTGGTTCGTCAGCTTGCGGAATTGCAAAACAGCGCTTACTCCCGCACCAGAATTATTCATAAAGGTGCGCGGCTTCACCAAAACAACATCTCTGTTCCGGATCTTGCCCGCACCGGTTATCGCAGCGCCATCGTTCTTTGAGATACGAATCGCATGACGCTTACTCAATTCATCTAAAACCCAAAAGCCAACATTGTGGGGCGTCGCTTCGTAGCGCGCTCCCGGGTTGCCTAGCCCTGCGATGCAGCAAACGGATTGCGAGTCGCTCGCTAACGCCCGCGGCTCGGTCACTTCTTCTTAGCGGGAGCAGCAGCTTCGGTACCACCTTCTTCTTCCTTCTTACCCTTCTTGATCACCTCGGGCTCACCAGAAGCCGGCGCAGCAGCCTCAGGCACAGCTTCAACAGCGGCCGGCTCTTCGACCCTGAGCGCAACAACGTGAGAAACAACGGTGTCCGGCTGGCTGACAAGCCTCACCGAATCGCCCATTTGAATCTGCCCAATGCGAATGTTCTGGCCGATCATCAGCTCCGAAACATCTACGACGAACTGCTCCGGAATATCGTTGGGCAGACATTCGATTTCCACCTCGCGCGTGACGATCTCATGTATGCCGCCCTGAATTTTTACGCCTTTCGGTTCACCTTGCGTGATGACCGGGACCTTCACGGTAATGCGCTGAGAAAGGTCGATTCGCTTCAGATCCACGTGCAAGAGCGAGTCCTTGATGGGATCGTACTGCCAATCGACAATCATCACCGGCGTATCGCCCGCGTCTGCCAAGCTCAAATTGAAGATCGTGTTGTGACCAGTCTTGCTGTGCAGAATGCGAGTGAGTTCTTTCGGACTCACGGCGACAGGTTTTGGTCCTGAGGGGCCGCCATAGAGCACTGCGGGCATGGAACCCTTGGCACGCAGGCGCCGGGCTTCATTTTTTCCACGGGAGTCGCGCGACTCCGCGGCGATTGTAAGTTCTTTTCTCATCTAAATCTCTCTTAACGGGCGAGGCATGCCTCACCCCTACATTCAAATAAACAACGTGCTAATCGAACCACCCTCGTGAATCGATTGAATGGCCCGCGCGAGTAACGGCGCAACGGAAAGAGTTCGAATCTTCGGACATTGCGCGGCCTGCTCCGAGTGCGGTATCGAATCCGTGACCACCAACTCTTTCAGCGGCGACGCGTTCAGACGCGGAATCGCCTGCTCCGATAAAACCGCATGAGTGGCACAAGCCACTACGCTCTTCGCCCCTTGCTCCAGAAGAGCATCGACGCCATTTACCAATGTGCCAGCAGTATCGACCAAGTCGTCCACCATCAAACAATGCTTACCGCGAACGTCACCGATAATGTTCATCACCTCGGCTACATTTGCTTCTGTACGGCGCTTATCAATGATCGCCAAGGGAACAGTCAGCCGCTTGGCGAACGAACGAGCGCGCTCCACACCGCCCGCATCCGGCGAAACCACGATCAACTCACGCCGATCATAGCGGTCTTTGAAGTACTCGACCATAACCGGCGCGGCAAACAGGTGATCGACTGGGATATCGAAAAAACCCTGAATTTGAGCGGCGTGCAGATCGAGGGCCAGAACCCGGCTCGCCCCCGCTGTTTCCAGCAGGCTGGCTACAACTTTCGCGGATATTGGCATCCGCGGCTTGTCCTTCCGGTCCTGCCGCGCATACCCATAATAGGGTAACACTGCTGTGATGCGCTCCGCACTAGCGCGCATAAACGCATCAATCATAAAGAGTAATTCCATGAGGTGCTGGTCGACCGGGGTACAGGTCGGCTGTACGACGAACACGTCGGCGCCCCGCACGTTCTCCTGAATTTGGAGATTAGTCTCGCCATCGGCGAAGCGCTTGATCATGACGTCGCCGAGCGGACAGCCGAGAGCATCGCAAATCGCTTGTGTGAGGCAACGATTGGCGGTCCCGCTAAACACCTTAAAATCAGTGAACAGGGCTCGAACGGGTTTGGCAGCAGACATCCTGAAGTTCTCCCTCTACTTAGTAGGTCCTAATGAGCGCCGCCAGGCGGCCCTGTACTGCCGCCGCGAAATGAAATGAGCTGGAAATGCGGTGTGCTGGGGAAATTTCGAGGCCGCCGCACTTACTTCGGCGGCGGTTTGAAATACACCAAATAGTGCCGAACCGCTCCCCGTCATGAGGGCCGGTTTGGCTCCCAGCCGCCGTAACTTTCGAGCGGCAGCAGGCAGCTCTTCGTGAATGGCGAAAACAGCTTTCTCAAAGTCGTTTCTTAGCGGAAATTGGTCCAGATTTGAACCGTCCAGTTTCCAGGCGAGCGCCTGAAACTCTCTCAGGATAGGAGACCCGGCGGATGAAGTCAACGCATTCGTAACATCCCGATCGAGAGCTCCGTAGGCCTCCGCAGTGGACACATGGATGCCGGTCGAGACCACCAGAACCGGACGGGGCGGCTGGTCAGGGAGGGGATAGAGCTCGGTACCTCGGCCTAGCGCGAGAGCGGTACCGCCGTACAGAAAAAACGGAACGTCGCTTCCCAGCGATTCTGCCAAACGAACCAGGTCCTCCTGGCTGATCCGCTTACGAGCCAACGCCGGTAAAGCAAGCAGGACGGCGGCGGCGTTGCTCGACCCGCCTCCCAGGCCAGCGCCTATGGGGATCTTCTTGTCGAGTACGAAACGAACCCACGCAGTGACCTTCAGGTGGTCCAAGACTGTTTTTACCGAACGAACTACCAGGTTGTCATCGATGTGGATTGAACAACTTAGCTCTATTTGGGTTCGTTTTTTCAATTCGAACTCGATGGCGAGCGTGTCCTTAAGGCTGATGGTCTGGAAAATTGTGCGGAGCTCGTGATAGCCGTCCGGGCGTTTGTGCAGGACGCGGAGATCGAGATTTAATTTGGCGAAGGAAGGGACGATGACCTGCACGCTTAGTACTGAATCAGCGAAAATACGTCGTAATTGGGCAGCTTGCTGCGCCCGTTCAAAAACGTAAGCTCAATTACGAACCCCAGCCCGGCCACTTGTCCCTCGAGTAGCTCAACCAGGCGCGCGACGGCCGACGCCGTTCCACCGGTCGCCAGAACGTCATCGATGATCAGGACCCTCTGGCCGGGTTCGATGGCATCCACATGGATCTCGAGCTGATCGGTCCCGTATTCCAATTCGTAGTCGATACTGCGGACGATGTGCGGAAGCTTTTTCGGCTTGCGCACCGGAACGAAGCCAGCACCGAGCGCGTGCGCCATAGCCGGGGCGAAGAAGTAGCCCCGCGCTTCGATTCCTACGACTACATCGATGGGCGCGTTGTGATAGTGTTCCTCGAGCGCATCGATGGTTTGGCAGAAGCCGTGCTTGTCCTTCAGCAGAGTGGTGATGTCATAGAAGGTGATTCCGGGTTTAGGGAAGTCAGGAATTTCGCGGATCAGTTGTTTGAGTTCACTTGGCTCAAGAGAGGCGGTTGAGGCAGACACCCCGCGATTTTAGCAAGGGGGGAAGTGAAGACGCCATGGCGGACTTCCCGCGCATCAGGATCGGCTTGCTAGCGCGGCTGAGCGTCAGCATGCTGGTGGTAAATGTCTTCCAGTTGGGTCGCCGCCTCAGCCCGGAGATGCTCCGCTTTCGCGCGGTCAGCTTGCGTCCTCTGATCTTCACCCGTTTTTCCGTACACCTCTGCGCGGATGCTATAGGCTGCGGCGAGGGCCTGCAAACGATCGACCGCGGCTAGTTTCGCGCGTGCTTCACCGCTCAAACCGGTCAGTTCCTGTTCCGGTCGGGCATTTGGAATAGTGAGGGAGGCATTGCTGATGATGTCAATCAGGCGATCGCATACGCTTAGCGCCATTCTGTTGTCTCCGCCTACTACGAGCAACTCAACCACAGTCTTAGCGTGATTCACTCGAATGAGACCAATCTCGGGAAGCTCATTCAGCACATCCTCCATTTGGGATCGCAACTTCCTCTCAAACAATATCCGGGCCTCGACGGGATCAGGAGCCAGACTGCTCCCGTCCCACGCCAGCACAGATACTGTCGATAAATCCGCCTCTGTCCATTTGCCATACTCCACAATCTCTACACCTCGGCCGCGGGGTACAAAGTCGAAGGCGTATCCTCCTGCATCGGCTGGGCTAATTAGGGCGAGATGATCGTTAGAAAATCGGAATACTCTAAGGTACGCGCCGCTGCTGGCGCCATCGGACGACGCGCAAATAATCTCTTCTCTTCCATCTCCTATCAGGTCGCGAAGCAAAAGGCCGGTTGCCCGTTACCGGACCACAGGAATGAGCCGGGAAAAGGCTCATCGGCAATGGGCCGGGCCAAGGGGACGGATGTCTTCATCGCGAGTAGAAGGGTTCCTCCTTTTCCGTAGAGGGACACTTCGTCGTCGCTGGTTAAAGATACAACGTGTCCCGAGGCTTGCGCTATCGGAGTGCTGGGATCGGGCGCTTCGAAAGGCTCTCGATCCAATACCGGACCTGCGGCGAGAGCCCGCGTCGAAATGGCAATATCGGCAATCGCCAGAAGAGTAGTGGATCGATTCATAAAGTTGTTCGTTAGTGAACATCCGGGCTTGTCCCGGCAATTTTCAGTGAACCTATGCGTGTGTTCCCCGGAATCATGTGACCCTTCCGAATGCGGTCCCTCTTTCGCACAGTTCCAGCATCGAAAACATAACCGAGGCATTCGCCTCCAGGTGCAGCGGGTAATCATAGACGCCGCCCGGCTCGAAGAAGATCGTGACCATGAATTCCTCGGGCTACGGGGTGGGACTCCACACGCTATACATGGCGCCCGATTAGCAGTATTACTGATTTGGAGCCACTGGTCCCGTATTGGAGCACAGTAGCTGCGGTTAGCGCTACATGATTTTGAGGAGGATGTGCGTTTTTAGCACGGTTCTATTCTCGCCAATAAACACATCGCGGGAGATCGAGACCGAGTATTCCCCTGGCGCGAGCAAGAAAAGCTTACGAAGGTCGACGACCTGGGATATGCTTTCCCCTTTCCTGAGTTCCTTGTTAATTCGGCTACCCGAGCGTTCTCTGCTCACAACATCTTCTCCGTACTCGGTTCGTTCAGACTCCCTGCCGCGCTTATCGGTAACATGGATTCTAAGATCAAGCTCCGGCAAAGTTGTGAACAGCAAGACTGTGCCGTTACCCACATTCGTTATCGTTACTTTCAGCGGAGCTGCGTTGCTCGAGGCCACGCCCTCTAACTTCGCATTCATCTCGCAGCAAGCGCCGACCGGGCCCCGTGGGAACACCGACGCAGCGTACAGTAGAAAGAGTGCTGTAAGGCTCTTGGTCATGTGATCTCGATGTTTTAAAAGTGGCAGGTGCTTAGATCCCGCTCCACGCGTGGATAGGTCGTAGTTCCAGAGGGCACCAGAGCTCCCGCTGGTGTCCTGTCCCGGCAATTTTCAGTGAACCTATGCGGGTGTTCGCCGGAATCATGTGACCTTCCGAATCCGGCTCTCCCTTTCGCACCAGCTCCAGCATCGAAAGCATAACGGACGTATTCGGCTCCAGGTGCAGCGGGTAACGATAGATGCCGCCGGGCTCCAAGAAGATCGTGACCATCAAGTCCTCGGGCTGGGCGGTGGGATTCTTACCGGCCGCTTGCGGGTTCACCTCGAAGACATAATTGCCAGTCGCATCCACACTGCCGGTGCTCAGCAGCAGCGGCCCATAGGGCGCGTTGTAGGTAAATGAAACGTTCGCCATGCGGTCCCGGAACGGAAGGCGCACGAGCTTCTCCATCGTCAAATCGCTTTGTCCATATAGTTCCCTAGGCCGTGCAAAGTCAGCGGCACCTGCCGACGTTTACGCGCATATGCGAACAAGGAGAAGTGGATACCTGCCGTGCCTAGCATCAGCCCAGCCGCTGCCATGGTGCACGAGGCCGGTGCGGGATTCGCGCCGGACATGGGCATCGATGCCATTGAGAGTAGAAGGGCTGCTGAGTAGCCGGGCTTGGTCATCTTCCAGAAGCGAGAGCGTGCCGTGCGGAACTGCGTTAATGCTGGTTATCCCGCAGCAGCTCGTCCGCCTGGCGATACGACTGCTGAGCCTTTTCCGTGTTGCCCTCAAGCTTATATAGATCTCCCATCGTTTTTAGTATCGAGGACTCGAAGTTTCGGACGTCAACGGCGTGATAGGTGAGAATTCGCTCGTTCAGCGCCGGATCATCCTCCGTCAACCTCGTATCGGGCGTGGTAGTCTGCGGATTCCGTATCACTCGCCTCAGGCTGGAACAGAGGTTGAGGGCCTCACCTGTTCGGTGCTCTTCGATAAGTATGGGAATTACCTCGTTGAACCATTGCATTCGAGCTGATAGCGGGAGGCTCTCGGTCGATAAAGCGCCGCTGATCAACTCCTGCACGGCACGATCATTTACAGCCGGAAATGCCGCGTCGTCGCGCTTGTACTCGGTTCCATCCCATCGATACACAGCTCGAATGGGATCTCTGGTTGTCATATTGAAGGTGATCTCCGGGACGCCATCGTGGCTGAGATCCTTTATTTCAACATCGTTCTGGCAAGTGTTCGCCCAGGGCTTGGACAGGTCGGCGATTGACACGGGCGAGTCGAAATCATATATGTGCAGCACTCCTTCACAACTTGCACCTACTAGCCCGTATACAACGATCTGAGGGTATCCGCGACGTAGCAAATCCATCAGGCCCGTCGGCTCTCCGAAGGAGTTACCTGGAAGCTTTTCAGAAAGAAGAGTGGACTGGCCCGCGGGCAATGACGGGTCGTATACAAGCACGGTCGCCGAGTCCCCATGGTCCGCCGCAGATGTGTACAGCACGATTGTATAGTTACGGCCAAAACGCGCCGAGTGGAGGGTGGCGTAGACCTTGCTTCCCGGCGGCAGCTCGGGAACGCTGGCATTTGCCACGGCGGCAAGAGACAGCATACAAAGGGAAATTACGCGGAGCAACGCTCCGAAACTCTCCAATTTGCTTAAATGATCCACGTTCATATCAGTACCGAATCTCCATAGAAGCTTCTGGCCGCCCTACGGGGTACTTCCATTAGAGCCGTAACGCACCCGCAACTGATCGGCAGCGCTGTCGCTGATTTCGCCTCCTTCATCGCCCGAGTAGGCGTGCAAGGTATTCCAGTACGGATCTCCTCGGTGATCGCCGCGGTCTTGGACCCCAATGGAGGGGAAGCTTTTTCGGTATGCGCACCGGAACGAAGCCAGCACCGGACGAGAGGTCTTCCGTGCAAATCAACCCAGCGAAACCTTCTATATGGAAATCTAGTGGACGCCAACATCGGTTCCTCGGTACCGGTTCCTTTATTCCCTTAATTGGGAGATTTCCTTCCACTAGACAGCCACATGGAGTAGAATCTTGACAGCGCGGTGTCAAGAAAAAACAGTTCAGAGGGAGACATGCTGCAGGGCACGCTTGACATGCTTATCCTTCAGACTCTCGTACTCGGACCCGCACACGGCCATTCCATCGCTCACGCGATCGAGCGTGGTTCCAACGAACTGCTGCAGGTAGAGCACGGCTCGCTTTACCCGGCGCTTTACCGGCTAGAAGACCGTAGATGGATCGCGTCGTTTTGGGGCACCTCAGAGAACAATCGGAAGGCCAGGTACTACCGGTTGACACCCGCGGGTCGAAAGCAGCTCGCAGCAGCGACTTCACGATGGGAAAGGCTGGTAAGCGGCATCAGCCGTATTCTGCGACCAGTGACAGAGTAAACGCAAGATGAGATTGCCGCGTTTTTTTCGCGGGGCGCAACGGCTGGCCGAGAATGCCCAAGAGCTTCAGTTTTATCTCGAAGCAGAAGCCGAGGAGAAGATGGCTCGCGGCATGTCACGAGATGAAGCGTATTTGGCGGCGCGAAGGAAGCTTGGCAATCCCACCTTGATCCGTGAGGAGGTGTACGAAATGAGTAGCGCAGCTTTTCTCGAAACCATGTGGCAGGATCTGCGTCACTCCGTCCGGCTCATGCGCAAGAGCCCCACATTTACTTCTGCTGCTGTTCTCACCCTCGCGTTGGGGATTGGGGGGAACACGGCCATGTTTACCGTGATCCGCGGCGTGTTGCTGAAGCCGCTCCATTACCGCGATCCCGGCAGGTTGGTGCAGGTTACGGGAGACGATCAGCAAAATCCGCGGGACAACACCTTTACACAGCGGCAATTTGACGAAATGCGACCGGCAATTCACTCCTTCAGCGGTCTGGGAGTATACCTCGATATGCCCGAGAATATGACTCTATCGGGCAACGGCGAGCCGGAAGCAATTCGGGGAGCGCGCGTTTCGGCCAATTTTCTTGACATTTTGGGCGTGCAGCCGGTGGCAGGACGCAGCTTTCTACCTGAAGAGGAGAAGCCAGGCGGGCCTCCAGTTGTGATGATCAGCTCCGGGTTATGGAGACGGCGATTTAACGGCGACCAGCGGATAATCGGCAAAGCGGTCACGCTCAACTCGATACCGTACACGATCATCGGCATATTGCCGCAACGCTTCAGTTTTCCGTTCCCTGCGATGGATGTGTGTGTAACCAAGCCCGCCGAGTGGTCCGCCCAACAATCCCGCTACTGGTATATCGTCTCCTGGCTCATTGGATTCGGGCGATTGAAGGACGGCGTGAGCATCGAGCAGGCCACAGCCGAGTTGAATGTGATCAATCGTCAATACACAATGGCTCATCCCGACAGGAATGAAGCCAAAAGGATGCGCCTGGTGTGGATGAAGGACCGGCTGGTCGCAAACATTCGTCCCACGCTGTTGATTTTGTTCGGAGTCGTTGGCTTCGTGCTCTTAATTGCGTGCGCAAACGTGGCAAGCTTGCTGCTGGCTCGCGCCAGTTCCCGTTCGCGTGAGTTCGCAGTGCGTACGGCACTGGGAGCGCCGCGAAGAAGATTAATCCGGCAATTGCTGGTAGAGAGCACGGCGCTCTCTTTGATGGGCGGTTTCTTGGGCCTGCTGCTGGCGAGATGCGCTCTGAGCGTTGTAACGCATCTTAGCGCGCTCAATCTGCCAGGTATTGGGGCAATTCGGCTGGACAGCCTTGTGCTCGGATTCACGATGGCGCTATCGATCTTAACCGGTATTTTGTTTGGCCTCTTCCCGTCGCTGCAAGTATCGCGGCCGGACTTGGCTAACGAGTTGCGGGAAAGTGGCGCTACAGCGGGTCAGGGATCATCCACGGTATTCGCGGTGAGTACGCGCAGCCTGCTAGTCATAGGGCAGATTGCATTATCGATTGTCTTGCTCATCGGAGCCGCTCTCCTGATGAGAAGCTTCGCGCGGCTGCAAGATGTGGATCCGGGATTTCAGCCGGGGAACTTGCTCACCGCAAAGCTTGCTTTGCCGCCGGTACGCTACAACACGGCCCAAAAGAAGCTCGCATTCATTAGTGAGCTCACAAGCCGACTGCACGCGCTACCGGGAGCCCGCCAGGCCGCACTGGCCATGTCGCTTCCGACCACGAGCTGGCTGCGAACCAACATCCAAATCCAAGGATTTCCAGGGGAGCCGGATCCCAGCAAGTGGCCGACCGTACAAATTCAGAGCATCACGCCCGATTACTTTCGCACGCTCGGGATTCCTGTCAGGCGTGGACGCGAGTTTACAGCGCGCGATAACAGTCTCGGCGCGCCGCCAGTGGTGATCGTCAACGAGAGTTTTGTCCGCCAGTTCTGGCCCGGATATCCGCTTGGGCAGAACCCGGTTGGCCAGCACATGCGCGAAGGCGCAGACCGAACGGACTGGGTTGAGATCGTCGGTATTGTGGGTAATGTTCACGAAGGAGGCCTTGCGATGCAGGCCTTGCCGGAGTTTTATGTGCCTTGTATCATTCACCCTCCGCAAACGGCGTACCTGGTGGTGCGTACGGTGGGCGATCCGATGCGTTTCGCCAGCGCTGTTCGAAAGCAGGTGCAAGCGATTGACCGGGATGAACCCATCTCAGATATCAGAACGATGGACGAGCTGCTGGAATCCACTCTGGGGCAGCGCCGGCTGACGATGCTACTGCTGGGATCGTTCGCTGGGATAGCGGTGCTGCTGGCCCTGATCGGAATGTATGGAGTGATCGCATACTCCGTGGCGCAACGGACGCAGGAAGTCGGCGTTCGGCGAGCTTTGGGAGCGCAACAGAGTGACATCTTGTGGCTCGTGATGAGCCAGGGGGTAGGTCTGGCGCTGATCGGTGTAGCCATTGGCACGTTGGGAGCGCTCGCGCTGACTCGCATCATGAAAAACCTGCTCTTTCAGGTCAGCGCCACGGACCCACTAACGTTTTTCGCCACCAGCCTTCTTTTTGTAGTGATCGCGCTAGCAGCCAGCTTTATTCCGGCCCGCCGCGCGGCGCAAATTGACCCGATGCGTGCGTTGCGGGTCGGATGAGTCGGGGTGAAAAATACAGTGCGGAGGAATCGAAATGCCCTGACCATAGTTTGCATTTTCTTCCTGGTGTCCTGCGCGTCACTGCGCTTGCGGGCCTTCCGCGTACTTCCTCATTCTCCGAGCTACTTGTTGCGATCGCCTGATTCTCATGAGACTCCATTTCGCGACGTACTTCGGGCTTACAACGGATTCGAACCGGGTCGAAGTTGGATGGATCTTCGATCCCTGATGGAGCTGCGGATCGAAAATGCGTATTACCAGAAAGGCGCTTCGCGGCGCGGCTTAGAAGGTTTTCTGGGGACCGAAGTCGCGCGATACGACGTAACGCCGCGAGGCCTACAACTGGTCTCCGTTCAATCGATGAAGGAGCGTCCCGAAGGCGAACCGCCTGTCCAGCAGCTTATTTCCAATACGGAAATGAAGTTCGCTTACTACCGGTTGTATTTCGAAATTGTTTTTACGCGGAATGGCGACTCTCACGGATCGGCTTTGCTAGGCGCGAATTCCATAGAGGATCTGAATGAGCTTTCCGCTGAGCTCACTGAACCCGAAAAAGTTTGTAATGCCACATCGGTACACTGCACGGTCTTTCCTGAAGCCTGTTCGGTGTCCGTGGAGATGAAAATTGTCGTGAATGGCAAGCCGCAGACAATAGTTTGGGGAAGTCTTCTGGCGAGCATCACTGATCATCCTCAGCACCTGGAGATGAAGCGGCTATATGCTGGGCGGCTAACGCCGATTAAAATCAACCCTCGCGATCCGAATGCTCTTCGTCTGCCACTTCTTCCGGGTGACCAGATTACTTGGAATTGAATTCCGTGCCTTTCTATTTTTGGATACGCTATTCATAGTGAAACCCAACAGCTTGGCCTGTATTTGCTTGTTGATTCTTGTAGTGATCGGCACGGCAGGCCTGGGTTTCGCTCAGGGGACGATGCATCGACCAATCCCCACATCCGACACCACGGATTCCAGCGGAAATCGCAAGGCGGAGGAGTCGCCTCGAGCAAAGGACACGACAGTGTATGGCACGGTCGTGCTCGCCGACGGATCCGTGCCGCAGGTAGTTGTCCAAATATATCTCGACTGCGGAGGCTCGCGGAATGTCATCGCTATCACGGATTCCAAGGGACGCTTCAGCTTCAATCCGCGCGTATTGGACAGCCTCGAAAGTGGGAAACAATGCTTCTTATTCGCCTCTTTGGATGGGTATCGTTCCGAAAGAAAGGGTTTGCCGGCGTTGAAGCAGAAGTCTGGCATGCAACTCGGCAAGATGGTGCTGCAGCCGTTGTCGGGTAATGCAAACGGTTTGATCAGCGCCACGGAGGGCGAAGCGAGTAAGGCGGCGAGAAAGATGTATGAGAAGGCTCTCGACGAAGCGGGAAAGCAGGAGTGGTTGAATGCAACTGCCTCGCTGCAAAAGGCGGTAGCGGAATTCCCAAGCTATAGCTCCGCTTGGCTCGCTCTGGGCATCTTGCAGCAAAATCGAGGTGATCGCACGCAAGCAGAGAAGTCGTTTCTGCAATCGGCGCGCGCAGATCCGAAATTCGCTCTGCCTTGGATCCGCGTAGCGGCACTGGAAGGAACGAGAGGGGACTGGGGAGCAGCTCGCGACCATTCTCAAAAAGCAATTGATCTCAATCCGGAGGCTTTCCCGAATGCCTACGCGCTAAACGCGATAGCAAACGTAAATCTCCAAAATATTGATGCCGCGCAAAGGAGCGCTGAAGAAGGCCTCAAACTTGATACAAATCACGAGTTCCCTGAACTGGAGTACGCCCTCGGGATGGTCCTATTCAGCAAAGATGACCTTAAAGCAGCAGCGAAGCATTTGCAAGCTTATGTGGATGAAGCCAAGAACGGACCCAATGCCGCGGCTGCGCAGAGCGAACTTTCGGAGATACAGTCGAACGCGGCGAGGAAGGAATCGGCTTCAGCATCCCGAAACCAGGGAGTACAGGCTCCTCAGCGGCCCACGTCAGCCGCAGATCCAATGGTAAGTTTGCTGCAAAACCGTAACGCGCCTCTGTTGGTGAGGACTCCCGCGCATACGTGCCTCGAAAGCATTTCGCAAACGGAAATCGATACTCGCGGCAAGCCGCATACGCCGGATGTGACTCGCGTTGAAATCGCCGTCTCCGATGAGGGGAAGGAGATGTACGGACGGGGAGGCGGGAAGCATTTCTCCAATGCGAGCCTGGCCGATATGCTTCATTACACCTTCAGCAACACCGGCATTTTCAGCTCAATTGCGCGCGCCCTAATCGCCGGAAATGGAGTTCAGATTGAATCCGCTGGAGAGGAGACGGTAAACGGCGAGTCCGTTAAGCGCTACAATTTCCATCTTTTGCCAGGCGTGGCCGGTTGGTCCATTCAGTACGGCAAAGAGTCGGGTGAGGCAAGGGAAGAAGGGTGGTTTTTGGTCGATAGTACGAGCACGATCCTGCGCAGAGTGGTGGTTCACGCCATAGACATTCCACATAATCTGAAATTGAACAAGCTCGAAGCGGTGGTCGACTACGAACCGGAGACCATTGCGGACCGGCAAGTGCTGCTTCCGTATGAGGCTGAAGTTCACGTTGAAGAGAAGTCTGGAAAGCAGCGTGTGAGCCGGATGTTCTTTGACCACTGCCGCGCGTTTGCCGCGGAATCGGTGCTTACGTTCAATGCGGACACTTCGGAGGCTCAGAGCGATCGAGCGTCGGGAACACCGGAGTTACCGCCTGGTATTGATGTGACTGTTTCGCTGCTCTCACCCGTGAGTCCCGCATCGGCCGCCGCGAATGATGTGCTGAAGGCCACTGTTGCCCGTCCCGTAGTTCTGAATGGTCATGAGATTATTGCGCGTGGCGCAATTGTTGAAGGACATGTCCATCCGCGCCCGGGAGAGAACACGGTTGTTGTTGAACTCGATCGCGTGCAGACTCGGCGCGGCTGGGCTTCCTTCTATGCCCGTCTCGTTTCAATTGCCTCAACCACCCAGGCCAATCCCGCGAAGAGCGATCCCGAAATTCCGGGCGTGGCGAAGCTGAATTTCGTCGGCAAGTCAGCCGAACTCGCCACAGGAACTCAGATGGTCTGGAAGACGGAACAGCTTATCGCACCGACGGATGCACACGCCCCGCAGTTGAATACGTCGGTCGCGATGCAGTAAGAACACCAGCTATTCGTAAGGAATGTCCACTTCGGCAAAGCTGCCTGGTGTGGCCCCGTTCACCGCCGCGATAACTCGGTCAATGTAACGGTGCACCGCTGGCCGCTGCGGATTGCCAAGTATCACAATGGCAATGCGGCGGCCTTTGAGGTTTTGTTGATACTGGATATTTTTGTCTGTTGATAGCAAGAGGTCAAACCCAGCGTCCTCAGCCGCCTTCAGCAACGCGCCATTGTTTAATCGGTCCCACCCTCTTTCAATCGCTTCTATAACGGTATGACTCTGAAGCCAGCGAGCGATGCTGCGGGGTGTGCCGTGGTCAAAGAGAATGAGCATCGGCGGGCGCTGCATACACCGCGGGCGGGATGGGTCTTCCCAAACTCTGCGCCGCGAAATGCAATACAGCGTTGATTTGCTCGCGTGTGACGGAGAATTCTTCCATGATCTCTTCCACGGTCAAGCCGGCTTCCAAATTTTCGAACACCGTGGCAACCGGCATCCGGGTATCTTTAAACACCCATGCGCCGCTGACTTTGCCGGGAATGCTTTCCACCGCAGGACATTGGGACCAATCAAGAGTTGTCATCTTTTTGCGTTTCCTCGTCCTATGTCAGCTTTGACCTCATCAATGAGGTGGTATCCTCGGCCGGCGCGCGAGAAGTCCCTGACGATCTCCTTGTCCCATTCGTCATAGTCCTGCTCGATAATCCAGGACGCAAGGAAGCCGCGCTCCTCTTCCGGCAGCTCCGCGATGGCTTCTTTGATCGCTTCGACGGTCATAACCTCAAGATAGCTTTTGCTGGTCATGACTGCAATTCCTAAGGCCGCGAACTGCCGGCTACTTAGCCTCTCTCTCCCTCTAATCCCTCGTCCTCTATCATGTAGGTTCTGGCTTTAAGGCCCAAACGCTGTTCATGAAGGTTTCTGTCATCATTCCCGCCGCCGGGCTCGGAACGCGCATGGGCCGAAGCGCGCCGGAGAAGGAAGGCATCAGCCGCAAGCAGTTCATGCTGCTGAATGGCTCGCCGATTCTCATCCATACGATTCGCAAGTTTGTTAGTTCTCCCCTGGTCACCGAAATCATTGTTGCGCTGCGAGCCGAAGACATCTCCTGGGCCGAAGAGTTGTTTCATAGCCACGGGCTGGGAAACACGGTGCGAACTGTCGAAGGCGGGGAAAGTCGCCAGCAGTCTGTCGAAAACGCGTTAGCTGCCGTTGCTGAAGATATAACGCTGGTGGCCGTGCATGATGCGGTGCGACCTTTCGTTGAGCGTGAGGTGATCGAAAAGGTAATCCGCGAGGCGAGCGAGACGGGCGCTGCAATCGTGGGGATCGTGCCCGTGGATACGGTCAAACAAGTCCATCGCAATAAAGTACGCGCTACATTACCGCGAGAGCGATTGATCCTAACGCAAACGCCGCAGGTGTTTCAGCTCGATCTGTTGCGTCAAGCCTTTGAAAAAGCCCGGCAAGATCTCTTTGTGGGCACGGACGAGTCGTCTCTCGTCGAAAGACTGGAACAGGTAGAGGTTTCGGTGGTTCTGGGTACGGACCGCAACATCAAAATCACGAAGCCGAGTGATATGGACCTGGCCCGGCTTTATCTCGCGCTGGAGCGCACGGCCCTCGAGCTCGCTTGATCCATGGCAGAGTCGAATGCCCCTCCTTACCGCATCGGCCAAGGTTGGGACACGCATCGCCTCGAGCCCGGGCGGCCGTTAATTCTGGGCGGGGTGCGCGTGCCGTCTGAACTCGGGCTCGCGGGTCACTCGGATGCCGACGTTCTGTTTCATGCGATCACGGATGCGCTCTTAGGCGCACTTGCGCTCGGGGACATCGGAATGCATTTTCCGGATACAGCAGAGGAATGGAAGGGCGCGGATAGCGTTCGGTTCCTTGAACACACTCTCAAGCTTGTTGCTGAAGGCGGTTACCAGTTATTGAATGTGGACTCGACCGTCATTCTGGAGCGGCCGAAACTCAGCCATTTTCGCGCGGCGATTCGAGAGAGTCTGGCTCGGGCAGTCGGCCTGCCTGTCACTTCGGTTGGCGTTAAGTTCAAGACGGCGGAAAACGTCGGACCGATTGGCGAAGGCCGCTCTTGCGAAGCGCAGGCTGTCGTTTTACTCGTCGCAAAATGAAGGTGGGTAGCCCTTGCCCAAATCTGCTCTAATTACCGGAATCACCGGGCAGGACGGCTCTTATCTCAGCGAGCTTCTGCTCGCAAAGGGATATACGGTGCATGGCCTGCTGCGGAGGAGTTCGAGCTTCAATACATCCCGCATCAACCATATTTACGAAGATCCGCATGAAGCGGGCCGCCGGTTGATCCTGCACTATGGCGATCTGACCGATTCCACAGGTTTGCGACGCGTAGTTGAATCCGCTCTCCCGGATGAGATTTATAATTTGGGAGCACAGTCACACGTAAAGGTCTCTTTCGAAAACCCGGAGTATACGGCGGACGCCGACGGCATGGGTACGCTTCGCCTGCTCGATTGCGTGCGTGATCATGTGGAGCATACCGGGCGTCAGGTTCGCTTCTATCAGGCGGGATCGTCGGAAATGTTTGGAGCTGCAAAGCCGCCTCAGAGCGAGACCACGCCGTTTTATCCGCGAAGCCCCTACGCAGTTTCCAAACTAGCTGCCCACTGGTACGCGGTCAATTACAGAGAGGCATACAATCTCTTCATCACGAACGGGATTCTCTTCAATCACGAGTCCCCGCGCCGGGGCGAGACCTTCGTAACCAGAAAGATTACTCGCGCAGTCGGACGCATTAAGGCGGGCCTCCAACAATATGTCTATCTCGGAAATCTCGATGCTCGTCGCGACTGGGGATTCGCTGGCGATTATGTCGACGCGATGTGGAGAATGGTGCAACATTCGGAGCCCACTGATTTCGTAATTGCAACCGGTGAAGCGTACTCGGTCCGCGACTTCGTACGGGAAGCGTTCTCCTATGCGGAATTGGATTGGGAAAGGTATGTGAAGATCGATCCGGCCTATTTCCGGCCAACGGAAGTGGATTACCTGTGCGGCGATGCGACAAAAGCGCGTGAACTTTTGGGATGGAAACCGTCGACGAGCTTCCGTCAACTTGTGCGCATGATGGTCGATGCAGATTTGCGGTTAGCGGAGGAAGAACGGCTGGTTCGCGACAACACATCTGCCGGGGTTCTGGGATGAAAGCGACGAGCCGGATATTTGTAGCCGGACATCGGGGATTAGTTGGTTCCGCAATCGTGAGGGAATTGCGGCGGCAAGGATTCGATCACGTACTTCTGTGTTCTCGCGAAGAAGTTGATTTGACCTCCCAAGAAGATGTTCGTTCCTTTTTTTCATCTGAGCGGCCCGAGTACGTGTTCTTAGCTGCGGCGAAGGTCGGAGGCATTTTGGCTAACTCGAGCTATCCAGCCGAGTTCATTCGCGATAACTTGTCCATCGAGCTAAACGTAATTGATGCTGCTTGGCGCAATCGAGCGAAGAAGGTTGCGTTTCTCGGCTCGTCGTGCATTTATCCGAAATTCGCGCCGCAGCCGATGAAGGAAGAATATCTGCTCACCGGCGCTCTCGAGCCGACGAACGAGTGGTACGCGATCGCCAAGATCGCTGGGATCAAATTGTGTCAAGCCTATCGCGCGCAGTATGGCTTTAGCGCTATCAGCCTGATGCCGACGAATCTGTATGGACCTGGAGATAACTTCGACTTCGAGAGTGCGCACGTGCTTCCAGCGTTGATGCGTAAGTGCCACGAGGGCCAAGCTCAAAATAGACCCGAAGTTGTCATTTGGGGAACGGGAACGCCGCGACGGGAATTTCTTCACGTAGACGATTTGGCGTCTGCTGCTGTATTCCTGATGCAGCATTACGATCAGCCCGAAATTATAAACGTGGGGACGGGCAAAGACATTTGCATTGCTGAGCTTGCCGGGCTTATCGCTCAAACTGTCGGATACCACGGTAGATTCATCTTCGATACTTCTAAGCCTGACGGCACTCCTCGTAAGCTTCTGGACGTCTCCCGCCTAAACGCGCTGGGATGGCGTCACTCCATTGGACTGGAAGAGGGCATCCGCACTACTTACAACTGGTTTCTAAACCATATCGAGTCGGCGCCCCTGGTTAGCACAATAGGGTAAGCAGGAGGAAGGATTGGGTTCCGTTTCACTGGACGTTGCCCGCTATGCAATAGTGGCTTCGGCCATAGCAGCGGCTTGCTACTCGGTACTATTCGCGCGCGCTTCATTCCTGTTCCAGCAGGATACCGCGGTTTCCGTGCCTGCAGCAGTTCGGCTCGTTCCTTATAATTCGGCTTACGTCGCGCGGCTCGCGGTTTGGCAGCCTGAGCAAAAAGTAGCCCTCCTTCACCGTGCCGTTAATCTGAATCCGTTTGCAACCGAGTCATGGATTCAACTCGGCTTAGCCGCCGAAATGCAACAGCACGATATCACAGGGGCCGAACGCTACTACCTGAAAGCCGCTGAAGTGGATCACATGTTTTTGCCCCGATGGACTCTGGCGAACTTCTATTTCCGACAGCAGGATGAGCAGAGATTCTTTCAGTGGGCGCGCGCAACCTTGGCGATAACACCTTTTCCGGCATACCCGGTTTTCGAGCAGATGTGGTTGTTCACTCAAGACGCTGCAAAAATCGCTAGCTCGATACCGGAGCGGCCCAGCATTCTGATCCAGTACGCGATGTTTCTTTCAGGGAGCCAGCAATTTGCGGCCATGGCGCCGGTTGTCAATCGGCTTGTAATAGCCGCGGGCAGCAGCAACCCGGAAGGCGCAGGACGCGACGGTGTGATTGGCCCGATTGAGGATCGTCTGCTTGCGGCGGGATACCTCGATGCCGCCCTCCAAGTCTGGACGAGTATGAAGGACGGCAGGTGGATTAGCCTGCCAACGCCCACGCCCGCTCGTCCTTTAACGAATGGCGACTTCGCAACAGTGTTCTTCAGCCACGGTTTTGATTGGACTTCAACCAATCCGGCGGGAGTGCGGAGAGAGCAGATTCCTGATCAGAAACAAGTCCGCTTTACTCTTTCAGGCAACGAGCCAGAGCGCTGTTCCTTGCTGCAGCAGTACGTTCCTCTGGATCCCAATCACCGGTATCGGCTGCGCTGGAAAGCTGCAGCGCAGGGAATCGATACTCTGAGTGGCTTGACTTGGCACCTGCATCCGGTCCCGAGTAGTTCCGATGGAGATCTCAATAGCGGCGATCTTCTTGCGTCGGCTGCCGGCATTTGGGATTTCAAGCCGCCTGCCGGGGCAAAGATCTTTCTGTTAGCTCTCGAGTATTCTCGGCCTCTCGGGAATACTCTTGCCAACGGAACCGTCGATCTCGGATCTGTTTCGCTCGATCAGCAATAGATGTGATGAAATCCTCCGCCAGCAGAGCCATCCTGAGGGGATTATCGAAAGTAGCGGGCAACCGTCCCACGCAATCGTTCTTAGAGAAGTTCGTTCTGGCGGCGCAATATCTTCAGGGCATCGGCTCCGGGGCAGATGTTCATTCGAGCGGTGAGAGCGCCGTGCTTTCGAAATTGTTGGCTCGCGCCCAATCAGAGAGAGGAAGTCTCTGTATCTTTGACGTAGGCGCGAATACAGGTCAGTTTCTGGCCTTGGCAGGCGAGGCCCTGCGCGATCGCAGCTTTCACGTACACTCCTTCGAGCCAAGCCTCGAAGCGTATAAGGGTCTCGAGGAAACCGCCCGAAAATATCAGGACGTAACGCTGAACAACTTTGCTCTTGGCCATGAGCGGGGGGACCGGGATTTGTTTTACGATGCTCCCGGCTCCGGACTAGCCTCGTTCAGCAAGAGAAGACTGACGCATCTCGAGATCGAAATGGGCTTATCGAAAAGGGTAAGTGTGGAGACTCTGGATAATTATTGCGCCGGTCATAACATCCAATATATTGACCTGTTAAAACTCGACGTGGAAGGGCACGAACTCGCGGTTCTGAAGGGCGGAAGCCGTTTGTTTCAGGATTCGCGCATAAGCATGGTTAGTTTTGAATTCGGTGGTTGCAATATTGATTCCCGAACCTTTGTTCAGGATTTTTTCTATTTCTTTGGCGATTACGGCATGCGAATAGCGCGAATCACTCCTTCGGGCTTCTTTCACGAGTTGTCTTCGTACAGAGAAATTCTGGAGCAGTTTCGTACCACAAATTTTGTATGCTATCGAGCTTGATCGGACATGAGGTGCGAAGAGCAAAGGAGACGGTTCTAGCGTGATGCTCACCTGCCCGGTTTGCGCCAGCCAGGACGTACGCCCTTCTCGGAAGAGTCCGACATTGCATGTGATAAAGCGCTGGCGCGGGCTACAGAGATATCGATGCCGTGACTGCCGCAAGAGCTTTTACAGCCCTCCTCACCCGGGAGAGCGCATCAGGCGATCGAAACGCTCGGACGAGAAGCGAGTGGGCCCTTCTCGAACAAACAGATCGCGCATCGGAATTCAGCTGCTGTTGTTCTTCAGCATGCTGATTATCTTCTACATTGCCGTAAGAATTGTTTTTCGTTTCTGGTGATCTCAGATAGGGAGATGGCTATCTGACCGCTGCGGCGAACTCATCGTAAGAGCCGGCGAAATCCTCAATGCGTCCATCCTCGAAATGCCAGACTCGCGTAGCCACTTCATCGACGAGATCTTCGTCATGCGTGACCAGAAGGACGGTGCCCTCGAATTTCTGCAGGGCTACGTTCAAAGCATTAATGGATTCGAGATCCAGATGATTGGTCGGCTCGTCGAAAACCAGAACGTTCGGTTTCTGCAGCATGAGCTTGCAGAATATAAGCCGGGCTGCTTCTCCGCCCGAGAGAGCATCGGTGGGCTTGAGGCCTTCTTCACCGCTAAACAGCATCTGCCCGAGCAGGCCGCGGATTTCTTCTTTCGAGGCTTGCGGATCCCAATCGTGCAGCCAATCAGCCACAGTCGTTCCATTCCGGATGCTGTTGCGATGGTCCTGGGCAAAATAGCCGACGTGGACTTCATGGCCCCAGGTGACAACGCCGGAATCGATCCCGACATCCGGATCATCCACATCGGGCGCGTTCGCCAGCAGAGCCTTCAATAGCGTTGTTTTACCTACGCCGTTTCGGCCCATGAGCGCTACCTTCTCGCCGCGCTGCAGGGCTGCCGAAAAATCTTTGATGACCGTCAGATCACCATAAGCTTTGCTCACGCCCTTAAACTCGAGCGGGTGGCGTCCGGATGGACGTTTCATCTCAAAGCGAATGTAAGGGCGTTGAATATTGGAACGGGCAAGCTCCGCTGACTGTAAGCGTTCTACTTCTTTCTTCCGAGACGTTACCTGGCTGGCGCGCGTGCCGGCAGAAAAACGAGCAATAAATTCGTTTAGTTGAGCGATCTTTTTCTCCCGCTGAGCGTTCTCCGCTTCAATACGGGATCGGATCTGAGTCTTTTGAAGAACCATGTCATCGTAGCCGCCCGGGTAGGTGATGATGGTCTGGTAATCGATATCGGCGGTATGCGTAGAAACGCTGTTCAGAAAATGGCGGTCGTGAGAGATGACAATCAGCGTACCGTTGTAATGCGTCAGTACATTCTGTAGCCAGTGAATCGATTCGAGATCGAGGTAATTGGTGGGCTCATCCAGAAGCAGCGCTTCAGGATGTCCGAAGAGCGCCTGAGCGAGGAGAACCCGCACCTTTTGGCCGCCCTGCAGTTCGCCCATCTTGCGATGGTGGAGAGGTTCGGGAATATCAAGTCCGTCCAGCAGCACTGCAGCATCGCTCTCCGCGGAATAGCCGTCTTCTTCGGCCACAATTCCTTCAAGCTCGCCCAAGCGCATGCCGTCTTCGTCGGTGAGATCGGGCTTGCTGTACAGCGCCTCGCGCTCCTCGAGCGCGTTCCACAGCGGCATATTCCCCATTACCACGGTGTCGACCACGCGATACTGGTCAAACGCAAATTGATCCTGACGCAGAATGCCGATCTTCTTGGGACGAACAACGATGCCCTTCTGAGGCTCCAGTTCCCCAGAGAGCAGCTTCATAAAGGTTGACTTCCCGGACCCGTTTGGGCCGGTTAAACCGTAGCGTCTCTCATTCAAAAAAGCGGTGGTGACGTCCTCAAAGAGGATTTTGCCGCCATAGCGCATGCCTACATCGCTGACTGAAATCATGGGGACAGTGCAGGAAGGAAATTCCAGTTTAGCAACGTGCGCAAACAAAACAGCGCGTATGGAGTCGTAAAGGCTCCGTACGCGCCGTCCTTAGACCTGTTGTTTGCTCTTAATTCGCTGCGGAGTTTCTGTTTCTGCGGCGAATAAACGCGCCTATGAGCAAGAGGCTACCGCCGAGCAGCGCCATGGACCCAGGTTCCGGAACCACTGAGGAGACGTGGACAATCATATCCTGATAGTCCCTATCGCCCGTCGGTCCGCCATCCTCTACCCCCACATAGAAGCTGGTATTTGGAATCTGCTGGAATAGGGCGAAAGCCTGGAAAGAATCGTGGTTCGTGTCGTATGAGTCTTGAGTAAAGTAGGTACCGAATTGGTTCTGAAGATAAAAGCCGTAGTTCGCAGTAGGCTTAAACATCGCAGTGGTGCCAGTTTGATTTCCGGTGAAAAGGGGATTCAGGACTGGCATGTTGCTCACCAAGTCGTACCAGCCGAACGTGTCGTGAGCCGCGTTGTTTGTGATGGAGACCAAGAGCTCGCCTGCCTGGCTAGTCCCGGTGTTGGTCAAATAGAAGTTTGAAGCAGCGGATCCACTTGTGCCGTTATCCGAAAGAAATGGAATGTTGCCGGGGGGATTCGGAATGACGCAGTTGCCGCCGCCGGTCAAGCACCAACCGACGTTGTAGTTTGGCCCGTCGCCTGAAGGATTGTTCCAGTAGGCTGCGGTGCCCGGGTTACTCAGTATGCTGGTGGACCAGTTCTGAAAGGTGCCTCCAACCACGCCGTCAGCGCTGGCAGTCATGCACCCCAGTATGGAAAGCGTAAGAAACATCAGCAGCGAGTTGCTGATTTTGAATCGCATAATTTGTACTCCTCCGAAGAGTCCTTACTTGAGCTTAACTCCAAAGGGCTCAGAAGCAATAGAACGTCAGTACTAAAGGTCTTAAGAAAACTGCTGAATGTGAGGTATCGTACCAAATCAGGTACTGGTACTTTGAAACGTGGTTACAATAGAGGACAGCCGAGTTCTGTTCGGCGCATACTCTCCTGAGCGAAGAGCTCAGAGTTCCGCGCATCCGGGGTAAATGTAACAGGCTCTAAGGGGACGACGTCCAGGAAGTACACTCAAAGGAATGATGGGCCTGAAGAAAGGACGCTGTCCTTACGAAACTCCTAGCGATTCCGGATTTCACCTTCGGCAAAGATGAAATATCCTTTATTTTCTAATCGTTTCCTGGTTCTTATTGCTTGTTCATTCGCCTATTTGACCGTCGCGGCGGCGCAGAATTTCGCCGGTAAGGTCGTAACCTCAATCCAATACGAGCCCGCAACGCAGCCTCTCGATCCGAGGGACCTGCAAGATACGCAGCTCTTGCAGGCGGGTCAGGTGTTCGAATCGAAAGAGCTGGCCGCGACGATTGACCGCTTATTCGCCACCGGTCTGTATGACGACATCCAAGTCGACGCGGAGCCGGATGGAACCGGAGTGCGGCTGCGCTTCATCACAAAGCCGCGGAGGTTTATCGGGCATGTTGGCGCGCAAGGCACGATAAAGGAACCGCCCAGCCGGGCAGCAATTATCAGTGACGCGCAACTCAATCTGGGAACGCCGTTCGATGAAGATAAGCTGGCAATCGCGACGAAAAGCATCCAGGAGGAATTGCGCGCCAACGGCCTTTATGAAGCCCAAGTCAGCCCGGTCACCATCACCGATCCGAACACTTATCAGGTGACGGTCAGATTCCTGGTCGCTTCCGGCAAACGCGCGCGGTATGAGATGCCCGTGATTACCGGCGACACGAAGCTTCCCAATGAGGCCATTGTGCGGGCGACCGGCTGGCGGATTCCGCTGATTCACCGCTGGCGCCTCGTGACCGGTGCTTTGACCGATAAAGGCGTAGAGGGAATACAGAAGAAGTACGCCAAGAAAAACCGCCTCACCGCCAGTGTAAATCTGACCTCGCTTGATTACGACCCAGCCACCCGGCGAGCGAAGCCGAACCTGGATATCGACGCGGGCCCGAAAGTCACTATTAGAGCTCTGGAAGCCAAAGTTTCCAAGAGCAAATTGCGGCAATATGTGCCGGTTTATGAAGAAGGATCGATTGATAATGATCTGCTGGCCGAGGGAGCCAGAAATCTTAAAGATTACTTCCAATTCAGGGGCTATCCAGACGTAGAGGTCACTTACACACGGGAGCCCGTTAAGAACGATGAAGAAGTGATTAACTACTACATCGCGACGGGTCCTCGCCGGAGGCTCGTCAACATAGACATTTTGGGAAGTGATTATTTCACTCGCGACACGCTTCGCGAACGAATGTTCCTGCATACCAATTCTTTGGTGCTCAGATACGGCCGCTATAGCGAAACGTTCCGAAAAAAAGATGAGGAGGCGATTGAGAACCTTTACCAGGCGAATGGCTTTCGCGATGTGAAGGTTACTTCCTCTATTCAGACCAATTACAAAGGAAAGCCGAACGATATAGCTGTCACATTTAAGATCGACCAAGGAAAACAGTGGCTGGTGGGCAACCTGCGAATCAACGGAACGGCTGGTCTGGACATATCACCAATCCGAAGGCAACTGACCTCAGCCGAAGGCCAGCCTTACGCGGATGTGAACGTTGCTTCCGACCGCAACCGCATTCTGGAGTTTTATTATTCAAACGGCTTTCCAGCGGCCGCTTTCAGCTTTACAGCCACGCCCGGCGAAGATCCTACGACGGTGAATCTGACTTACAACATTGTCGAGGGTCCGCGCGAGTTTGTCCGTAAGGTGATCCTCTCGGGTCTGTATCGCACTCGCCCGGCATTGGTTCAGCGGGATATCGACATCGAACAAGGCGAGCCTATTTCCATGACGAAGATCAACGACGTAGCTCGCCGGCTTACAGATCTTGGGATTTTTGCGAACGTCAGCACTGGTTTGCAGGACCCGGGCGGTACAAATCGATACAAATATGTTCTTTACGATTTCGATGAAGCAGCCCGGTACACATTCAATGTTGGATTTGGCCTGGAAGTCGGACAGTTCGGGCACACGACCACCAACTTGGCGGCTGCGGGGGGGGTGAAGGGAGTTTCTCCTCTCGCGTCGTTGGATGTGGGCCGGCTGAATTTCCTCGGGCTGGGGCAGACGATATCGCTGCAAACGCGCTATTCGACCCTTGAGCAGCGGGAATCGCTCAACTATATCGTGCCCCGGTTTCTGGGCTCATTGAATCGAACTCTCACTTTTTCGATTTTGTATGACACCACGCAAGATGTGCAGACATTCTCTGTACGGAGAGAAGAAGCGTCGGTACAGACCTCGCAGCGCCTCAACCGAGCGAGCACCTTGTTGATGCGTTTTGCTTACCGGCGGGACAGCCCTAATACAACCATTCCAGCTCTGAATACACCTGCTTTTACGAAGGCGGTTCGCCTGGGCGAGTTGTCGCTGAGCTATATTCAGGACCATCGCGATAATCCCGCGGATGCGCACCGGGGTTTCTGGAACACCGTGGATACCGGCATCGCCGGAAATTTCTTCGGATCGCAACGGAATTTCTATCGTTTCCTGGGCCGTAATGCGACCTACACATCAATTGGCCGCAATCTGGTTTTTGCGCGTCAGACGCAGTTTGGCGCGATTATTCCGTTCAATGTTCCGGCGGGGCTTAATACCTACGACACCATTCCGCTGCCCGAGCGCTTTTTCGGAGGCGGCGGCGTGTCCATGCGTGGTTTCGGAGATAACCAAGCGGGTCCGCGCGATATCGGGACGTCGACGGAACTGCCGGGCGGAACGGTCGTCTCGACGCCCACTGGTTTCCCGATCGGTGGAAATGGCTTGTTCTTCAACACTTTCGAGTTGCGGTTTCCGCTGCTGTTTCCCAACATCAGTGGAGTGGTCTTCCATGACATGGGGAACATCTATACCAACTTCAGCGATATCTCGTTCCGCTACCGGCAGAATAATATTCACGATTTCAACTATGCCGCTCAAGCGGCCGGCTTCGGCATACGCTACAAAACGCCACTTGGCCCGGTGCGGCTCGATTTGGCGTATGGGCTGAATCCGCCACGTTACGAGGGCTTTAACCGGAATGAAACCATACAGCAGTTGCTGACGTGCAATCCTTCAGCGCCTGTTCAGCCCGCTTATTGCGTTGCCAGTCCTCAGCAGCTGAGTCATTTCCAGTTCTTCTTTTCCATTGGGCAGGCGTTCTGATGCAAGGCCGGGTGGCTACATTTCTTTTGCTCGCCAGTTCCTTAGCATTCAGCACGATCATTGATCGCATAGCTGTTGTGGTCGGCGCGACTCAAGGAACGCGGCGATCCATCATAAAGGACAGCGACATCGACCGCGACATTCGATTCATCAGCTTTCTCAACGGCGAGCCCTTAAGGATTACGGAAGATGCCCGCAAGAAAGCGGCCAACCGCCTGATAGACCAGATATTCATTCGCCGGGAGATTGAGTCAGGCGATTATCCGGTCGCCAGCTTGCAGCAGGCCGACCAGCAGCTCGAGCGCTTAGAAAAACAAAGATTCAAAACGCAAGCTGCGTTTCTGGACGGGTTGCGCAGGTATGGCCTGACTGAACTCGATCTGCGGCTTTACTTCCAATGGCAACTGACAATTTTGCGCTTTATTGACGTCCGCTTTAAGCCGGCGGTGATGGTAACGGACGAGGAAATCGAGAAGTATTATCGAGATCACGACGCCCAGCTTCGCCGCGCAAATCCCGGCAAATCTTCTTTGGACGATCTACGCGAACAGATACGCGATACTTTGGCGGGCGAAAAAGTGAATCAAGTGTTCTTCGCATGGCTAGATGAGCAACGAAAGAACAGCAAAATCGAATTTCATGAGGAGAGCCTGAGTTGACGAAGCGAAAGAGAATATGGCTTACCGTCGCTGCGTCGGTGGCCGGCTTGGTCGTCGTGCTTATTATCGCCTCGATCGTGGTGCTTCAAAGCGCCTGGTTTGCGAACTACGTGCGCGAAAAGATCATCGCAGTAACGGAAGAATCGACTGGCGGAGTTGTCGAGATCGGGTCGTTCCAATTCGAGTGGACTCACCTGACTGCACGCATCCGGAACTTCGTTCTGCACGGGACTGAGCCGAAGGGCAGCGATCCGCTGGTTCGAGTCTCGCTATTAGAAGTGAGATTGAAGCTCTTAGCAGGCTTGAAGAAAGCTGTGGATATCGAGTATTTGGGCGTACAGCAGCCACAGGTGAACCTGATTGTTCTGCCCGACGGAACCACGAACATTCCGCAGCCGAAGATCCAGAAGCAGCCAAGCCAGACATCGGGACTCGAGACGGTGGTTGATCTGGCCATCCATCAGTTCCAAATTCAGAACGGCTTGTTGGAAGCATCGAAGACGCCCTTTAGCGCTCGGGGCGAGAATCTTCGTGCTCTGCTGAACTATAATCTCGCGACGGCGAGTTATCAAGGCAATCTCTCGATTGATCCGTTATTGTTGGCGTCGGGCAGCGGGCAGCCTCTGAACGTGCATGTCAATGTGCCCGTCACGATTGAAAAAGACGCGGTGAGAGTGGCTGATGCCAAGCTGAACACGGCCCAATCACAGCTTGTTTTGGATGCGTCGATTCAGAACATGAATGCTCCTATTATTCAGGGCAAGCTGAATGCCAGTGTTTCTCTGGAGGAGATGCAGCATAGTTTGGATTTACCCATAGACGCAAACGCGAAGGGCGCGCCCAGGACGCTGAGCGCTGAATTGGCGATGCGCATGGATGAGAAGAACAACACCATCCAGATCCAAACCGCGCACCTGGGATTAGGCCAGACGACGCTTCAAGCTTCCGGCACCGTAGATCAATCGAAGAACAGTTCCGCGCAGTTCAATGCCAATTTCGCGTTGGGCGAGCTAAGCCGGCTGCTGAACCTTTCTGCCATGCAGGCATCCGGAGACCTGCAGGCGAACGGCAAAGCAAACCTTGATGCGCACAACAATTTTTCGGTCGATGGCACTCTGAATTCGCGCGGTCTCTCCGTTCGGAGCGGGACGACTCGCCTATCGGACGTCAGTCTCTACTCGCCTTTTCACGCCGATCCGTATCTGGTCAGCCTGGATGGGATGAAACTGAATGCGTTAGGCGGGACATTAGCGGCCAAGGTCTTCGTCGAAAATATGCAGAAGCTAAGCGTCGAAGGGAACTTGCGAAACTTCTCCCTTCCGGTAATTGCTCGAGCGCTCACCGGAAAGCGTTTGGGGTACGACGGAGCTATCAACGGCGCCGTCAGAGCCGATGGCGATCTGAAAGCAAAGGGCATGACGGGATACAGCGCCACAGCGGCATTATCTATCCTGCCCGGCCGTCGCGGCGTGCCCGTTAGCGGGCGTGTGGACGCTAGCTACGTTGGAGCGAGGGACACAGTAGAACTCAACCGATCGTACCTGGAGATGCCAAGTTCCCGCATCGATATCTCCGGCACTCTGAACCGGCAGGTCGATATCAATTTGGTTTCTCGCAATTTGAACGATTTCCTGCCCGCCGCGAATTTCGCAGCTTCCAAGCCGCAAGCTTCGTTGCCAGTCAACTTGCAGGGCGGCACTGCGACCGTTCAGGCGCAAATCACAGGCAGCCTTTCAGCGCCTCATATCACGAGTCATCTGGCGATGAATAACTTCGCTGTCGAGCAGAAGCTGTTCAATCAATTTGCGGTGGATCTCAAGGCGTCGCCGTCCGGGGCGCTCATCCAGAATGGCGTACTGACACGGAATGCGTTTCAGACCACGTTCGACGCCTCAATAGGCCTTCGCAAGTGGAGCCCGGTGCCTCGTTCGCCGCTCACTGCTAATCTGTCAGCACGAAATGGCGATGTTGCGGATCTCTTGAGTTTGGCCGGGGAATCATCCGTGCCAGCTTCAGGGAACCTTAATGCGGATGTCCATATCAGCGGCACATACGGAGATCCTCTGGGCAGCGCCACTCTGCAGATTGTCAATGGAAACGCTTACCAGCAGCCTTTTCAGCGCGTGTACGCGAATGTCAGCCTGTCTGATCAGCTGATCACTTTGTCCAACCTCGAGCTGGATGCGGCTGGAGGACGCGTCAATTTGAATGGGACGTTTCAACATCCGCGGGACAGCTTCACAGTCGGTCATGCTCAATTCCATGTGGCGAGCTCGAACGTGCAACTCGCTAACATTAAGCCGCTCGAAAGCCAAAATGCCGGTATTGCAGGACTGGTACAGCTAACGGCGGACGCGGCGGCCGATGTGCGCGAGGTGAATAAACAATCGGAAGTAACTGTTTCAAATGTCAGCGCGGACCTGACTGCGCGGGGTCTCCGCGTCCAAAATCAGAATGCCGGTGACCTGACTGCGACGGCCCGCACTGCGAACGGCGATGTGAATTACAACGTTACATCCGATTTTGCCGGCTCGAATATTCGGGTAAACGGCCGCACGGCGCTATCCAAGGATCACTCTACGACCGCGGATGCGTCCATTCAAAACCTGTCTGTCGAGAAAGCGCTCCTGATCGCCGGCCAAAGTTCCGTTCCAGCTCGCGGGACGTTATCAGCTAATGCGCATGTTGCCGGCACGGTTGAAGCGCCGAATGCAGACCTGACGTTTGCGCTTGTGAAAGCCAATGTCTACCAGGAGCCGATCAATCGTTTGCAAGGGACGGTACGCTATTCCAACACATCGGTTGATATCCCGTCTATCGAACTGAGCGTTCCCGCGGGCAGCCTGACGCTGGCGGGTTCTTTTGCGCACCCGGCCAAAGACTTCAATGCCGGTTCGCTCACGTTGAAGGTCAATAGCACGGATATCCAAGTGGCAAAAATCGAGCATGTGCAGCAAGAGAAACCCGGTCTTGCCGGCACGCTTCGCCTGGCTGCCGATTTCTCGGGCCGGTTACGAGAGCAGAACGGCAATCGCACAGTGCTTATTTCCAATCTGAACGCGGATGCGTCCGCGAACGCTTTGCGGGTAGACAAGCTGAACCTCGGTGGGGCCAGTTTCACGGCCAGAACAGCCGGCTCGAACTTGAATTTCCGTCTGGATTCGGATATCGCTCAGAGCCAGATTCACGGCACGGGGCAATCCCAGCTTTCAGGCGATTATCCTGTGCGGGCCGATCTAACGTTCTCGAATATCAAATACTCGAACATCGCTCCCTTCATCTCCCCCGATCCTGCTGTCAAGCCGAGTTTCGACGCGCTGGTTGAAGGAGAAGCTTCTGTGAATGGTCCGATTCTGAAAACGGATGAGTTGAACGGCCGTCTGCAGTTGAATCGCGTGGAGGCGCGAACGCTTCCGCAGGGATCTCCCACCGGAGCGCCCGCCCGCAGGACCGTCATTTTTCACAATGAAGGCGCGCTTATTGTTGCTTTGAATCGTTCCGTTGTTCAGGTGCAGCAGTTTCATATAGTGGGGCCCGGAACAAATGTGGACGCCTCCGGCAGCGTCAATCTGAAGAATGCAAATGCGCCATTGGCTCTGAATCTAAACGCCAATGCGGATTTAAGCGTGCTGGAGGACGTTGATCGCGATTTTTATTCTTCGGGCAATATTGTTTTGAGCACTGCCGTGCACGGCAGTTTTTCTCAACCTCTGGTAAATGGGCGTATTGAGCTGAACAAAGTGAATGTCAACTATGCTGATGCACCAAACGGCTTGTCGAACGGAAACGGAGTGATTTTGCTGAATGGCACCAGTGCGACGATCCAAACCTTGACCGGCGAAAGCGGCGGCGGCAAAATCGCGATGACCGGATTCATGGGTTTGACCGGTACTGCGGTGACATACAACGTGCGGGCGACCGCTACGAAGGTGCGCGTTCGCTACTCCGGCATAAGCGCGACTTCGAATGCTACTTTGAATCTCACCGGAAACACCAACCGATCCATGCTTGGCGGCACTGTGACGGTGCATCGTATCGCTTACGGAGCATCCAGCGATGCAGGTTCCATTCTGTCCAGTTTCGCTTCTACTCCGCCATCCACGCCTTCCGCTCCTTCAGGCATTGTGGCGGGCATGAGATTGAATATCCGCATCCTGACAGCGCCTGATCTGAGAGTGATCACCACGTACGCCAATCGGCTCGCCGTCGAAGCTAATCTCACGGTGCGGGGAACGGCGGCAGATCCTGGAATTATCGGGCGTATAACTGTGACCGATGGCCAACTGGTCTTTTTCGGAAATCAGTACACCGTCAATACCGGAACCATAAACTTCTACAATCCGAATGCCATCGAGCCCGTGCTCAATATCTCTCTCGAGACTATTGCGCAGAACGTGGACGTGGTGATCGGCGTATCCGGTCCGATGGAAAATCTCCAATTGAGCTATCGTTCCGATCCGCCTTTGACTTTTGAGCAAATCGTTCAATTACTCGCGACGAACACTACGCCTGCGGACCCGACCATTGCGGCGCGCCAACCTGCTCCTCCGCAACAATCGGTCAGCCAAATGGGTGAATCCGCGGTTCTTGGCCAAGCCGTTGCTAATCCCCTGGCGAGCCGTGTTCAGCGGGTCTTCGGAATCAGCCAGTTCAAAATCGACCCGTCGTTTTCGGGAAGTAACGGCCAGCCGAGCGCGCGAGTTACTCTCCAGCAAAAGATTGCAAATAATATTACCTTTACTTACATCACCGACGTAACCCAGACAAATTCCGAAATCATACGCGTAGAATGGGCGTTCACGCCAAGAGCATCGGCTGTCGCGTTGCGCGATTTCAACGGCAACGTCAGCCTGGAATTCTTTTATAAGTTCAAGGTTCGATAATGCAGCTCATTCTTGGCGAATGAAGATTGTCATTTTTGGTCTTTCGATCAGCTCCGCATGGGGGAACGGGCATGCCACACTGCTGCGCGGACTGTTTCGAGCACTGAACGATCGCGGGCATGAGATCCATTTTTTCGAGAAGGATGCGCCCTATTATGCGGCACACCGGGATGCCGCTTTTCTGCCGTTTGTGAACCTTCATTTGTACTCCGACTGGAGTGAAGTTCTCAACGCCGCGAAACGAGAACTCGGCCAAGCAGACGCAGGCATGGTGACTTCTTATTGCGCCGATGGCGCTGCAGCTTGCGATCTTGTTCTCGGTTCCCGCCTTTCCCGAACCGTGTTCTACGACATGGATACGCCGGTGACGTTGAGCCGGCTGGACCGGGGCGAATCAGTGCCCTACATCCCAGACGACGGATTGGGCGCATTTGACTTGGTACTGAGTTATACGGGCGGTCAGGCGCTAAACCGTCTGCGGGAACAGTTGTCAGCACGCCGCGTTTCCACGTTATACGGATGGGTAGATCCTGAAGTACATTACCGAGTCGAGCCTTGCGACGCTTTTGCGGCCGACCTTTCGTACTTGGGCACTTACTCGGTGGATCGGCAAAAGGCGCTGGAAGCGTTGTTGATTACGCCCGCGAACGATCTGAAGGATCACAAGTTTGTAATAGGCGGAGCAATGTACCCGGGCGCGGCGCGCTGGCCAGCCAACATCCGGCACTATGATCACGTATCTCCGCCGGAGCATTGCTCGTTTTATTCGTCATCGCCATTGACGCTGAATGTTACGCGCTCTGCAATGGCTTCGATGGGTTACTGCCCGTCTGGCCGGCTCTTCGAGGCTGCGGCGTGCGGCACCGCCGTTCTGAGTGACTGGTGGGCGGGCCTGGAGGACTTCTTCGAACCAGGACAGGAGATCTTGATTGCCAAAGATGGCGCGGATTCGATCGCAGCGATTACAAGCGATCGCGCGCAATTGGCAAGGATCGGCGCACGGGCCAAGGAACGCGCGTTTGCATGCCACACGGCCGACATTCGGGCGCGGCGTCTGGTCGAACTTATAGAGACACCGCGTGATGAGGCCGACGAAACTCACCAGCAGGCGTGCGTTTCGGGAGGAGCTTAGCATGTGGGGAATTGTTCCAGCCGCGGGAATGGGCAGCCGCATCCAGCCTCTTGCTTTTTCTAAGGAACTCCTGCCCGTGGGGAGCTTTGTCAACGGATCAGGCGAACGCCCCAGAGCTGTCAGCGAATATCTCATTGAAAGGATGGTAAACGGCGGCGTCGACAAGATTTGTTTTGTAATTTCCCCCGGCAAATCGGACATTATGGATTACTTTGGCGGGCATGTCTTGTCCGCCACCATCTTCTACGCTGTTCAGCCGAAGCCGGCAGGTTTGTGCGACGCCATTTTCCGTGCCCTTGCGCTGATACCAGCGAACGAGGATGTTTGCATCGGGCTTCCCGATACGGTCTGGTTCCCTGAGACGGCGCTCGCGGATCTTCCAGAGCGAAGCCTGTCTTTGCTGCTATTTCCTGTTCAACATCCCGAACGGTTCGATGCTGTAGTTACGAATGAGCACGGCGAAGTGACTGAGGTGCAAGTGAAGAGCCCGCAGGCATCCACAAAATGGGTTTGGGGCGCGCTGCGCATGGCTGGTTCTGTCCTGAAGGAGCTGCACGAGCTTTGGAGGGAGCGCCAGGATGAGTATCTTGGAACTCTGCTCAATGCATACCTCGCGGCTGGCGGCCGCGCTTATGGTTTCAAAACCGGCGAGGCTTATGTCGACGTAGGAACTCTCAACGGCTACCGTGAAGCTTTGCATCTTCTAGATGGCCATCGCGAGCCGCAGTGAATCAGGTCTAGTCTCCTCGGTGCGGTATCCATGCTGGAACTGGAGGTTATCGACCATCCTGATCGCCTGACTGAAATCCGCGACGAGTGGTTCTCATTCGCGCAAACAATCAGAGGCGTGACGCCATTTCAACTACCCCAATGGTTACTGACGTGGTGGTCGCATTTCGGAAATGGACGTCTGCACGTGCTGGTGTGCCGTGATGAGAACGGGATTGCGGCAGTTATTCCCTGCTTCCGTCACGAATGGAACGGCCGGCGTCAACTGACTTTGATCGGCTCCGGAATTTCGGATTACCTGGAGCCTGCCATTTCGCCGGATAATTTGGGCGAAGTTCTGGATCGCATAAGAACGCACCTTGAATCAGACTCAGATTGGGACATCTGCGACTGGCAAGACCTTTATGGCGATACTCCGCTTAAGCGTTTCGCATCCTATGGCATTCTTCAAGCGATTCCGCGCGAGGACACTCCGTGCAGCGAAATACCAATTACCGGAAGCTTTGAAGAATTCTGGCGCGTGCTGCCTAAACAACTGCGGAAGAACTGCGTTCGGGACAAGAAGAGGGCGCAAATCGCCGGACCCATGGAATTCGCAACAACTCAACGCGCTGATCCTGAGCTATTGGACGGCCTTATCGAACTCCATGCAGCGCGATGGCAGAGACGCGGTGAACCGGGCGTGATTGCGAACAACGGATCGGCAGAGTTTTTGCGCGACATTGCTCGCGAATTCGAGCGCCTCGGCATTCTCCGGTTTTTCAGTCTTCGTTTGGCAAACGAAATTTCCGCAGTTCTTCTCTGTTTTGTGTATGCCAACACGGTGTTCTTTTACCTGAGCGGATTCAATCCTGAACATGAAACTCTCGGCATGGGACGAATACTCTTATGTGAAGCTTTGCGTCACTCCTTCGAGAAGGAATATGGCAGTTGGAATTTCCTTCGCGGAAACGAACGTTACAAATTTCAGTGGGGCGCCCAGGCAATAGCTAAGTGCCGTCTGATTGTGACGCGCAGAGCGTAACATCCTGCTTCATAATTACCCGGGAGTAAAGATTCAGATAATCATTGGCCATCCGACGCGCATGGAAGCGAAGCTTGGCCTGGGCACGGCACGTCTCCTGTGAAATTTCATTCGTGCGCTGGATAGCATCGGCCATTGCGTCCTCCGAATCAACAATAAATCCAGTCTGGCCATGCTCGACAACTTCGGGTAACGCGCCCGAGCGGAACGCGATAACCGGTGTTCCTGAGCTGATTGCCTCCATGGCGACGAGTGAGCTGGTTTCAGGGGCGAGACTTGGAATCAGAACGCAACGGGCTTCCGCGAGCAACTTCTTCTTTTTCTCCAGGCCGACTGGACCTGCATACTGCCGCTTGCCATCAAGTAATGGCTGAACACAATCCGCGAAATAGTCCTGGTGGTATCGGAAAGGATGGACGGGACCTGCAACGATCATCGGAAGGTCCAGGCGGTGCGCCACGTTGAGGGCGATGTGGACGGCCTTCTCAGGGCAAATGCGCCCGAGCCAAAGGAGATAATTCCGCGCCCCTGAGTAGTTCTGAAACTGCTGAGTGTCGATGCCATTTGTAATGAACGGGACCTTCTTCCCGGGCACGGCGGCGGCTTGTGCGCGCGAAACGCAATTCAGCTGAACATCAGGTAAATCAAAGATGGACGAAGGATACCAGGATGGTGGAAGGTGCAGCGTCGCCAGGTTGGGCACGCTTGTGGGAGGCAGATATGTGTAGAAATCCAGCCCATGGAAATGAATCAGATCGATCGAGTGCTGATCCAGAGCTTTTTCCAGGCAGCGGAGGTGAGCCCGTTGAGCATCTTCCCGGGCTTGATCAGTGATCTCACCCTTGAACACGGGACTTTCCAGGAGCTCGCCGGAAATCTGAGAACCCTTCGCGGCTATGACAATGGAACGGTGACCAGACCTGACGAGCTCTCTCTCGATTAGAAACAGGATCTGTTCCGCGCCGCCACTGGAATCCTGGCTTACCGGTAGAAGAGGGTAAGCGACGCTTACAATGGTCACGCATCATTGTATTCGCTACAATGGGACAAATATTCGTTGTATCGAGCTTTCATTCCGTTCCGCGCTGAATTCAAACTCACCCATGATTCGACACCCGGCCTGTTGTGTCTCGAAGTTAGTGTGAACGATCGCGTGAAAGTGCAAAGAGCATGACTGAACTGCTGCGAGATACGTACCGGTACCGCGAATTAATCTGGGCGCTCGCGATGAAAGAGCTCAAGATCCGCTATAAGCGGTCGTTTCTGGGATTCTTGTGGGCTCTGTTGAATCCCGCGCTACTGATGATCGTTCTGACTTTGGTGTTTTCGAACATCATGATCATCAGCATGCCGCATTACGCAATCTTTCTGTTGAGTGTTCTTCTTCCCTGGACGTTTTTTTCGCAGTCCCTGTCCTATGCAACGGAGTCGATCGTTGGGAACGGCGACCTGATTAAAAAGGTCGCGGTAGCCAAGCTGGTTTTCCCGGTGTCCGCCGTGGTTTCTAACATGATCAACCTGCTGCTCTCGATGATCCCGCTTGCGTTCATCGTCCTGGTATTGCGGGCTCCTTTTTACTGGACCTGGATCTACTTGCCGGTTCCCCTGTTGGCCCTCACGATATTTACGCTCGGGGGAACGTTCTTCTTCGCGGCCGCGAATGTGTATTACAGAGACGTAGCTCATATCCTGCAGATTTTGATTCAGGCTTGGTTTTATGTAACTCCTATCATTTACACCATCGACATTTTTCCGGCAAGATATCGATGGATCTTCAAGTTGAATCCGGTTATCTACGTGATGAACGGATTTCGGCTAAGCGTATATTACGGAAAACTTCCGGCAGCGCCGTCCATCATTGCTTCTTTCGTTTGCGCTTTCATCGCATTGGGTGTTGGGTTTTCAATTTTTCGTAAGTATCAGAATCAGTTCGTCTATTACGTGTAAATCGCCGAATGGCTACAGATTCTATTGCGGTCCGGGTCGAGAACGTAACCCAGCGATTTCGGGTCATCCATGAGCGCCCCGACACCATTCGCGCGTTATTTTCAAAGTTCTTCCGGCACAACGTAGATTTTCACGATTTCGAAGCGGTGAGCAACGTTTCCTTCACCGTGCGAAAGGGTGAGACGCAGGGCGTCATTGGGCGAAACGGGTCCGGCAAAAGCACGCTGCTCAAGATCATCGCCGGCGTCTACAGGCCTTCCGCCGGCCGCGTCGAGGTGAGAGGCACAATCGCCCCTTTAATCGAACTTGGAGCTGGCATGCATCATGAGCTGACTGGCCGGGAGAACATTTTGTTGAATGGCCTTCTGATGGGTTATTCAAAACGAGAAATGCGAGAACGGGAGGGAAGAATTATAGAGTTTGCCGAAATCGGAGAATTCATTGATGCGCCCGTGAAACAGTACTCCTCCGGAATGTATATGCGGCTGGCCTTTGCGGTTGCAACCGAGATAGACCCGGAGATCCTGATAGTCGACGAAATTTTGCAGGTGGGCGATCTCGGATTTCAGCAAAAATGTTTTAAGCGCCTCCAGCGTTTTCGCGAATCGGGTAAGACTATCCTTTTGGTCAGTCATGATGTGCGTCAGATTCTGGATTACTGTGATCGCACAATTGTCATGGAAAAGGGCCGGATGCTGATCAATGCGAGTCCGGCGGAAGCCGTTCAGCTTTACAAAAGCTATGCGGCGCCGGAGAAACCTGCTTTGGTGGAGGCGGCGGCTCTGCATTCGTGAGCCGCGGTTCGAGATCTGATTGCGGTGTTTCGTTACTGGATGCGCGGGGTTTATTGGCAGCAACCTGACCGACCGTTTGCTAGCCGCCGGGCATGAAGTCGCAGGGTACGACAATCTTTCGACTGGCCAGCTTTCCTTTATCTTCGATGCGCGGTTGAATCCTCGGTTTACATTTTTCGAGGGTGACTTGCTCGATCTCGAAAGTCTAACGGCCGCTATGCGGGGGAGTGAAATTGTTTTTCACCTGGCGGCAAATGCAGATGTGAGGTATGGCGCCGATCATCCTACGAAGGATCTGTATCAGAACACATTAGCGACGGTCAACGTTCTGGAGGCGATGCGAAATGTAGGTAGTGATCGGCTGGCATTTGCATCGACTGGCTCCGTCTACGGTGAAGCAGCCGCTTTCCCCACCCCCGAGAACTCACCCATTCCGATTCAAACCTCTCTTTATGGCGCGTCCAAAATGGCCGCGGAGGGGTTTATCGAGGCCTATTGCGAGGCCTTTTCAATGCAGGCTTTCGTATTCAGATTCGTGTCCATTCTTGGAGAACGGTACACGCACGGGCATGTTTTTGATTTCTACAAACAATTGAAAGCTCATCCGGAAGAGCTGTACGTGCTGGGCAACGGCAAGCAGCGGAAGTCCTACCTTTACGTTCAAGACTGCATTGACGCAATTCTCATGTGTGTTGAAAAATGCGAAGCGAAAGTAAACATTTTCAACCTTGGCCTGGATGAATACTGCGAGGTGAATGACTCCATCGGTTGGATATGCGAAGAGCTCGGAGTGCAGCCGGAGCTAAGATACGCCGGAGGAGACCGAGGATGGATCGGCGATAATCCTTTCATCTTTTTAGATTGCTCGGCCATGCGAAAACTCGGTTGGGAGCCGAAGCTGAGCATCAAACAGGGCGTGATACAGACGGTCCGCTATCTGCAGCAAAACCTCGAAATTCTAGAAATCCGCCAATGAGAATTTCGGTCGCAGGACTTTGGCATCTCGGCGTCGTAACCGCCGCGTGTTGTGCATCGGGCGGACATGAGGTGATTGCCTTTGACGACGATTCAGCCATCGTAAGCAACCTGACGGGAAGTCGACTGCCGGTTGAAGAGCCGGGGTTGGCGGAACTTATCAAGTCTGAAATGAGTGCGGGCAGGCTACGTTTTACCGATCGGCCTTCGGAAATTTCGCAGGCAGAGATTCTTTGGATCTGTTACGACACGCCAGTGGATGAAAATGATATTGCGGATACGGAGTTTGTGCGAGCTCGCATCGCGGGGCTCGTCCAGTATCTCAAACCCGGCGCTATTGTTCTGATCTCATCACAAATGCCAGTAGGTTCTACGGCAAGCCTCGCGCAATCCTACACGAGTTTGTCATTCGCGTACTCGCCTGAGAATCTTCGACTCGGCAAGGCGCTTGAGGCTTTCTTAAACCCGGATCGGGTTGTAATAGGTGTTCAGAGCGATGCGAATCGTGAACAGCTCAGCAATTTATTCGCGCCTTTCACTTCGAATCTGGAATGGATGTCCGTGGAATCCGCCGAGATGACCAAGCATGCGCTCAACGCCTTTCTCGCCACATCAGTGGCCTTCATTAATGAGGTGGCGGCGATCTGTGAACGCACTGGCGCTGATGCGCAGGAGGTTGAACGAGGGTTGAAGACGGACCTGCGTATCGGCAAGAGGGCTTATCTGCATGCAGGGAGTGCGTTCGCGGGTGGAACTCTGGCCAGAGATGTCTGCTTTCTACTTGAAATTGGAAAAGAACAGCACATGCGGGCGCACTTGCTTCGAGGGGTGATGCAGAGTAACTCCGCGCACAAACTCTGGGCGAGGCGGCGTCTCGCCGAGATCCTGGGGGACTTGCAAGGAAAGACAGTCGCCATCCTCGGATTGACATACAAGCCCGGAACGAATACTCTACGCCGCTCGGCATCGGTTGAACTCTGCCATTGGCTGAACGAGCAAACCGCGTTAGTGCAGGCCTTCGACCCGGCGGTTAGAGACTTGCCTGAAGATCTTGGCAAGGCAGTTCATCTGGCCGGGTCCGCGGAAATGGCCGTTCGAGACGCCGATGCTGTTGTTATCGCCACGCCTTGGCCAGAGTTTCAAGCCATCTCGCCGGCCGTATTCACTCGAGCGATGCGCGGAAGCATAGTGCTCGATCCAGCCAGGCACTTGGAGAATCAATTGAAGAACGAGCCGGGTATCAAATATTTTGCGATCGGAATCTCTCATGAAATTGGCCGGTAAACGAGCTCTAATTACCGGCGCGAGTCAAGGACTGGGGCTCCGCATTGCCGCGTTATTCGCCCAGGAAGGATGCGACCTGTTGATGTGTGCCAGGAACCAAAAGGACCTGCAGGACGCTCATCAGCATGTCAGCCTGAATGCGCCCGGAAGGGTTTTCACGAAGACAGCCGATGTTTCTATGGAAACAGATGTTCGAGCCCTGGTGGTTGCCGCAATTGAATACCTGGGCGGTCTCGACGTATTGGTGTGCAACGCCGGAGTATACGGTCCAAAGGGACCGATAGAGAAAGTGGACTGGCCCGACTGGGTGAATGCGGTTAACATCAACTTGGTAGGCACTGTCTGCTGTTGCCGGTTGTTTCTCCCACTTCTCAGGAACTCACGACGTGGAAAAATCATCCTGCTTTCGGGCGGAGGCGCCACAAAGCCGCTGCCCTTTCTGAGTGCGTACGCCGCTTCAAAGGCCGCTGTTGTCAGGTTTGGAGAAACTTTAGCGGAGGAGCTGAGACTTGCTGGAATCGATGTGAATAGCGTCGCGCCGGGAGCGCTGAACACGCGACTGCTCAAAGAAATCATCGAAGCGGGACCGGAGAAAGTCGGTCAGGCATTTTACGAGGCATCTCTGAAACAGAAAGAATCAGGAGGTACGCCGCTCGATACCGGCGCAGCCCTCTGTCTTTACCTGGCGAGCGACGAGAGTGATGGAATCACGGGCAAACTCATCAGCGCGGTGTGGGACCCATGGCAGCAGTTTCAGGAATATCAGGAGGATTTGCAGGGCACGGATATCTACACATTGAGGAGAATCGTCCCCACTGAGCGCGGGTTTTCATGGGGTTGATTCTCATGAGCTCGATGACAAGGTAATCTCATTGGACACGCAAGAGAATCTGCGGATTGGCTTAATCGGCTGTGGCGTGATCGGCCACAAACGCGCAAAAAGCATTGCACTCGGCGCGTCACTAGCGATCTGCTGTGATGTGGAGCTTTCGAAAGCTCAGGCGTTAGCCGACCGTAATCCTGGCGCCTTAGCCAGCACAGACTGGAGATCCGTGATCTCGAGTGACGGTATTGACGCAGTTCTTGTTTGTACTACGCACGATGTGTTAGCGGGGATCGCCGAAGCCGCAGCCTCAAATGGCAAGCACGTTCTGATCGAGAAGCCGGGCGCTTGTCGCGCGACCGACTTAGACAAAGTAAGCGATGCGGCAAGCAAAACCGGTGTGCGTGTTCGTGTCGGGTTCAATCACCGCTACCATCGCGCGATTCAAAAAGCCAGACAAATATTCGATTCGGGAGTCTTGTCAGATCTGATGTATGTGCGAGCGCGCTATGGACACGGCGGGCGGGCCGGTTATGAACAAGAGTGGCGATCTGTACCCGAAATCTCCGGCGGCGGGGAGGCTATCGATCAAGGAATGCATCTGCTCGATTTGGCTCGATGGTTTCTGGGCGAGTTGCAATTTATCGGAGGAAGAGCGCCGACGTATTTCTGGAACATGCCAGTCGAAGATAACGCGTTTCTTCTTCTTGAAACGGGCGCAGGCCAAGTTGCTTTCCTGCACTCGAGCTGGACAGAATGGAAGAATCTGTTCTCGTTTGAAATTTGCGGGCGCATGGGAAAGCTCGATATCAAAGGGCTTGGAGGTAGTTATGGGACCGAGAGGCTAGCCCACTATCAAATGCTCCCCGAAATGGGGCCACCGTCTACTACCATTTATGAGTATCCGATGCCCGATAATTCGCTCAACTTAGAATTTGCGGAGTTTATGAAGGATATTCGATGGGGGCGCCTGCCACAACCCGGAATCGCAGATGCCCAGGCAGCATTGAGAATTATCGAGCAACTTTACAACGGAAGCCGTGATCATCACTAGAAGCCCTCTTCGAATTTCCTTAGGAGGAGGCGGCACCGATTTGCCTTCCTACTATCGAGAGCACGGTGGGTTCGTGATATCTGCCGCTATTGATAAGTACGTTTATATCACGCTCCATCAAACGTTTGTTGAGGACTTGATCATAAAGTACTCGCATATGGAGCGAGTTCGGGCTTTGGAAGACATTCAACATCCTCTAATCCGTGAAGCACTGATGCTTACAGGCCAAGCCCCGACAGCCCTGGAGATAACGAGTATGTCCGACATACCCGCCGGAACCGGACTCGGATCCAGCGGTAGCTTTCTCACTGCATTGCTTCAGGCGTTACATGTGCAGAAGAAGACTATCGTGCCCAGGGAGGAGCTGGCCAGGCAGGCCTGTTACATCGAAATCGAACGCCTCGGCGAGCCGGTCGGCAAGCAGGATCAGTACATCGCAGCGTTCGGCGGGATAACGTGTTTCGAGTTTCATAGCGATGAAACCGTCGCTGTAGCTCCTCTGAAACTCACTCCCGAAGCACTGGACAACCTTGAAGACAACTTAGTGCTGTTCTATACCGGATACAGCCGGTCGGCGTCGGAGATTCTTCGTGATCAAGATACCAGAAGCAAGGAACGGGATACAGCAATGGTACAGAATTTGCATTTTGTTAAGGAGCTTGGTATTGAGAGTAGAAAGGCGCTCGAGGGCGGGAACCTAAGAGGTTTCGCTGAGATCATGCATACTCACTGGGAGCACAAGAAGCGACGGTCTAATTGCATGAGTAACGATATCATCGATGAGTGGTATAAGTTGGCGCGCAACAACGGCGCGTTTGGCGGAAAATTAATTGGCGCGGGTGGGGGCGGTTTTCTTATGTTCTATACCGAAGATAAAACCAGACTCCGCCACGCGATGCGTGAAGCTGGCCTCAGAGAAGTTCGTATGCGATTTGACTTCCAGGGAACGATGCTAGTCACGCAATCGTAAGCGCAGAGATGCTGCCTTGTGCGATTTTGTGCGGAGGTTTGGCTACCAGGCTTCGACCCGTCACGGAAACGATTCCCAAATCTCTTATTGCTATTAACGGAGAGCCATTCATCGGGCACCAATTGCGGCTGCTGCGGTCGCGGGGACTGAAGCGAGTCGTGCTCTGCGTAGGGTATTTGGGAGAGATGATTGAACAGTATGTGGGGGATGGCTCTAGCTTTGGTTTGACAATCTCGTACTCCTTCGATGGAAAAAGGCTTCTCGGGACTGCTGGCGCTATTCGGAAAGCTCTGCCGCTCCTGGGCGCCTCGTTTTTTGTGCTATATGGAGACTCGTTTCTGGCGTGTGACTACGCCAGCGTCGCGGCGGCGTTCCAGCGCTCGAGTAAGCGAGGACTGATGACAATCTACCGAAATGAGGGACGTTACGATTCGAGTAATGTGGAGGCGGCAGAAGGTTTGATTATCGACTACGATAAGAAAAAACGAACCAGCCGGATGCATTACATCGACTATGGTCTCGGTGTGTTTGACCGATCCGTCTTTGAAGAGATGCCGCCGGACGCATTTCGAGATCTCGCCGATGTCTACCAAGACTTACTGGCGGCAAAAGAATTAGCTTCGTACGAGCCTCGAGAACGCTTTTATGAGATCGGTTCCGTGCAGGGCCTCAGAGATTTGGAGCAACACCTCGCAGGCGAAGTGAGTTGAAAATACCCGGCGCATGACTTTCTCTGGGCAGTTCCTTTCTGAAGTGCAAGAAGTCGCCAGACAGATTGACATTCACGCTCTCGAAGGCATTGCTTCTCTTCTAGCAAAGATACGTTCAGAAGGAGGGAGGTTGTTCATCTTAGGCGTCGGAGGGAGCGCGGCGAATGCTTCGCACGCCGTAAACGACTTTAGGAAAATTGCCGGATTTGAGGCCTACGCGCCAACTGATAACGTGTCTGAATTGACGGCGCGAACAAACGATGAGGGTTGGGCTACGGTCTTCGACAGCTGGCTGCGTGTAAGCAGATTAAATAGCAGAGACGGTATTTTGGTTCTTTCAGTAGGGGGCGGCAACTTGGAAAAGCAAGTTAGCCCGAACCTCGTCACCGCGTTACAGTATGCCCGTTCAGTAGGCGCGAAAGTCATGGGAATTGTTGGGCGGGACGGCGGCTACACGGCCAAGGTCGCCGACGCGTATGTGCTGGTTCCGACTGTCAATCCTGCGCACGTCACACCCCACTCCGAAGCGTTCCAGGCAGTGATCTGGCACCTGCTAGTCTCACATCCTTCGTTGAAGATTCAACAGACGCGTTGGGAATCAATCTAAGTTTCAATGACCCGCGCGCGTGCCGTATTTCTCGACCGGGATGGAGTGATAAATCAATCCATCGTCCGCGGCGGGAAACCATATCCACCAGCCGATATTGAAGAAACGATAATCATGCCCGACGCAGAATCATCGCTGGCCCGGTTAAGAGAGGCGGGCTTCCTTCTGCCGGTTGTAACGAACCAGCCGGATGTTCGCCGGGAAAACGCGAGTAAAGCGAAAGTAGAGGAAATTCATCAATTTCTCGCCGCTAATCTTCCTTTGAGCGGATTTTTCGTTTGCTATCACGACGACCAGGATGGCTGTAACTGCCGCAAGCCGCTGCCGGGCCTCCTATTTCAGGCGGCAGCCGAGTACGATATCGAATTGAACAGAAGCTACCTGGTCGGGGATCGCTGGAAAGACATAGAAGCGGGTACGGCAGCGGGGTGCCGCACTGTCCTGATCGATCGTCAATATGACGAGCGACAGTCATGCGAACCGGATGTGAGCGTTTCATCCTTAGCAGAGGCTGTAGACTGGATCTTGAGCGAAGAGGCGAACGAAGCTGAGTAGTGTATCTGACCTCCGAATCAAGATTTTTGCAGACGGCGCGGATTTAGCCGAGATGTGCAAGCTCTATAGTAATCCGCTGATTCGTGGATTCACCACCAATCCCACTCTCATGCGGAAGGCCGGTGTAAGCGATTACGAGGGATTTGCCCGCGATGTTTTAGCCTCTATTCCCGACCGCCCCATTTCCTTCGAGGTTTTCTCCGATGACTTTGTGGAAATGGAGCAGCACGCCTTGACAATCGCGGGATGGGGGCCGAATGTCTTTGTCAAAATTCCGGTGACTAACACGCGAGGCGATTCCTCCATACCTTTGATCTGCCGTCTTTCAAGGCAAAGTGTCAGACTCAACGTGACCGCGTTAATGACTATTAGTCAGGTGGAGGAAGTTAGTAAGGCGATGAGTTCTTGCCCGGCAGGATACATTTCCGTATTTGCCGGACGAATAGCGGATACTGGGCAAGATCCCGTTCCAATCATGTCTCATGCTGTTGAAGCCCTTAGAAGCTTCGACAACATCGAGCTGATTTGGGCTAGTCCGCGCGAGTTACTGAATGTCTTTCAGGCCGATGCGATAGGTTGCGACGTAATTACCGCGACTAACGATATTTTATGCAAGCTTCATCTTATTGGTAAGAGCTTGAATGAATACTCGTTAGATACGGTGAAGATGTTCCGGGAAGATGCCCTCAAGGCAGGCTTTTCAATTCGCCGCCAGTGAGCGACTCGATTCCACTCTGCCCCCTGTGCCGGAAAGCAGAACAAATAACTTTCGCATTTAGGCGGAGCGGCAACGCAATCTACCGTTGTGGTGATTGCAAACTCGAATTTATGTATCCCCAGCCGGATGATGACAGGCTGGCTGCAATTTACAGCAGCACGTATTTTCTGGGAGCCGAAGACGAAGACGCCGCGCGAAAGATAGCTGATTTAAAGCGCGCGACCGCCAGGCTTTATCTGGACGCGATCAACCGGTTCGTGAGCATACCTGATCCACGATTATTGGAGCTTGGCTGCGGTTTCGGCGATTTCTTGGTCGAGGCGAGGGCTCGCGGATTCCAAGTCGAGGGCCTGGAATATTCTACCCACTCCACGCGGGTCGCAAATGCCCGGCTGGGCAGTGACGTTGTTCGGTCGGGCTCGCTGGAAAGCGCGTCTTCACCCGGGGACGCCTACGATATTATCGCTGCCTTTGACGTAATCGAGCACGTTCGGGATCCGGTCGACTCGCTCCACCGCGTATACTCTGCGCTGAAATCGGGCGGTATAGTTGCAATCGTCACTCCTTCTCTTGATAGTTGGTCTCGACGGCTTCTTGGCCGCCACTGGATGGAGTACAAAACCGAACACCTGACATATTTCAGCCGTAAGTCGCTCGAGCGGCTACTGAAGAACGCCGGGTTCACCGCAATCGACTTCCTGCCCAATTACAAGGTGCTTTCCCTCGACTATATCGCGCGGCACTTCGACCGATTTCCGGTGCCGTTTTTCACCCCGGCATTGGCTCTGATTCGCGGACTCCTCCCAGCAGAATTGGCTCATAAGAAAATAAGGATCGTTGCGAGTGGAATAATGGCAATTGCAAGAAAGGAGAATTAAAATCACCGATAGTACAGGTCTCTCTGCGCCTCGCCAGTATAGTCCCATACTCGCTCAGAGGATCCCGGATGATATCCACGGCGGCTAAACGCCAGCAGGAGTCGATTGGCCAGACTCACCGCAGTTGTCCTATTTGCGAATCTGCGCACCTGGAATACGAATTTGTAGTCGATAAATCACCCGTTTGCGGCTGCAGGAACTGCGGCTTGCTCTTCCTGAATCCGCAACCTGCGGGCCCCGCGAGTGGTGAACCTATTTCCGCGTCGGCGGGTCCGGAACTGACGGACGTTTACAAAACCAATGCCTCGGAAAGATTAGATCAATTTATCGCATATTCGGGACTTCGAAATGGCCGATTGATGCTCATCGGAGCTGACAGCCATTTGGCGGCCGAAGCGCGTAAGCGCGGGTTTGAAGCGTTTACGTTTTCAGCAGCCGAGTTCGAATTGACAGCCCCAGATGAATTGCCTCAGCAGATTGAGGCATGCGTTCTGTTTTGCGCATTAGAACGAATGGCCGATCCGCTCAGCACGCTGAAGATCATCCGCCGCGCTCTGACAGACGAAGGCTCGCTAATGGTTATTTCACCAACCACGGACAGTAGAACGGCGCGGCTGTTCAAAACATCGTGGTGGGAATTTAATAGAACCAATCTCTATTACTTTTCCGTGGATACGCTGCAGAGCCTGTTGATTAAGGCAGGTTTTGGCGATCCGATTATAGCTCCTGACAGAACATTAGTATCGCTCAATTATCTGCAACGAAGGCTCGCCTCAAATCCGGAGACGCTCAAACGTCACGGTTTCCTGCGGGCTGCTGCTTCATTGAGTCCTTTCTTGCGTAACAAAGCCTTTCGATTCTTTTATGGGCGCACCAGGTTCATGGTCAGACCAAAATCGCACTCGTCACGGCCCTTACTGTCTGTAATTGTTCCCGTCTATAACGAGAGGAACACCTTCACTCAACTCATTCAGCAGCTGCTTGAAAAAACCATAGAAGGGATGGACATTGAAATCCTTATTGTGGAAAGCAATTCGACCGACGGAACAAGAGATTGCGTGACAAGTTATTCCGATCATCCACGCGTGCGTGTGATTCTGGAGGACAGACCGAGGGGCAAGGGTTACGCCGTGCGGACAGCGTTGCGAGTCGCTCGAGGTGACATTATCCTGTTTCAGGACGCCGACTTAGAATATGACGTAAACGATTATGATGCCCTAATCGCTCCGATCCTCCGCTACGAGAACAACTTTGTTCTTGGCTCCCGCCATAAAGCCGGGGAGAACAACTGGAAGATCCGCAAGTTTACCGATTCGCCATGGGTCTCAGCATATTTCAACTTCGGCCACATACTCTTCCTAACGTTGTTCAACGTGCTGTACTCTCAGCAGCTCACTGATCCATTTACGATGTTCAAAGTGTTTCGCCGTGAGTGCATATGGGGTCTGTCGTTTGAATGTAATCGCTTCGATTTTGATTTTGAAGTAGTCATCAAATTGTTGCGCAAGGGTTACAAGCCTGTTGAGCTTCCCGTAAACTATAAATCCCGGTCAATACAGGCGGGGAAAAAAGTGAGCCCATTCCGAGATCCGCCCATTTTGTTATGGGCCATTCTCAGGCTTAAGAATGCGCCTCTGTACGGTAAGTTGTTCCTGCAGTAGCAATCTAATTTCCCGATCCTCTAATCCGTAGCATAAAATCGCGAAACGGCGCAGTTATGCGCCAGGAGCGTGACGTCAAAACGGAATTCAATGTGCTTTCAAGGCGTTGACACCTTTCCGCAGCCGAAGCGACATCGTCTCTTGATAACGCGAGCTGCTGGTGGAGCTCCGCTTCTGAGACCCGTAATGTTTCCTCTAATGTATCGAGCTTTTCCTGCCATTCAGACACTTCGGCTTGTAATCGTTGATTATCTTCATTCCTGCGGGCGAGATCTGTTCTGCAAACGTATAGTTCCCTCTGTAACTTGCGATTTTCGGTCACGAGCAAATCTCTTTCGGTCGATGCAGAGTCACGCTCTTGTATTAGCGTTTCTCGTTCTTGTATCAGGGTCTGTCGCTCTTCTATCGAGGCTTTTCTCTCCTGGGTCAGAGCTTCTCCATCGCGTATGAGCCGGTCACGCTCCGCGGAAAGCTTTAAATTGGTCTCGCTGAGCCTCTCCACTGTCGCTTGTGTGTGGAGCAGCTTCTTCTCGAGATCAGCGGCAGCCCGCGGGGCTTCTAATAGCGGGAGTAAAGAGGAAATCTCCGTTTGCACGCGGACCCATACCTCCAATAGGAGTGGCTGGTCGAACCGTTCGGGGTCGAGAGCAGGAAGAAGAAGCTGTGGGTCCGAGCCGAAGCTAATGAAGCGGGAAAATTCGGCTTCGTTCGAATCTTCGAATCTCTTCATTGTTCCTTGGAGCTCGAGCGGTTCGATTGCCGCCGGTCCGGCAGCCGTCCAGAGAATTTCTTGATTGACTGCCTTCCGGATCGTTATCGCCGCGATATCTATCAACGCCGGCTGCGAAGTTAAGTCGATTCGTAGAGGCCCGTTGCCCAAGCCGGAAGATAGCTCGAACACAAGATGCTGCCACAGTCCAGCATCAAAATCGGCATTGTGACAGCGCTCTGGCGAATACCCATCGCTTCCGAATGGATAGACTTGCGCGCGGATTTTGGAGGTTGGTGAAGAATGGCCATTGGAGTCGCAATTCAGTTTGGAAGCGCAGAGCGAATAGAAGTGCCGGATATGCTCCTGCTCTTCTGGACTCGACTGAAAGAGCGCAGAAAGCATCCCCGCAGGCAAAGGAGTTCCCGGTCTTCTGAACACTCCGAGTCCCCAGCTATGTGTGAAGGCGAAACGATCCCCAAGATCTGCCAATTCGTCCCAAAGCTTCCATATACCGAAGCTGTCATGCCTCCCGGCGATATCGTGTATCAGAATTATTCCCCCTGGCTTCACTTTTGGCAGCCAAGAGTAAAAGTCGTGCGATGCAGCCTCGTATGTGTGCAGACCGTCGATGTGCAGGATGTCAATGGTGTCGTCAGAAAAGCCGGCGAGCGCCTCATCAAAAGAGGTCCTGAGGAGGTAAGAGAACGCCGCATAGTTCGCGTTATTGTGAGCACTCACTGCGGAGTAAACATTTTCATCGTAGTAACCGGAATGCATCTCGCCCACCCATGTATCCACCGCGTAGCACAAACATGGCAGGTTGTTTTCGGCGACTGCCTGACAAAAGCCGAAGTAGGATTCGCCCCAATGTGTGCCTAGCTCCACCAGGAGCCGAGGTTGCACGCAGGCGATGAGATCACTCGCAAATGAAAGATGGCCAGACCAATTCCCTACCCCGCCCGGACGATAGCAAAGCGGCTTGAAATTTCCCTTAGGAATCCACGGCATTTCTGATTGCATAAACCTATATAAAAATAATCCTAAATTGAAAGGCTCGCAAATAAAGTATTCTTAAACGGTTGAACGTTTTATTTGCCCTCTACCATGACTTCACGGCGAACAGCGCGATCCATGTGCACGCGTTGGCGCATGAGTTGTCCGCACTCGGAAACGAATGCTGTGTCGCGGTACCGGATAACAAAGCATCCCTGGCGAGTTTAGGGCCGGCACGCTTTTCAGCTCTGGAATTCGACGAGGTGTTCCAGCGCGGTTCGCTCTTTTCGGATGGGCGCGGGCCTGATATTCTCCACGCGTGGACGCCGAGAGAGGTCGTGCGCAGATTTTGCGACCGATTTCTGCACGAGAATCAATGCCGGCTATTTGTTCATCTGGAAGACAACGAGTGGCATCTTCTTTCCTGTTTCTTAGGCGAATCCTTCCAAAGCATTGCATCTCTATCCATTCAAGAGATGGACGCGAAAGTACCGCAGACCTTATCACATCCTCGGCGGGCGGTAGATTTTCTAGGGCGCGCAAACGGCATAACCGTGATCATCGACCGCCTGCGGGAGCTGGTTCCCCCTGAAAAACCGGTACTTGAATTGTGGCCCGCTGCGCGGCGCGATTTGTTTGGAAGACGCCCAAAACAAAAGGTTAATAGAAAGGCAGCAGGCATACCCGAAAATTGCACCGTGCTGGTTTACACCGGCAACGTACATCCTGCAAATGCCCACGAGATGAGAAGCCTGTATTTAGCAGTAGCAATTATGAACCGCGAGGGGCATCCCACAACGATCGTTCGGGCGGGCCGCGATTTCTATCCGTTTCTGGGACCCGAAGAGAACTGGGCCCGACGCTATTCGATCGACCTCGGAATGCTTCCGCATGAGGCGATTCCTGACGTCTTGGCCTTAGCTGATGTCTTCGTGCAGCCTGGAAAGGCTGACGATTTTAACGATTATAGGTTCCCAAGTAAGGTTCCGGAATTCCTTTCCATAGGACGGCCGGTGGTTCTGCCGAATACAAACATAGCCCGCCGGATGGTAAATCGAAAACACGCATTCATTTTGAACGAATCGAATGCCGTGACGATCGCAAACGCTGTTCAGGAAATTTGCGGCAATCGCACGCTTTACGACTCCCTCTCAGAGGGCGCGCTCGAATTTTGCAACGAACATCTGAGTTGGGAAAAGAGCGCCAGGAGACTCGACAGTTTTTATCGAGAGGGGGCTATCGATGCGCCGCATCACCGAGCAGCGGCTATGAAATCGGAGAGTCAGCTAATCTGGCGCAGGAGTGAATAGAGACTACTTTGCGAAACGGGAATCGCTCATACGCCATAGCCCCGCGCCAGAAATTGTGGGCTTCAGCAGATAAATAGTAAGTATCCGGGTCCAACATCAGTCTGTTCAGCGTATACGCGAAATGATAGAGCGTTTCGCCCGTGCTCTCGTGAAGTAAGCTGCTTTGGAAGTTGACGATTTCGGCAAGCTGACGCAAGTGAAACTGCGAATCCGGACCGGCAACGACATGATCCACAATCTGGAAAGAATAGCCGCCGTTCTTTAGGAAACGCCGTATACCCTCGAACACGCCCGAGAGCGCAGGTTGTGACAGGTGCTCAAGAACGCTTATTGAATAAACGCAGTCGAAGCCACCTCTCTCGATACCCGCGAGTTCAGCGGAAAAAGTATCTCGCGTAATTTGAACGTCCGGGTATTTCTTTCGGTAATATTCGAATTCCTGTGGGCCACCGCCAGAACCGTCATAAGGGTCGACTACAGTAGCGCTGTAGCCGAGCGCTGACAGTATATGGGCCACGTGTGGTTCGCCCGCACCGATCTCTAGCACCGAGGAACCGGGAGGACACAATCCGAGAATCGCCTTCAACGCAGCAGGGCGCTGTAGATCCTTGAGATCTCCTTGTATGGAGCTGAGATAGGGGATGTGGTCTCGGCTGTCGCAGAAGTCCCGAACCGTGCCGTAAGTGAGTATTTCAATGGGCGCCTGCGTGTGTGGCCCATAACGCCGCAGGAGATCCTGTTTCTGCTGATCGGAAAGCGTAATCGGCTCGTCAGGCGTCATCCCATGTTCAGGTATACCGTATGCGAGCGTCGCCGCACTGAGGGTTCGGCTAGAATTTAGAGACAGCGCTAGAGGAGCTACCCTCTGCGAGTCGCGAATGAAAAGTGTGGGACAAGTTAACGGGTCTGGAGTACGCGACCCGCATCTAGGGGCGCTAGGGGAATCAGTTGAAAGATTCAATCATATTTCCCGGTGGGCGAGACCGCTCATCAGCGTAGTTACGCCCACTTGGAATACAAGGCCTGAGTGGTTCTCGCAGCTTGCGATGTCGCTCTTAGAGCAAAACTTCGTGGATTGGGAATGGTGCATCGTCGATGACTGCTCGTCAAGCACTGAGTTTCACGAGTGCTTTGCGAACTTGCACCTCTCGAACATCAAAATCCACAAACTGAACAAACCTGAGGGGATCAGCGGGGCAACCAATCGCGGCGTTGAGATGGCTCGCGGTGAGTTTGTATGCTTTGTCGATCACGACGACCTTCTTCCAAGCAATGCACTAGAAGCCTCCGCGGGAGCAATCGGCCGCGGGTGCGATGCCCTCTACACCGACTCCGATAAGATCGACGAGCTGGGGCATCGAAGCGAACCCTTTCATAAGCCTGATTGGTCGCCAGAGTACTTTCGGGGCGTAATGTACGTCGGCCATCTTTTGTGTGTGCGGCGGGCGCTAGCGTTGGATGCAGGCGGTTTTGATTCACGCTTTGACGGAGTTCAGGATTTCGAATTTTTCCTCCGTTTTTCGGAAATGACAGACAACATCCGCCACGTTCCGGAAATTCTGTACCACTGGCGCACAGTTCCAGGGAGTGTCGCTGCGCGAGCCGACGCAAAAGGCGACCTGGGAAAGCTGCAGCAGACGGCCGCGCAAGCGCAACTGAATCGACTTCGGCTTTGTGCTGATGCCGAGCCAGGCGAGTATCCGCATCGAGTGAGAATTGTCCCCCGCCCTCGTGTTTCTTGGCCGAAGGTATCGGTGATCATACCGACAAAAGACAGCCCTGACATTCTTCAGAAATGCTTGTACAGTTTGTTCGCCAAAACGACTTACTCGAATTTCGACGTTGTGTGCATCGATAACGAGACCAGCGATCGGCGTGCAATCGAAGAGATGAGGAAGGCTCCGGTTCAGCGCGTCATCTTTTCGGGCCAGTTTAATTTCTCTAGAGCGAACAATCTGGCACTTGAGTTTTCGACGGGCGAATATCTCGTATTCATGAATAATGACATTGAGGTAATAAGTCCCGATTGGATTGAGCAAATGCTCTACTATGCGGAGCAGAAGGACGTTGGAGCCGTTGGCGGGCTTCTGATTTACCCGGACGGTACCGTCCAACACGCTGGCGTCGTTTTAGGCTGCCGAGGTACTGCGGATCATGTATTGAGAGGCGCTCCAGGCCACGCGGATGGGTACGCCGGGTCGCTTTCATGCGCCCGCGAAGTCACCGCTGTTACAGGCGCATGTTTGATGATCCGCCGGGAAGTATTTGTTGCTCAGGGAGGTTTCAACGAGCACTTCTTCACCGCGTATCAGGACGTGGATCTATGCCTTCGGCTGCGCGAACAGAAGAAAAGAATTGTTTTCACGCCGCAGGCACGGTTTATACATCGAGAGTCCGTTTCCCGTGGCAAGTACTACGATTTTGTGGATCGCAACCTGCTTCTCGACTACTGGGAGCCACTTATCAAGTCAGGAGATCCGTACTACAATCCCAACCTCAGGCTTGAACCCTGCGATTACAGTTTGACTAAATGATCAAGGCGCTTCTGAACCGCGAAGGCGTTCGGGCAGCATTGATCCTGATCCTGCTGCTGCACGTGTGCTTCTTTCCATGTATTTGGGGCAATAGAACACTTCTCGAGAGTGCTCGAGACCAGCCCAGTGTTTTGCCCCAAGGCGCGTGGGCGGGGAAAGCGCTGGCCATGCCGTTTCCGAAGATGCTGGATAGCGGGGCGGCAGCGTGGGTTCCCGAGCCGCTACTGGAACTGATTCGTACCGACTACCTCCGCGAGCGAACTCTTCCGCTTTGGAATCCCTATCAAGGGTTTGGCGCTCCGCTCGCGGCCGACATGCAGTCGCAGCCGTTTTATCCACTTACTGTTGCTCTATCTTTCTGGCTGACGCCCCGAACATACAACTGGTACATCCTTCTGCGGCTTTTTATAGCTGGCATTTGCGGCTATCTCTATCTCAGGTTCTTTGTTTCATTCATCGCTGCGCTAGCTGGCGGAGTGACATCGATGCTGGCTGGTTATTACGTGCTCTTTATCACCATGCCGCATCTGAGCGTTGAAGTATTGCTGACTGCCTCGTTCTTAGTCGCGGAGAAGCTTCTCAGAAATACTACTTACAGGAACGTGGTGTGGCTTGGGGTTGTTGTCTTTCTTGCGGTAGTCGGAGGAATGCCTGAGAGCAGCTTGGTGCTGCTTACCTTTCTCTGTCTGTATGTCGGGTTTCGGATCGTTGCCGATCCTGTCCTCCGAATCAATTGGCGGCAAAAGAGTGTCTGTATCGCTATAGGTATTGCGGCTGGATTTTTACTTTCGGCGTTTCTGCTTCTGCCATTCCGTGAGTATATGAAGTTGTCATTTGACTGGCATCAGCTCTTCAATACCGGCGGCACTATCTCTGGTCTTTTGCACGACCGCCCGGGCTTATCCATTTTCACCTATTTGTTCCCGTTGCTCTACGGGCCGCCTTTCACTAGCAGCTTGGCTCCCGGATGGACAGGCATCCGAAACTATGTAGGTTTGATTGGTCTATTTCTGGCTTTGATCTCGGTACTTAGCCTTTCGTTCCGACATCGCCGGGGCGATCGCGATCTAAGTACGCTGACTTGCTTTTTCTTCGTGATTGCAGTTGTGCTGGTGCTGAAACGATACGGCCTCGGACCCGTAAATGTCGTGGGTACTCTTCCCTTTTTCCAGTTATTGCAGTTCCCAAAGTACGAAGAGCCGGTGATTTCAATCTGCGTTTCCATTCTGTGTGCAATTGGGTTGGAGCGGATAATGAGGGCGCAGGTCTCCATCGCAGGTCAAGCTGTAGCGCTCGGCGGGACGTTTCTACTTGCCCCAATCGCCATCATCTGTTCCTGGAAGACCCTAAATAAAGAGCTTGTGACTGATCACGTCAGTCCGGGCATTCCAGTCTGGGCCGTGGGTCTGCCCGTTTGCTTGCTTTTATCTTTGGCTCTTTTGATTATTTGTCGCGGCCGGAGTTCTTGGTTGGCAATCGGTGTGCTTGCATGTCTTACTGCTGAGGCGGTTTTGAGCTACGTGATTCCTGTCTACTACGTTTGGAATCATATGGCCGCTACTGCGACAAATCCTTACGTGGGCGCGCCGTTTGTAAGTGCGCTGAGAGCGCGATCAGGAGATTACCGGATATTTGGACGAGACGGCGTGTTGTTTCCAAAGTGGGCGTCTGCCTTCGGTTTTTTCGATATTCGGGATTTGGACGCGATGTACTACAAGAAGTACTTCCCTTTCCTGCGTGAGTTTTTTCCACCGGCAAAGCGCGTTTACGGCGATGACTTGGTTGATCGTTTTACAGGCCGAGGAGACTACGAGTTTACAGATCCACTCCAAAGGAGGCTGCTGCAGTTATCGTCGGTCAAATACTTTTTGTCGCCAACGCCGATCACCATTCCTAACGCAATTGTTGAGGGTTTTCTAAAGCAGAACGAAGGACACTTGTTGCCGGGGCGCGAAGCATATGTCAACCGCCAAGTGTTTGTTCTGGATGGAGTGAGGAGAGAAGCGTTATTAGAGCATCCGCCGTACGGGCGGCTGCCTTATCGAATCAAGGTTGACGGGAAGACAAGCCTGCATTTTTCCTACGCCTTGCATCCGGCTGTTTTTGAGCACACCTGCGGTGCTGGGGCGGAATTCATTCTGGAAGTCCGGGATCCAAAGGGATCGATTGAAAGACTTTTCTCGAAGTATATTGACCCAAAGCATAACGTCAACGAACGGCATTGGATGGATGGCGAAGTGTCATTAGATAAATATCGCGGAGAGTGGATCGATCTACTGCTCTCGACGACTGCCGGACCGACGGGAGACACGTGCGCCGATTGGGCTACCTGGTCGAATTTCCAATTGGGCGATGTGAATGAACCACGAGAAGCGGTATTCAAGCCGATCTTCGAAGGCGACGCTGACATTTACGAATATGACGATGTGCTGCCGCGCGCAGCGATCTATTACGCAGCTGAAATGGATAAGAACGAGGAAGAGGTCCTGCACCGACTTACAGATCCATCCCTGAATATCTTCCAAACTGTCGTTCTGGACTCTTCGAAGTTGACTCACGATGAGATTACCTCGGTCCAGCGTATGAACCAGGATGAAGCTCGGCAAGTGCAGCCCGCTTCGATCAAGTCCTACAGGTCGCGCGAGGTGACGATTGAAGCAGCAACTGATCGCAACGGAATCATGGTGCTGAATGACAGCGATTATCCGGGATGGACGGTCGAGGTAGATGGGCGCCCGAGCACCTGGTTCACGGCTAATTATCTTTTTCGCGGCGTTTTCTTGAAGCCCGGGAAACACACGGTGCGGTTCACCTACGAACCCATAAGCTTTCGCGAGGGCGCTGCGATCAGTTTGGCCTCCCTATTTTGCTTGATTGTGTTTCCGGTGATTCGAAAGGCAAGGAGTCTCAGAGGTGCTAAGATGCCGACAATGACGAAGCTTGGCAGCCTTCTCTCCATTCTGTTTCTTGCCGCGTGCAGCGCGCCCAAGCCTACCACGCCCTCTCTGACGCCTGAAGAAGCCTCGGAGCTCTTGCATTACAACAACAAGGCCGAGGCCTGGATCACGTATGTCAAAAAGCAAGATGCAAGCTGCGATTACAGACTGGATCTGCCGGATCAGGCGTCGCGGCCTACGGATATCGACTTAGATCATATTGTGTTCTGCGGGAACCGGCCCAGCCCTAAAGAGTTCGATGCCAGCGTCTCTTTCGGGTATGACAAGGACACGCAGAAGTGGGTAATTACGCGGTTCTCGAGCTGAACTAGACCAATCCGGCGCTTCTGGCGACCACGCGGGCGATGCTCGACCAGTCGAGATTTTCCTGGCCATGAGCCATCCCTGAGACCAGGTGATCCCGAATCACGCTGGCAAACGGCATGGGCGCACCGAACTCCTGCGCCAGGTCGAGAACCTGCCGCACATCTTTGAGGCCAAGCCGCAGCGCGAAACCTGCAGGCTCAAATTTTTCATCCGCAACAGTAGTGCCGTAATTCTTGTATACCGGCGAGCCAAACAACTCGTTGATCACCTCGAGAAAGATGCGGTGGTCGATATCCGCTTTCCGCATAGTCGCGAATGCCTCGCTGAAAGCTTCGAGCATGCTGGCGATCATGAAATTGCCGCAGAGCTTCACCGCGTTTGCCTGCCACGGCTCCAAGCCTGCGACGAATGTCTGACGACCGATGGCGTCGAATAATGGCCGAAAGCGCTCAACGACTTCGGCTGCTCCCGCCGCGAGCACGATGAGCTTTTTGTTTTCCGCTGCTTCGGGACGCCCAAAAACGGGGGTGCTTACGAACTGCTGTCCTCTCTTTCCATGTTCTTCCGCGAGCCGTCGCGCGAACGCGACACTGATGGTGCTGCTCGAAAGATGCGCAGCGCCGTTTTCCAGCCCGGACGCAATGCCATTCTCGCCGAACACGACCTCGGCGAGGGCATGGTCATCGGAGAGCATCGTGAATACGGCTTCGGAGTCACGGCAGGCGTCCGCGGGAGAATTTGCCACACGAGCGCCTTCACTCGCGAGGGCTTCCGCTTTATCGCGCGTTCGATTGTAAACCGTCAGCTGATGACCGGCGCGGAGCAAATTCCGTGCCATTCCTGAACCCATTCTTCCGAGTCCGACGAAACTGATGTTCATGGCAAGCTCTAAGCGATTATGGAAAACCGGGGACAGACAATGTTTTCCACGCGCAACGCGCAGAATCTCGCCTATTCATGCTGGAAGGTGCTCGGGAAAACAAAGTCAGTCCCCGGTTTCTTAAGCTTTGAATGAGGGCAGGATCGGCATAGATGGAATGCGTTTGCCTGTGGCGTGAAAGATTGCATTGGCAACGGCAGGCGCGATGCCCACGATGGGCGTTTCGCCTGCGCCGGCGGACGGCAGGTCTTTGCGGTCGATCAGGATCACTTCAATCTTCGGCGCATCGCTGAAGCGTGGTACACGGTATTTCGAAAGCCGCGCGTTCAAAATTCGCCCATTGGCAAAATCAATCGCTTCAAACAGCGCTCCGCCTAAACCCATGACAATTGCGCCTTCGACCTGATTCTTCAAATGCTCGGGATTGACGATTGCGCCGCATTCCCAGGCTTCGACGACTCGGTCGATGTGAACTTGCCGATCCTGGCCGATTGAGATTTCGGCGCAGCAAGCGACATAGCCGCCCTTCTCGGTACCGCACGCCAATCCAAATCCCCGGTTTCGAGTCGATTTGATGTTAGACCATCCAAAGCGATCGGCGGCCGCTTCAAGCACAGCGCGAATACGCGGGTTGGTCAGATTTTTTAGACGAAAGGCGAGCGGGTCCATGCCGATTGCGGCGGCAAGCTCATCCATGTGCGATTCACGCGCGAAGTGGTTCGCAGTGGCGGCCAAGCCCCGATACGAACCCTCGCGCAAAGCGGATTTCGCCGGGTGGAAGTTTACGTTTTGGTTCGGAACTTCATACGGCGTTTCCAAACCGGATGGACCGGAAAGATAGTTGTGAAACTCCCAGGCGGTCAATGTTCCGTCTTTGGCGACGCCGCCGGTCACTTCAATGACGCCGGCAGGGCGGAAGTAAGCCCAGGTGAACTCTTCTTCGCGCGTCCAAATAAGCTTAACCGGTTTTCCGGCGCCTTTGGCCAGACGAGCCGCTTCAATGGCGCACTCGCCCGTGTGCTTCCCGCCATATGCTGAACCTGTGTCGGGCATGATGACGCGAGTTTCAGTCTCAGGGATTCCGAAGGCGTCGGCGAGCTCAGTTCGAACGCCGAAGGGGCGCTGGGTGCCCGTCCAAACCGTGAGCTTTCCGTTATTCCACTCGGCGACCGCGGCACGAGGTTCGAGTGGAGTGTGCGCGATGTAGGCGACGGTATAAGTGCTCTTCAGCGTCTTCTCCGCAGCTTGCATCCCGTTTTCTATGGATCCGCGAGCGTTTGATCCGCCTCGGCCCGATTCAGGCTCGGTGGCGTTCGCCTTGATATAGGAGAAGAGCTCGGTTGCTGAGATCTGCGGCTGTTCCTGCCACTTCGCAGTGATACTTTCGATTGCTTTTTGCGCGACGCGCTCATTCCGCGAGGCGATGCCGACAAAGTCTCCGTCGCGAACCACCGTCACACCCGGCATTTTTGCCGCGGCTGTGGTATCCAAGGTGATAAGTTTCGCGCCGAAGCTTGCAGCTCGCAGGACGCGGCCATAAAGCATGCCGGGAATTTTGTGATCGGAACTGTACCGGTGTTTGCCAGTCACGATCTCGCGCGCATTCACCTTCGGCACGCTGGTTCCGGCGACTTTCCATTCCGATGCCGGAGTCACACAATCTTGATTGCCGATCGTCTTCACCCAATCGATGCGCGTCGCCAGATCGCCGAAAGCGGCAGTTTTGCCGGAGGCAGGATTCGTCACGCATGCATTGGCAACGGTTAGAGACTTGCGATCCACGCTCCACGTTTTCGCTGCCGCGTCGATCAGCGTCTCGCGAGCAGTCGAGGCCATTTTGCGAAGAATTGGGGCCATGGTCGGCGTAGTTCTGCTGCCAAATGTCCCCATATCGAACGGGGTCTGAGAAGTGTCGCCCATGAGGAGATGTACCGAGCCTGGTGAACAGCGCAATTCGCCGGCAACGGCTTGCGTCAGCGAGGTTCGTATGTTCTGGCCCACCTCGACTTTTCCGGTAAATGCAGTAATTGTTCCGTCCGGCGCGATGTGCAACCATGCGGCGACGTCGTCGGGAAGCTGCTCGCCTGGCGCGCGGTGCTCTCTATGGCCGGACTCCTGTGCCCGGGCGCTATCACCGGCTGCAAAAAGAACCAAGATACCGCCGCCGAGCGATTTCAGAAAGCCGCGACGATCGAAAGAAGATTTCATTACCGGAGGGTTGCCAAGTGCGTGTTGTACCTCAGGCATGGTGACGCTCCTTGGCTTCGCTGCTCATTGCGCGCGTGGCTGTTTGCACCGCGGCAATGATTCTGTTGTAAGTTCCGCATCGGCAGATATTGCCTTCGAGCGCCTGTTTAATCTCGGGCTCGGAGGGCGCCGAATTTTTTCGAAGCAAGGCAACACTCGACAGGATCATCCCCGGCGTGCAATAACCGCATTGCATGGCGTCGCATTCGATAAAGGCTTCCTGCACCGGATGCAGCCGATTGCCATCCGCCAGGCCCTCAATCGTTGTGATCGCTTTGCCACCCACGGCGCCGACCGGTGTGATGCAAGAGCGCTGCGGAACGCCATCGATCAGCACAGTACAAGCCCCGCACTCGCCTTCGCCGCAGCCATACTTCGCGCCCGTGAGATCCAGCTCATTACGCAGAACCCATAACAGAGCACGTTCGGGGTCCACATCCAAGTGTGAACGCACACCATTGATCATGAGATCCATGAGTCCATTTTAGTTCCCGGAATGGCGCAGGTTCGGCGCAGGATCTAAGCACGAGGGGAAATTGGAGCGGGGTTAGGCGGCCTTTTGCTCCATTACGGCAGGATTTTCCCTGAAGGAAGCCATCCGCATGGAGTGTTCCAGCTGCGAATTCAGCTGAATCTGATGATCCGCCTTGGCTTCGGCGAGCAAAACGCTCATCCGATGCAGATCCTGCTTGCGTTTTTCGACGGCTTCTTTGCGAGCTTCCTCAGCCTCTCGCTGCCTCTGCCGTTCGAACCCAATTTCTGTTCTTCTCTTTTCCGCTCTGAGCTTTAGAAGATCGTTCAGGCATTTATGGAAGGCACGATCATTGGTGGTTTGGTAGCGCATGAACAAAGAGAACTGCCGTTCTTTGTCACGCAGAGGCATATCCTCTAATTCCATAGTGACGTTCTGGAGGTTTATGGCGCGCCGGCCGAGCCAGTGATGCTGCCCCATTTTCTCGACCAATATGGTTTCAGTGACGGTGGACGGTTTGTGCTCGGCGCGAAGGGCGGTGACAAGCGAGTGGTATTCCTCTTCGTCTTCTGAAGCAAGAAGGGTAAATGCTCCGCAAAATCCCCAACGGAAGTTGTTCTGACAGGAAGCGGCTTTGCCGTCTTTTGTGGTGGGACCGGTACTGTGTTGAGCATTGGCCTGATTTGCTGCGATTTGAGCTTCTGTTGACATGATGATTGAACTCCTGAGTTAGAAATGGCCGAAGTACTGGCGCGATTCGCGCAGCCTTGGGCTGTTTTGAAGATAGGTGAGGGAGCAGGCTGGATGGGAGGCGTGAGGCACAGAGCGGGTAAACCCAAGCTGGCGTAAGCGGCTGATTGAAGGGAGCTTCTGGTCGGGAAGGTTATCGTGAGGAGAAATTGAAAGTGGCGTGACTGGATTTCGAGGAGACGGAAATTGGTTGCCAGGAGTGGCAAGGACGTGAAGTTGTTCGCGGCTATGCAATGCATATACAATCGAGGAGTAATTAGTGTTCGAGTGGGACCGGAACAATCTTCGTAAGATCAGGGCGCACGGCATCAGGCAGGAAGAGGCGGAACAGGCGCTGTTGAACGATCCGATCGCAATTTACGAACAGGAAGTTGAAGCTGAGATCCGTTTCATCTACTATGGCGAAACCGATTCGGGACGCTTGCTTGCGCTAATCGTGACAGAACGCGCGGGGCGCGTACGGGTGGTGACCGCCTACGATCTCGATGCAAGTCAGAAGCAAGAGTATCTCCAGAAGCGAATACGGGGAGAATGACTGATGAAAACAAGAAGTGTTCAAATACCAAAGTTTAAGGGTGAGAGCGAGGAAGCTGACTGGTGGGCGAGTACCGTGGGGCGAGCATATGTGAAAGGTAAGTCCGCCGAAGCTCGCTCGAAAGGTGTGAAGATCGAAGGATCGGCTCTGGTCGCAAAGCTGAACAAGAAAGAAACCGTGCAGATTGCGATTCGGTTGCCTGAGGCCGATATCGCACAGGCCCGCAAAATCGCCGACCGGAAGGGCATCGGATACCAAACCCTTTTGAAGATGCTGGTGCATGAAGGTTTGGCACGAGAAAACCGTCGTACGGATCGAGCCTAGCGCCCGGGCGATATGCGCTTTGTCTTGGTGAGATACACCGTTTCGGCAATGCTTAGGCCTGAAAGGCCGAATTATTAGCTGTGCATTCGCGGTCTGCGCATGACTGTATACGATGTAGTCGATTACCTGGCCTCAGGCATGACGGAACCTGAGATCCTTGCCGACTTTCCGGATGTGACAGCGGAAGATCTTCGCGCCTGTCTTGCATTCGCAGCGGCAGAAACGCAGGCTCTTATCCATCCCGGCGTGAAGCTGCTTCTTGACGAGAATCTCTCACCCGCACAGGTGACGATTTTGTCCGAAATGTACCTAGAGACCTGCCCACGTCCGGGATTTCGATCTTAAGCCGGCCCCTGATCCGATCGTGTGGGCACACGCTGCCAGAGAGGGCTATACGATTGTTACGAAAGATTCGGTTTCATCACCGGAGTTTTTCGTATGGTCATCCGCGGTGCCAGACTCTCCATCGCACAACCTAGCCGCTACAGGGGTGCTTGTCCGGACGCTCGGCTTCGGCCGGGTTCTGCCCGGCGAAGGAGCGGCTTGTGTGATTCTTTATGGCTGGGGGTTGATATTGCTTAAAAGATTACTCGCATGCACGGTCCTGTTCGGCACATTTTCGGCCTACGCGCCCAGCCAGAACGCGCCGAATGAGTTGCAGAAGGAACTTATCGGGGCGGATCGAGGGATTTGGGACGCCGTCGCGGGTTCACATTCCAACATTGATCAGGTGAGCGCCGCTCTTGCCTTGGACTATATGGATATCGACTCGGGAGTTCGTCATTCGCGGGAGGAAGTACTTAAATACTTGCAAGGTCTGACGAAGTTTTCGTTTCAGTATGAATCTGCGCGCGCTTACGTTCTTTCGCCCAGGTCCGGATACGTGATCGCCGAGCTGAGCTACTCCTCCGTGCAGAACGGGAATGCGGCGACTGGCAAAGTGCTGACGACTACGGTTTTCAGCAAGGAGCACGGACGATGGATGGCACATTTGCACACAGAGATGGATATCAAGCCGCAGACGCAGTGAGTTTGAGATGATTTCTCAAGCTGCAATGCAGGACGCTTCAGTGATGGTGCGCGAGATACTGATCGAGCGCAATCGCGGCGGCGGATGCTTATCTCGCAGGCCCGGGCGGCTTTGGAGGAAACGCATCGGGCACAGGAACGTTGTACACCTGCCGGAGAAGCCCTATCTCATCGAAGGGCTGTCGTCAGCTTTCAGATCGCCCAGGGCGTATTGAATGCCGGCGCGAAGGTGTTCCAGCATCGGCGTCATGGCATATACCCGGTCACTGTGGCCATGGCCTTCATAGAACACGCGCCCCTGCCCCTCGCGGCGAATGTAGCTCAACGCGTAATCCGCATCCGTTCGCGGATTTACTTCCTTCCGCTTATCCTCAGGGCTCATCTTGTCGTAGTCAATACTGGTCAGCACGTGCACGTTCTTGCGTGAGAAGGAATCCTGCGCGAACGTGTATGTCTCATCGTGAATCTCGAATTCCTTCCCGTGGAACATCGCAGTCAAAGGGCTGTTGGGATCGTCGATCTTCACATAGATCAGTTGCGGATCGGGCCAATGAAATTTGAAGTACCCGCCAATCAAAGTGTTGAACTCGGGCCACTGCAGGACCGGTTTCGGTTCACCGCCCACATGCGGAGCAGGCGGCAGTAACGAATTGAAATGCTTCACAAATTCGGCCCGGCTAATTTTGCCCGTCTTGTCTGTATCCAACTTCTGTAACCAATCGTCCGCGACCGCGGCCCACTCCTGGCGGCTCACGGTATGGTTATGATCCTGGTCGCTTGCCCTCATGAACTGAGCGGCCAGAATATTGGCCATGAAGTTAGGACCCGTACTGCCGTTGGTTGCGGCTGCCTCGGCTGCCAGGCAATCGGTATGGTACGAATCGGTAGCCGCATGAATCGCAGCGATACCTTTGCCGCTTCTGACGAACTCGAGGAATGCCGAGCGACGCGCTGCTGTCACGGACGGATCGCTATCGTCAAGAAAGCAGGCGGTCGTGCTGTCCAGGAAAATCGCGTCGTACTGCTCGAGGTTACTCGTGTTGATATCGGCTGGGTTGTAGCTGACTGTGGTCGCCCATAAGCCACCTCTATTCCCCAGAGCTTCCACCGTCTTCGCAGCCAGCGGAATGGAGGCATGCACGAACCCTCCCGGTCCCGTATGCGCAAAGACGAGCACCTTGCGCGGGCGTAGGGGCTTTACACCTTGCGTGCTGGGCAAGGCCGCCATCATGGCATCGACGGCCGGTTGTGGTGCGGTCATCGGTGTCGAATTACCAGCGATGTTGAAAGTGTTCCCCTGCCCGGGTTTGGCCGGCGGCGGCGCCGGTAACAGCTTGCCTAATCCGGCTGCAATCTGATCCTGCGTCAATGCCCCGCTATTCGTGCTGTTCCAACTCGTAAACCAGGAGTCGAAGCCCTGCTCGATCTCGCTTCGGGTTAGCGTCCCATCGCCATTTGCATCCAGAGCAGCAAAGAGGGCCTGAGCAGTCCGCCCGCCACGCGCGCCCTGCGCCCATAAGCTCGCAATACCGGTGGCCAGCAATACGACTGCGCTGGCCCACACATACTTCGTTCCGATCCATCCTATTCGTTGCATAGAATCCACCAACAAGAGTCTATCGCCCGAGCTAATTTGCAATGACGAGATAACGCGAGGCAGATGGTTAGGAATGAGAAAGACGCGCATAGTTTCGCGAAGGGTTCGGGGAGGGTATGGGCGGGTGTTGACGGACTAATGTTGTAGCAAGACGAGGGTTCTGTCCGGACGGCCGACGGTCCGGAAACAATCGCTAAACACATTGCGCGTAAAAAGCGATCTAGATGGGCAGCAGTCTCCTCCCGTTTCCGAGTGGCTCGCTCTAGACCTCGGTTTAAACGAGGGTGTATTTAAAAGAAGCGGCGCGCACTTCCCCAGAATCTTCCATTCGACCTAAACACCAGAGGCGCGCAGCTCTAGCAGGTCGAGTTCACGCTGGAGAGTGCGTAATACACCGTCGCTTACGTCATTGCTAGCGCGTAAGCTCATGACGGTCGCGCGTTCTGTGTCGCGCAGCTGCTTCGCGACGGCGCGGTAATGCTGCTCTCGTTTCGAACCTGTATTTTCCGATCCATTGTTGTCCTCAGTCCCAGCATCGCTCGTGAGTACAGACAGCCGTTGCTGGTAAAGGCGGGCAAAGGCGTCGTAGAGAGAATCGAATTCCGGTTTGTCCTTTTCGCGCAACTCCTCGATGCGCTTCAGCGCAGCGGACACCATGATCCGGCGTGCCTTGCGCTCTTCCGCCGCCGACGCATCGGAGCTGGACAGCTTGAGAGCACGAATAAGGGTAGGAAGAGTCAGCCCTTGTAAAACGAGCGTTACCAAAATGACCGAAAATGTGAGAAAGATGAGCGGATTACGCTGGGGAAACGGCTGACCGTTCGACAGGGTGATGGGAAGCGCGATCGCTGCAGCCAGCGAGACAACACCGCGCATACCGGTCCAACCCAAAAAAAAGACTGCGCCCAAAGATGGACGCTCTTCGGACTGATGTAGAAGCTGACGCCTGATGAAATAGCCGACGTATGCGGCCGGCAACACCCAGATGAGCCTCAGGAGGATAACGGATGCGCAGAGTTCCAACGCGCTGATGAGCAGCTCAGAGGGAGAGATAGAGCGGATGCCCCCGAGAACACTTGGCAACTCCAGGCCGATCAGAAGGAATACGATTCCGTTCAGCAGGAAAGTTAAAGTACCCCAAAACGACTGACTCTCGATGCGCACTCGCGATGAAAACAGGACCGATGTCTGACGCCCTAAGTACAGCCCGGCCGCGACGGTGGCGAGCACACCGGATACACCCGCTGCCTCGGCAGCAGAATAGGCAGCGTACGGAGTGACTATGCTGAGTGCAATCTCTATACGTGCGTTGTCCACATGTGAATCGACGAACTGAGAGACGCGGGCGACAATGACTCCGATGAGAATGCCGCCTGCGACGAGGGAAAGCAACCGAAGTACTCCTCCCGAAAGCGATGGAACGCTGCCGCTGGCTACAAGCGCCGTGGAGAACTGGAGCGCCACAAGACCACTCGCATCGTTCACCAGGCTTTCTCCTTCGAGGAGATCGACGATTCGCTTGGGCAAACCGAGGCGTTGAGCGATGGCAGTCGCGGCAATCGCATCCGTGGGTGCAACGGCAGCACCGAGGACTAAGCCCAGCCGCCAATCGAAACCGGGAATTAGCCAGTGCGCGGCGAAGGACACACCCAAAACCGTGAAGCCCACCAATCCAAAGGCGAGAGAGGTAATGCTGACGAGATTGTATTTGAATTCGGCCCACGAGGTTTGTGTTGCAGCTGCAAACAAAAGCGGGGGCAGAACAGTCAGGAAGATAAAGTCAGGGTTAAGCGAGATGGCCGGCAGCGCCGGTATGAAGCTCACCAGCAGACCGCCGAGTACAAACACAATTGGATAAGCGATTTTCAAAAGCTGGGCAAGAATGCCAAATCCGACAATGAAAACAAGAAGGATTATCAGGACAAATTGCGCTTCGTGAATTGTGCCGCCCGGCATAACACGAGGCTAAACCAGTAGTCTCCAGGCGCGTACGGCGTGCACGCAACGCGAATGCCGCCTAAGTTGGAACGTTCGCGCGATGTAAATTCGATGATTTGTTAGGTCGCGGAAAGACATACCATGAATTAGCGCTAGGCGAAAGGTATCGCATGATGAACGCGGAGAGTTCGAAAGATCCCGGCAAAATACTCGCAAGTCTGAAAGAATTGTTGCCCGATCTGGAGTCTGTCTACAAAGACATCCATTCTCATCCCGAACTGTCGATGCAGGAGAGCCGGACCGCGGGTATAGCAGCGGACCGGCTGCGCGCCGCGGGGTATGAAGTGACGACTGAAGTCGGGAAGACCGGCGTTGTAGGTCTGTTGCGAAATGGCGACGGCCCAACGATCATGCTGCGCGCTGACATGGATGCGCTGCCAGTGAAAGAAGCAACCGGGCTGCCGTACGCCAGCAACGTCACCGCAAGCGACAGCGAGGGGAAAACCGTGCCTGTGATGCATGCCTGCGGGCACGACATCCACGTCACCTGGCTCATCGGAGCGATCACTTTGTTTGCTCAAAATCGGGGCGCATGGCGCGGCACGCTGATGCCGGTGTTTCAACCGGCAGAGGAGACGGGCAAAGGGGCTCAGGCGATGATCGACGATGGACTCTTCAAGCGCTTTCCTAAACCTGCTGCCGTGCTAGGACAACACGTCATGGTAGGGTCCTCTGGCGTGCTGAGTTCACGGGCGGGAGTCGTGACGTCCGCGGGCGATAGCTTTCAGATTCGAATGTTCGGACGAGGCGCTCATGGCTCGATGCCGCAGGCCAGCATCGATCCTGTCGTTATGTCTGCTGCGACCGTGCTCCGTCTGCAAACGATCGTCTCCCGTGAGATTGCGGCGACTGAAGCCGCCGTGGTTACAGTCGGTTCGTTGCAGGCCGGCACGAAGGAAAACGTCATCCCAGACGAGGCAATCATCAAACTGAACGTGCGCACGTTCGACGAGGGTGTCCGCAAACGCGTGCTTGCGGCCATCGAGCGCATCGTCAATGCAGAAGCCGTGGCTTCCGGCGCGCCCAAGAAACCAGAGATCACGCCTCTCGACCGTTATTCTCTTGTGAAAAACGACCCCGAGGCAGCCAAGCGAGTAGGCGAGGCGTTTCGGCAGTACTTTCCCATTGGACGTGTACAGGAAACCGGGCCGACAACGGCGAGCGAGGATTTTGGATCCTTCGGAGCCGAGTGGGGCGCGCCATCGGTGTTCTGGTTTGTTGGCGGCACAGATCCTGATACGTATGCGAAGGCCAAAGAGGCAGGCAAGATCGGCGATATTCCTACCAATCACAACCCGCGCTTCGCACCGGTAGTTCATCCAACTTTGGAAGCGGGCGTGGAGGCAATGGTGGTTGCCGCGCAAGCCTGGCTATCGGCATAAGCCCGTGATCGTAAACGGACATATCGTGATAAATGCGCTGCTCGTGGGCTTCGACCTCGGCGGCACGTTCGTGTTTGCGCTCAGCGGCGCGACGGTGGCGGTGAAGCACAGGCTCGATTTGTTCGGCGTTCTGGTCTTGTCCTTTGCAGCGGGCAACTCGGGCGGGATCGCGCGCGATGTGATGATTGGAGCGGTTCCCCCAGCGGCTATCAATGACTGGAGATATGTCACCGTTTGCATCCTTGCCGGAATGATCACGTTCTTTTGGTATCCAATCATCGACCGGCTGAGCAGCCCCGTGCTGATATTCGACGCCGCCGGACTGGCCCTGTTTGCGGTTTCTGGCGCCGGCAAAGCGCTGGCTTTTCACGCCGGACCGGTCGCGGCGACGCTGCTCGGAATGCTGACGGGAATCGGCGGCGGCATGGTGCGCGATGTGCTCGTGAGGGAAATCCCGACCGTTTTGCGCACCGAACTTTACGCTGTTGCCGCGCTGATAGGGGCGGCGGCTGTCGTGATCGGGGGTATGCTGCACGCTCCATCCGCGGTTGCAGCTACAGCGGGCGCAGTTCTCTGCTTTGGACTCCGATTTATGGCAATGCGGTTCGGCTGGCACCTTCCGGTCGCGCATCCGCTCAAACGAACAAACGAAAGAAAGGCGTCCTAGGATGTCTGAAATATTGCCCGCAATTTTCTTCGGTCACGGCAATCCCATGAATGCCGTGCTGAATAACCGCTACACCGACGCATGGGGAATGATAGGAAAGCAAACGCCAAAACCGAAGGCAATTCTATCTATCTCCGCGCATTGGTTTGTGCCGGAAACTGGGGTCACGATCAGTACAGCGCCGCGAACCATTCACGACTTCGGTGGGTTTCCGCGAGAGCTCTATGAAGTGTTGTATCCCGCACCGGGCGATCCGGATCTCGCCCGACGTGTGCAAAGGATGCTTGCGCCGTTCCCAGTAAAGCTGGATAACTCGTGGGGACTGGATCACGGGACATGGTCCGTCCTTCGGCACGTCTATCCACAGGCCGACGTTCCGGTCGTGCAACTGAGCATCGATGAAACACAGCCGTCGTCTTTTCATTTCGAAATTGGCAGGAAACTCGCGCCCTTGCGGGATGAGCAAATCCTGATCCTAGGCAGCGGGAACCTGGTTCACAATCTGCACGCTTATGCATGGGGCCGGCATATGCCCGATCCATATGATTGGGCCATTCGCTTCGAAACAGCAGCCAAGGAGATGATGATCGCGGGTGAATACAAACCACTCATCGATTACGAGAAGCTCGGGCGCGAGGCAATCCTCTCCATCCCGACGCCGGATCATTACTTGCCGCTTTTGTATGTGATCGCAACGCGGCAGCAGAGCGAAGCCATTACCTTTCCGGTTGAAGGTGTTGATGGAGGCTCTATATCGATGCTGAGCGTGCGGGTGGGGTAACTTACCCGTTTTCAGCCTTAGTTCGATGGCGCAGAAATAGAATCTGAAAGGCCTAGGTGCCATATGTGGGAGAAAACAAGGCACTGCGGATTGACTGTGAGCGTCCGTTTAATAGTGCTCGGAGGAATATTGGCTTGGGCGGCTCGTTCCGGCATGTCACAGAATGCTGTTAACCCGGCGAGTATGCCTCGGATCGGCACAATCGAAGAGCGATTTCAGGCATATAACGTGGAGATGTTGGAAGTCACGGGTGGTCGCTTCTGGAAGCCGTACAAAGATCTACAAACCGAGACCAGCAAGCAGTCGGCCTCGCAGCAATCCGGTTCAACACCGGCCGGAATGAATCCGAATCTGTACGAATATCGCCCGCCTATCGATCTGAGCAACCCTCGCCTGCGCAAACTCGCGGCAGCTCTAGGTCCGGCATATGTGCGCGTGAGCGGAACGTGGGCAAACACCACATACTTTTACGACGCAAACGGACCCGCTCCAAAGACGCCGCCCAAGGGCTTCAGCGGTGTACTCACTCGGAAGCAATGGAAAGGCGTGGTCGACTTCTCACACGCTGTGAATGCGAGAATCATCACTTCGTTTGCGACCAGTCCCGGCACTCGCGACGCGAGCGGTGTATGGACCCCGGACCAGGCGCGCCAGTTTCTGTCCTACACAAAATCTGTCGGCGGAGACATCGCGGCAGCGGAGTTTATGAACGAACCGACCGCTGCGTCGATGGGAGGCGCTCCGAAAGGCTATGATGCCGCGGCGTATGCACGCGACATAGCCGTATTCCGGCCTTTTCTCAAGAAGACTGCGCCCGACATTGTGTTTCTCGGTCCTGGTTCTGTCGGAGAAGGTGGTTCACTTTCGCTTCCGCCAGGCAGCGGCTTCATTCAATCTGAGGATCTCCTGAAGGCGACCGGACCGGTTTTCGATGTTTTCTCCTATCACCTCTACGCGGCAGTCTCGCAGCGCTGCGCCAGCATGGGACCAGCGTCACAGACCACCGTAGGCGCGGCACTTTCGAACGAATGGCTTTCTCGTCCGGACAAGATTAACGCCTTCTACGCCGGTCTGCGCGATCGTTTCGACCTGGGCAAGCCGCTCTGGATCACTGAAACCGCCGATGCAGCTTGCGGTGGAAATCCCTGGGCTTCCACGTTTTCGGACACGTTCCGCTATCTTGATTCGCATGCTCGCTTAGCGCAACAGGGGGTCCGCGTGATCGCGCATAACACGCTTGCCTCAAGCGATTACGGCCTTCTCGATGAGAATACGTTCGCTCCGCGTCCCAATTATTGGGCGGCTCTATTGTGGAGAAAGCTGATGGGCACTACCGTGCTCAAGCCGGACGTATCTTTGACCCCGGACCTGCATCTGTACGCCCAGTGCTTGCGAAACGTGCCTGGGGGCGTGGCACTTCTTGCGATCAATACGGACCGAAGCGCTTCTCAAGAGCTGGAGGTTTCAGCGAACTCGGAACGCTATACGTTAACCGCGCCCAAGCTGGAGGATAGCCGGGTCGACCTGAACGGAAAGGAACTGAAGCTAGGGTCTGGTGATTCGATTCCGTCGCTTACTGGCGTCCGGACCCATTCTGGACAGCTCACGTTGCCCCCGGCAAGTATCACATTTCTGGCTATTGCCGAAGCTAATAACGCCAGCTGCCGTTGAGTCCGCGGCAGGTTCAGGTTGCACCTCGATTATTTGCGGTTCTTGCCGGATAATGAGCGATCCGGACATTGGCGGATCGAGGTCGGCTTTTCGGTGCGTATGTGGCTTACACTTCTCGCGGTAGGGACGACCATCACTGATCGCCCCCACACAGATCCGTACATGCGCCCTTACGCATCCGGCTCTTATTCAGGATGAGTGGCGTTGAAGCGAGCGTCAGGCCGGTTCGCCAGTCGAGTGCCAAGCGCACCCACGAAAGATCCGAATCCGCGCACGTGCCGGTGCATGTTGCTGGAGTCGCATCATGGATTGCCGTGCCGCTTCTGACGATACCCCGGCGGATAACCCAGCCAAACAGGATCTCGTGAAATTGGATAATATTTTGCAGGCGAGGAATCAAACAAAACGTGGAGTTTCTGGCCTAGTTGCGGAAAGGATATATTTGATGCCCAGTGGCGATGTTCAGCGATTCGGTATGTGTTCTGAAGCTGAGGGCCTCCCGCACGAACTGGAGGAGCGGTACGTTGGCGCGGATGATCATTATGGCGAAGTTGCGGTCTTGCAGTGCACGAATTGCGGCCGCTGCTGGCTGCATTACCTGATGGAATACGAATACCTGACCGCCGCAGGCCGCTGGCTCGAGGGCGAAATGTCACCTGAAATCGCAACCTCTCTCAAGCCCAATCAAGCTGTCGGCCTATTCGATAACATGGATTGGTTTCACTGTTCCGGCAGTGCATTTGGAGGTACGCTGCGGCGCGTCACCGGCCCTGCACGAAACTGGCTGACACCGTTTCCAGGCAAGTGATTCGATGCCAATGGCATCGAACCTACGGAATCGTGAAATCGAAAGACGCTGGCGGACATGTCAGGGCTGAGCGCTTTTACTTGGGGCCTCGGTTGAAGAGGATAAAAGAAGGCGCATCGCTCCTAGCGGCCACTAAGTCGAGCCGTCCGTCTCCATCGAGGTCGCCGCTGGCCATCCCGTAAATTGCGCCCTTCCCATCGCCGAACGGATGCGCCTCGAAGTTCCTGCCCGTTCCATCGTTGTAATAAGTTACGCCAGGGGCATCGACGTAGCCCACCATGAGATCCGGGTGGCCATCTCCATTCAAGTCCGCGGATATCATCGAGTACGGTATACGTTCTTCGTCTTTTCCTGCTAGTTCCAGCGCGTCCGGTTTCTGGAACTGAATGCCGGGGCCGAAATTGCCTTTGCCATTGTTGAAGTAGACAAAGCAACCGAGCTTCTCCGGACAAGCTGCGATGTCGGGATGACGATCGCCATTGAGATCGGCCACTGCGATTGCGCGGATCGATGCTTTAGCCGGTCCCCAAGGCCGGCCTTCGCCCGCCAAGTTCCGGTTGAGGAACACGCGGCTCTGGCAATCGTCGCGGCATGGGAATATGACGTCGTTTAAGCCGTCGCCGTCAATGTCTCCGATTACGATGCTGGCGGCGCTCGGCGTATCGCGCAGCGGGTTGCATTTGAAATGCAGCTTTCCGTCGTTGTAGCAAACATAGGATGCCATCTCGCGATTCGCGACGGCGATATCTGGGTAGCCGTCCCCGTTCAGATCTCCAACTGCCGCATTCCGTGTTGGCCATTTCGGATCGCCATAGGTTCCGCCCACGCTGAAGTGCTGGCGTTGGAAGATGTCTCAGAAACAGTTTCGAGTGGGACGATCTCAAATGCCGTTACTGCGGCGAAGCACACAAGCGCAAATGCGGCCAATGCAGATAAGACGACGACACCCAGGCGAGTCATGCGTGAATTATAGTGTGATTGCTCACGTATGATGATTCCGAGCCTCGCATTTCCTGGCGGTAGCGGGAGTCCTCGATCTTGGCCCAGTAATGAAGACACACGCCGCTACTCCGACCTTACGAGCCTACTGGAAGGTTGCTGACGTGATGCGCGACTTCCCGTTCCAGATCCGACCTGGTCACTTTCCGGGTGGCCTACTGTCCTACAACAACCGCAACCCGATGAGAGGCTGAGCGTCTGCAGCGCGTGCTCACTCCGGTGCGGATGGTGGTGAACCAGCAACCGAATGATGCGAGCTGGTGAAGATCCGCTGCGGAGTGGCACTCGTGCGGTAAGTACCGTGACGTGACCGTTTCCGTGACGTCACGCTCCCCCGGAAACGTATTCAGCCAGTACCTGGCTTATTTCGCAGACAACGGGAGCGGCGGAACTGCGCGGGCGGACATCCAAACTGGCGCTTGAACACGCGGTTGAACGCCGCTTCCGATGCATAGCCGACTTCGGCGGCGATCTCGCCCACGTTCGCATTTGAAGACAGAAGTATTTCCGCAGCCAGCTTGAGTCGCCACCGTGCGAGATACGCCATGGGAGGCTCGCCCAGAAAGTGACGAAAGCGCTCAGCGAATCGCGTACGCGAAACCCCGACTTGGTGCGCGAGGTTCGCGATGGTCCAAGCGTGCGACGGGTTCTTATGCAGCAGCGCGAGCGCTTCGCCGATCACCGGATCGCGTGCTCCGGCGAGCCATCCCTTCTGCTCATCCGGCAGGTCCCGGATGAAACGCCGCAGCGTCTCGAGGAAGAGAACTTCAGATAGCTTGGCAAGAACGACATCGCTGCCGGTTCCTGGCCCTCCGGCTTCTTGCACTGAGAACTGTATCGAATTCGCCAGCCATCGTCCCGCAGAATCATTCGCGATATTGACCACGAACATCGAAGGCAACCCCGCAAGGACGACTTCGCTCAAACTCGGATCGCAGGCCATATAGCCGCACACGAACTTCGTAAGTTCCCCTCCGCCGCCATAGCGAGCGACTTTGAGTCCATGGCTCAAGTTCTTAGCGAAGGTCTTTAGCGAATCGACGGGCTTGCCTGCGCCGTTTCCCAGTATGTGCGCATCTCCGTGAGGAAAGATCACCACGTCGCCGGGCGCCAGATCGTGGCGACTCCCGTGGGGCAATTGCGCATATGCGCGGCCATCCGCCAGGTAGTGGTAGATGATCACGTGACCCGCTCCGGGGCAGAGCAGCGGAGCGATCTGGTTCGATTGAGACGACGCCAGGCACCAGGGAGCGGAAAACTCGGCATTGAAAAACAAGGCTCCTCTGAGCTTGACGATTTTCAGCACCTCGGAGAGGGCGTCCATGAGTCCAGGTTCGCTCGATTTGGACGTTTTCGGCAAGAATGCGGAATGATCGAGCAAGTTTTAGAATGCCGTTCCGCCGCATAGTAGAGCCAGGAGGAAACCCCCATGCCTGTTCTAGAGAAACAGATCGGACTGGACGAATTGAAGACCCGCTTGCGCAGCACCTGGATGACAGGCGACTATGGCCGATTCAGCCGCTATATGGAACGCGATGCCGAGGCGTTCTACCGGCGCCTGCCCATAAAACCGGGTGCGCAGTTGCTGGATGTGGGATGCGGCGCGGGGCAACTGTCGCTGATTGCGTCGAGAGCGGGCGCGCATGTGACGGGGTGTGACATCGCAACCAACTGGCTGGCCCAAGCGCGTCGAAGTGCGGCTGCGGAGGGGCTAACCATCGTGTTTGAAGAAGGGGATGCGGAAGCGCTGCCTTACGAAAGCGCCACGTTCGACGCGGTGGTCAGCCTGATCGCCGCGATGTTCGCGCCTCGTCCGGAACTGGTCGCAGCCGAGCTTACCCGCGTCTGCCGGCCCGGAGGGATAATCGCAATGGCCAACTGGACGGGCCCAGGCTTCGTTGGGCAGATGTTTAAGACCATCGCCAAACACATCGCGCCTTCGGGTATGCCGTCGCCAGTGTTGTGGGGCGATGAGCGGACCGTTCGCGAACGGCTGAGCAGCGGGGTCGCGAGTCTCGAATGCTCACGCCATCTTTACGAACTCAGCTATCCGTTTTCGCCGGCGGATGTAGTCGAGTTCTTCCGAGCGAACTATGGACCGATGACGCGCGCGTTCGCATCAATCGGAGAAGAGGCGCAACAGCAGCTTCGCGACGAGCTGACCGATCTGTGGTCCCGTCACAATCGGGCTACTGACGGAACCACCAGGGTCGATGCGGAGTATCTTCAGGTGATCGCGGTGCGAGGCCAATCATCGGGAGCGAACCATGTGCACCGAGACGAGTGAGACGCTCGGCATTGATTAAGCCGCCCCGCGGTGTTTGGTTCTCGGGAGTGTACGTCACTGAGATTGCGCAGCGCGAGCCGGGTAGAAACGGATCTCGAAGCGCTTACAGTTTCCGGATAGCGACAACACTGGAGCTATATTTGGTGCGATGCGCTTCGGCTTTCTTCTGGCCCCTATCGCTCTCGTGGTCGCGGTTGCGCAGATCGATACAGGACGCGACCTGAGAAGGCTCTACGAACGGCATCGTTGGTTTGATTTGCAATCCGCCATTCGCGGCCGTGGCAGCGTTGCGCCGCTATACAGGGGCGCTGTCGCGGCGGCTTTCGATGATGAGAAGAAGGCTCAAGCAGCCTTTTCAGAAATCTTCCAAATACAGCCGCATTCGGAGGTTGCCTACGATGCCCATGAATGGCTCACTTATCTGTATATGCGCCACGGTCTCTACAGCGAGGCTGTCGCAGAGATCAGAGCTAAGTGGGAAGCGATGCCGGCCCGCGCCAACAATGCGGAAGAACACGAGATTGTAGAGATGTTAGAGGGCGTAGCGGATCAAAACACTATTGCTGCCGGTCCGTCGAGCGTCAAGTTGCAGGCGGATGGAAATCTGCCGATCAAGATCAACGGGCATGCTGGCGAGTTTCTTATCGACACAGACTCAAACTTGTCATTCATCAGCGAGAGTGCGGCCAAAGTGTTCGGGCTTGGTGTACGTCTGGCTGGCGCCGAAGCACATGGTGCAGCGGGTAAGAAGGAACACGTACACACTGCTGTCGCCGACATCTCAGTTGGCGATTTCCAGCTTCAGAACGTCTTCTTTCTCGTTTTTCCAGATACGATGGGCGCATTTGAAGGGGTTCCCGTGCGTCGGCAAGGGGCGTTGGGTGTGCCGGCCTTGGTGGCACTTCAGCGCCTCGGGATTACGTCTTCCGGCATGTGTTCACTTGGCAACCTTTCGAACACGGAGCCAAAAAAAGAACCAAATCTGGTTTTCGATGCTGAAGACCCTATTGTGCAGGTAACCGTTAACGGTCGGAAGCTTGAAATGATCCTTGACAGCGGTTCGGGTAAGACAGAGTTATTCCCGCCGTTTGCTGCTGAGTTTCCTGCATTGCTCCGCCAAGGGATGGAAGCTCGACCGAAGCGCGAACGAGGGTTTGGCGGGGAACGCAGCATCAAGCAGGTTGGAATACCGAAGCTTAAGATCGAATTTGGCGGGTTTTCGGCAATCCTCGATCCCGCACACCTGCTCCTCGAACCGACCGTTTCTGCGAGCGGTTGGGCCGCAGGACGTGTAGGTGGGGACGTCATGCAGCAAACCCACCAAATCACAGTTGATTATCGGAATATGACAATCCAGGCCGAGTGAGTTCAACACGCGTCGACTGTCGAACCTGATCGCCTCATTTGTTGTATGACGGGTCATCCGGAACTTGCGGAACTTGACAGACGTGATGCGGACTTGGACGAGCCGCTGGCTTCCGTGCACGCCGTTGCAGTGACTCGATCGATGCTGTCGTTCGGCAATATCTCGTAGGAGAGATTGAATTTCCGCACGCCACGATGGCGGTCAAAGTAATCGTATGCAAGGACGCGGAATCGAGAAGCATTTGGATCATGCCGTGCCGGCATGAGGAAGCGAATTGATCGAACATCACTGATGCGCTGCCGACTTCCGAGCCAAACGCGGCCATGCACGCGATTGTAACTGCGATAACGGGGTTTGGACCCGGAACGCGCAAAACTATCACCGTCGTGTGGAGGCAGCTAACCGGCTAGAGGAGCCTTCGTCTAAACCCGCGATGCGATCGAGGTCGTAGGATTAACCAAAAGGAAACGCCCATTTATGGTTCAACCTGACGGTCCCCGTATCTGAAGCATGCTAGGCGCGAATAGCTGCATACTGCGCGCCGCCGACAAGAGGTGGAGCATAACTGGTTTAATAAGCTTACTCTTCCCATACGATGTCAGGGCGAGAACGGAGCGAGAGGTGGCCATGTTATCAGACCTAAAATTCGCGGTGCGGTTGCTGCTAAAGCAACCAGGTTTTAGCATGATTGCCGCGCTAACCGTGGCGCTAGGTATCGGAGCGACATCGGCAGTTTTCACCTTGATTCAGGGCGTGCTACTGACGACACCTCCGTATCGCAGTCCGGAACAGCTCGTGCTGCTCGAGTCGGCGCGCACCAATGGACAAAAAATGGACAGTCCGCGCGGCTGGCCGGCTCAGCAGTGGATCGAATGGCAGAAAGAAGCGAAATCTTTTCAGGAGATCGCTGCATATGGATGGACGTTCGAGTTCTTGATTCGCAATGATGGCAGCGAGTCCATGCAAGGTATGGAGGTCTCAAGCAGCTATTCACATCTCATGGGGCTGCGACCCTTCGCCGGACGCGGTTTCGTGGAATCAGACTTCAGGCAAGGCCCCGCGAAGGCAATTCTGCTCGGCTATGAGTTTTGGCAGCGGGCGTTCGCCGGTGACAAGCAGATTATCGGCAAGACGGTACACATGAGCCGGTGGCAGGTGCCGCCGACTGTTATTGGGGTCATGGAACCGGGTGTGCGATTTTTACCGTCTCCGGGAGCGACAAAGGAGCCGAACTACGACCCCAACGCAACCGTGGATTTCTGGATACCGGCCGTTCCAGATCCGAAGTACATGAAGGAGCCGTACTGGAACGTTGTGGCACGGCTCCGCGACGGGGCTACGGCCAGGCAGGGACAGCAAGAATTGGCAGTGCTGGCAGCGAGAGAGGCTCAGCAGGAACGCAAGTTTGAAGGCTTTGCTCCGCATGCCGAGCCATTGATCGACGAAATGAATGCGAACGGAAAACGCATTTTGCTGCCGCTGCTGGGAGCGGCAGTGTTGGTTCTCTTCATCGCGTGCGGGAACGCGGCAGCGCTGCTGCTGGTGCGGGGACTGCAACGTCAACAGGAATACGCGGTGCGGAGCGCCATGGGCATGAGCCGTGCGGCCCTTCTTAGACAAGTTGTCACCGAGGCTTTACTACTGTCTCTGTTCGGTGGGGTGTTGGGAGTCGGACTGGCGTCCGGTGCCGTGCGTCTGTTCAAAGCAATCGCGGGTCATGCAATTCCGCGGTTAGACGCGGTGACGACGGGGTGGGGCATCTTAGGATCGGGAATTGCAGCCGCAGTGCTCGCTGCATTCTTGGCGGCAGTGATTCCGGCGCTACGGGCATTTCGTTTAGATTTGATGGGAGTCATCAAGAGCGCCGGTCCTAAAGCGTCGGTCGGCATCGGAGAGAGGCGATTGTTGCGCGCAGTCACCATGCTACAGACTGCCCTGACTCTGGCGCTGCTGGTGGGAGCAGGACTGATGATTCATACAATGTTGAAAATCACTCAGGTAAGGTCTGGTTTCAGCACAAGTCACATCCTGACCATGAGTGTCACCGACGTGCAGAGCTGGTCCACTTGGGCCACCTTCCATCGTCAAGCACTGGAGCGCGTTGCTTCAGTTCCCGGCGTACAGTACGCAGCGTTCGCCTGGGGAGTACCACTCACCGGAAACAGTTGGCCAGCCACTATGGAGATTGAGGGCCAGCCACCGGCTCTGAAGGAGAGCGACAAGACAGCTCTCCCGCTGCGCGCGGTGACCCCTGACTACTTCAAGTTGATTGGAATGCCGCTAATGCACGGACGAGAATTTCGCTCGAGTGACGACCAGAAGGCGCCAGCGGTCGCCATCGTGAACCAGGCGTTCACCCACCGTTTCTTTCCAAGCGGGGACGTAGTTGGCCGAAAATTCTGGCTGGGCGGGCGAGACAAACCTGCCACGCAAATTGTTGGCGAAATCGCGAATGGCCGGACGGACGATCTGACGCAAGAGGCATCACCAGAGATCTATCTTCCGCTATGGCAGGCGTCTGCGTTTTCAAAACATCTTGTGGTGCGCACTACGGCCAATCCCGCTGCGGTTGTGAGTGCCGTGGAACGTGCGGTTCACTCCATCGATCCAACCGCTGCCATAGAAAACGTAAAAACGCTGGAGCAGATTCGCGACGAATCGCTAGCCTCGCGGACGTTCGCGATGCAACTTCTGAGCGGGTTCTCAGCTGTGGGAAGCATTTTGACGCTAGTCGGTATTTACGGCCTGCTTTCGTTGTCAGTGGCATCAAGGCGTAGGGAACTGGCTATTCGCAGCGCTTTGGGCGCGCAACAACAACATATTCGTAATCTTGTTTTCGGTGAAGCCTTTCGGTTGATAGCGGGTGGCGTACTTATCGGGATAGCAGTCGCCATCCTTCTGTCGCGGGCGCTAAGATCCTTTCTTTACGAAGTCGAGCCTGGCGATCCGCTCACTCTTATTGTGGGGGGAGCATTGTTCGTCGCCGTGGGACTACTTGCCTGCTGGGTCCCAGTCCGGCGAGCCGCTAAGGTCGATCCCTTGGAAGCATTACGCTACGAATGATCGCAGTTGCACCGAAGTGGAGTCGACATCGCTCGAATGCTTCTTTGCAATAACAGAGTGAGGCTCTAAAACCAAGTGACGAATCCTACCGGTAAACTTTGACCGGAAAGTGACTGAAACACTTCTTCCCGGGACCAACCCTCGCCCGAGCGTGTGCGGTTTTCGGATCACTTACTCCATCGAACGGATTACGACTGACAAACGCGCTTAGCAACGCTGATCGATACAGTCCCCGAGGGTCGCACGGCTGTCAGCGTGATATGCGCTTCTTCTTGATGAGATACGCCGTTTCGGCAAGGCTTATGCCTGAAAGGCCGAGTTGGTAGCTGTGGAGCCGGGGATCCTGTAAGCCTTAGGTTACAGGCGGAAGATCCCTATAATGAAAGTTCCAGATGGATTATCGAGAGATCATCACAATCGAGCCTGACAAAATGGGCGGCAAGCCGTGCATTCGCGGTTTGCGCATTACTGTCTACGATGTACTCGATTACCTGGCCTCAGGCATGACGGAAGCTGAGATCCTTGCCGACTTTCCGGACCTGAGAGCGGAAGATCTTCGCGCCTCTCTGGCATTCGCAGCCGACAGGGAACGCAGGCTCCTATCGATCCCGGCGTGAAGCTGCTGCTCGACGAGAATCTTTCACCCGAGCTGGTGGCGATCTTGTCGGAGATATACTCTGAGACTGCCCACGTCCGGGATTTCGATCTTAAGTCCGCCCCTGATCGGATATTATGGGCACACGCTGCCAGAGAGGGCTATACGATTGTCACGAAAGATGCGGATTTTCATCACCGGAGTTTTTTGTATGGTCATCCGCCCAAAGTCATCTGGATTCGAGTCGGGAACTGTTCCACTAGGGACATCGCCGCGTTGCTTGTTGAAAGACGTGAGGAGATAGAAGCACTTCACCTCGCCCCGGACTCATGCTTTCTAGTGCTCGCCTGAGGACGGCCCTAAGCGGCGTCAATCAGCAGCCCCAAGACCTAGCTCGCACCGTCAATGTTGCGGATTGCGATGATGGGTCCGTTAGTTAACGACGTGGTCTATGGTTATTGCCAGTTGGAATGTCAATTCGATTCGCGCTCGCTTGGAGCACGTAAGAAACTGGCTAACTCTGCACAATCCTGATGTTGTTTTGCTGCAGGAGCTCAAAGCAGCGGATTTTCCCGCAGACCTGTTTGAGGAGCTTGGGTACGCAAGCGCTGCCGTTACTCAGAAGACGTACAACGGTGTTGCGATCTTGTCTCGCCAGCCTATCGCCATAGTCTCGACAACGCTCATGGGCGACGAGGCGGACAGCCATGCGCGATTTCTCGAAGCTGTGGTTAATGATATTCGCATCGTCAACATCTACGCTCCCAATGGAAACCCGATTGGCAGCGATAAATTTTTTTACAAACTCGCATGGATGGATCGCCTTCACCAACAGATGCAGATTTGGTTGAAAAGCGAGTTGCCAACCATCGTGGGCGGTGACTTCAACGTCATTCCAGAGGACATCGACTGCCACAAACCGGCATCGTGGATGCATGACGCGCTGTTTCAGCCCGAGCCACGGGTCCGCTACGGCGCGTTAATCGAACTCGGCTATACGGACGCATTTCGTTCTTTACATCCCGGGGAGGGCGGCCAGTTTACGTTTTGGGATTATTTCCGAAAGGCATTCGAGTACAACCGCGGCATTCGAATTGACCATTTTTTACTCTCGCCCGGACTGGCTCGACGATTGGAAACTTGCGAGATCGACAAGGGCCCACGAGCAATGGAGAAACCCTCTGACCACACGCCGATTGTTGCCCGATTCCACGATGATTTGACGAGTGCCGAGGCGAAAGCTTAGGATGCTCTCACGCCTGTCGCGGCAATGCTGTTGGCTAGCTGTAACGAATTTGTCCGTACAGGGCCATCCGATTAACATGAGCTGAGATGCGTCATCGTTCTGGCTTCATGGCAGGGTTTGCGCTTTGCGCCGCTCTTGTATTGATCCTATGGTTGTGGCGAACTTACGCTCAGCGGCAACCAGATAAACCGAAAACGAATTTTGCTTCCGGGCCCACATCCGCTCCGGCTCAACTCGGAAGGACGCAGTCACATCTCACCCAAACGCGGATTCATGCACATAATTTGCTCCTCCGTAAGGGGCCCAATTTTCGCGTTTATGTTCGATGGCTGGATGGACAGCTCGCGAGAACTCGCGCCGGTGCGATCCCCTCGTTCGACGATCCAGACTCCTTTTACCTAAATGTCCACGCTGGAGTACTTCGTACCAACATCGGTGATATTGGCAATTTTCTCAACACCTTGAGTTCTCCGCTTCAACATGTAACTCTATCGGCTGATGGAGACTTGCTGAAGCTAACCGGAACTGTCCGGAAGATCGCTCCATTGCCAGTTCAATTGATCGGTGAAGTGTCTGCCACATCCGACAATCGGATTCGCGTGCATGTCACGAAGCTGGATGTCCTGAAAGTCCCTCTCAAAGGGCTGTTGGGGCTCTTTAGGGTTTCGTTAGTGGATCTTTTCAAACAGAGTATTGATGGCGTGGAGGTCTCGGGAAATGACGTGTTCTTGGACACTCAGAAACTGCTGCCTCCGCCGCATATTCGAGGCAAGCTGACCAAGGTGCATGTCGTCAGCCCGGATATCGAAGAAATTTTCGGAAACGCCGCTGAAGATGTCCAGCGCGTGGAACTCTGGCGTAATTTCCTCAGCCTGAAGGGCGGCGCCCTTAGTTTCGGCAAACTAACGATGAATAGCGTCGATCTGATCATGATCGACATTTCCAAGGACCCGTGGTTCGACCTGGACCTTGTGAATTATCAGGCGCAGTTGACCAGCGGATACACGCGTGTGACTTCCCAAGCAGCGTTACAAATCTTTATGCCGGACTTTCGAGAAGTCCAACCAGCCAAAGCCACCCTGGACACCAGTATCGAGTGGTTCAAAAACCGAAATATTCCGCCACCGCCACAGATCACCGCTGCTTTTCACTAACGCATCGCACGGTCCATTAAGTCTTCGGAAGAGGCGTTCTATCGATGTTTTACGGTATCCCATTAGTGGTCTTGAAGTGAGCAGACAGGTTGGCTGTGGAACTGCCGCCGATCCAAACAGTGTAGTCGGCTGGCTCGACAACAGGCCGGTTCTCGATGCCATAGAAGGAGAGCTCGTCAAAGCCGAGCGGGAACTGCACAGACTTCGCTTCACCTGGATCGAGAGTGATGCGCATGAAGCCCTCGAGATTACGCACTGGCTGCTCCACGCTAGCGCCGAGGACGCGAACATAGCACTGGACGATCTCCGTGGCGCGGCGATGGCCGGTATTGGTAACCGTAGCAGTTGCATTAACTGGGTGCGCCTTCTGGTCACGCGTAAGCGTAGCGACGCTAATGGTTGCCCTAGATACGCTGATGTTTGAGTAACCAAAGCTCGTATAGCTGAGCCCGTGGCCGAAGGGAAAGAGGGCATCGTTGGGTACGTCGAGGTATTTGGATACGTATTTTGTCTCGATGTAACCAGGATGTTCAGGATCTGGGAATTGCTGGGGGCGACCGGTAGGAAACTGGGCGTAATAGAGCGGCTCCTGGCCGACTGCACGCGGGAAGCTCATGGTCAATTTGCCGCTTGGCGAAACGTCTCCAAAGAGTGTTTCAACAATGGCAGGGCCGGTTTCCACACCGGGAAACCAAACTTCCATGATGGTCGCAACGTGGGAGGCGGCCCAGTCAAGCACCAGGGGCCGACCGGAAAAGACGAGCAAAACGACGGGTTTACCAATGGCAGCAATCGCCTCCATGAGCTTTTCCTGATTACCTGGGAGGTCGAGGTGCGCGCGCGAGGCTGCTTCCCCGCTCATGTCACTCGATTCGCCGAGCGCCAGAACGGTTATATCGGCGATCTGCGCGGCGCTAACGGCTTCGGCGAACCCTGCTTCGGAGTCCCCGGAGATCTCGGTGCCTTTCGCATAAAGTAGCGTCGTGCCATTCTGCCGGGCGCGCTCGGTCAAAGCGGCGCGCAGCGTTACGACATCGCCGAAGTTGTTGGCTCCCGACCACGCGCCTACCATGTCACTGGAATCATCTGCGAGCGGGCCTATCAGCGCAATCTTTTTGTCCTTCGGCAATGGGAGTAGCGGGGATTCGGCGGCGCCACCATTCTTGAGCAAGACAAAGGACTCTTCGGCCGCGCGTCGCGCGAGAGGGCGGTGGCCGGATACAGCGTTAGTGACTTCCGCGCCCATGGTGAAGGGCTGTTCGAAAAGACCAAGCGCGAATTTGAGGCGAAGGACGCGGCGTACTGCTTCATCGAGGTTGGCCATAGACACGGTTCCGGATTTCACGAGCGCGGGAAGCTCCGTATCGTAGAAGTGCGACATCATGTCGATGTCGACTCCGGCATTCAGGGCCTTTGCCGCAGCTGTTGCTGCATCGAGTGCGATGCCATGATGAGTGAGTTCCATCACGGCTGTATAGTCGCTGACTACAGGGCCATTAAAGCCCCACTCACCTCTTAAGATGGTCCGCAAGAGAAATGGATTTGCACTGGCAGGGACACCATTAAGCGAATTGAAGGCGCTCATGACAGTGGCAGCGCCAGCCTCAACAGCGGCTCGATAAGGCGGGAGGTAGACTTGCCGAAGCCGAATCTCACTCATATCCGTTGTGTTGTATTCGCGTCCGGCCTCAGCCGCGCCATAGGCCGCAAAGTGTTTGACCGATGCTGCAACGTTGCCCGGTGCTGACAGATCGTCGCCCTGGTAGCCACGGATATAGGCGCGCGCTATCGCGGCTCCGAGATACGGATCTTCGCCTGCGCCTTCGGTGCAGCGGCCCCAACGCGCGTCGCGTGCAATGTCGACCATAGGCGAGTAGAACCAGTTCACGCCAGCGGTCCTGGCTTCGAGCGCGGCCATGTGAGCGAGGGAGGATATGAGCTCAGGATCCCAACTGGCCGCAGTGCCCAGAGGCACGGGGAAGATGGTGCGAAATCCATGAATTACGTCTGCTCCGAAGAGCAAAGGAATGTGAAGGCGGGTATGATCTACGGCGGCATGTTGGAAGTGATTGGTGATCTCCTGCCCAACGGTGTTCAGCATGGAGCCAAGCTCGCCCGATTCCGCCAACTTGAACGAGTCGACTCCATTGGGGCCGGGCGGGTTCACGTTCAGAGCCGCTGTGCTCGGGCCGGTGGCTTTGGTGGAACGCGCCTCGCTGGCACTGTATTGAACCAACTGCCCGATTTTCTCGGCGAGTGTCATTTCCCGGAGAAGCTCGTCAACCCGGCGCTCGATCTTGGGGTCTGCAAGCTGGGCGTTTGACGGGCTGACTCCTTGCTCGAGAGAGGTCCCCGTCTGCGCGATTGCCTCCGAATGGGCAAGCCAGGTAATGACTAGGCCAATGGCCAACAGACTGAGGAGAACATTACGGCGAAAATGGCTCATTGCACGGTCCTTCCCGATAGCGGCATCCAGTGTATCGCGGAAGAGCTCAAACCGAGTGGGCCTGCGGTCGTGTACAAGGGCATGGCGGAGCCAGGCACTGCGCTTAGTTAGGTTCGAAGTCTTGTCGAAGAGGGAAGAGTCGGGAGAGCGTGCGACATTGCTGCCGGGTTTTGCTGTGGTTCGTCGACGCCGTAGCGGAATTACCTCACTGGGAAGTCGGGCCGGACGACGCCAATGTGTGCTCATAAGGCACACACGTTAGGATCGAAGCATGTGAAGCACTTCGCGCGGGACGAAGCGAAGAACCAGGCGTGGAAAAATGACCGCGGCATTGGATTTGAGGAGATCGTCTTCCATATAGCAAAGGGTGACCTCCTCGACATTCTGGAGCACCCGAACCCCGGGCGATATCGTAATCAGCGGATCTTCGTCGTCCGTCGAGACGAGTACGTGTTCTTAGTGCCGTTCGTCGAGGACGACGCGATGGTCTTCTTGAAAACAATCATTCCGAGTCGAAAAGCGACAAAGCAATATCTACAGGAGACTCCAGGCAATGAAGCTTGATGCAGACGAAAAAGACATTCTCCATTCTGTCGAGCGTGGTGAATGGCGTTCGACGGGGGTAGCTGAACGCGAGCTGACACGTTATGGCGATTATGCGGAGGCAACTTTTCGCAAAGACCGCCGTGTGAACATTCGGATATCGCGAAGGGACCTCGAGGCGATCCAAAAGCGAGCGCTTACAGAAGGGCTTCCATACCAGACACTTATCTCGAGCCTTCTCCATAAGTACGCGGCCGGACGACTAAAGGAAGGTTGATTGTCGATTGCGACCTCAATCTTGAACAGTCCGCAAGTATCGATCAATCTCGAACGATAGACGAGCAACTTCGCTTCGCCATTGCTAACGGACGGCTGGTTGGAGTAACGTACCACGGGACGGCGCGTATCGCGGAGCCTTATGATTACGGACTTCGGAAGAACACCGCCACGCTAATGATGTATCAAGTCAGGACAACCGGAGTTCCCCAAGGCAAGTCGAATCGAGGTTGGAGACTGCTCGATGTCTCGAAAATAGAACTGTTGACCGTGCTTTCGGAGACTTTTTCCGGAGGCCGCGATAAGGCGTCTTCGCAACTCGTGCTCGTGAACGAAATGTTCTCTCATGCCGACGATGAGCCCGCGTCGCGACGACGTCTGGAATAGGAGTATTCATCGGAATGCAGTACGCGACATCAGAGAGAACGAGCGGCCCATGTGTCACGGCTCGGGTAAGAGCAGCATCATCCGGCGTGTCGATTTCGCTGGCCGGGACCACTTACTGGAAGCAGACGCAATCGCAACCCAAATCTATGTGAGTGACCCTCGGCTGGCAGCGATCACCGCAGGTCGGGAGGTCCTTCGCCGAACCGAAGAATACCTCCGTTCGGGTGAGATTTCGCCATCGAGACCACATTGTCAGGAAGCTGGACAACGCGTGTCATAAAGGAAGCTCTGGCCCGACGCTTCTTTCCTACGTTTAGTTTATATCTGTCTTGACAACCCCAGCAAAGTATCCAGCGCGTTCACGAGCGCGTGGCTCAAGGTGGCCACTATGTTCCAGATGACGATGTGCGCCGCCGATATGCCAGAAGTCTTGACGATTCGGGAACAACCCGGAAACAATGCGGCTGCTCCGTTTCCGCCGATCCAATTTCAAGACATCCGGTCGAGTAGTATGGCTGCAATGCGCTGGATTGAATATCCACGGGAACCGGAGCTGAAAGGGTGACGATCCAACAGACCCTGCTAAGCCGTGGGTACCTACCAAAGGAATTGCCGCCCGCTTTTTTCTCGGAGCCATTCGCGAAATATGCCAGAACCAAAAACGGTCGAGCGACGCTGTCCGCCTTCAAACCGGCTGACGGGTACACGGAATGCACAAAATATCGACTTGCTCGTCCAGGTGGCGAACTCCGAGAGCTCAAGATTCCGCACCCGGCTGTGTACTGGAAACTCGCCGCACTCGTGGCCGCGAACTTCGGTCGTTTGCTGAAGAAGGCGGGCGCATCCAAATTCTCGAAGAGCCGGCCAGTGTATGCCGCAAACCGTTACCGGGCATTAGGCACTTCATTCAACCCGTCGAACCTAGCGCGAGAACGAATGATCTGCCGTGCCGGTTCAGCCTTTCTATTGAAGGCCGATATCAGTCACTTCTATCCGTCCCTGTATACCCACGCCGTGGGATGGGCGGTCGATCCCAAGTTAAGGCTGAAGACAAACTGGAAGAAGAACAAGCTCCTCGGCAAAAAAATAGACCAGACGTTAATGGACTTGGACGGAAAGATCAGTCAGGGCATTCCGATTGGCAATGATGTTTCCTTCCTTTTGGCCGAACTCGTGCTAAGCCAAATTGACAAGGCGCTGGGCATCGACACCGATCATGGATTCCGCTGGTTCGATGACTATGAATTTGCCTTTGGCACGAGAGCTGAGGCTGAAACGGCATTGCGCAAACTCACCGACGGATTGGGTCAGTTTCGGCTCAGACTGAATCCAGTAAAGACAAAGATCCTGAATCTTCCGAAGCCAGCGGACGACGATTGGCAGCACACCCTACATGAAGGTGCAAGGAATCCGTTCCAAAGACCAAGAGAAATGGTTAAGTACTTTGATATAGCGTTCCGCCTCCGCGAGGCGGCGACCGACACGGCCATTATGTCGTACGCGCTCGGAATGCTGTTCCGACTGAGTTCTCCGGAACCGACAGTCGGGCGCGTAGCTCAAAGCGCTATCACGCAGGCCATCTTGTGCGAACCGGGCTGTGCGCAAAAAGCATTCTCATTATTATCTTTTTGGAAATTAAATGGGTTCCACCTGGATCTCGAACTCATTGCGCGAACGGTCAATCAAATCGTCCTTAACCATCGCACGATAGGAGTCAGTAGCGACGTTGCTTGGGCGCTGGCATTCTGCCTGGATCACAAGGTGCCTCTACCAGCTGAAACCGCAAAAGTCCTGTCATCTTGCGAGGATGATTGTGTAGGGCTGCAGGCACTTCACCTGCACCGTAACGGTCTATTGCCGAAGGGATTCAATGCTAAAGCAATGACGAAGATGCTTGCTTCTTCGCACCTGGATAGAGAACACTGGCTTTTGGCCTATGAGTCAGTACGCCACCGATTTTTAACCGGCCACGAGCAATCCATCAGAGAGCATCCCGTCTTTTCGGAACTGCTCGCAGCGAACGTAGGTTTCTACAGAACGAATCTCCCCTCCTACGCTGTGTTGATTCATCCAGGTGGGGCGCCCTCCTGGATGATCCAGCGTTGGGTCGACGAACTCAAGGTCCCCACCGACGAGGACAGGAAACGAACGCGTCAGCCGGTTGTTGAAATGATGGGTAGAGATTTTCAGCGGCTGGAGAACAAAGAGGGCACACGAGATGAAGTCGTTGCGGAATTATTAGACGCTCTGGACCCGACGCTCGGTTTTGGTATTACAGCAGACGCCTACACCTCCTGATCTCATGTTCTGGTCGGACAGGATCGACAAACGCCGTCAGCAACGCTAATCGGTAAGAGCCCCGCGAAGTCCTCGCAAGCGCGTCTGGGTTGACACCGCTGCACCAACTCCGCCGATTCGCAGAAATCCGCGATTTCCCACGGCGCGATGCGGGCGCTCTTTATCTTCGGCTGATGCTCTCTATTCGTGCCTTAACGCGATGACCGGATCGATGCCGGTTACTTGCTTTGCGGGGATGAAGCAGGCTGTGCCCGCGACGGCCATAAAGAGCACCGATACCGCGAGGAAGGTGAAGATATCCATTGGACTGGTGGCGTAAAGCAGCGAACCGAGCAGGCGCGTCAGTGCGATTGCGCCAGCTAGACCGGCCAGGGTTCCGGCAACGGCAAGCGCCAGGCCCTGACGAACGATCATTTGGAGAACGGAGTTCCGCGATGCGCCCAGCGCCATGCGGATGCCGAGCTCGTGAGTTCGCTGGCTGACGGCCAGAGCCATGACCGCTGCAATACCGCTCGCGCTGATCACCAGGGCGAGTAGTGCAAATAACCCCAGCAGCATGGTCGTTACGCGCGGGGATGTAATCGATTCGTGCTGGAGACGCTCTATAGTGCTGATCTGATCGACCGCCAACTGCGGGTCCACTTCGCGCAGTGCGGATTGAGTAGCCGGCGCGATGACCATGGGATCGAGGGCGGTACGCACAACCAGGTTGCCCGCTCCTCCGGCTTGATCGGTTGGCAGGTAGATTTCATCTCGAGCGGGTTGATCGAGCCCGTATTCGCGAGCATCGCCAACCGCTCCGACAATTTTGACCCAGCTCTTGCCTCCATCAAACGTAACGCGCTTGCCGACTGGATCCGTCATCGGCCAGCGGTGTCGCGCCATAGCCTGATTGATCACCGCGACCTTCAGTGATTTCGCGTCGTCATGCTGGCTGAAATCTCTACCGTTGACCAGGGGTTGTCGAATGGTATGAAAGTACCCGGGACTCACCACGGTGATGTCGACAATGCGCGCCATTTCACGTTTCGAGCCCGGCCTTCCTTCGATTTCAAAAGCCGTATTGCTCGGGCCGCCGGCAATGCCCTGCGGATTGAATGGGAAGTTTGAGGCCAGCGCAGCGGATTCGATAGCGCCCACGCCTTCGACTCGCCGCAAAACATTACGACCTAGCGCGGTGAAATCCTCATTGGTTTTGTATCGGGAAAAGTCGGCTGTGAGGCGCATGGTCAGGAGCCGATCCGGATTGAAACCGGGATTCACCTGTTGCAGCTTCACAAAACTGCGGATCATCAGGCCCGCGCCAATCAGGAGTATGAACGAGACCGCCACTTGCCCTATGACTAATGCGCTTCGGAGGCGTTGACGGGCTCGGGTTGTCGTAGCGCGCCCGATTCCTTGTTTCAGAGCGTCGCCGACCTGCTGGCCGGATGAGAAGGCGGGAGCGAGACCGAACAGAATACCTGTGACTATAGAGACAAGAAATGTAAACGCGAGGACCGGTGCATCAATACTTACCTCCGCGGCGCGCGTGGTGAAGCGCTCCGCAAAGCGAGATAACAGGGTGACAGCGGGCGGCGCGAGCAGGAGGCCCAACGCTCCTCCAATAATCGAGAGGAGCAGGCTTTCGGTGAGAAGTTGTCTGATCAAGCGAGCTTTTGTCGCGCCTAGCGCAGTGCGGACCGCAAGCTCTCTCTCGAGCTTCAGCAGCCGGGCGAGCAGCAGGTTCGCGACATTGGCGCACGCAATAAGCAGCACGAAACCGGCAGCGCCCAGCAAAACAAGGAAAATGGTTCGAGCACGCCGGGTCAGGTCGTCGCGAAGCGAGGCGACGCGAATGCCGTATCCAAATTGTTTCGGGTACGCTTCCGGGTACGCTTTCTCCAGCCGGGCAGCAATTGTAGAAAGATCCGCCTGCGCCTGTTCCAGAGAGACTCCGGGCTTGAGACGGCCGAAGGCAGTCATCATCCGGAAACTGCGGTTTGCAATGGCTTGGGGCGAGGAGCGGAACGGGCAAGCCGAGGTGGGCATGTAAACATCTGCTTCGGTTGGATACTGCGGAATGGGCGGCAGGACGCCAATGACCGTATGAGGCCGGTTATTCATCTGAAAGACCTTGCCTACGATGTTCACGTCACCGCCGTGCCGGCTTTGCCAGTATTTGTAGCTCAGGACGAGAACCGCATCCGCGCCTTTCACGTCATCACTTGCGAGGAAGGTTCTTCCGAGCAGAGGTTTGGCGCCCAAAACATCGAAGAAGTTCGGCGAGACTACTGCGGCAAGGACACGCTCAGCTCTATCCTTTCCCAGCAGGAGAAAGGACATGGTGTGATGCTCGACTACTCCTTGAAGCGTGTGATTGTGGTCGCGATAGTCGAAAATTTCCTGAGCGGAGAATGGCACGTCCGCGATGTGGGCGCGGGTGGCCTGCTGATGGAGCACGACGAGCTGCCCGCCGCGCTGATAGGGCAGCGGCCGGACCAAAACGCCATAGACCACACTGAAAATCGCTGTGTTTACCCCAATGCCCAAAGCCAAAGTAAGAACTGCGGTCAAAGCGAAGCCGGGATTCTTAATCAATGCTCGTGATCCATATCGAAGATCCTGCAAGGTGGTCTCGATCGCGCGCCCGAGGCGAGCATCGCGGCATTCTTCCTTGATTTGCTCGACGCCACCGACGCTCAGCCGCGCAGCTCGAGCGGCTGCTTCGGGCGTCATTCCCCGGCGGATATTCTCTTCCGTCTGGCGTTCCATATGCAAACGTACTTCCGCTTCGATTTCCCGTTCCAGCTTGCTTCGTCTCAGAAAAAAGCGAACAATGTTGTTGATTCGACGCGCCATGCCGACCTACTTATGCGGTGCCTAGAATCCGACCGACGGCCGTGGAAAGCCGCCCCCAGTTTTCGGTTTCTTCCGCGAGCTGCTTTCGCCCTAGCCTGGTCAGGCGGTAATACTTGGCCTGGCGATTATTTTCAGAGGCGCCCCAGCTCGCTGTGATCAGGCCCTGCTCTTCCAACCGGTGAAGCGCCGGGTAAAGCGATCCCTGGTTTACTTGCAGAACACTATCCGAGATTTGTTGTATGCGCTGGGAGATCCCCCAACCGTGCATCGGCTCAAGATCTAACGTCTTCAATACGAGGACGTCCAGTGTGCCTTGCAAAAGATCGCTTTTAGGTTTGGGCATTATTCTTCACTTCTCTAGAGATTCTACAAGAAGAATACGATGATTCTTGTAGATTGTCAAGAGAAAGGAAGATTGAGAGAAAAGCGTTATCCGGCGACGGCCTGCGGCTCGGTTTGTTTCTCACTCAGCTTTTCCGGAACCTTTTTGCGCGCGACTTCGCAGAACAGCACAGCAGAGTGTTCGCACATATCGAAGGCTTGGCCGGGCTTGATGGAACGCGGTTCCGTGGAGCTGGGATCGCGGGTATCCAAAATCACCTCCCACTCGCAACTTAGCGTACAGGGCGGGATGTAGAACTGGATATGTTCGTGATGCGGATTCAAGCACAATAAGAAGCTGTCGTCACGAATAGGATTGCCGTAGCCATCTACGTCGTCTACTGTCTGTCCGCTGAGACGCAGAGCGAGACAGCGCACCCATCCTGCATTCCATTCGTCCTCTGTCATTTGCTGGCCGTCGGGACGATACCAGGCAACGTCCTGTATCTCGAAGCCGTCGACGCGCCGGCGCTCTACTGTGGCGGGGCTGATCTTGCGGTCCTGAAAAAACTTCCGGCGGTGAAAGTTGGGGTGCTCCTTGCGAAAAGTGATGAGATGCCTGGTGAATTCCAGAAGCGCTTTCTTCCTATCGTCCAGGTTCCAATCCAGCCAGCTGATTTCGTTGTCCTGCGCATACGCGTTGTTATTACCGTTTTGTGTTCGACCGATCTCATCACCGCCGCAGATCATGGGCACACCTTGGGAGAGCAATAAGGCAGTCAAGAAATTACGCTTTTCCCGTTCTCGAAGCTCGATAATTTTTGGATCGTCAGTTGGGCCTTCTACTCCGTGATTCCAGGAGTAATTGTCGTTTGCGCCGTCGCGATTATCTTCGCCATTGGCCTCATTGTGCTTATGGTCGTAGCTGACCAGATCGTTCAAAGTGAACCCATCGTGAGCAGTAATAAAGTTAATGCTGGCCGAGGGGCGGCGCCCGTCGCGCTGGTAAAGATCGCTGCTTCCGGTAAGACGATAGCCCAGTTCAGCAAGCTGGCCGTTATCTCCTTTCCAATAGCGGCGAACCACGTCACGATACTTCCCGTTCCACTCCGCCCACAACGCTGGAAATTTTCCGACCTGATAGCCACCCTCGCCAACATCCCAGGGTTCGGCGATCAGCTTAACTCTGGAAAGCACGGGATCCTGATTGATGACATCGAAAAAGGCAGAGAGGCGGTCAACGTCGTGCAACTCGCGGGCCAGTGCGGCTGCCAGATCGAAGCGAAAACCATCTACGTGCATGTCAAGCACCCAATAGCGAAGACTATCCATGACCATCTTCAAAACTTGGGGATGGCGCATATTCAGCGTGTTGCCAGTGCCCGTATAGTCCATGTAGTAGCGGTGGTTATCGTTCACTAACCGGTAGTAAGTGGAATTATCGATACCGCGGAAACTAAGCGTCGGCCCCATCTGGTTGCCTTCGGAGGTATGGTTGTAGACCACGTCCAAGATAACTTCGATGTTGGCGCGGTGGAGTTCGCGGACCATGGTCTTGAACTCGCCGATCTGCTGGCCCATGTCCCCGGAGCTGGAATAGCGCGCATCGGGCGAAAAGAAGTTGGTGGTGTTGTAGCCCCAATAGTTGCGCAAGCCTTGATCGAGCAGGTTCTTATCATCGAGAAAATCGTGTACCGGCATCAGCTCGATTGCCGTGATTCCCAGCTTTTTGAGGTAATCGATGACCGGCGGGCTCGCCAGCCCCAGGTATTTCCCCCGAAGATTCTCCGGGACTTCGGGATGCCGGGCGGTGAAACCTTTTACGTGCGCCTCATAGATGACGGAATCGTGCAGCCGCGTTTCGGGTGAGCGATCGTTCTGCCAGTCGAAATGGGAGGTTGTGACAACGCTCTTAGGCACCCCCGGTGCGTTGTCCTGGGTGTCGCAGCTGAGATCCGCGTTGGGGTCTCCTACTTTGTAGCCGAAAATCGGGTAATCCCAATTCACCTTTCCGGCGATTGCTTTGGCGTATGGATCGATTAAAAGCTTGGCGGGGTTGAAACGGTGTCCCTTCTCGGGCTCGTAGGGACCATGCACGCGGTATCCGTACAATTGACCGATTGAGAGGCCAGGGATGTAACAGTGCCAAACGTAGCCGGTGCACTCTTGCACCTCGATGGTTTCATGTTCATCGGAGTCGGCCCCACGATACAGGCAGAGCTCGACCTTGGTCGCACTCTCCGAGTACAGGGCAAAGTTGACACCAGTGCCATCCCAGGTTGGGCCCTGTGGATATGGTGATCCTGGGAATATCTTAGCTGGCATCCGGCTACGTGGCCATCCTCTAGATCCGCTACTCAGTGTAATAGACCCCGGCAAGGAGCATGCACGGCGCGTGTCGAGTCGTAGCCTGGAGGTGTGGCTGAGAGTCGCCGGCATCTCGCTTCTTTGGTGGAGGATTTCGAGGGTTATGGCAAGCAGATCGCGGTTGTCGCTCCTCGGGGACTTCGGCAGGTAAAGACCAGCTACGGCGGGCTGGCCGTGCTCGCCCGGCGCTTCGCAGCCGAACTGGCAAACCGCGGAATCGCGAAGGGGGACCGGGTTCTGCTTTGGGGTGAAAACGGGGCTGAATGGATCGCGGCCTTCTTCGGTTGTGTTCTGCGTGGCGTGGTGCCCGTGCCAATCGATTTCGCGAGCACGAAAGAATTTGCGGAGCGTGTCGAGCGCGAGGTGTCACCGAAACTCATCGCCGGGAGTCAGGAACGGCTCAGCGATTTCAGTTCAAATAATTCGCTGCTGTTTTTCGAGGAGTTTGATAGATCGCTCACAACGCAAACTGCCGGTGCGATTGGTGACCTCGAGGAAACAGATACGCTCCAGATTGTCTTCACCTCAGGAACGACGGCTGAGCCCAAAGGCGTAGTTCATACCCATAAAAACGTTCTTGCAAGCCTCAGGCCGATCGAACAGGAGATGGAGAAGTATAAGAAATACGAGCGGCTGGTACATCCGATCCGGTTTCTGCACACGCTGCCCTTGAGCCATGTGTTCGGCCAGTTCATGGGATTATGGATTCCGCCGTTGCTGGCTGCGGAGGTTCATTATGAGCCGAGGCTGGTGCCGGGGGAGATCGTAGAACAGATTCACGACGAACGAATCTCGGTATTGGCTGCCGTACCACGCGTGCTGGATCTGCTCGAGAAACATCTGATCGAGCGGTTCCCGGATCTTGCTTCGCGCGTGGTTGAAGCCGGGCAGAGAAGTGCGTGGAAGCGATGGTGGCGCTTTCGCGATGTGCATCGAATGTTCGGGCTGAAGTTCTGGGCGTTTGTTTGCGGCGGCGCTTCGCTTCCGCCCACAGCCGAGCAGTTTTGGAATGCGCTCGGTTTCGTGGTTGTTCAGGGATATGGGATGACCGAGACCACGGCCCTGGTGAGCTTGAATCACCCATTTCATCCAGCGCAGGGCAGTATCGGCCAAGTGTTGCCCGGGCGGGAGGTGCGGCTTAGCGAAGAAGGGGAAGTGCTGGTGCGCGGGGACACTATCTCGAACAGCACGTGGCAGGGGGGACAACCGCGGAAGCAAAGCTCGGAATGGCTGGCAACGGGCGATTTGGCCGAGTTCGATGCCAGCGGCAATTTGCGCTTCCGCGGGCGCAAGAAGGACACGATTGTTACTTCCTCCGGGTTGAACATTTATCCGGAAGATTTGGAGAGTGCATTGGCCCGGCAGCCGGGAGTAAAGGCGTGCACGATTATCGAGAGCGATACGGAACATGGGCCGGAACCGCTTGCGGCGCTGGTGGTCAGCGGGGCCGCCGATCCAAGTGCGGCGGTTGCTGCCGCGAACAAAGAGCTGGCTGAATTCCAGCAAATTCGCCGCTGGACGATCTGGCCTGAACCGGATCTGCCACGCACTTCAACCGGTAAAGTGCTGCGGCGCGAAGTCGCGCGCAGGATCGCGGCCGGGGAAGTAAGCGCCGACGGACTTGCCGGATCGCCGAACGGAGATCTGAACCTAGACAGCCTCGGGCGAGTTCAGTTGCAGGCACGCCTGGAACAGCAGTTCGGGATTTCATTGGATGATGCTGCTCTGCAAGAAGTGAAAACAGAGGAGGACGTCCGGAAGCTGGTGACGCAAGCGCCAGTAGCGGCGGCCGGTGAGAGGAAAGGAACGCCGCAGCATGTTTATCCCTTATGGCCCTGGAATCCGGTGTTTCAGGCGATTCGAAGCGCGTTTCTGGAACTCATAGCGATGCCACTGGTTCGCTTTCTCGCTAAGCCGCGAGTCACGGCCAGCGTTCACGAGTGGCCCCGCACGCCGATGCTGATTGTGTCGAATCACGTGACATCGTACGACGTTCCGTTCATCCTATACGCCCTACCGGGGCGCGTTCGGCGGCGCACAGCGGTAGCCATGTCCGGTGAAATGATTCTCGATTGGAGACGCGCGCGCAACCAGGGGCACTGGTTTTTGAATTTAGTTGCGCCCATCGAGTATGTGCTGGTTACCGCGCTGTTCAACATCTTTCCGCTCCCGCAGGTCAGTGGTTTCCGGCGCAGCTTCAGTCATGCAGGAAAGGCGATGGACCGCGGCTACAACGTGATCGTTTTTCCCGAAGGGCGGAGGTCGGACGACGGCGCACCTCAACCGTTCAAATCCGGCGGGGGACTTCTGTGGAAGGAACTGGGGACGCCGGCTCTCCCCGTGCGACTGAAAGGGCTCGGCGAAATTAAAGCACGACATGAGCGCTGGTTCCGCTCCGGCCGGATTACCGTTTCGGTTGGGGAGGTGCTCCAGCCGGAAGTCAACAGATCGCCAGAAGAGCTCACAGAGATATTGCGGCGGGGCGTTTTTGATCAGTGAAGGGCGTTGCGCCGAAACGGGTGAAGGATGTGACGTCCAACCCCTTTAAAGAATGGACCGCCAAAGACACCCATGGCAAGCACGCCACCAAAAAGCGCCAAGGCCTCATAGCTCTCGCGGCCTTGTCGCTGCCAGTAGACATCGCTCAAATTGAGCCAAAGGGCGAACTCATCGAGCGTCAACGCGGCAGCGACACCATACAGCATCGAGGTGAGCCGACCGGCCCACAGCCAGGAGGTAGAGGAACCGGTGCCAATCTGGACCAGCCACGAATACCCGACCAGAAGCAGGAGCAGAATACCCCAGACCATGTGATGGATGTGCCGGCCGCGCATTTGCACGTTATGAAAAGGGCCGATGTCGTTATGAATCGCAATCGTTAAGCAGCGGACTACGGCGACGGCAACGAAGAACCCGACGGAGGCAAGAAATAAACGCTCGCGCCGGCTTTCACCGAGTTGTTCCTTATAGATCTCGCGGAGGCGCGTTCCCCGGACGAGCGCCACCAGGATGGCCAGAATAGCGGCGATGATAAGCGGGCCAATCCAAAAGCTTCGGTGCGTCCAAGGCATCGCATAGCTATTTTAATGCGAGCATATTTTAATCTCGCCGGGTGAAACGATCGCCACGAGACGGCGATCGAAATTGCGAAAGAATTCGTTGGAGGAGAAAAGAATTGTTGAAAGGAAGTTCAGCTCTTGTTTTCGGAAGTTTGCTACTGGCCATATCCTTACTGAATGCCAACGGACAGGATCAAGTGGCGCAGCCTGGGACCTTTGACCCTCTGACCGGCAGCGCACACCAACAACAGACGACTGAGCCCAGCAACAGTGCCGGTTCAGTAGCCGAACCTGCCCAAAGCGAGGCCGTTAGAACACCGGGCAGGATTATCGTGCCGTCTAGCAGCGTGGTGCGTCCTGAGGATTTAGGGGTGCGGGCTCACACAAACTATCTGGTATTTGTTCCTCAAGCACTGGGCCCTAAGGCGGACCTGGCCACGGGAGACAATCTTGCCCCGGCTGCTTCCGCTTCGCCCGGTGTCGTCTCCGGGGAAAATCCCGGCTCGTTGGGCTGCGTTTATCGTGTCGGTCCCGTCTATACAGGGTGCACGATTTCCGGTGGAGCTGGAGTTCACCCTACCGGCGGCAGCGGCGCTATTGCCATCGTGGATGCCTACAACAATCCCGATGCGGCCTCGGACCTGGCTTATTTTGATTCCTTTTGGGGCCTTCCTGCGGCGAACTTTACGCAGATCTACTGTTTGCCAAATCATGGCACCTGCGAAACAACCAATACTCCTCCTGCTAACGACAAAGGCTGGGCATCGGAGGAGGCGCTGGACATCGAGTGGGCGCACGCGATGGCGCCAAGCGCGAAGCTTTTCCTGATTGAGGCCGTTTCGAGTTCTACCGACGATCTCACTTGGGCCAATGTGTGGGCGGGTTACTACGTCGATATAAACGGGGGCGGCGAGGTCTCGAATAGCTGGGGAGTCGCGGAGTTCTCCACTGAAACCAGCTACGATTTGTACTTCAATAATTACTCTGGAAATTATCATCCCGTGGTTTACTTTGCATCCGGCGGAGATAGCGGGACGATTGAATATCCCAGCGCTTCGCCTTACGTAGTCTCGGCGGGCGGCACCACGGTCAACCGCAATTCGTCAGGAGACTACCTGTACCAGACCTGCTGGTCCGGCACGGGGCGCGGTATTAGCGCGTACGAAACGATTCCCTCGTATCAGAGCTCGGCTGGTATTGCCGGGACAAAGCGGAACACGACGGATCTTTCGTTTGACGCCGACCCGAACAGCGGCGTGTGGGTCTATGACGCTTTTAACGGCGGTTGGTTGGTTATCGGAGGCACGAGTCTGGCGTCTCCGGCACTGGCCGGCATCGTCAACAATGCCGGAAACTTCTTTTCCACGACGTTTCAAGAGAACACGCTTCTTTATTCGGAATATCTAGGCAAAAAGACGTATCCGGCCTATTTCTATGACGTACCTCCGGCGAGATATGACAACTGTACCGGCATTGGAACTCCGTTGACGCTTATCGGAAAGTAGCGCTGGCGGTTGGCGGTGCAAATTGAAGCTCCTCTGTGTTAATTGGTATTACTGGTGAGCCGCGAGCTAGTTACCCCCAGTTCCAGCGGCGGAGGCGGAAATTGCTCAATGCTTTGGCTTCATTCCAGGAGCTCTGGACGAACTTCTTGCACGTGGGAATCGCGTACTTGTTAACGGCCCTCATCGGCTGGGAGAGTGAGCGGGAGGTCCACAGTGCGGGTCTCCGAACTTTCCCGATCGTCGGCATGGCGAGCTGCGGATATTTGCTGCTGCTCGGAGTGCATCCAGACGTTGCGGCTCAATCGCGCCTTCTGCAAGGCTTAATTACCGGAATCGGATTTGTCGGAGGCGGCGCAATTTTGAAGGAAGGCGCGAGCGTCCGTGGGACTGCCACTGCGGCGAGCGTTTGGAATGCAGGAGTAATCGGAGCCGCTGTTGCGCTGAATCATTATGGAATCGCCGTCACTCTCTCGCTTCTAAATTTCTTTACATTGCGCGCATTATTGCCACTTAAGAATCGGCTCGATCGGGGTCGCAAGGAAAACTATTAGAGTCGGCGGCAGCGCTAAATGCGTGGGATAATCGGGCAGGCGGAACAGGATTGGGCAGTTCCAGAATCTCGCGTGTAAGCCGCGTAGAAGCGGTAATTGGGGCGGCTTGGCGGCGCAGGTTCTTTGTATTGGGATTCGAGCAGCTCGCGGTCGCGCTCTCGCTCATCCTGGCTGGCGGCATTCTCATGCTGCTCGTAGGTACTCAAATCCTGAATTGGTACTGGCTGCTACTGCTCGGTTTCCTGGGTCTGGCGGTTGCGACCGCCCGGATTCGGGCGTGCATGCTGACGCGATATCGCGTGGCACAGCTTCTCGATCGCAAACTCCAGCTGAGCGATTCACTATCGACTGCATGGTTTGTGCTCTCGCGAGCCGGGCATGAGACCGAATTGGCATGCCGCATTCAACTCGAACAGGCGGAGAGAGTAGCTGCGGGCGTGAAGCCTTCGCTCGCGTTCCCATTTGTGGGACAACGCACTTGGGCCGTGACAGGCGCGCTGGCGGGCGTCGCTTTTGGTCTCTTCGCTACTCGTTATCTGGTGACGGGCAGCTTGAATCTGCAACAAGCGTTCTTGCCCACTCCGCTCGCGGCCGTTTTCGAGCGCATTGAAAAGTCGCTTTCCGGGGATAATCACCGGTTGTTTGATGCTGAAGGCGGCAGTAAGCAGGAGGACATCTCACCACATGCGACGGGACGACAGCAAAATGACGGGAAAGCAGGCCTGCTCGGCTCTCCGGATTCGAAAACGGGCAAGCCGGACGGATTAACTGGCGAATCATCAGCTTCGCAGACAGCCGTACAGGACAACAAGAGCTTGCAGGACGGACAACGGGGAAGTCACGATTCCAGCCGTTCCCCTGCGCAGCCGAATCAACCCGGCGCGCCTGAACGAGGCGGCAATAATCAGCAGAGTGATAAAGAATCGCCGAACGCGAACGAACAGCAAACTGCAAATCAACAGACCTCTTCTGGTTTAGTCGACAAAATGAAAGACGCGCTGTCGAGCCTGATGGCAAAAATGCGCCCCAACTCAGATTCGCGGCAATCCGCTCAAAATAACGAACCGCCTTCCAACGATCAGAAAGGCGGAGATCAGATGATGTCTAACAAAGATGAGAAATCCAGATCGCAACAGGACGCACGGAACGAGCAGCCCCATGAGCAACAGAGTTCTGAAGGACAAGCCCAGGGTCAGACAACCGAAAAAGCACAACCGTCACAGGGCCGCAACTCCGATCAGTCAGCGGACAAGAAAGGCTCCGATGCGCATTCCGGAGTCGGCCGACAGGACGGCGACAAGGATGTTAAGGAAGCTGAACAGTTGCGCGCAATGGGCAAGCTGGCAGAGATAATCGGCAAACGTTCAGCTAACCTCAGAGGCGAGATGATGGTGGAAACACGTTCCGGTAAACAACAGCTGAAGACGGAATATTCGCAGCGGATGGGGCACCATTCCGATCTTGGCGGAGAAATCAATCGCGACGAGATCCCGCTCATGTATCAGCAATACATTCGCGAGTACATGGAGAAGGTCCGGAAGCAGCAGGCGAAGAGCGGGGAGTGAGACCGGGCCGTCGCGAATTATTTTTGATCGCGACTTTCTAGGACCGATTGGGCGTAATAGTTGACCACTTTCGCTTCGCTGCGAGCAACCTCATAAAAGGCCGACCTCAGCACTTGCTCTTTGCCTTGGAACAATCCTTGCCTGATTTCTTCCTGCACCCGGGGATCGCTCAACTGCCGCTGGCCGGAAGGCTCTTTCGAGATCATCTTGATGATTCGGTAACCCTCCGGCGTATGAATTACAGGAGAGACCTGCCCGGGCGTCATATCCAAGATGATCTTGCGGAGCTCCGGGTTAGCCTTGTCCAGAGCGGACTCCGGCACGAAACCCAAATCTCCGCCGTTGGGCGCCGAAGCGGCGTCTTCGGAGTAATTCTGTGCGAGAGTTCCGAAATCCTCACCTTGCCGGACACGCAAATCGATCATTTGGATCTTGTTCCGCGCCTGCTGATCGTTCTGCGCTTTATCGTTCTTGAGATTTGTGACGTTTGGATCGGGAGCCGACGTCACCAGGATCTGCGCTATCCGAACTTTGTTTTCCGCCAGGTTGAAGCTGGCTTTGTTCAAGTTGTAGAAAGCGGTAACGTCGGCATCGGCGATGGAAATATGAGACCCGATTTCCTTATTGAACAGCTTGTTGACGCTCAGCTCGCGGCGGATCTGCGCCTTCAGATCGGCGACTGACATCTTTCGCTGCTGCAAAAGCTTTTGAAGCTCTTCCTGCGTGTAAGGCGCTTTGGACTCATTAAATTTCGCATCCACATCGGCATCGGAAGCCAGCAAGCCTTCCCTCTCGGCGCGCTGCAACATAATTTCGTTGTCAATGAGAGCCCGGAGCGCTTCCAGCCGCAATTGAGTTGTTTGGTCCGCGTTATTTTTCAGCGGGGCGTTTGGAAATTGCGCCGCAATCGCGCGATTAAGCTCCGCGTACGTAATTGGGCGTCCATTTACAGTAGCCGCCACATCCGGCGAGACAGGCCGATTACAACCCGCAAGCAAGAATGCGAGTGCGAGGCAAACAGCTAAACCGGGCCTCCAGCGGGCACTCCGGCCAATGCAAGTTTCCATCAACTCCTTATGCTTTCGCCTTTTTGATTTCTTCGACAAGCGCCGGCACGATCTCAAACAGGTCTCCTACGATTCCGTAATCAGCCGTCTCGAAAATCGGCGCGTTCTCATCCTTGTTGATAGCCACCACAGTTTTGGAGCCCTTCATTCCGACTAAATGCTGAATCGCGCCCGAGATCCCGACAGCGAAATAGACCTTCGGGGACACGGTCTGCCCTGAGCTTCCGACTTGCCGCTCCATGGGCAGCCAGCCGTTGTCGCAAATCGGACGCGAAGCCGCCAGTTCAGCGCCCAAAGCATCCGCGAGCGCCTCCACGACGGGCAAGTTATCCTTTTCCTTAATTCCTCGCCCCACGGAAACGATTATTCCCGCGGCACTCAGATCTACGGAGCGCTGCGCTTCGCGATAGGGCTGTTCGGGCTTGCCGCGGATCTGCGATGCATCTAGCTTAACGGCGAACTTCTGGACGGGATTGGTTGCGCCAGCGGGTTCCGCAGCTCGGAACGCGCCGGCCTGGACCGAAACAAACAGCGGATCATTATCCGCGCGAATATCGGCATTCAATTTGCCTTGAAATAGTTGACGAACAAAAATGACCGTGCCCCCGTCCGTTTTCAGATCCACCACATCGCTGATGAGCGACTTGCCGAATCGCGTAGACAGCTTCGGTGCATAGTCGCGGACCTGATACGTGTGGGGGAACACTACAATTTTCGGCTGTGTAGCCTTGATCAATTGCTCGAGCGCCGTTGTATACGCGTCAGGAGTGTATTGCTGAAGTGCAGCATCATCCAACTCAAACACTTTCTGCACCTGAAACGCCGCTGTCTCTTTTGCTAACGAATCGATGCTGGAGCCCAAGACAGCGGCTCCGAGGGGCGCACCCAGCGCTTGCGCAATCTTCTGTCCCACGGCGAGCGCCTCGAACGACATGCGGTTCCATTTACCGCCGCGCTGCTCCAGAATGACCAGCACGCTCATATTACGCGAGCCTCGAACTTGAGCTTCTCCACGAGCTGGTGTGCCGCTTGTTTCGGCTCCCCCGAAAAGATCTGCGTCTGCTTGGTACGGCTCGGCAAATAGATGCGCTCCATCCCGATTCCGGATTTTAGATTCACTCCGAGCTGTGATGCCGGAATGATCTTCACCTCCTTTGTCTTCGCTTTCTTAATGCCCATTAGTGTCGCGTAGCGAAGCTTTTTGATTCCAGATTGAATGGTCAGCACGACCGGCATGGGTAGCGAAACATACTGAAACCAGCCGTCCTCCAACTCGCGCTTCACCCGGACCGTGTTCCCTTGTGGCTCGACTTCCATGACAATCGTGGCGTGGGCGAATCCGAGCAGCTCGGCGAGCACTACTCCTGTCTGTCCGTAACCCAAGTCATCCGACTGCAGACCTGTCAGCACGAAATCAGGCGATTCGGGCTTCACGGCGTTTGCCAACAGTTGGGCAGTGGCGAGCGCATCTACGGCGCCTTGCTCTTCCAGCTCGACGTGAATCGCGCGATCCGCGCCTTTAGCCAAGGCTTCACGAATAGTCTGAGCCGCCCGTTGGGGGCCTGCACAGAGAACGACGACTTCGCCGCCCAACTTCTCTTTCAACTGGAGCGCTTCCTCCAGCGCGTACGCGTCCGGCTCATTCATCTCATAGGTAAGATCTGCTTCATCCAGCCACTTGCTTTGAGGGTCAACGCGCAGCGAGGAATCACGCGCGGGTACCTGCTTCACGGAAACAATAATTTTCATTCGGTGGTTCGACCGCTGGCCGCGACGCTGCCCGGCGTCTGGAATATGGGCCTCAGGGCATCTTCTTTAAGTATGACGGAAACGTTGTGGCGAGGTCATTTTGGATAGCCACTCACCTCGAAAATGACTTTGCTGTAACATTCGCAAGCTCTGCGACACAGTAAACTGAGACAGCGTCGAGTGGCTGAAAAGCACCAACGGCTGCGCAGTGCAAAATTAAAGAGCAATGGGCGGAAGCACCGTAAAGTCAAGAGAATAACGTCACCTGAATGTAACAACTGTTAATGGCGCTCCGTGTATTTGAGGTTTGGAGGATTACTTGCAATCTTCATTGGCAATAAAGTGTTTTGTAAATCAGCCGATGAGCCTCTCAGGAGCGCTAATTGCCAGCTGTATGATGACAGGAGACAAGAATATGGGCTCAAGACCTGTACAAGCATTAGCCTCTTTCACCTTCGATGATGAATCCACAGGCGAGTTGTGGAGAATGTCGGAGGAAACTCTTCTGCCGCCTGAACGCTTGCTTGGAATGGCTCTGCGAATGCTTGTAATTACCGTCGACGCGAAAAAGGCGAAACGCAAGGTGTTGATCACTTCTGAGTCGGGTTATCCAATTCGCGAAATCTTTATACCGGGTAAGTAGTTTTTGGATTGTCTGTTGGGATGCCGCAGGTTAAGCTCGCGTCTGCCCAGGAGATCACTCGACCAGTAAGACTTATTTCACTTTTCCGATTCTGGGCGATCTCTATCCTGTACATCGTTGCTTTTGGAATTGCTGTCTGCGCTCTCGCAGCATCAGCTTACTCGGTCTACTCTGGCCAGAACAAGCAATCCGACTGGAAGGCGTTTTTCGGATTACTCTTTACCACCGCTAGTTCAGGTGGTATTGGGAAGTATTTGATGAGCGTAGATCAACGAGAGCAGCAAAACGTCCGAAAGGCAGAAGCTCTGGATCTCTTGCTTGACGAAGCGAATAGGCATCCGGGGAACGATTCGCTCCGCGAGAAAATAGTGGAATTACTCGCTAAGAGAGCAGGCGGAGAATAACCGGTCAATGCCGCGCCAAGACAAAATCACCCGAAAAACCGCGGCACGCCCTTTGTGAATGCGTCTGTTACGGCAAGCTGCTTCCTCAACGGCGGTGGCGTCATGTCGCGTTCTTCAGAGTTGAAGATCTTCTCTCCTTGGGAGATCAGATAATCCGCGGTTCGCGCTGCTAAGGACTGAATGGTCAGGCCCGGATTGGCCGATCCCTGCGTGGGCAGAATGCTGCCGTCGCACACGAAGAGATTTGAGATATCGTGCGTGCGGCCGTATTTGTCGACTACCGAGGAACCCGGATCACCCCCCATGCGTGCCGCGCCGACCAGATGCGCGTAGCGCGATTCCTGAACCACTTCTTCAGCACCGGCAGCACGCATAACGTCCATCACGGTCTTTTTTCCGAACTCGATCAGCTTCTTGTCGTTCTCGTGAAGATTGAAGGTGACCTTTGCTACTGGAATCCCGAACTGATCCTTATCTTCAGCGAGCTCGACACGATTCTCGGGCCAGGGAAGAATCTCGCCCAGGACGCCCAGAGCCGCCCAGTGGTTGTAATCCATGAGCACGCGGCGCATGCCCCATCCCCACGCGCCCTTCGCAACCATCATCTGCTTAGCGAACGCGATTGGCAGCGGCCCTACGGTCTGAATGGCGAATCCCCGCGCGAAGCCTCTCTTCGGATCGGTCTCATAAAACTCCTCGGTCAGCGCATGAGCGGGAGGAGCCTTATACATTCGGATCAGATCGGCAAATCGGCCCAGGACCACGTTCCCCGCTTGCGCCATCAGGTAGCGGCCGACCGTGTCGCTGGAGTTCGCCAAACCCCGTTCGTGCCCCGGGCAGGCAGAGTTCAATAGCAGACGCGGGGTCTCGATTGCGTACCCGGAGACGATGATTGCCTTCGCTCGCTGAAGATGTTCATGCCCCTCGGCGTCGAAATAAAAAACACCATTGACCCGGCGTTGGTCTTGCATTGAAATGCGCGAGACCATTGAGCGGTCGCGAATCTCCGCCCCATGCTCTAGAGCCTCCGGAACATGGGTGATGAGAGTGCTCGCCTTCGCGCCCACCTTGCACCCCTGAATGCAAAACCCACGATAGATGCAATGTGGTCTGTTGCCGTGGGACCCCGATAAGATGGCCACCGGGCCTCCCGCACAGACGCGAATTCCGAGTTTCGTGCAGCCCTCTACCAGAACATTTCCAACCCCGCCCAAGGGATGTGGCCCATAAGGATAACCATGCGGGTCGCCCCACGGGAAATAAGCTGGTCCCGCTACTGGAATCTCTCGTTCGAGCAGCTCGTAATAGGGCTTCAGCTCTTCATAGGACATGGGCCAATCAGCGCCCAGTCCATCTTCGGTGTAGACACGAAAATCCGATGGATGAAATCTTGGCGCGAAAGCAGCCCAATGGACCGACCCTCCGCCGACACCTTTACCGCTGTTGTTTTCGCCAAGCGACAGGGGATCTTTGCCGCCGGTGATCCTCAGATCATTCCAGTACAGCTTATGGGAGCCGGCTTCGTCGCTGACCCAGTCGCGTTCCGTGTCCCAGAACGGGCCAGCTTCTAGACCTACAACTTTGAACCCCGCTTTGGCGAGCCTCTGCAACAGAACGCCGCCTGCCGATCCAACCCCGACGATGCAGTAATCGACTGCCTCGTTTTCGCCGAAACGTTGCATCGCCTTCGAAATACGCTGGAGCGGTCCGAGTATCTTTTTCTCTTCATGGGGTGGCTTGAATTGACCGAGAAGCGGTGCCTTCAATGCGTTCCTCCCTGACCGTGATGACTGCCGTGTGATCCTGAGCCGGTCTCTTCATAGCGATCCGAAATAGAATTCGAAGGTGCAGCCCAGTCGTAACGCTGCTCATCCACTTCCCAAGACTCGGGCATGCCGCCTTCCAGGCGCGTATAGGCTCGCGGATAGGCGGGTCCGCCATACCCGATTTCGTCCCAGGCCCATGGATGCGCGTAGTAAGCCGCAGCGCAATCGCCGACCAACAGTTGCCAATACCGATCGATCGACATGCGATCCCAAATGTCGTGTGCGGCTAATTTCTCCCCATCATGAATCGATTTGAGAATGAGATCCTGATTCAAAGGGTCGAGATCCACAAATGGCATTCCGTGAAGCGCCTGCGCGGTTTGATCGATGGCGTTCAATCCCAGGCGATGCGCCTCTCGATCAACTGGCATGTCCTCGTAACGATAACCGCTGATCCGGTTCTCGAACAGGCGTTCATCGATGTAATTCACAATGGGAATCCGGAATTCAGGCCATCGATCCTCTTGCGGCAGGATGCGGTTGCAAACTGCGGTTATAAGCGGCAGTTCGTCGGAAGTGAAGAATCGAATTTGGGGTACGTTGTACACCCGATCCTCGACGAGGTTTCGGGTAGCAGCGTCCCAAAAGTTTCTTTGACTAAGCGTGCTGTATCCGGGATAGTAACCCGGCTGCTTGCGCTCCTTCACTTGCTCTCCCTCCTCAGCACACTCGCGAGCAATCCGAGAGCGCCGCAAGCGGCAAACAGCAATGGAGCAAATATGGGCGGCCCGTACAGAATGTTGTACAGCCAGTGCTTTCGGCCGCCTGATCTGCGCGCGATACCCCGCGCGTGATAACCGAATCCGACTGTTCCATCGACCAGAGCCACCACCGAAGTTGCAGGCAAGAGCTTCCGCGCCACACCCTCACTGAAGATCGCTCCGACACAAGCTCCAAACTGAATTGGCGCCAGGATGACGGGAGTCCATTGAGCCCAGATCTTAAACCTGCTCTTGTAGTGCGAGTACCACGCCTCGAAGCCGGAAAAGGCCGTCCACACCGCCGCGACGCCTGCCAGATGTTTCTGGAATTTTCCCTCATTCAGCTCGCGCTGCCACCCAGTGTATCGGCTGTTGCCAATTTGCTTCGCGTCCTCTTCTCTTCTCAAATAGGAAGCCATGAACCCCAGATATGCAGCGGTGCCAAACAGCAGTGGCGCGAAGATCGGCGGTCCCATGATCATGTTGGTCAAAGGCAATCGCCATCCGCCGGGCTTTCGCTGGATGCCCCGAATGTGAAAAACGAATCCGGTAATTCCATCGACGAGCGTAATTGCTGAGGTCCAGCGCAATACCGTCTCAGCGGCTCGCTGGCTGAAGAACCCCCAAATAGCTGCTCCGGTGACAGATCCGCTCAAAAGCACCGGGCTGTACATAATGAGATTGCTATAGCTGCCTTTGTAGTGCTCGTAGGAAACTTCAAGCCCGCTTACGAAGCTTGATGCAGCAGTGACTAACGCGAGTGAACGCTGGAACCGGCCATCCTTGATGTGCTCGAGTATTGCAGCGGAAGCTTCTTTCACCCATAGCGTAGACGTGCTAGGAGGTGAAGTGTTGCGGTAACGGAGAACTTTACAGCGGGCCGGAAATTACGCGTTTTGCTCCGTTACGTTTGAACTTCTGCGGGGTCTTAAATTATGGAGCGCTTAAACGAGAATGGCGAAAACAGCAGCAGACGTGATTGTGGAAACCCTCCTGGATTGGGGCGTTGACACTATTTTTGGCCTGCCTGGGGATGGAATCAACGGCATCATAGAATCGTTTCGAAAAAATCAGGAAAAGATTCGGTTTATTCAGGTGAGGCATGAAGAAGCCGCCGCCTTCATGGCTTGCGGATACGCAAAGTTCACCGGGAAACTCGGTTGCTGCATTGCGACTTCCGGGCCGGGGGGCATTCACCTTTTGAACGGCCTCTACGATGCAAAGCTCGACGGTCAGCCGGTATTAGCTATCACCGGCCTGCAGTTCCATGATCTGATCGGGACGCACACGCAGCAGGATGTCGCGCTCGACCGCCTCTTTGAAGATGTTTCTGTGTTCAACGAACGCATTATGGGTGCAGCGCATGCTGCAAACATTACCGAGTTAGCGTGCCGCACGGCGCTCGCGCGGAAAGGCGTCGCGCACATCACGATTCCTGTCGATCTCCAGGACCAGGAGGTCAGCGATGACATGCGTTCCAAGCGCAACAGGCCCCATCACGTGGACAATGTATTCGCCATCGGCGCTCGCCAGCCCACCTCGAGCGAGATCCAAGAAGCCGCCGAGATCCTCAACAAAGGCAAGAAAGTCGCCATACTCGCCGGTCGGGGAGCATTGCACGCCGGCGCGCAGCTCGAAGCAATCGCCGAGCGCCTTGGGGCGCCGATCATCAAGGCACTCCTGGGTAAATCCTGCGTTCCGGATGACAGCCCGTATACGACTGGAGGATTGGGATTGCTGGGAACGCTTCCTTCGGAAGAAGCGATGGAAGAATGCGACACGCTGTTAATCGTAGGCGCGAGCTTGCCGTACATCGAGTTCTATCCGAAGCCGGGCAAAGCGAAATGCGTTCAGATCGACATGGATCCGGTCCGCATCAGCTTGCGATATCCGGCGGATGTCGCGCTTGTCGGCGATAGCGCTGAAACGTTGAATGCTCTCATCCCGCATGTGAAGCAGAAGAGCAAGTCTTTCCTCGAGAAAGCTCAAGAGCGGATGAAGGATTGGAATGAGCTGATGGTCCAACGAGGCACTGCGACGGATATGCCGATGAAGCCACAGGTTGTCGCCTATGAACTGGGCAAGCGGCTGAAATCGGACGCAATCGTGACGAGCGATTCCGGAACCATCACCACGTGGTGGGCCAGGCACATCCCTTCCCTTCGCGGGCAATTACATAGTTGTTCCGGTAATCTGGCCACCATGGCGTGCGGCTTCCCATACGCAATTGCCGCCCAAGTAGCATACCCGGGCAGAACTGTGGTCGCGTTTGTGGGCGACGGTGGTTTCACCATGCTGATGGGAGAATTGGCCACCTGCGCCAAATACAAGCTGCCTCTGAAGATCTTTGTCATCAAGAACGACGTTCTGGGCCAGATCAAATGGGAGCAGATGGTTTTCCTCGGAAATCCGGAGTACGTTTGCGAGCTTCAGCCGATCGATTTCGCTGCCGTCGCGCGAGCGTTCGGCGTCGCTAGTTTCACCATCAATACTCCGTCTGAATGCGGCCAAGTCATCGATCGCGCGCTTTCCACACCGGGACCCGCGCTGATCGAAGCAGTTGTCGATCCCAATGAGCCTCCTATGCCCGCGAAGGTAAAGCCTGAGCAGGCGCTTCACTTCGCTGAATCCATGGCGAAGGGAACGCGGGATTGGGAGAAGATTGCCGCGACCATAGCCAAAGATAAGGTGCGTGAGTTGGTCTGACCTGTGGATTCCTTGCGCGCCCAAATTACATGGGGCAAAATCTCTGCATACACAATACCCACGGATCAGCCGGAATCCGATGGCACTGCGACCTGGGATTCGACAACTATAGTCATCGTTCAGCTGGCAGGGGCGGGTGCGACGGGCTTGGGCTTTGCGTATGCGAATACGGCGGCGGCCCACGTCGCGCGAGAACTGGCTGAAAAAGTGATTCTTGGAAACGACGCGTTCGACATTCCCTCGCTTCACTCAGCCATGGATCGGGAAGTCCGGAATTGGGGCCGGCCCGGGCTGGTCTCGAGCGGCATTTCAGCCATCGACAACTGCCTCTGGGATCTCAAAGCGCGGCTGCTTCAACGTCCTCTCCTGAGCATTTTAGGAAAAATGCGCGATGAAGTGGCCGCATACGGAAGCGGAGGATTCACATCGTACACCCAGGAACAACTTGTCGATCAACTCACCGGCTGGGCGTCGGAAGGCCTGCGTTCCGTGAAAATGAAGATCGGACGTGAGCCTGATAAGGATGTTGAGCGCGTGTCAGCCGTTCAGAAAGCTCTCAACGGCCGAGCCGAGCTATACGTCGATGCCAACGGGGCGTACCAGCGCAAGCAGGCGCTGGAGAAAAGCAAGCAATTCGGCGATCTTGGCGTTACCTGGTTTGAGGAGCCGGTGACCTCAGATGATCGCATTGGCCTGCATCTGCTTGTGCAACATGCGCCGCCAATTATGAACATTGCGGCTGGCGAGTACTGCTATGTGCTCGATGACGCGCGACTGCTGATCGAAGCGCAAGCAGTGGACGTCCTCCAAGCCGACGTAACCAGATGCGGCGGCATTACGAACTTTCTGAAAATCGGTCACGCGTGTGAAATTCATCATCTTCCGCTTTCGGCGCACACCTCGCCCTCCGTGCATGCAACGCTCTGTTGCGCGTTGGTTTCGGCGATGAACGTCGAGTATTTTCATGACCACTCGCGGATCGAAGAAATGATATTCGACGGAGCTCTCAAGCCGGTAAATGGCAATCTGAAGCCCGACATGTCGCGGCCCGGCCTGGGGTTGGAACTGAAGCGCGCTGATGCGGAGAAATTTCAGGTTTTCTCCGCGAAGATTTCCTGAACGGAATTATCGCTGCGCGCTTAGGTCAACGTGCTTCGGTGAAGTTATCGCGGAACTTTGAAATCCCTGAACCCCCCGGCGACATTCTCCGGGATCAGATCTGGAGGTGGATTGCGGGGCCTACTCGTCGAAGGGAAGAATCCCGACTTCTGCCATCTCAGTTTGCGCAGTTGTGTAACCAGCCGGCCCGTTCGAGCAATCTCGCCGAGATAGTTCCCGTCCCTGCTATAGATCTCGTCACCTCTGAAATGACCGATCTGAGTTCCATCAGAAGAGAACAAGCCATCGGCTTCCCGGTAGGCAAGAGCCTGACCAGTACACGTCCAGAACCAGTCGACATCGGACGAGGCATTAAAGCCGATTGGCACGCTAATTGACGTCGTCAGACGCCGAAGCTTTGCCTTCCGAAGGAGGCGCGTGATTCTCTCCCGAAGCAGACAGCCGCCGCAAGACTTGAATTTGTCCGCGGCGAAGGCGTCGCTTCGTCGTCTTCTTATTGGCTCGGGCTCGATCTCCAGTTCGCGATGACAAGGTAAGCTCCAGATTTACTCGGGGTGCCAGGGCAACGTGCAAAGACCCTGGATAAGTGAGCGGGAAGATTCGAAACGTCGAACTTAGTAGCGACGGTCGGACGGCCCAGGCAGGATTACGTGAGCCGCTAGTAGTATACGCGAATTCACATATTCTGCATAGCTAATTCCCCCGGTCCATGATGAGCCAATCAGTCGAGCGATGGACTCGCAGCTGATTTTCGCTTATACTTAGGACGTCTGAGCATTCCCGCCCACTCTTCAGAGCCTCTGAACTAAGTCAGATCTTCTGAACGCTACTTCTTAGAAAACAATCGGAATCAGGATCTTCGAAGCGAGAGGGCATAGCCATGACTCTAGCGAGAGCGCTGCAACAGATTGGGTGGTTCGGGCACGCGCAGCGCGAAAACGCGCATATGAATACTCGGACAGGAGAGGAATTGGCCGATGCCACTATTTTTTGGAACTGGAGCGGCCGGTATGTCGGATATCGACTCTCTGACGGTCTGTTCTGTTATGACGGACAGCAGGTCGGCTATTTCGCCGAAGGCGATGAGGTTTATGGATGTGATGGTAACTACATGGGAGAGATCCGTAGTCGTAACCGCCTGATCACCAATCGCAGCAAGACAGCCTGGACGAGACAGAAATTGGTACCTCGCTCGTTGAAGAGTTCCCCCGGCCATCGCGACGTGAACGCGAAAGATATGCTTGCCGGATATGAAGACTTCCCGGTGTCGCCTGACCGTATCTGATTACCTAACAAAGGAAAAAATATGCTGTCAAAGTTTTACATTGTTCAAAAGAATGGAATTCCAGCCGTTTGGCAGTCCGATCCTGAACGGATCAGCGGATTGCTGAAGCAAAAGGCAGGTTTCGCGATCAGCGGTGAGACGCCGAGCAATACGCGTGCTGAAGCTCTGACCAAACTTCGTCAAGTGTTTCCCGGATCGCGGCCGATCAAGTCCGCCAAGTAACTGTCGCGGGCACGCCATCGCGCTGTGGGATTACGACGCGGGCGACTTGATTTCGGTCGGGCGCGTACAGGCTGGCGGAAGCTAAGACCGGCCGGGATACGCGTGCTGCTCGTGGGATCAGTAAGTTACTGAT
>CAVWUV010000008.1:0-58908 GCA_963758245.1 uncultured Acidobacteriaceae bacterium | reverse complement strand
CCACGTGTAGATGCTCCTGCTACGCAACCCGCGGAGCCGGAGAAACCTCACTTATCGGCTGCGGAAACCGGGGCGACAATTCTGCTGGTTGAGGATGAGCCTTCGCTTCGCGCTTTGGCTCGCGAGGTGCTGCGAGAGGCCGGTTACGTGATCTTCGAAGCAGGCAACGGGAAGGAGGCCCTTCAGGTTGCTGATAACCTCGCCGGCCCGCCCGATCTGCTGCTCACGGATGTGGTTATGCCGGAAATGAGCGGCCTGGAACTGGCTGAACAGTTGGAAAGAAAGTGGCCGGGATTAGCGGTGGTGTACACTTCCGGCTACACCGATCATGCGCTGCTGAAACGCAACACTTTAAGGCAGGATATGCCCTTTCTGCAAAAGCCGTACATGCCCGGATCGTTGCTCGAGCAGGTGGCCGCCGTTCTTAGGAGCAGGCGCAGGCCCGTTCTCGAAATGCCTGAAAACCTTGTCGGCGCCCATTGAAGCCTAGGCGCCCGAGAAGCCGCTAGCGGTTACTCAAACCGCCGTCCACCGCGAGAATCTGACCCGTGATGAAATCAGGCGCGGTCAGGAAGAAGTGCACCGCATCCGCGATATCCTCCGGTGTTCCTGCCCGGCGCATCGGAGTGGCGTCAATCATAGACTGCGTTCTGGCATCGACGCCGTTAAAAGCGATCACGCCCGGCGCGACAGAGTTAACCGCAATCTCCGGCGCGAGCGCTTTAGATAGCGCCTTGGTCATCATGATCACCCCGGCCTTGGAAGCGCAGTAATGAACGTGCTCTGCCCAGGGTCGAATGCCGCCCAAGGAGCTGATGTTTACGATCCTGCCCGCTCCCAACTCCTTCATCTGCTTTGCGCCTTCCTGGCAGCAAAAGAAAGTGGCTTTTAAGTTCACGTCGTGAATGAAATCCCAATCGGCTTCGGAAATATTGAGCGCATCGATCCGCGTAAACCTCGCGGCATTATTCACCAGGCAGTTCAGCAGCCCGAAGCGCTCACGAACTTCATGAAATAGGCCGCGAATTTCCTCTACCTTTGCCAGGTCAGCCTGGAAAATGGGCGCGCCGTTGCACTCCCGTGATACCTGCTCGGCCTGCTCTCGTGACGTGTGGAAGTGAATCGCGACCTCGAACCCTCGACGCGACAGCTCAATAGCAATTACCCGGCCGATGCGCTTCGCTGCTCCGGTAACTAAGACCCGGCGTGGTTCACTCAACGGCAAACTCGGAAATGGCTTTCGCGGTGCAAACGATTTCTTCAGGTGTATGCGCCGCCGAAACGAAACCGGCCTCGAATTGTGATGGCGCGAAGTAGACGCCTCGATCCAGCAGATGATGGAAAAATCTGCCGAATGCCGCTGTATCGGAGCGCTTCGCTTGCTCGTAATTCGTGACCGGTCCCTCCTGAAAGAAGAACGTGTACATGGAGCCCACACGGTTCACGCATGTCCCCGCAGGCGCATAAGAGGTCAATTGGGACGTGAGCGTATCAAGGGTGTCGTAAATCTCGGGATGTTCTTCGATGTACATCAACATGGCGATTCCCGCGGTTACCGCTAGTGGATTGCCGGAGAGCGTTCCCGCCTGATAAACAGGACCGACAGGCGCGACCTTCTTCATGATTTCGGCTCGCCCGCCATAGACCGCTATGGGCAAGCCTCCGCCGATGATTTTTCCCAGAGTAGTCAGATCCGGATCGATGTTATACAGTTGTTGCGCTCCGCCGCGGCTGAGACGAAAACCGGTCATCACTTCGTCGAAAATGAGCAGAGCGCCATATCGTTCCGTTACGCGCCGCAGGCCTTCGAGGAAACCGGGCGCTGGCGGAATACATCCCATGTTGCCGGCGACAGGCTCGACGATGACTGCGGCAATTTGATCGCCTTGCTCGCGGAATGCCGTTTCCACCCGATCTAGATCGTTAAACGGGAGCGCGATGGTCGTTTCGGAAAACGATCTCGGCACGCCCGCTGTATCGGGGAGGCTCAAAGTGGCGATACCAGAACCCGCTTTGACCAGCAGCGAATCGACATGACCGTGATAACAGCCTTCGAATTTGATCGTAAGATCGCGGCCTGTGAAGCCACGCGCCAGCCGCAACGCGCTCATGCAGGCTTCGGTACCGGAGTTAACCAGGCGAACCATCTCGACGGACGGAACGGCGTCGATGATCAATTCCGCGAGCTCTACTTCGCGAGCGGTCGGGGCGCCAAAGCTGGTCCCCATTTCCAGCACGGACGTGAGGGCTTCAATGACGGGCTTGGGCCTGTGTCCCAAGATGAGCGGCCCCCAGGAACAGACGTAATCAATGTATTCGTTGCCGTCTACATCGAAAATGTGCGAGCCGTCTCCGCGCGAGATAAAGCGCGGAATCCCGCCGACCCCGCGGAAGGCGCGCACCGGCGAATTAACGCCGCCCGGAATGGAACGTTGCGCGCGGGCGAAGAGCTCCTCGGAATGCGCGCAATTCATCTCTCGAGCCTGAACATCAATGAATATGATTGCATCACAAGGGCACACGCGATTGGCCTCCCCTGTACCCGGTGAAATATGGATTACGCTCCAAAGCTATAATCACAGCTGGAACTAGGGATGAACCGATACGACGTAATCATTGTCGGAGCTGGACCGGCTGGCTCAATGAGCGCCTTTCATCTGGCTAAGGCCGGCGCGCGCGTACTGGTTTTAGATGCGCAACGGTTCCCTCGCGAAAAGGCGTGCGGAGGCGGAGTTCAGCAGCGAGCGGCACAGAGGATCCCTTTCGATTTCAGCTCCGTCGTGCGTGGCAAGTTGAGCGGCGTGGAGCTGACGTTTAATTTCGGGCAGAACTGCTTACGGACCTATCCCGAACATCTCGTATACAGCGTGCTGCGGTCAGAATTCGATCAATTTCTTCTCGACCAGGCCATCCAGGCCGGCGCGCGTGTGCAGCATGGAGTGAAGGTAACAAGTGTCTCGAGTGAACAGTTATCCGCTACAGTTCGCACCAATGCTGGTGATCTCAACGCCAGATATGTGATCGGGGCAGACGGCGCAAACAGTGTCGTGGGAAGGGTTCTGAATCGCCGCGACAATTACTTCTGGCAGGCGGCGCTTTACTGCGAAGTTCCCGATGAGTATCTCGCTGAAAATTGTATTGCGCACACGAACATGCGCGTAGATTGGGGCACTTTGCCGAGTGGCTACGCCTGGATCTTCCCGAAGCATGGTTCTGCAAACATTGGGGTCGGCTGCCCCGCAGCACTGGGCCGCATGCTGCGCCCCTATTTAATGAATTTCATCAACACGGAAGGCGTGCTGAAACCCTTCGCGCTTCAGTCACTCCGTTTCAAAGGGCACCAGCTCCCCACGTTGACAACACGAACAGTTCTTGAAAACTCCTCCATTCTGCTGGTCGGAGATGCAGCAGGTCTGGTTGAGCCTTTCACCGGCGACGGCATCTCTCAAGCCTGTCATAGCGCCGGGCTTGCGGCGGAATCCATACTCGACTCCCTGGACGACAAGTGTGCCCAGCGCACCTACACGCAGAAAGTGCTCCGTGAGATTGGCAGCGAGCTCATCTGGTCGCGAAAGCTGTTAAGCCTCGCGGTCACTTTCCCGCACGCGCTTTATCGCGCGTTCAAGATTAATGATCGCGTCTGGGACACCTTCTGCCGGGTACTTCGAGCGGAAGAATCGTTCAAAAGTGTGAAGGCAGCAGCGCTCGGTCCTTTGGAACTCCTGTGGACCCCGATTGAGTTCATCGTCGAGAGATACGAAAAAAAGAAAATTCGCCGCTTCTCATCAGATCTGTCATATTCATTGGACTCGCAGATTCCGAAACCCGCCTGACCGCTCCAGCGGAGCCCGCGGAAATCAGCTATCGCTCAAGTCAAACCGCTCGCTCACAAACGGAGCGGCTCGTGACGAAAGTTGAGTTAGCGCAACGGCCTTCCTTCGCGATATCCAAATTCGATCCAGTGCCTGACTGGATCGGCCTTGGCAGCCGCGACATCGGGATTCGCCTTCAGGTAAGCCTCCGCATCGAAATCCGGCGGGGTCTTAACCGGCCTGATGGCATGTTTTGAGGGAACCGTCCGGGCGATTTGATCTTTCGGCACCTCTGTCCCATTGAATATGCTCGGGACCTGTTTGCCTGTGGCGACGTCGACGACCTCTCGAAATTGAATCGGACCTAGAAAAGGCGCGGAACCCAACGGAGTGTAGTAGCAACAGCCTTCGAAATAATAATGCGTCACCTGGCTATAGCGGGTCCGGTTGATGTCTTTCTGCGCCGCGCCGCCGTGTAACAGATTAGCCGCCCAGATGAGCGCCTGTCCTTTTTTGGCATGGAAATATAACGGCTTCAATTCAAGCGCCTCAACGATTGCCTCCCAGGCGCGCTCATAGGCAGGGTAGTGAATAAATGGATTCGGCCCTTGCGTATCCGGATTGATACCAATATGCTCGTTTGTAAAAACGGGCAGCGCCTGAGTACCCGGGTAATACACGAGCGGACCATTATCCGAATCGATATCTTCCAGCGCAACCCAGACTCCGCACATGAAACGTTCGGGACAACAACTGAAGTGAACGCTGTCAGTGTGGAAATGCTGCTGCGTACCCACCGGAAAATTGAGCGTTTGGAAGGGGAAGGCTTGCCTCCCGTAAAGATCGGAGAGAAGTTTCAGGATTGTCGGGTTGCGGGCGATTTGCTTGACTTCGGGAACCGTCTTCCAGGCGTCTTGAATTCTCAAGTTTGGCGTTTTACCCTCGCGCCAAGCTTTCCAGTCGTATTTGCTGTCGAGCGTCTTGATGATTTTTGCAGCGACGCGTCCGAAATCCGGGTCCGGAAAATCGATTACCGCGAAGCCGTCTTTCCGCAGCTTGCGCGCGACCTCCATGGTTTGCGTGGAAACATTCTTGGATTTGAAGATCGATTCAAAGAGCGGCGATTCTACGTCCGGAACTCCCGGCAGGGCGTTTGCAATTGAAGCCATTGCTTGCTGCGTCTCCTTTCGAAATACGGTTTATTTCAGCCATTCTCCCATGCAACCGTACTATGCCGAATGGCGTAGAAGAATATAGACCGTTCGGCAGTCGCTAAACTTGTACGCGGCGCTCATAGTCGGGATATGTCTCCTCCCGATCATATGGAACAGCCCCCGAGCGCCCGCAAAATCAGTTCCCGGCGGCGACGGCATTGGGCGCTTTGGGCCGCCATCCTATGCATGCTGGTGGGCGCCGGTTACGTATTATCCCAACGTTCCTCAGCGCCTCCAAGCACAGGTAAAAAAGGCGGCAAGAACGCCGGCGGCGGGGCCATACCGGTTGCTGTAGCAACTGTTAAGCAGGGGAACATCGGCGTGTACGTGAACGCGTTGGGCACCGTCACGCCTGTGTACACGGCCACCGTTACCAGTCGTGTCGCGGGCCAATTGATGGAAGTGCACTATCGCGAAGGCCAGATGGTTCATAAGGGAGATCTGCTGGCCGTCATCGATCCGCGGCCATATCAGGCGACCTACACGCAAGCGGAAGGACAACTGGAACGCGATCAGGCGCTTTTGAATAACGCGTTAATCGATCTTGCCCGATATAAGAGTGCGTACGAGGAACACGCCATTCCCGAGCAACAGCTGGCGACGCAGAAATCGACAGTGAATCAGGATCAGGGAACGGTAAAGCTCGACCAAGGCAATCTCGACGCGGCGAAAGTGAACTTGGACTACTCACGCATCACTGCCCCGATTGATGGCCGTGTCGGACTGCGCCAGGTGGACCCCGGAAATATTGTGCAGGCTAACGGCACGCAGGCGTTGCTCAGCATCACGCAATTGCAGCCGATCACGGTTATATTCACAATGCCAGAGGACTACATCTCCGAAGTCGCTCCTCAGATGCGCGCCGGCCACAAGCTGCGCGTGGACGCTCTAGATCATGACAACGAGACCGAGCTTGCCCAGGGGACGCTCCTGACCATCGATAACCAGATCGACACAACCACGGGCACCGTCAGGGTTCGAGCCACTTTCCCGAACCGCGACAATAGCCTGTTTCCGAACGAATTTGTAAACGCGCGACTGCTGGTCAAGACTCTCGACAATGTAAATCTCATTTCCACTGCAGCAATTCAGCGAAACAACGACGTGGCTTTCGTATACGTCGTAAATGCAAATCGCACAGTACAATCTCGAAACATAAACATCGCGACCACAGACGGCAACACAGCAGCAGTAACAGGTGTGAATCCGGGCGAGACTCTGGTGACTGACGGTTTTGACAAGCTGCAGGACGGTACGAAGGTCGTGATTCGAAAACCCTCCGGCTCAGCGCCCCTGCCGCCTAATGCGCAGAGTAAGGAGAGCGGCTCCGAAGCGCAGAAAGCGCAGCAGCAAGGCACCGCGAATCTACAGCTCAACACCGCTCAACAGAATCCGCAGCAGCCGCAAACCACCCAGCCGCATGCGGGCAGAAGCAAATGAACCCGTCGCGCCCGTTTATTCTGCGGCCGATTGCAACTTCGTTGTTGATGGCCGCAATTCTCCTGGTGGGCATAGTTGCTTATAAGCAACTTCCCGTATCGGCGTTGCCTGAGGTGGACTACCCGACAATGCAGGTGGTCACGTTCTACCCCGGCGCGAGCCCTGATGTAACCGCATCCGCAATCACGGCTCCGTTGGAACGGCAACTCGGTGAAGTGCCCGGGCTCAACCAAATGCTATCCACGAGCTCTCAAGGCGCATCAGTAATCACGCTCCAGTTTGCCTTGAGCTTGAATATCGATGTTGCCGAGCAAGAAGTACAAGCCGCAATCAATGCCGCTCAAACCTACCTTCCCACTGATCTGCCGCTGCCGCCGATCTATAGCAAGACGAATCCAGCAGACGCGCCAATACTGACTCTGGCGCTTACGTCATCAACAATGCCGTTGCAGCAAGTGGAAGACTACGCGGATACGCGGCTTGCGGCTAAGATTTCACAGTTATCCGGTGTAGGAGCGGTCACCATCAGCGGCGGCCAAAAGCCGGCCGTCCGAATTCAAGTCAATCCGACACAACTCGCCTCCTATGGCCTGAATCTGGAAGACGTACATACGGCTTTGACCTCCGCCAGTCTCGATTCAGCGAAGGGAAGTTTTGACGGGCCCAGCCAGGGTTATCAGATCAATGACAACGACCAGTTGTTAAGCGCCCAGGATTACAACCAGGTCATCGTCGCGTATAAGAACGGCGCGCCGGTGATGTTGAGGGACATCGCCAAAGTTGTGGACGGAATTGAGAATGTCAAGCAAGCCGCCTGGATGAATAAAACTCCGGCTGTAATCGTGAATATCCAACGCCAGCCGGGCGCGAACATCATCCAGGTTGTTGATCGCATCAAGGCTCTGCTTCCGAAGCTGAGGGTGACAATTCCATCATCGATTGGAATAGCAATCCTCACGGACAGAACGATAACAGTTCGGGCGTCCGTATCTGATGTCGAGTTCGAGTTGATGCTGTGCATAGCGCTCGTCGTGATGGTGATCTTTGTGTTCCTGAGAAACGTCGCCGCGACGTTTATTCCGAGCGTAGCCGTGCCGCTCTCTTTGGTTGGAACTTTCGGCGTGATGTATTTGCTTGGCTACAGCCTGAATAACCTGACGCTGATGGCGCTGACGATTTCCACCGGATTCGTGGTCGATGACGCAATCGTCATGATCGAAAACATCACGCGCTACGTGGAGGAGGGTGAAGCGCCGCTCGAAGCCGCGCTGAAGGGCGCGGAACAGATCGGTTTCACGATCATATCGTTGACCGTGTCGCTGATAGCAGTGTTGATTCCTCTGCTATTCATGGGCGACATCACGGGCAGGCTCTTCCGCGAGTTTGCGGTGACGCTCGCTGTGACCATCCTCATTTCGGCGGTCGTTTCTTTAACGCTGACGCCGATGCTTTGCGCGAACCTGCTGCGCCACAAAAAAGAAGCGGAGCAAGGGCGATTCTATAAAGCCTCGGAAAAAGTGTTCGAAAAAACCATCGCCTTTTACGGCAGAACGCTCGAGTGGGTCCTCAAACGCCGGAATCTTACCCTGGCCATAGCCGCGGCGACATTAGGGCTCACGATTCTTCTCTACATGATCATTCCGAAAGGGTTTTTCCCGGTTCAGGATACCGGAGAGATTCAAGCGGTTTCGGAGGCCGACCAAAGCGTCTCGTTCGACAAGATGTCCACGCAACAGCAGCGCCTGGCAGCAGTTATTCTCAAAGACCCGGCGGTTGAGAGTATCTCTTCGTTCATAGGAGTGGATGGCACGAATACAACGCTGAACGCGGGCCGTATTCAGATCAACCTGAAACCGCTGGCGCAGCGGAACATAAGCGCTTCCGACGTTATCCGCCGCTTACAGCCTGAACTCGCGAAGGTAGATGGGATCACGCTTTACATGCAGCCGGTTCAGGACCTGACCGTCGAAGACATAGTAAGCCGGACGGAGTACCAATACAGCCTGGAAGATCCGGACCTCAATGAGCTCTCCCAATACACAGCACAATTCGTCAACAAACTCAAGCAATTGCCCAATCTGGCGGACGTGGCAAGCGATCTTCAAACGCGCGGTCTTGCCGCCGCAGTGTCGATCGACCGGCAGACCGCAATGCGCGTAGGCATCACGGCGCAAACCATTGATGCCGCACTTTACGATTCATTCGGACAAAGACAGGTCTCAACGCTTTTCACCCAGTTGAATCAGTATCACGTCATTCTGGAGGTTTTGCCGCAATTCCAAACCAATCCATCACATTTGCGGGACATCTACATTAAGTCCGCTAACGGCGGAGCAGTTCCGCTGAGCACTTTCACTCATTCGACCAACTCATCCTTGCCAATCCTAATCAGCCATATTGGCCAGTTCCCGGCAACCACAGTCTCGTTCAATTTGGCGCCCCGCGCGGCTCTCGGACAGGCTGTGAAGGCGATTCGAAAAGTAGAGCAGGAAATGCCTCCGCCCGCGGCCATGCAGACCTCCTTCCAGGGCACCGCGCAGGCTTTCGTCGCTTCACTGACGAATGAGCCGTTGTTGATTCTGGCAGCGCTGGTTACCGTTTACATCGTATTGGGCGTTTTGTACGAAAGCTACATTCACCCGATCACGATTTTGTCGACGCTTCCCTCTGCGGGCGTGGGCGCTCTACTTGCGCTCATGGTTTGCCGCTCAGAGCTGACCGTGGTCGCGATCATCGGCATCGTCCTGCTGATTGGCATCGTGAAGAAAAACGCGATTATGATGATCGATTTTGCGCTGGAGGCTGAGCGCACCGAAGGCAAGAGCCCCTACGATTCCATTTTCCAGGCTTCCCTGCTCCGCTTTCGTCCCATCATGATGACCACCATGGCGGCTCTTCTCGGAGCTGTGCCCCTGGCATTCGGGCACGGCGTCGGATCGGAGCTCAGGCGTCCGCTTGGCATCACGATCATCGGAGGCTTATTGCTCAGCCAGCTTTTAACGCTGTACACGACGCCGGTAATCTATTTGTTCTTCGATGAGATCGCATCGAAATTCGCGGCCTGGCGGGATCGAAGGCTAGGACATCACCCGGACACCGGAATGCAGCCTGCTCCGGCGGCGGGAGATTAGCGCATGAGTCTTTCATCGCCATTCATTCAACGGCCGGTGGCAACAGCGCTGCTCACCATTGGCGTTGGCCTGGCGGGCGCGGTTGCATTTCGTCTGCTTCCCGTCTCGCCGCTTCCACAGGTTGATTTCCCGACCGTTTCTGTTTCGGCATCGCTGCCTGGCGCGAGCCCCGAAATCATGGCGTCCGCTGTAGCGACGCCTCTTGAAAGGCAGTTTGGGCGAATTGCGGCGGTAACAGAAATGACTTCGTCGAGCTCGCTCGGCCAAACCAGCATTACTCTTCAATTCGATCTCAACCGCAACATCGATGCAGCGGCGCGAGACGTCGAAGCAGCCATTAACGCCGCTCGCGGGTATCTGCCGGCTGATCTTCCCGGAAACCCGACCTACCGGAAAGTGAATCCCGCGGACTCGCCGATCATGATCATCGCTCTCACTTCGGACACGCTGCCTCCTCCCACGCTTTACGATGCCGCGTCCACAATCCTGATGCAGAGAATCTCGCAGATCCGAGGCGTCGGGCAAGTGATAGTCGGCGGAAGCTCAGCCCCGGCTGTCCGCGTCGATGTAAACCCTACCGTGATCCAACATTTCGGGCTGAGTCTTGAGAACATTCGAACCGCCATTGCGGGCCAAACGGCGAATCAGGCCAAGGGCAGCTTCTCCGACAAGAACAGAACCTGGATGATCGAGGCCAACGATCAGTTGATGCACGCCATTGATTACCGGCCGCTTCTCGTCAAGTACAACGGTGCGCCCGTAAAGCTTTCCGATGTGGCAACTGTGAGCGATTCCGTCCAAACGCTCCGTTCTCTAGGGCTGGCAAATGGGAAACGTGCCGCCTTGCTGATCATTTTCCGGCAACCCGGGCGCAAACATCATCGACACGGTCGATGGCATCAAGGCCGCTCTCCCGCAACTGCACGCCTCCATCAATCAAGCCATCCATATGACGGTCACGCTCGATCAAACCGTGACCATCCGCGCGTCGGTCAAAGACGTGGAGCGCACGCTGATAATTTCGGTCGTACTGGTGGTGCTGGTCGTTTTCGTCTTCTTGCGCGACGTGCGGGCGACCATGATTCCAAGCGTCGCCGTTCCGGTGTCCATCATTGGCACCTGCGGTGTGATGTACCTGTGCGGCTTCAGCATCGACAATCTTTCGTTAATGGCATTGACCATCTCGACGGGATTTGTTGTCGACGATGCGATCGTGGTGCTCGAGAACATCACCCGGTATCGCGAACAGGGCATGAGCGCAATGGAATCGGCGCTGAAGGGCGCGGCCGAGATCGGCTCAACCGTGCTCTCGATCAGCGTTTCGCTAGTGGCGGTTTTCATTCCTCTGTTGTTGATGGGCGGCATCATCGGCCGCCTGTTCAGGGAGTTCGCGGTAACTCTATCGGTAACAATTCTGGTTTCGCTGCTAGTGTCGTTGACCACCACCCCAACCATGTGCTCGCGCCTGCTCAGTAACGAGAAGCGCCATGGAAAAGTTTATAACGCCAGCGAAAAATTCTTCACCTTCATTCTCAAGGGTTATGAGCACAGTTTGGGTTGGGTGCTCCGCAATTCCGCGATTGTGCTTCTCATTGCCATCGGCACCCTCTGCTTGAACGTTTATTTATACATAATCGTGCCGAAAGGTTTCTTCCCCCAGCAGGATACCGGCCGCATGAACGGAAGTTTCATGGCAGATCAAAGCACATCATTCCAGGCGATGCAGAAAAAGATCGCTCAGCTGGCGAAAATCGTGCAGCAGGATCCTGCAGTCGCAACAGTTCAGGCCTTCACCGGAGGAGGAGGCGGGACCACCACCAATACTGGACGAGCCTTCTTCAGTCTCAAACCACTAAGTGAACGTAAAGTCACTGCCGACCAGATCATTAATCGATTGCGTCCCAAACTGGCAGTTGTGCCGGGTGTGACGCTGTTTCTTCAGGCGTCCCAGGACATCCGCATCGGCGGAAGACAGAGTGCCGCCCAATATCAGTACACGCTGCAAAGCGACAATCTGACCGAATTGACGCACTGGGCCCCTCTGCTCGTGAACCTGATGAAGAAGATGCCCGAGCTGACCGACGTCAATAGCGATCAGCAGAATAACGGGCTGGAAGCAAATCTTGTAATCGACCGGGATACCGCATCGCGAGTAGGCGTGACGCCCCAAACTCTGGACAACATTCTGTACGACGCGTTCGGAGAGCGTGAGGTCGCGAAGACCTACACGCCCATGAACCAGTACTTCGTGGTAATGGAAGTGGCTCCTGAGTTTTGGCAGAACCCGAACGGACTCAAGGAAGTCTATGCGGAATCGACCACCGGTGCGCCAATCCCGCTCGCGACCTTTACGCACTTTCAGCCCACAACCGCGGCGCTTACGGTCAATCACTCAGGCGTGTTTCCGTCCGTCACTATCTCTTTTAATCTTGCTCCTGGAGTCGCGCTGGGACCAGCGGTGACCGCGATCAACGCCATGGAGCAGAAAGCTGGAATGCCGAGTACCATCAACACGAATTTCACCGGCACCGCGCAGGCATTTCAATCTTCGCTCTCCAATGAACCGATGCTGATCGCCGCGGCTCTAGCTGCCGTGTACATCGTGCTGGGGATACTTTACGAGAGCTACATTCACCCCATCACTATTCTTTCGACGCTCCCTTCTGCCGGGGTAGGCGCAATTCTCGCGCTGATGATCACCAAAACAGAATTAAGCGTCATTGCCCTGATCGGAATCATTCTGCTGATCGGAATCGTAAAGAAGAACGCGATTATGATGATCGACTTTGCGCTCGAAGTGGAGCGGCGCGACAACAAGACTCCGAAGGAAGCGATCTTCGAAGCCTCGCTGCTGCGATTCCGGCCGATCATGATGACGACAATGGCAGCACTGCTGGGCGGATTGCCGCTCGCGCTCGGAACCGGAACCGGCTCGGAGTTGCGGCGGCCGCTCGGAATCACAATTGTGGGCGGCTTGATTGTCAGCCAGGCGCTAACGCTGTATACAACTCCCGTCATTTATCTCTACATGGACCGATTCAGCTTGTGGCTTCGAGGGCTTGGCCGCGGTCACGAACCTGATGCACCCATGGAAGCTGTTGGTCCGGTTGCTTAGGAAAGCGCATGGAGACGAACTACACAATTACAAAAGAGCCAAACGCAGTGGAACAATCTGTGACCCTCTTACTGAACGGAAAATTCAGCGAAGATGCTTTGCCTGAGCTTGACCAATCCATTTCGGAAGCGCGCGATGCCCGGCAGCGGATCTATCTAGACCTGAGCGAGGTGACGCTCGTCGATCGAAGGACCGTCGACTATTTTTCCGAGCAAGCCAGTCAAGACATCAGGCTTGTGAATTGTCCCATTTATCTTCGACATTGGATCAGGCAGGTGAGCGATGAAATTGAAAATTAAAACGAGACGGATCAGCGCGGGAGCAGTTTCGGCCGCGGCCCTTCTGCTTTCCTCCTGTAACCCCGGGCCGAAGTACGTCAAACCGCCAGCGCAAGCGCCGAGCGCGTTCAAAGAAGCTCCTCCCCAGGAATATAAAGAGGGCGTGGGATGGAAGATCGCCGAACCCGGTGATGACAAAATCCGCGGCAAGTGGTGGGAGATGTACAACGATCCCCAGCTAAATGCCCTCGAGGATCAGGTTCAGATTTCGAATCAAACTGTTATCCAGGCTGAAGCGAATTTCCGGTCAGCTCGGACGGCGGTCGCGACGGCCAGAGCAAGCCTGTTTCCAATTCTCACCGCTTCGGCGTCTTACACTAACTCCCGTTTCTCGCAAACCGCGAGGACCACAAGCGTTGTGGCTTCCGCAGCCGGCACAACGGGAGCTGCCACGGGAACCACAACAGGAACCACCACAGGCTCGGGCGCGAGTTCCACAACCACGGGCGTCGTGGGAAGCGGGGCGATTGGCACCGTGAACACCTTCTCGATGCCGCTTGATCTCTCGTACACGGTTGATTTTTGGCATAAGGTTCGCAACACAATCGCGGCGAATACCTACACTGCTCAGGCGAACGCGGCGGACGTCGCCACGGCTCTTCTGACCACGCGGGCTGAACTAGCGCAAGATTATTTCCAGGTCCGCGCACTCGACGCGCAGCGAAAGATACTCCGCGACACACTCGAGAATTATCGGCGGACGGTCGAGCTCACGAGTACGCTCTTTCGCACCGGCCTTGACTCGGAGGAAGATGTTGCGCAAGCGCGAACCCAGCTGGATACGACCACCGCTCAAGCAACCGATCTGGGCGTTGCCAGGGCTCAATACGAGCACGCGATCGCTATGCTGATCGGGAAACCACCTGCAGAATTTGAGCTGCCGGTCGCGCCCTTCGTACCTAAGCCGCCGGCAGTACCTCTCGCGCTTCCATCCAAGCTCCTGGAGCGGAGGCCCGATATTGCCGCGGCAGAACGCCAAGTGGCGGCCGCGAATGCGCAAATCGGTGTGGCAAAGGCGGCCTACTATCCCAACCTCACGCTGAACGCCACGGGAGGTTTTGAGACATCGCACTTCCTGGAATGGTTTACCTGGCCGAGCAGATTCTGGTCGCTCGGTCCCCAATTTGCAGAAACCATTCTTGATGCGGGTGCACGGCGGGCGGCTACGGAGCAAGCGGAGGCCGCCTATGATGCCGCTGTCGCCAATTACAGGCAGACGGTTTTAGCCGTCTTCCAATCAGTCGAAGACAATCTCGCGGCCTTGCGCATCCTCTCGGAGGAGGTCGTCGAAGAGCACACGGCAGTAAATTCCTCCAACCGGTACCTGGATTTATCGATCACGCGCTACAGAGCGGGAGTAGACAGCTATCTAAATGTGATAACCGCGCAAAACACTGTTTTGACGAATCGCGAAACGGAGTTGCAGATTCAGCTTCGTCAAATGACCGCCAGCGTTTCACTGATCATGGCGCTCGGCGGAGGCTGGGATGTTTCGGAGCTGCCAAAGGTGAATGATCTTACTGCAAAGCAGGCGAAAGGGACCGCCAACCCACCCCCGCAGGCTAAAACAGTGTCTATTGCGGCTCCGAATCCGCCGCCGCTGACGCCTTTAGCCCCGGTTCCAGGCGCACCGAACAATCCGCCGCCGAATCCGGTCCCGACAGACGCAGTCGGCGAGAAACCGCCCGGAAATACGCCATAACAGCATGCGCCGACGGGTTGCTGCTTATTTTGCGCTGACCTATGCGATCTCCTGGTTAGGCGCACTTCTGGTGGCTGCCCCAAAACTCATACGCCACGAAGCTGTGCCGAAGACGACCGGGCTGCTGATGTTTCCGGTGATGCTGCTTGGCCCCAGTATCGCCGGAATAGCTCTGGCAAAAATGGTCGATGGAAGAAGCGGTTTACGGGACCTTCTTCGGCGAATGCGCCGGGTCAGACTTCCAGGGCGCTGGTACGCGACACTGCTCATTCCTCCTGCTGTCATCCTGGTGGTCCTCTTTTTGCTCAGAACATTCGTTTCGCCGATCTTCACTCCAAACGGTTTTCTGATAGGCATCTCGTTTGGTCTCGCGGCCGGTTTTTTCGAGGAACTCGGTTGGATGGGCTACGCCTTCCCGAAGATGCGGGCGACACACAACGCGCTTGCCGCGAGCATTCTGCTTGGGCTGTTATGGGGAGTCTGGCATCTGCCTGTTGTCGATTACCTGGGAGCCGCCAGCCCTCACGGCGCATTTTGGTTCCCCTTTTTTCTGGTGTTCACCACAGCCATGACGGCCATGCGAGTTTTGATCGCTTGGGTGTACACCAACACTGACAGTGTCTTGTTGACGCAAGCTCCTGCACGCAAGCTCGACCGGCGCGCTAGCCGCTTTCAGCCCTCCGGGTGTAACACCCGCGCAAGAAACGCTGTGGTATGCGGTTTACGCGAGCGCGTTGTGGATTGTTGTCGCGATTGTCGTCACAATGTGTGGCAAAAATTTAACATCACGGGCGCAGCCGAATTTGCTGGGTTCAAATTAGTTAGCCCGCCGTTGCCGAAGCTCCAGAAGCCTTCTTTCCGCGCCGAAGTGGCTTCACAGATTTTGCCTGATGCGACCAGCGCCCTAATCGATATGCGCGGGAATAACCGGAAGAGTGATTTGTAATTGTCACGCTGATCGACCCTCCGGAGTCGCACGCATAGAGTTCCTCAATCCGTTGCCCGTTTGTAACGGGAGAGCGGTTCACGGGAACTGTCGTGAGATCCTCCGCCGTTTCGAGCGAAGCATCGAACGGGAATCGGATTTCATCCCAAAGGCTAATTTCGCCGGTTGGCGCGCCATCCTCGCTCCGATGGCTGCATTCGAGAAAACGGAAATGCCCGATATTGTGGACTGGTGAGTAACTACGGCGTATGGTGAGAGGCCCCTCGCCAGAAGACGGCAGGCTCATTCCCTTCTGAAACAACGGGTCGAAAAGAATGCGCGAACCCGATTCCGTCTCACGCCAGACACCGAAGAACCGGGCGAGACGCTCGCTGAGCCGATAAGTCTCAGGGTGGCCGGCCTGAATGGCAAGGCCGATGGCCGTAGCTGATCGAGTATAAGCAGAGCGGCGCACGCGGCGGCCGAATCGTTCGCGCAAAACACGCGCGACCAGCGGAAGCTCACTTCCCCCGCCGGTGATGTATAACGCTTCAAACTCGCCATCTATCTCCTTGGACAGCAGGTCTTCGGCAGCCGCTATGGTCTCTTCCACCAATGGCCGGGCTGCTTCATAGAAGTCCGCGACGGAGATTGGAACGCTTTCCCAGCTTGGATCGACGTGCTCCAGATCGATGACCATGCGCCGGGAGTTAGGGTTTAGAGATTCTTTCTTAATGCGGCATTCTTCCAAAAGACGAAACCATGCACCAGGCGAGAGCTCATCGCGCGCTGATGGGCCAATCTCCGCGGCCTGAAGCGCGAGATCGGCGAGAATATGGTCGAAATCATCACCCCCGATAGTCGGAATGCCCTCAGATGCAATTACATGGTGAACATTTTCGTCCAATTTTACGAGTGAGGCGTCAAAGGTTCCCCCGCCCAGATCGTAGACCAGGATGGTTTCGGGGTTGGCCCTATTTTGGCGCTGCCGGTGTCCAAACTCGATACTTGCGGCGCTCGGCTCGTTCAGAAGACCCAGTACCGTGAAGCCGGCTGCACGAAACGCCTCAATTGTGAGATATCGCTGATTGCTGTTGGCGTGAGCGGGGACGCCAAGCACGACCTCGAGACTCGCCCCCGCTGGAAGCCGTAAGTTCGAAGTGTCACGCAGCGCAGCATGCAGCGCGGAGGCTAACCCATTCAGCACGTCCGTCAGTTTGACTTGCTGTTCGCCTACTTCCAGGATTGTTTCGGGGCCTGCGTTTTCAAGTAAGCGCTTAATGGAACGGACCACCGTCCACCCATCATCGATCTGCTTCTGCCACGCTTCCCACCCGTAACACCGGTCATCGCCATACAGGGCAATCAGCGATGGATACCAATCAGCGGTGGTTCCATCCGGACCTTCAAACGAGACCAGCGGGTAATTGCCGCGATCCGCCGCTGCCACAACAATGCGGTTCGTCCCGAAGTCAACGCCCAGCTTCATTTTTTTAGTGTAGCGGCGGCGCGAAAGGAAGACGGAAGCAGCCTGTAACCAATAGTGCTTGACACCGGATGCGCTAGAATGAAACGCTCATATACGGTCTACTTTAGGCAAAGGAACTCCAAAAATGGCGCTGACTGCAAAGACTCGACGGGTTGGAAATGTAGCAATTGTGGATCTCAACGGGAAAATTACCCTGGGCGAGAACACCGGAATTTTACGGGACGAGCTGAGATCTCTGCTCGCTCAAGGGAACAAACACATCGTGCTGAACATGGCAGGCGTGGGCTACGTGGATAGCGCGGGACTGGGCGAATTAGTAGGCGCATATACCACGGCAACCAATCAGGGCGGCGCGGTGAAGCTGCTGCACATGCAAGGAAAAATGAAAGATCTGATGCAGGTCACCAAGTTGCACACGATTTTCCCCTCGTTCGAAGACGAGCAAAAGGCCGTGGAGAGTTTCGGCGCAAGCGCATCGGCTTAGGCGCGATTGTGCCTAATTGCGGGGCGGCCTTACGCGATAGTCGTTCACGTTCGGCATTCTGATCACGCGGCACATCTCGAATAAGCGGGACCGCGCTCGCTCGCCCACCCGTTCCTCGAGCGTGATCCGATAAGAATGAGCTCCCGTGAGATCCGATTTCTGCGTGATGGCGCCGCCCAAGTCCGGATCAGGGAGGTTCGTGGTTGCGATCAGCGGCTTCTGGTGGTTATAGCGGTAAGTCACAATTGCGGTAACAGTATCTTCCACCCAGTCCGTGACACGATGAGCGCCCAGGTCATCGAGCAATAGAATTTCGGTATCAAGAGCGATCCGGTAGGCTTCTCGATCGCTGGTGCCGAGCTTCTCACTGTAGCCGGAACGGATGCGCTCCAAAAGATTCTGGTAATCGAAAAAAATACCTTCGTGCCCGCGCGAGATCAGCAGGCGCAGAGCAGAGACAGCCAGGTGAGTTTTGCCAGTACCTGGCGGACCCACCAGTAAAAGCCCAGGCTTTTTGCTATCCGGATAGGCGCGCGTATAGGCGGCGACCGCCAGCATAACATCGGCGAGACTGCGCTGGGCAGTAGGGTTGTCGTGCGGAAGATTGAACGTTTCAAACGAGGCATCGCGATAATTCTTGGGTATCTGGGCACGTTGCTCCAGCTCTTCGGCGCGATTTTCGGCGACGCACCCGCAACGCTCCGCTGCGGAGATTCCATCTTGCTCGGCAACAATCCATCCTGTACCGCCGCACCGTTTACAATCCGCTTTTGCCATTAACTCGCAAGCTCACTCGATTACCAACAAAGTTTCGCCCGCCAGAACGGTCGCACCTTCGGTCGCCTTGATGCTGGATACAACTCCGTCCTTCGGTGACTTCATCTCATTCTGCATCTTCATCGCTTCGACAACGATGACGCCTTGACCAGCTTGCACGTTCGCACCCAGCTCAACGAGCAGCTTGACTACTTTCCCTGGCATTTGCGCGCGGATTTCCGTGGGACCCGCGGCAGTAATCTTGTTGCGTTTACTGGAGCGATCCCTTGCATCGGCAACTGCAATGCGATGGCGCTCGCCACGCGTCCAGACCTCCAATTCCTGCCCGTTCGGCACGAGATGGACATTAAAGCTCCTCTGCCCTACTAAGATTGAGAACACGCCCGGCATGACTTCGATGACGGATGCACTTCCGGATGCGTGTTCCACGCCGTGAAGACTGTATTCAGAATTCGCGCCATTCCATGCCAGATCCAGCGAGTAGTCTTCACCATCCATCTCAATCCTGAGCTTCAACGCATCAGTCCTCGTCTGGCTTCAGCGCGCCAAGCGCTCGCCGTGCATCGGGTGTCCGGGACGGCCTCCGAATCTCGGCCACCAGAGCTGGCGGCAGCGAGGATCGAAGCGATAAGGGCGTCACGATTTTTTTCGCGTGGCTTGGCGCGTTGCATGAATTCATCCAGAAACGCGGTGTGGAGATCGCCGGCGATAAACCTGTCATCTGCCATAAGCCGCTCAAATAACGGCAAGTTCGTTGTAATTCCCAGGACGCGATATTCGGCGACTGCGCGGTGCATTCGCTGAATCGCCGCGTCACGCGTATCGCCCCACACCGAAAGCTTCGCGAGCAGCGGATCATAGTCGGTAGGAACCGTCCAGCCCGCATACACACCGCCGTCCACGCGCACTCCAGGGCCGGAAGGCTCCGTATACTGGGCAATTCTGCCGGGACTGGGGAAAAAATTGTTATCCGGATCCTCAGCATACACGCGGCACTCGATCGCCGATCCGCGCCACTCAATATCCTGCTGCTCGAGCCTCAACCGCTCACCGGCGGCAATGCGAATCTGCCAACGAACGAGATCGATTCCGGTGACCCATTCGGTGACTGGATGCTCAACCTGAAGCCGCGTGTTCATCTCGAGGAAGAAGAATTGACCGTGCTGATCGGCCAGGAACTCAAGAGTGCCGGCGTTCGCATAATTCGCAGCCCGCGCGATCTTCAGAGCCGCTTCGCCAATCTCGTCGCGGAGATCCGGTTTCTTCAGCACCAGCGGCGAGGGAGACTCCTCAACAACTTTTTGATGACGCCTCTGAATAGAGCACTCGCGCTCTCCCAGGTGGATAAGATGCCCGTATTCGTCCCCCAGAACCTGAACTTCAATGTGCCTGGGGCGGTCAATCAACTTCTCGAGATAGACCTCTCCTGAGCCGAAGGCTCGTTCCGCTTCGCTCGACGCACCCCGCATCGCGGCTTCCAATCCGGCTTCGCTATCGACACGGCGCATGCCCTTGCCTCCGCCCCCGGCTGACGCTTTCAGCAAAACCGGATAGCCTATTTCAGCGGCTATTTTCCGGGCTTCTTCGTAATTGCGGATACCTTGTTCGGTGCCCGGCACGACCGGAGCGCCCGCTTGGATCGCAAGGCGGCGAGCGGCAGTTTTGGAACCCATCTGCTCAATCGCTCGCGACGATGGTCCGATAAACTTAATGCCGGCGTCAGTGCAGGCTTGCGCAAACGCGGCATTCTCGCTCAAGAACCCATAGCCGGGGTGAATGGCTTCCGCGCCGGTGAGCCGGGCAGCATCGATGATGCGTTCGGCTTTAAGATAGCTTTCCGACGAAGGAGCAGGACCGATGCAAACGGCCTCATCCGCCATTTGAACGTGCAGGGCGCTCCGATCGATCTCTGAAAATACGGCGACGCCGCGAATCCTCATCTCACGAAGCGCTCGAATGATGCGCACCGCGATTTCGCCTCGATTCGCCACAAGAACTTTCTGAAACAATCGTGAGACCCCGAACAACGTTGTACCAAACGTAGAGGACCGGTGGCTGTCTGGTTACTGTTTCGAAGACTGCTGCTTCGAGTGCGCTACCATCATCGCCATGAAAAGCAGATCTATCCCGATGCTAATTGCGGGCTTCGTTGTCTGCGTGGGCTTACCGGCTCTAGCCGGGGCCGCTGATGACACGCCGACTGCGGCCGAAGCACAAGCTTTCATGGATAAGGCCGAAGCTGAGCTTCTGCAACTCGGCATAGTCGCTCAGCGCGCCGCTTGGATCGAGGAGACCTACATAACCGGAGACACAGAAGATCTTTCAGCGAAGGAGAACGAACGCGTCATTGCGCGCGTTACGGAGCTGGTGAATCAGTCCCGGCGATTCGATTCTCTAGACCTGCCGACCGACCTAAGGCGAAAGTTCAAGCTTCTGAAGCTCGGTCTCACATTGCCCGCCCCGAACGATCCGAAATTGCGAGGAGAGCTCACCCAAATTGCCAGCTCGCTGGAAGGCAGTTACGGTAGCGGCAAATACTGTCCCGGTGGAGACCAGAGCAAGTGCGTAGGGATCGATGATCTGGAAGTCCGGATCGGCCGCAGTCGCGATCCAAAAGAACTTCAGGATCTCTGGGTCGGGTGGCACAAAGTGGGCGCGCCGATACGAGATCGGTACGCGCGTTTTGTAGAGCTGTCGAACCAGGGTGCGCGGGAATTGGGATTCGCGGATACAGGCGCAATGTGGCGAGCTAAGTACGACATGACACCTGAAGAATTTTCTTCTGACCTGGAGCGCCTGTGGCAGCAGGTGAAACCGCTTTATCTCGAGCTGCACGCATACGTCCGCAATCGGCTGATCGAAAAATACGGCGCCGTAGCACAGCGGCAAGACGGCATGATCCCAGCGGACCTGCTGGGCAACATGTGGGCGCAGGAGTGGGGCAATATCTATGACATCGTTGCGCCTGCCTCGGCGCCGCCGACCTACGATGTCGCGAAGTCTCTGGAGGCGCGAGGCACCGACGCGAAGCAGATGGTCCTCTATGGTGAACATTTCTTTCAATCGATGGGCTTCGAGCAGTTGCCGGAAACTTTCTGGGAACGCTCAATGCTAACCAAACCACGCGATAGAGATGTAGTCTGTCACGCCAGCGCCTGGAACATCGATAGCGATAAAGACGTTCGGCTGAAGCTTTGTATTCATATCACCGCGGATGATTTCAGGACCGTTCATCACGAACTGGGTCACAATTACTACACGCTGGCGTACCGTAATCAACCGATTCTGTTCCGCGACGGTGCAAACGACGGCTTCCATGAGGCGATCGGGGATTCTATTGCTCTTTCCATCACGCCCGAGTACTTGAAGAAGATCGGGTTAATTGAGCAGATTCCGCCGCCTCAGGCAGATATTCCGTTGTTGCTCCGGACCGCCCTCGATAAAATCGCTTTTCTGCCCTTCGGCCTGCTGATCGATAAGTGGCGCTGGGAAGTATTTTCGGGCCAAGTCAAGCCTTCCGATTACAACAACGCCTGGTGGAAGCTTCGCGAGGAATATCAGGGAGTTGCCCCGCCCGTAGATCGAAGCTGAGGCGGATTTTGACCCGGGCGCCAAGTATCACATTCCTGACAACACGCCGTATGCCCGGTATTTCCTGGCAGCCGTGTATCAGTTTCAGTTTTATCGCGCGATGTGTCAGGCGGCCGGGCACACTGGGCCGTTGAATCGCTGCTCGGTCTACGGATCCACAGAAGCGGGCAAACGATTTAAGGCAATGCTGGAATTGGGATGTTCCAAACCTTGGCCCGAAGCGATGAAGGTAATGACAGGAGAAGATCACGCGGATGCCTCCGCGATTATTGAGTATTTCCAGCCGCTGATCGATTGGTTAAAAGTGCAAAACAAAGGGCAGAAGCTGGGCTGGACACCGGCCAGCGATCCTATGTCAGCGAGGTGATCGCCTCACGAACTGCCCTTGAACGGGTTCATGACCTTCACTGTGTCATAGACCCGGCCATGCTGAAAATCTTCTGAGTACAAGACTCTGCAGCCCTCTCGTGTCGCGCTCGCCAGAATTAACGCATCCCAAAAGCTCACTCCGAATTCACCTATAAACTGCAGCGCTGTTAAGGTATCCTCTCCGCGAAGTGCGATCACTTGCAAGGCCTGTAAATCCTTTACGACATCCGCTACCGTCGCACGTGGCACTCCGAACTTCTTGCTCAACAGATTCGCCGCGAACTCATGCACTACTTGCAAGCTCAGCCGCAGGCTCCCGCTCTGCTGATGCGTCCTGAATAATTTTTCCGCAATCTCTCGTTTCTCGTTGGAACTGCGGTCGAACAGGTAGAGCAGAATGTTTGTATCAAAGAATACCGGAGTTTCCGAAACGGACCGTTAGGCACGCCTGATGTGCGCCTGTTCCCGCGTCAACGGCCGGTCCATCTCATACAGCCCCTCTTTCGCCCGCCCGAGTAGTCGCGTTGCCGCTAGCCGTTCTGCGTCGTTCTGAGTTCCTCTCAGCGCCTTCGCCAGCACACGCTCGAGATATGCATTCATCGACACTCCTTCTGCAGCCGATTGCTCCTTTAAACGGCGCAATAAGCCGACTGGCAGCCGCACCGTGAAGTTGCGATCCCTTGCTCTTTGCACAAGGTCATTTTTGCACATATTCGCGTGCACTGCTTATAACTTACTGTCGAGGTCAGGCGACGGGCTCAGATCGCGCGCCCGTCGAAAAAGGCGTCTCGCTGATGAACTATCGTCAGCGGTTGGGTGAAGACGATCGAAATAGTGTCGAAACGAACCTGGTTCCACTCGATGCCGGCGCGAGTGGTATAGCTTCTAGCCGCCCGCACAACGTGCTTCTGCTTCTCGCTGCCGATAGCGCGCTCGGGGCTGCCAAACTCTGCGGACGCACGCGACTTCACCTCGACGAATACGACCGTTTCCCCATCACGCGCGACAATATCTACTTCTGAGTCAACGCCAGGCCGATAGTTCCGCGCGACAACAGTGAGCCCGGCGTTCCGCAGATAACGATGCGCGATATCTTCGCCGCGTTTTCCAAGAGCGGCTTCGGCCGACAGTGTTCTCGTCTCGCGGAGCTGTCGTGCTGCGTCGCTCAGTTTCCAGAAAAACTGCCTGGCATTCCGGAGTTTGAGCCACCTTTTATCGCTTCGAGTTGCCATTCGATTACTTTGCCTCGGACGAGATAGCACAGGTAAAACTCCCAAAAACGGCGGAACCGGCGGGAGCTATTAACGAGAAATTCAAAACCGAGATATCTCCACAAAGCAAGTAACCTCACATACGTCGAAATCTCATGGAAACGCGCGCTCGAATAGTAGCCGAAGCCTCCGCTGTCCTCGCCGAAATAGCGCAGGGAGAAACTATTCAGATGCCAACGGTGGGTCGGGTCACAAAAAGAGCTGAAATCGGTGTAATGAGGTGTTACAACGAGGAGCCGCCCGCCCGGAACTAGTATCCTGTGGAACTCTTCCATGGTACGGATCACGTCCGAGACATGCTCGATTACATGAATTGCGCGGATCTCGCGAAACGAGCTGTCGCGGAATGGAAAATGAGTACGGTCGAGATCGGCGATCACGTCGGCGCGTGTGTTCGGGTTACGGTCCAGTCCTATCGAACCTGGATATTTGTTGATGCCGCAGCCGACGTCCAGAACCGGGAACGAGTTCACCGCGCACTTTGTGGATAGAGGAACCTCGGCAGCGCGGCTTAGCGTTCCAGTGCCTGCAGACACTGCTCCAGTGTATCGATTGCATGGTCCGCCTGATCCCGTGTGATAACCAGCGGCGGACAGAGTCGAATGCTGTTCGGCCCGCACCCGAGGATCAGCAGGCCGCTCTCAAACGCGAGCATTTCCAGCCGATCGCGCAGCTCGGGAGCGCGCTCCTTAGTTTGCTGATCGTAGACCATTTCGACGCCGATCATGAGCCCCAGCCCACGCACATCACCGACGTACCGGAAGCGCCGCGGCCAATCTCGCATGCGATTCATCATGTGGTCGCCCATCCTGGCGGCGTTGGCAATCAGGCTCTCTTCGAGCAGCTCGATTGTAGTAAGAGCAGCGGCGATTGAAACCGGATTGCCTCCAAATGTAGAAGCGTGCGCTCCCGGGGGCCAATTCATGACCTCGGCCCGCGCAATTGTTGCGGCAAGCGGCATGCCACTGGCGATACCTTTGGCGAGCGTCACAATATCGGGCGTCACTCCAAAATGCTCCGAGGCGAACATCCGGCCCGTGCGCCCCATACCGGATTGAACCTCATCGTGAACCAACAAGATGCCGTACTTGTCAGCAATACGCCGCAGCTCTTCGTGGAACTTCTTCGGCGGAACAAGATAACCGCCCTCACCCTGCACAGGTTCGACGAAGATCGCAGCTACTTCTTCAGCCGGGAGGATGGTCTTGAACAGCCGATCCTCCAAAACCTTAACGCACTCAACATCGCAGGTGGAAGGCTCTTTCCCGTAGGGACAGCGATAGCAATACGCGTACGGAATGTGCTGCACGGGCAGCATGGGGCCGAAGCCACGCCGCTGTGTGACCTTGCTGGCCGTGAGCGACAACGCGCCCATGGTGCGGCCATGAAATCCGCCGAAAAAAGCGATGAACTTATCCCGGCCGGAGTGATACCGCGCCATCTTGATAGCGGCCTCAATGGCTTCAGTCCCCGAATTACCAAAGTAAACGCGCCGCGGCACATCCCCTGGCGTGAGAGCCGCGAGCTTCTCGGCTAGGCGCACCATGCCCTCGTAATAGAAGTCCGTTCCCGACATGTGCAGAAACTCAGCCGCTTGTTTCTGAATCGCATCCACGACACGCGGATGGGAATGGCCGCTCGCGACGACGGCGATCCCGGCCGCGAAATCGAGGAAGTGATTTCCATCCACATCCTCAACAATCGCGCCTTCCCCGCGCTTCATTACCAGCGGGTAGCAGCGTGTGTAGGAGGGGGATATGACAGCTTGATCTCTCGCGATGATCTCTTTCGCCTTCGGTCCAGGCAGAGGAGTCACCAAATTCGGCAGCAGCGGATGTGCAGCTAGCTCCGTAACCATAAAGCACCTCAATTTTTAGAAAACGGAAAAACAGACGTGGGAAGGGTCGCAGAAAGAGCGGAGTTAGTCTGAGCCGAAAAGGGACGGGCGCGTACTGGCGGGAATCGCCATACTTCTATTGTAGTTCAGAATTGGCGGGCGCGGGTTCTGCGAAGCTCAAGGAACCAATCACCACTCTCCTTTAGCTTAGTTTGGATGAGACGGGCGAGCGCAGGCGGAAGCTGATTGTCGACGAGAAACTTCACGCAGACTGCAGGACCGGGTGGTCGGTTTGCCGAGCCGCGTACTCTATGGCTGCCAGGATGTCCTCGCGCTCCAGATAGGGATAATCTTTGAGAATCTCTTCGAAGCTGGCACCGGCGCTCAGCAGGTCGAGCACATCCGTCACGCGAATACGCATACCGCGGATGCAAGGACGGCCGCCACACTGAGTGTCATTGATCGTTATACGATTGAGACGTTCTGATAGCACAAGACTCGCTCGACTCTCAGTTTACAAGTCATGTCAGTCCGCGGAGACTGAGCCGCCAAATCCACCCTCCCGGGACCGCATTCGGAAACAGAAGCAGTTTCTTCTACATCCCACAAACCGGAGGCTTCGGCGCGCCATGGCGATGCAAACGATAGAGGAACGGGCAGCGCGCTGCTCGTCGTGGCCCGAGCGCTTTCCGCGGGAGCAGTGGCAGGTTTACAAGAACGTGATCGGCGAGGCGCGCAAACGTGGACTGAAGTTCGCCGTCGGAGGCGGATTGGCCGCTATGGTCTACGCAGGCCAATGGCGGAATACCAAAGACATCGACCTGTATATTCCGGAGCCCGGGCGCGATGACATGATCCGCATGGTTACTGAGCTTGGCCTTGACGACTATTACGGGGTACAGGCTTATGACCGCAATTGGATCTATCGAAGTCATAAAGACGACACCATTGTTGATCTGATTTGGGCGATGGCTAACCAGCGGTCGGTGGTGGATGAAAGCTGGCTTCGCGGTCCGGAAGTAGAAGTGGAAGGCGAGCGCTTCCAGTTGCTGGCCCCCGAAGAAGCGCTGTGGAGCAAGCTCTACGTTTTGCAGCATGATCGCTGCGATTGGCCGGATGGGCTGAACCTGTTGTACGGGGTAGGCCCGGAATTGAACTGGCGGCATCTTTTGCAACGCGTAGACCGCGACGTACCGCTACTCGGAGGGCTGCTTTCCGTTTTCGCGTGGGTTAGCCCCGAGCGAGCCCGAGAATTGCCACCATGGATCTGGAGTGAGTTCCGGCTCACCGCACCTGGACCGGGCAGTGCTTCGGAAATAACGAACGATCGCGCGCGCCTGCTCGACTCACGCCCGTGGTTTAGTCCAACACTGGAAGATGAGTGTAACGGGAACCGTGACTAAGGGAGAGGGAGTTGAATTATGCTAATCGGCACCATGAACCATCCGGAGCGCAACGTAGTTGACGAGATTGCATGGATGGCAGAAGCCGGAATGGAGTTCATCGATCTCACATTGGAGCCGCCCGGCGCGCCTTCCTGGAGCGTTGACACTGGCGCTATCCGCACGGCATTGGATCGGCACAAAATGCAGGTGATCGGCCATACCGCCTGGTACCTTCCCATGGCAAGCGCGATTCCCGAGATCCGGGAAGCCGCTGTAGCAGAGCTGAAACGGTGCCTGGACCGGTTTGGCGAGGTCGGCGCAAAGCTGATGAACCTTCATCCTGACCGGCATACGCCTTGGCACTCGCGCCGCTTTTACATCGAGAGGAATCTCGATACCATTCGCGAACTCCTTCCCCACGCGAAAAGCTGTGGTATCGAGCTGATGATTGAGAATCTACCCGGAGACTACAATTCGGCACCGCAGCTCGGCGAATTGTTGGACCCGATTCCAGATCTCGGGCTACATCTTGACATCGGGCACGCGAATCTGCAGGTTCCTCACAACACAACTGAAGAAATTTTGGCTGCTCACGGCAAGAGGCTTCGGCATGTTCACCTGCACGACAACAAGGGCGGCGGCGCGGACCTGCACTTACCGCTCGGGACGGGGACGGTGGATTTGCGCCGTGCCGTGGAAGCGCTCCAAAAATGTGGATACGATGGCACGATCACACTCGAGGTATTCACGCCGGACACGCGCTACGTCATCTACAGCCGAGACGTGCTGCGGAAGACTTGGAGCGATGTTCAGGCTGGGAGTCGGCCTCGTACAGAATAGGAAGCCCGAATGCCCCTTTTCCGAGACCGGAGCGAGGCTGGCCGGGTGCTCGCGGAACGCCTGAGCTCGACCGTAGCTAATTCAGAAGCCGTTGTTTTCGCTCTGCCGAGAGGTGGAGTTCCCGTAGGTTATGAGGTAGCGCTCGCCCTACGTGCGCCCCTGGACGTTTTTATCGTCCGAAAGTTGGGCATGCCTGGGGAGGAGGAATTGGCCCTGGGTGCGATAGCGAGTGGAGGCCTAAGAGTACTCAACCGTGACCTGATCGACTACTTGCACGTTTCAGATGAGCTTCTCGACCAAGTAACCGCTCGCGAACAGCGCGAACTGGAAGCACGTGAGCGGCTCTATCGCGAGGATCGGCCGCCCCTTTCCCCGCAAGGTCGCACTGTCGTACTCGTCGATGATGGCTTGGCGACCGGAGCGAGCATGTTGGCCGCGGCCAGAGCTTTGCGGCCGCAAGGCGCGCAAAAGATTATCGTGGGCGTGCCTGTTGCGGCTCGCCAGACGTGCGACAGTTTTCGTAACGAGGTAGATGAAATCATCTGCGTCGCGACACCGGATCCCTTTGGAGCGGTCGGCATATGGTATGGAGATTTTTCGCAAACGACAGACGAAGAGGTTCGCAAGCTGCTTGAACAAGCGAGGCAGCAGATGAGATCGGGGTCACCCCTAGTCCATTCCTAGAGCGACCAATCCAAATGCCACCCGCGAAAGAGATTCCTCGAGAACGATCGATTCAGGTTCCACCCTCCGGAATTTTTGGGGATCTGGTTCTGCCGCTGAACGCAAGCGGGGTGATCCTCTTTGCGCATGGAAGCGGCAGCAGCCGATTCAGCTTCCGAAACCGGTTTGTAGCCGGTGTGTTACAGCGAGCCGGCCTGGCAACTTTGTTGCTGGATCTCCTCACCGCTGAGGAGGAGACAATTGACACCCACACACGAGAACTCCGCTTCGACATTGAGCTATTAGCCCAAAGGCTTGTCGACGCCACAGAGTGGACTCGAAGTGATCCCGAAACTGCTGAATTGCAGGTGGGCTACTTCGGCGCCAGTACCGGTGGGGGCGCGGCGCTAGTCGCGGCGGCTAATCTTAGCAGTGTTGCCGGTGCGGTGGTTTCCCGGGGAGGCAGGCCCGATTTGGCCGGTTCAGCCCTGCCGAGGGTTACAGCTCCGACGCTGCTGATTGTTGGAGAGCGGGATCGTGCAGTAATTGAGCTGAATAAAGCAGCGCTGGAGAAGCTTCGGTGCGAGAAGGCACTAGAGATCGTACCTAACGCCACGCATTTGTTCGAGGAACCAGGAGCGCTCGACGAAGTAGCCCGCCTGGCAAGGAACTGGTTTGTTGCCAAGCTTCGCGGGCTCCAAAACGGCGCACCAAAAATCAGGGGAAACGCATCCAACTTAACGAGGGGCGCAGAATGAACAAGAATTCTCAGTTAGTTAACGAACGCTACGAGGCGATGATGTTCGCCAAGTCTCCCCAAGCAGCCCGCAGAGCAGGCCGGGAGCTCGTCCGCCTCGTTCTTGGAGACGATGCCGCGGACCGTCCTCTCGAAGAGAGCCTGCGCGAAGTCTGCCGGAAGATCAGACCCTCCGATGACGCACGAGAGCAGTTGCGCTTCGAAAACGAGTTCGTCGAGCTAGGGATCTGGCCAAACGGATCTCAGAAAATGGCAGCCTAGACCGCGAGAACGCCGCGGATTGACCGCCACGTCGCATGGCAAAAAAGCGGCCCAAATACGAAAAATCCAAAGCAGTGAAGGCGATCGCGAGAGTGCGCGTCGGCAGCCCGCCAGCGGCCCGTGTTCTCGACGAGAAAGCCATTCGTTCGAAGCCAAAGCACAAGAAGAACTGGACGCAAGAGGACGAAACGGCTTTGTGAGACACCCGGCAAGCGTCCGGATCGTCGAGGTTGGCCCTCGCGATGGTCTCCAGAATGAGAATAGGATCGTTGCTGTTGAAGACAAGGTTGCGCTCATCGAGGGCCTGGCCGATGCCGGTCTGAAAACGGTTGAAAGCGGCAGTTTCGTGTCCGCGAAATGGGTGCCCCAGATGGCTGACACGGGTTTGGTTCTATCCCGCATTCGCCGCCTTCCCGCCGTTTCCTACCCGGTGCTCGTGCCCAATTTGAAAGGCTTTGAGGCCGCAACGGCGAGCGGGGCTGATGAAATCGCGGTGTTCGCCGCTGCTTCCGAAACTTTCTCCAAGCGCAACATTAACTCTTCGATATCTGAAAGCTTAGTGCGTTTGCGTGAAGTTGTCGGGGCAGCAAACGCGCGCGGGATGAAGGTGCGCGGATATATCTCTTGTGTTCTAGGCTGTCCTTATGAAGGCGAGATCCCGCCTGCTGCGGTAGCCAGGGTTTCGAAAGCGCTGTACGAAATGGGCTGCTATGAAATATCGCTCGGGGACACGATTGGGGTCGGCACTCCGCTGAAAACCCAGGCACTCCTGCAGACCGTCACAGAGCATATCCCGGTCGAACGGATCGCGGTTCATTTTCACGACACCTGGGGTCAGGCGCTGGCCAACATTCTGGCTTCGCTCGAGCTTGGAATCGCGGTAGTCGATAGCGCTGTTTCAGGACTCGGAGGGTGTCCGTACGCCGTTGGAGCCACTGGTAATGTCGCGACCGAAGATGTTGTTTACATGCTGGACGGCATGGGCATCGAAACGGGAGTGAGTCTTCAGAAAGTTGCCGAAGCCGGTCGCACGATATGCAAAAGGCTCGGGCGAAATCCGACGTCCAAGGTTGCAATCGCCCTGCAAGCAGGAAGTGCGCTTACCCAGCCGTGACCGTAGCGGAGCGGTTATCCAAGCAGCGAGACCTCATCGCCTGGCCAGACAGTCCCTTCCGCCACAACTGCCCCGTAGATTCCAGCCATTCCGTCATGAGCTCGAGCGACTGTTCGCATAATTTCGGGATTCGCCATGGCGGAATTGGGGTCAAGCGTGATCATCTTGCACCGGGAATCGCGTGCCACAATCGCGATCACCGCCTTTGCCCCGATTTGCACCCTTCGGTCGACGAATTCATTTTCTCTGAAGCCAACGCCTGATTCCAGGTCGACATAAATATTCGCCCGAAAGCGGCGTTTATCCAACTCAATTCCTGCTTCTTCGCCTAACTGGCGTACGGTCTGAACCGAAAACATGGAGATCGGCCGGCAATCCGTCATCGACCGGTGAGACCGAAGCAGCTTCAGTTCATAGCGGTCAGCGGTACCTTCACACAGGCTGCTAATTAACAGGGGATCATCAATGGCAAGCAGATCCCCGGATGGTGTCCGCACGTCAACCATGAGATCGTCAGCATCCGGATAGATAGGAGTAAGACCGGTTGCGCCGGCTTCAGCCTCCAGAAGATTGGAGGGCTGCAACATGCGTTCGGCATAACGATATGCTGGCCGGTACAGCAGCATAGTTTCCTTGTCCCGCCCGGTGAAAAACGGAAATCGCTTCCGAGCCGTTGAGCTGACAAACGAGTAGAACCGATCACCGTAAAGTCCTGCAAAGCCAATAAAAGCCTGACTCAACTCTTCTCCAGCCATGCTTTTTACGGGATATCGCCACAGGCTTTCCACTCGTCCGACGAACTCCATCTGACCTCCGCCATAAGTCTAGACCGGACGTACTGCGTTCACCGCTCCTGCTCGCCGGTCAAGCCAGCTGTCAGCGCGCCCTGAACGGCTGCCGTCGCCTCGTCAATGATCTTCGTCTCGCGCTGAAGCGCATCGGCCTCCCGCGGAATTTGAGATTCTGCCTCTTTCCAGTTCTTTCGGTCCAATGCTTCCAGGACACCAGGAAGAGGCTTGGCCTCATATCCGGTGTAAGCGCCCGGCGCATAAATCTGATTCTTGAACCAGGGACGGCCAGGCAGACCCACGGGATCGGTGAGTGCCGGCCCGCTTTGCATCAGCAACTGGTTAACTCGCGTCATCACGGAAGAAGGCAGCTCCGTTCCGTTCGCCTGCAGTTTGGCGACGGCTTTCGCGAACCGGTCCGCGCTGGCTGTAAGCGCATCTGTTGCATTCTCGAGAGGCGCGAAGTTGAAGTGGGGAGGAGGCTCGAGTTTAGGCGGGGCAAGCATGGGTTTGCTTGGATCGCTGGTTGCGCTGAAAACTCCTTCCTCCAACTCGCGGTCCCGCTCGCGCAATTCGTCCTGATCCGTCTTTAATACCTTTTGAACGTTCGCAAGATATCGCTTCACCGTGTCGGCGAAGCCGGTGAAGTCGAAGGGTAGCATTTCGGCGCTCGCCAGCCGCATGACGGCGGTGCCTACCAGTTGCGATTCCGCGCGGCTATAAGCGAATGTCGTGTCGCCGAAATGCGTGAACCAGTAAAAATCGTCGTAAATCGAATGGTAGATGCCCCCGTTGCTCTCGCCTCCGAAGCCGATATCGGCCGAGGGGATACCGAGATGATGGATGAAGGCAGTGTAGTCAGAGCCGTCACCGAGAGCGCCGATCCGCCAGTCGGCACGATTGCGAGCCTCTTCGCGTTCTTCAGGGTTCTCCGCATGAGCGATGTTGGCCAGCTTGCGCCGTTGCCAAACGGACATGTCCTTCTCCGGATCAGGCACATCCCGGGCGACCGAATTGATGAATCTTTCGAGTACGTGCGCTCCATCGACCTCCAGGTAGCCGCGGCCATTTGTGTCGCTGTTAAAGTAGGCGACCGCGTGCTCGAGCAATTCATCAGTGTGCGCTTCTACCCATTCGGTCGATCCGAGAAGCCCCGGTTCTTCGCCATCCCACGCGCAGTAAACCAGCGTGCGTTTTGGTTTCCATCCTTGCTTCAGCAACTCGCCGAACGACCGAGCCTCTTCGAGCTCGGTTACGAGGCCTGATATTGGATCTTCCGCTCCGTTTACCCACGCATCATGATGATTCCCGCGCAAAACCCATTCATCCGGATTTTCGGAGCCGGGGATCTTTGCGATGACGTCGTAGAGCTTTTTCTGATCCCAATTCGATTCCACTCGCAGATGCACTTTCGCCGGGCCGGGACCCAGATGATACGTAATCGGCATTCCGCCTCGCCATCCGGACGGTGCAACGCGACCCCGGAGTTCCGCCAGCAAAGGCTGGGCATCTGCATACGAGATCGGCAGCACGGGAATTTTGGTGATGGTCTTCGCTTCGGCTAAGGACAATCTTTTTGCGCCTGGAACGGACGCGATTCCGGGCGTGAGAGGATCTCCCGGGTAATCCGTGTCCATGACGCTCCCGCGTTGAACGCCGCCCGGAGGACGCCACGCGCCCTGCGGATAAACGTCACCCGCCGTGTAGCCGTCATCCCGCGGATCTGAATAAATAATGCATCCGACTGCGCCGTGCTCTCCGGCCACTTTCGGCTTTATGCCGCGCCATCCGTGCCCATAACGCGCGATCACAATCGCGCCTTTCACCAACACACCGTAGCGATCGAGTTCCTCGTAATCAGCGGGCATTCCGTAGTTCACAAACACCAGCGGAGCGGTTACGTCTCCATCGATCGAATAAGCGTTGTATGGCGGCAATTGCTCGCCGGTTTGAGAAGAAGTGGGATCCACCGCAACCGGCGGCTCCGACAACTTTGCGAGGAAATGGCGCGGCTCGACCATCTCCAACCTCTCCTCTTTCGGCGTCGGGAAGAGCACGTCGAAATTTTCAATGTGCGCGTCGAACCCCCACTCCTTGAATTTTGCGAGTATCCATTCCGCGTTGTCTTTGTCGTACGGAGATCCGACATGGTGCGGGCGAGCGCTCAAGCGCCGCATGTATTCCTTTGCGTTTTCCGGCGACGGCAGCGAGCGAAACTTAGCTTCCCAATCACGCTCGGTCTGGCTCGATTTCGCCCTGTAGCCATCGAGTGGCTTTTCATCGCTCGTCGCCTGAATTGAATACGAGATCGATAGGCAAATGGAAAGCGCGAAAGCTATTTGGATTTTTTTCATTGTCATTCATGCGAGAGTAGGTCGGTCGCCAGTGAGGGCATACATCGAGTCCGGTACCCCTTCTTAACAGCCTTGAACAGGATATCCCAAAGGGATCATGGGTCATATCGCCACCAGTCCGAGGCTGATCTTTATAGCTTCATCCACACGTTCCAGTATTTCCCGATCGACGCTGCCCAGACGCTTTACCAGTCGGGTACCCCTTCTTAACAGCCTTGAACAGGATATCCCAAAGGGATCATGGGTCATATCGCCACCAGTCCGAGGCTGATCTTTATAGCTTCATCCACACGTTCCAGTATTTCCCGATCGACGCTGCCCAGACGCTTTACCAGTCGGATGCGGTCCACGGCTCTGATTTGGCTAAAGACGGCTACCGAAGTAACCGACAGACCTGTGTTTTGATCTGCAGCCAAAAGGACGTGAACGGGGCTCAGCGGAAAGCGCACTGTCGAAGTGATTGGCGCCACGATGGTGATCTCCGATAGGCGATTGGACAGATCGTTTTGGATGATGAGCGCTGGACGCGTCTTCTGGATTTCCCGTCCTACCGTGGGGTCGAGCGCCGTGAGGTAGATTTCGCCGCGTTTCGGGTGGCCGGCTTTTTCTGTTGTTTTGTGTCGAGTCGCTGCCATACTTCTTCGTCCGCAGCAAGCCAGTCATCGGCGATCTGGCGGTCCAAATCCCGGTCGCGAAGAGCCGCATGTTCCAGCTGGCTTCTTAGATCTGCCGTATTCCGGCGTGAGACAAATTGTTGCACCGCCTGGTTAATGAACTCACTGCGTTGGCCCCGCCTGGCCATCCGGTCAATGGTCTGGATAGTGGTTTCCGGCAGAACAATGTTGATGCGTTTACTCATCGGATGTACAGATAATGTATGGTAGCGCTAAGGGGAATCGAACCCCTATTTGAGCCTTGAGAGGGCTCCGTCCTAACCCTTAGACGATAGCGCCGTCCTGGTGAGGCAACCGCAGGCAATTTCAGTATAGCGGGGGAATTACGTCGCGCCTAAAGCGCTGCCGGCATGGGCAGACCGGATTTGCCGAGCGCCCGTCCGATCACAATGACCGCCTCGGATTCACTTACCGTTCTCGCGATCGAGGTTTCCAGAATCAACATGCTTCGAGCGCGTTCCAGCATTTTCTTTTCCCGGAAAGATAGCGATTTCGATAGCTGGAGGATCACGAGAGCCTTAAAAACCTCGGCGATTTCCAGCAGACTGCCGCCCTTCATTTTGTCCGAATTTTCTTTAAATCGATCTTTCCAATCCTGCGGGCAGCAAGGACGCCCGGCGGCAAGATAGCTCAAAACCCGGTTAATCTCACTGGATTTGGTGACCTTTCGCAGGCCTACCTCGCCGACGTGAGAGAACGGCACCATCACCGTCAGGCTATTCGGGGAAAGGCGCAACAGGTAAAAGCGTTCCTGCTGCGCACCGAAAGCGCGAGAACTGATGTTCTCTATAGTGCCGACACCGTGGTTCGGATAGACTACCTTTTCGCCAACCTGGAAGGTCATTTCGCGGACCTCTTTTCCCGGATATGAACTATTCCGGAGGGGATAACAGCCCAAGGGAATATTAAACCCAGATTAAGATTTCGTCAAGAAGAAAATAGCTTCCACACCCCAGGAGGCGTGTATACTTGCAGATCGGTCAAGTACCTGATTCGACGAGAAGATCGTGAAACCGGCCACTGGGTGGCAGTGTCTACATCCTGCCCTTGAATTCGCGGTTAGAGGATATTTGCCGACCAATTTTCCAGAATCGACTTCATCTTTTGGCAGAACTGGTCCGCAAGGGCGCCATCAATGAGGCGGTGGTCAAAGGTGAGCGCAAGATGCGCTTGCGACCGGATTGCAATCGCATCGCCATCCACGACTGCAGGAACTCTTTCAACTGCTCCGATGCCCAGAATGGCCACTTGAGGTTGATTGATAACCGGAGTTGCAAAGATGCTGCCGAAGCTCCCGAAATTGGTAATCGAGAAAGTGCCGCCTTGCACCTCTTCGGGCTTCAATTGTCGGGAGCGCGCGCGCGTTGCCAGATCGACTATCGCGCGCTGTAGTCCCGCGACGTTCTTTTCGTCGGCGTTCCGAATGACGGGCACAATCAGGCCCCCTTCGAGAGCAACTGCGATTCCGATGTTTATGTCGCGGTAATACACAATGTTCTTGCCGTCAATCGAAGCGTTGAAGATGGGGAAGGCGCGAAGAGCTTCGGTCGCCGCGGCTGCGACGAAAGGCAAGAAGGTGAGCGAAAAACCGTTGCGGGCGTGAAATTCGGCTTTGGATTTCTCGCGCAGCTTCGCGATCTGGGTCATATCGACGCGATGCACGGTGGTGACGTGCGCCGACGTGCGCTTGCTCATCACCATGTGCTCAGCGATCTTCTGCCGCATGTTGCTCATGGGCTCCGTCCGGACTCTTGCGGATTCAGCGAGCGGCATCGGCTGGGGCATACCCGGCTGCTGAGCGGGTGGAGGCGCCGGTGCCGGTTGTGCCGGGTAAGGTCCGGCGGACGCTGCCGAGGGCTGCGCTGGAGGCGCAGGTGCGCTGTACGTCTTCGCAGCTTGCGAAGACATGTAGCCTTCTACGTCTTGCTTGGTAATTCGGCCGCCTGCCCCGGTTCCCTTTACCTTCGAAAGATCGATACTGTATTCGCGCGCCATTTTGCGCACGAGCGGCGACAAGGGCCCCTGGTCTCCCTGACCGTCGGCTTGCGGGGCCGGAGGCGGTGGAGGTGCAGCAGGCACGGGACTCGGCGGTGCCGCGGGCGTGCGGGCTTCTCCCGATGCGGCGGAAGGACCGACATCGACGCTGGGCGGGGTGGAAACTGGCGGTTTCGCCTCCTGCTGCGTAGGAGTTGGCGCAGGACTTGGGGCGGGAGCACTGGAGGCGCCGTCGCCGATGCGGGCCACCACCGAATTAATGGCGACAGTGGTGCCCTCTTGAACCAGAACTTCACTCAGAACGCCAGCGACGGGCGACGGAATCTCGGTGTCGACTTTATCCGTAGATATCTCGAAAAGCGGTTCGTCGCGTTCGACCTTCTCGCCGGGCTTTTTGAGCCACCGCGTCAACGTACCTTCCACAATGCTTTCGCCCATTTGGGGCATTACTACGTCAGTCATCTAAGCTCCTCTACTCCTTCATGCGCCACCGCCAGGCGATAGTCAAACACCTTCGCGAATGAGGCGGCGATTGCCCGCGTTACCTCGCCGCGATCCGCGCTGCAACCGAGACTTCGAAGCGAGCAAACCGGCTTCGCCAGACCGCAAGGGACGATGTATTGGAAATAACTCAGATCGGTCGAGACGTTCAGCGCAAACCCGTGCGAAGTGATCCAGCGGCTGATATGTATCCCGATGGCGGCAATCTTAGCGCCATTGACCCAAACCCCCTCGTATCCTCGTTTTGGAACACGTTCGGCAGGGATTCCGAAACCTGCCAGCGCATTAATCAGGCTCTGTTCCACGCCTTGAAAATAAGCATGTACGTCTCGCTTCCACTCCCTCAGATCGAGGATTGGATAGCCGACAACCTGCCCGGGACCATGATACGTTACATCTCCCCCGCGATCGGCTTCGTGAAAATCGATTCCGGTGCGCGCAAGAACTTCTTCGCTTGCCAGCAGGTGATGCTGTTGCCCATTCCTCCCGATCGTGACGACATGCGGATGTTCAACAAACAGCAGCGTGTCAATGCCGTCACCGCGCTTGCGTTGTTCAACCAGCCGCATCTGAGTATCGAAGGCCTCGGCATAGCGCATACACCCGAGATCAACCACTTGAAGGGGTCTCATCGCGCGTAGGCGGGACGGGCAGCTATGTCCACGCGCCAAAACCCGGCTTGCGACATAGCAGGCCCTCCCGGTCAGATATTGATTGCCAAGCCGTAGACGTTGTTGAAGGCCTCTCCTATCGCTTCGTAGATGGTCGGATGCGCGTGTATGGTCGACATCATGCTCTCCACTGTTGCTTCCGCTTCCATCGCCGTGACGGCTTCCGCAACCAGCTCGAAAGCTTCGGGGCCAATAATGTGAACGCCGAGGATCTCTCCGAGTTGCTCGTCCGCGATGACTTTGACGAAACCCTCGTGTTTGTCGAGGATGGTCGCTTTGCTGTTTGCTGCAAAAGGAAACTTCCCGACCTTCACTTTGAAGCCTTGCGCGCGGGCCTGCGCCTCAGTAAGACCGACGCTGCCAATACCTGGATCCGTATAGGTCGCGCCGGGAATGCGGTTGCGGTTGATCGGACGAACGGGCTTTCCAGCAATCTGACCCACCGCGATCATGCCTTCCGCAGTGGCGACATGGGCAAGCTGGGGAGTGCCGGCGACAATATCTCCGATCGCATACAGGCCTGGCTCCCCGGTTTGCTGATATGGGTCTACCTTTACGAAGCCGCGATCTAACTGAGCTCTGGTGTTCTCGATGCCGATATCTTCAGTATTAGGTTTGCGGCCGACGGCCACCAGGAGCTTCTCAAACTCCAATTCTTCTTTGTTGCCGCCGGCGAGAGTCACGCTCAAACTGACGCTATTCGGGTTCTTACGGATGTTCTCCGCTTTCGCGCCGGTTTCACACCGAATGCCAGCTTTTTTGAAGTGCTTCTCCAACTCTTTCGAGATTTCTTCATCTTCAACAGGCACGAGCCGGGGCAGCATTTCGAGAATCGTGACCTGAGAGCCGAAGCGATTGAAAATCGACGCAAATTCGACGCCAACAGCGCCAGCGCCGATGATACCGAGCGTCTTCGGGATGGCCTCGATATCCAGGATCTCGATATTTGTAAGAATCAGGTTCTGGTCGGGCTGCAGACCCGGCAACATTCTGGCTTCTGAGCCGGTAGCCAGGATGATGTTTTTGGCCTCCACTGTCTGGGTGCCTTTTTCGCCTTTGACCTCAATACGGCCCCCACCGAGCAGACGCGCGTGACCTTTGATCACGTCCACCTTGTTCTTGCGCATCAGGAACTCGATGCCCTTAGAGTGCTTAGTAACGATTTTGTTCTTACGGGCGAGGACTTGAGGATACTTCAATTGCGGATCTTTGCATTGAATCCCCTGCGCTTCAGGATCTTTGAAGTAGTCCCAGACGTCGGCCGTATGCAGGAGAGCTTTGGTAGGAATACAACCGACCAGCAAACATGTTCCGCCGAGTCTTGGCTGCCTTTCTAACAAAGCCGTTTTCAGGCCGTATTGTCCAGCGCGCACGGCCGCGGAATAGCCTCCAGGACCGCTGCCGATTACCACCACATCGTAAGCCATTTTCGACTCAAGTTTAACATTCGGCCTTATTTTTCAGTCATTTCGGCCCTCGGGCACTGTGAGCGGAAACCCCGTTCACGAGATCCACGTATCATTGATTTAGATCTATGCGTTGGGTTTTTTGCGCGGCACTGGTGTGTTCCTGCGCGCTGCTGAATGCCCGCCAGGAATCCGGGCAGACAGCGCGGAAGAAGGAGCCGCCGCCGGGCGTTCTCCATTCCGTCATGGTGAAAGGCAACCAGCTTTATTCGTCTGCGGACATTATCAAAGAATCAGGTCTAAAGCTCGGGGAGCGCGTAACTGGCCCAACCTTCGAGCAAGCACGAAAGAAGCTCCAGGATACAGAATTGTTTAATAGTGTCGCCGACGAATACAGATTCATCGGCAATCCGCCTGCCTATGACCTCACCTTTAATGTCGTAGAGAACCAGCAGCTATTCCCTGTGCGCTTTGAGCGGCTCGGCGTTCCGGATGATCGTGTGCGCCAATATCTTCGGGATCACGTCGAGCTATTTTCCGATCGCATCCCCGGAACGGAAGGCGTGCTCCGGCGTTACAGAACGGCGGTTCAGGCATTTGTTAACCAGACGAATCCCTCGGTCAAGATAAAGGCGACTATTTCCAATGATGATCCCAAGCAGCTCACGGTTCTCTTCACTACAGATACGCCTGCGCCCACGATTTCCCAGGTGATGGTCAGCGGCAATCAGGCGGTCGATACAGGCACAATCTTGCGCGCTGTAAATGCGGTCGCGATCGGCGTTCCGCTATCCGACATGCGGCTCAAAATGATCCTGGACGGCGCGATCAAACCTCTATACGCCGCGAAAGGCTATGCCGCAGTGACGTTTCCCAAAGTCGAGACCGAGCCTTCCAAATCCAACCTGGGTGTGATCGTTAAAGTCGAGATCCAGGACGGGCCGGTTTTTAAATTCGGAGCGATCCATTTTCACGGGAGTGGCCTGGATGAAGACGAGATTCGCTCGAACATACCGTTTAAGCCCGGACAGACGTTCAATGGAGAACAAGTGGACAATTTCCGCTTGGATCTTGTGCGCCGCATGAAGCACAAGGGACTTCTGGATGCCAGCGTAACTACTGAAGCAGATCCCGACGACAGCAAGCACGTGGTGAACGTGACATACAACGTGGTTCCCGGCGGAGTGTACAACTTCCAAACGCTGGATATCGAGGGGCTCGATGTTACGACGGAACCGGTGATCGCCAAGCTATGGGGCGAGAAGCCCGGGAAGCCATTCAACCCTGACTATCCGGACTTCTTCTTAAAGCGCGTGCAAGAAGAAGGAATTTTCGACCATCTGGCCGATACGCGGTCGGATTACACGGCCGATGCCTCGTCTCATAACGTTACGGTTCACTTGTATTTCAAAGGCGGCGAATCGAAAACCGAGAAAGCGCGAAAGAAGAAGCAAGAGGACGAAGACCGGAAGAGTGATGGAACCTGGAATCCCTGGCCCCAGCTCAGGTACTGAGCAGGTTTAGGCTATTGCCTGGATGCGATCAGTTGGCCGATGGAAGAAATGAGTTTTTCTATCCGTTCGTCTAGGCGATTTTCACGGGCACGCTGTTCTGCCCGGTAGCGCACCTCGTCTTCCTGCATCTGCTCAAAAGTGACTTCGATTTGCGCGAGGCGCTCATCGTGCAAGTAGCCCATCGTGGCGACCTGTTGAAGCCTTTCGCCCATTTTTTCGAGGACTGCTTCGATTCGGTCCAGTTTTCCGCTACCGTTCGCCTCGGTCATTATTGGCCTCTTCTTTCAGTTTGAAACGTCCATTCGCGTTCAGCTTGCGGGCCTATAGCACGCTGATTGGCTGATAAGGGTTTTGTTGGCTACTTTCCATGTTAAGGTAATCCGAACCGGTGCGCTATGTTATAGGGCATCTTTCGGCTTGATGGGCGAAAGCTTACGCCTGCAGATCGTAACTCGGCTGTGATACTGTGATCGCCGAGGTCTGTTAATGCTACGTTTACAGATATTTCTATTCATAGTCCTGTTTTGGGGAATCACGATGCCTTACTCAGGTGCCAAAGCAGTTGGTAAAGAAAGCAAGGCCGTTCTGCTGGTGGCCAACCAGGGAGACCGCGACCTTAGTATCATTGACGCCGATGCGGGCCAGCAGGTCGCGACAGTGCCGGAGGGCGGCATAACGGGGCACGAAGTTGCGGCCTCTCCGGATGGGCGGACAGCTTACGTCCCGATGTATGGAAACTCGGGTGTGGGGAAACCCGGCACGGACGGCCGCAATATGGTCGTGATCGACATCACGGCTCACAAGGTCATTGGTGACGTCGATTTCGGACACGGTGTGCGGCCGCATTGCGTGCTGTTCGGCCCAAAAGATGGGCTGCTCTACGTGACCACCGAACTCGACAAATCTGTGACAATCGTGGATCCGCATACCTTGAAAATTGCCGGTTCGGTACCGACCGGGCAGGACGAATCGCATATGCTAGCGATCTCGCACGACGGGCGACGCGGCTACACGGCGAACGTCGGACCGGGAACTGTGTCGGTGTTGGATCTGGAGGCGCGGAAGACCATCGCGGTGATTCCGATTTCTGGTGAGACGCAGCGGATTTCGATTTCGAAGGACGACAGCATGGTGTTCACGTCCGATCAAACCAAGCCGCAGCTGGCAGTGATTGATACGGCAACCAATAAGGTAAAAGACTGGGTGCCGCTGCCGGGGACCGGCTATGGCACTGCTTCGACGCAGGATGGCCGGTGGCTTCTGGTGGCGGTACCGGGCGCAAACAAAGTAGCAGTAGTGGATCTTGGCACGCTGAAAGTTGCGAGGACGGTAGATGTGCCGAGCGCTCCGCAAGAGATTCTCGTGCGACCGGATAATCAAGTAGCGTACGTCTCCTGCAACGTAAGCCACAAGGTTGCAGCCATCGATTTGTCAGAGTGGAAAGTTCAGAAACTGATTGATGCAGGCAAGGGCGCGGATGGGCTCGCGTGGGCTGCGCAGTAGACAGACGTTTGTCTGGGTGGGACTCCTTGTAGCGAGCGTTTCGCAGCTCGCCGGACAAGGCTCGAGGTCGAATCCTCAGAACAACAGATCTCAGCACGGCCGTGAATTTCTGGGTCTAGGTCCTGCCCCGGATCTCGAGGCTGCGGCGCGCGGACAAAAACTCTTCGTTCAAAACTGCGGGTTCTGCCATGGCAACAATGCCACAGGCGCGGAAGGTCCGGACCTGCTTCGTTCGACTCTGGTGCTTCACGACGAAAAGGGCGAGCTGCTTGGGCCGTTTCTTCACAAAGGACGCCCCGAAAAAGGAATGCCAGGTTTCCCGGGGCTGACAGACCCACAGACGTATGATATTGCCGAGTTCCTTCATGCGCGCGTCGATGAGGCGGCCAATCGCTTCGGCTACAAATTGCAGAACGTAGTAACGGGGAATGCCAAAGCGGGCGAAGAATATTTCAATGGAAAAGGACAATGCAACCAATGCCACTCCCCGACCGGAGATCTCGCGCACATTGCTAGCAAATTCGAGCCGGCAGATCTGCAGGCCCAGTTCTTGTATCCGAGCGAGGCGCCGGCGACGAAGGTAACCGTCACTCTACAGTCAGGCGGCGCCATATCAGGCACATTGAAGCGTATCGATGATTTCACTGTTTCGATATACGATTCTTCCGGAGTTTTTCATTCCTGGCCGCGGGATTCGGTGAAGGTTGATATCCATGATCCGCTGCGGGCTCATCGCGAATTGCTGGATCAATATAGCGATGCGGACATGCACAATCTGCTCGCTTACCTGGTTACGTTGAAATGAGAGTAAATCGTTTGCTCACGGGCGCGGCTCTGTCGCTGGTTCTACCGGTTGTTTGTTTCGGGCAGTCGTGGCCCACTTATAACGGGGACTATTCGGGGCGGCGCTTCAGTACACTCTCCCAGATCAATTCCTCTAACATCAGTTCTCTGGCGATCGCGTGGATGTATCGCACCGATGTGGGTCCCATGAGAGGCGTCGGCGCAACCCAGATCAAATCGACTCCATTAGAAGTAAACGGGATTCTTTACTTCACCGTTCCGGATCACGTTTGGGCCGTGGACGCGCGCACGGGCGAGGAGCTTTGGCATTACAGGTGGAAAGATCAAGGCGGCCATTTGGTCGGAAATCGGGGCGTCGGCATCTACGGAAACTGGCTCTATTTCCTGGGCCCGGACGGCTGGTTCATTTGTTTGAATGCGAAAGACGGCACTGAGCGGTGGAAACTTCAAATCGCTGACGTGAAGCTGCAGTACTTCACCACCATGGCGCCCATGGTGATCCGCAATCACGTGATTGTTGGCGTTGGTGGTGATGCGATGGATGTGCCCGGATATCTCGAGTCTCGGGATCCGGAAACCGGAGCGCTGCAGTGGCGCTGGAATACGGAGCCGCGAGCGGGAGAACCAGGAGCAGAGACATGGCCAAATGCAGGCGCAATGGAGCACGGCGGCGGGATGACCTGGCTCCCCGGCACGTATGACCCGGAGTTGAACCTGCTTTACTGGGGCACGGGCAATCCAAATCCCGTATACGCCGGCCAGGGACGCAAGGGGAGCGATCTTTGGACTTGCTCGATAGTCGCGTTGAATCCTGATACAGGCAAGCTGGTCTGGTATTTCCAGGCCTCGCCGCACGACACGCATGATTGGGATGACGTTGAGACTCCGGTGCTGTTTGATGGCGAGTTTCATGGTCAGGAGCGAAAGATGCTGGCGCAGGCCGCAAGGAACGGCTATTTTTTTGTGTTGGATCGGACGAATGGAAAAAATCTGATCAGTGCGCCGTTTACGGGAACGAACTGGTCTGAAGGCGTCGATTCTGCTGGTCAGCCGATTCCCAATCCGAAGAAAGAGCCGCAACCTGATGGGGCGCTGGTCAATATCAGCGCGATTGGTGGCACGAACTGGTTCCCGCCAAGCTTCGATCCCGAGTTTGGGCTGTTTTACGTGAACGCGCTGAAAGGATACAGTCTTGCTTATCTCACGGACACCGGCGAGCGCCCGGAAGGATACGGCGGAAGCGGAAAAAATTTATGGTCGCAGGCGGTTTTGGAAGCTATTGATTATAAGACCGGCAAGATTCGCTGGAGCCATGAATTCCCAGGCAAAGGGCAAGCTGTTTCCGGGATTCTAAGCACCGCGGGCAAGCTGTTGTTCAGCGGCGATCCTTCAGGGAATCTCATCGCGTGGGATCCTGCCACGGGGCATATTCTATGGCACTTCCACTTAGAAGCTCCGGTAAGTAACGGCCCCATGACTTACGAGTTAGATGGACGGCAGTACTTAGTCGTCGGTGCCGGAGATACTTTGTACGCGTTCGCACTCGAACGGTAGAAACAAGCCCGCACCGAGCCGCGCGCGTGAGCAAGCGGATTCCCGCCCTTAGAACAAGAACTTCATCCCCAGCTGCAGAATCCTCGGATTATGAGCTGCCGTCGGATGCAAGAATGTTTGAGTAGCGATACAACTCGGATCGCCCGCGGAATTGTTAGGTCCGGCGTAGCACGAGGCGGTATTATTGATCCCGTTCCATTGCGTGTGGTTGAAGACGTTGAAACCTTCAGCGCGGAATTCGAGTGCGCGGGTTTCACCGAATTGGAAGTGCTTAAACAGACCCATGTCCCAATTTGTGCGCGCTGGGTTGTTCAGAATGTTTCGTCCAGCATCCCCGAACGTTAGACCCGTGGGGTTGGCGAACGCGCCAGGGTTGTAGAGAAGCGGTCCGACAATACCAGCAACTTGCGATACCGGTGGAGGGGCATTCGGGTTGCCGATGACGTCTGGATAAGAACCGCTTCCCACGCCATTTCCAACTCCGGCATTGTCGCCGATTGCACCGTTCGTCACGGTAAAAGGCGTGCCGGTTTGGAAGGTGACCAGACCGGACAACTGCCACCCGCCTAACAGGGAGTGAAGGAGTCCCGGACTTGTGAAGAAGGGCAGATCGTACACATAGCTGATGTTCAGCAACTGCCGTTGATCGAAATTGGAGCTGGCGCGGCTGCTTTCCAGGTCATACGAGTTTACGAACGTGCCGTCACTGCGGTCCGACGAATCGTCGATGGAATGACTCCATGTGTAGGCGAGGCTTAAGGTCAAATGACCTACGTTCCGCCGAGCGGAGACCTGCATCGCATTGTAATTCGAATTGGCTTGATCTTCGAGCAACACTATTTTGCCGAACCCTTGAAAAGGACGATACAGGTCCGGGGACACGTTTCCGCAGGCGACGTTCAGGTTGTTCAGAGCTTGCCCTGTAACCGGATTTCCGTTCACGGTAAGGCTACTGCAATCGCTGCTGCTGATCGGTTGGCCAGCCGGATAGGGATTCTGCGAAGCGGGTACGGGGAAGATCTGGTTTCCGTCGCGTTGATCGGTCAGGTGGGTGCCCTTGCTGCCCGCATACGCGACCGTCAGAACGGTATTAGTTGGAAGCTGGCGCTGAAGACTGAAATTCCATTGCTGGACATAGGGCCAGATCGCCCTGGTCGGAATTTGATAAACATTCAAAGGGCCCGAAATCGAACTGGTTGAAAAGATGCTGGTATAGCTGGGAAGGTTGTATTCGGTTATGTTCAGCACCTGAGGCGCGGTGCCTTCGAGTGATTCGGTATTGCCTTCGTTACCGTTGGTGTGCTCGAAGAAGATGCCATAGCCGCCACGAATTGAAGTCTTGCCGTCGCCGACAGGATCATAAGCGAAGCCGACCCGCGGAGCCGGATTAAACAAGTGACCGGTGAGACAGCCGCGAGGAACACCGCCTACGCCGCACTGCACAATACCATCAAACGGATTGCCGCTGACCAGGCCATTCGGCCCGTATACGGGCGCGTCAGCGGGGTTGTAGGCGTTTGGTTCGAAGTTGTAGGCCTGCTTGTACTTTTCGCGATACGTTCCAAACAGGCTGACTCGCAACCCCAAATTCAACGTCAACTTCTTGCTTACATGCCAGTCGTCCTGAAGGTAAGGCTCGACGATCTTATAACGGTTGTAAAACTTCGTAATCAGGTTCGTTTGGTCGAACGAGTAGATGTCTCCGATGAGAAAATCGGCAAAACCGTTTCCCGTGCTTCCCGAGGCAGTGCCGTTGAAGGTTAGAGTACCCTGCACATCCTGAAACGCGGAACTCATCTCATTCTTCTGAGCCGCGGCAAAGTAAGCGCCCATGAAGAGGTTGTGACTGCCGACGATTTTAGTGATGTTGTCTTTATAGGTGAAGGTAGGGTTGGAATTGGTCCACGGGAAGTAGCCGGTTCCAGCGGTAAAGCCGCCTCCGTATTCAGCGGAATTCTCAATCACTACGTTCGGCAGCAGCCCTCGGAATCCGTTATTAAAGATACCCGGCATATTGAAATCGCTCGGGCGCTGTACCGGGCCAGTTGCGTTAAGGGTGATGTGGTCAGTAGTGTAGCTGAACATGAATTCATTCACCAGGGATGGAGACAGTGTGGAGGTGAGATTTGCGACCATGCTCACCCCGGGCCCGACGAAATTTGTTCCAACGGTGGGAAAACTACCGCCTGCTCCCCAGAGAGGCACGGGATAGATGGTGCTCCAGGAATCATGAATGAAGCGGTAGAAGAAGCGCTCTTTTTCCGTAATATTCTCGTCTAAACGGACCAACTCTTCCCGCGAATCGGTAGGCTGCGCTGGCGCGGACTCGAAGAAGGAGGAAGCGCCGAACCCGGTGGTCGCTGGAGGAATCAACTTCAACATCGCTTGCGCCTGCGAAGTGACTGGGACCTGGTTATTCGGAAAGTAAGCACCCGTGGCGGGATTAACCGGGCAATTAGGAAATGTCGTCGTATTAACCGCGCTACCAGCGGTCGGGCAGACATCGGAAAAGTTGCCATTTCGCTCGTCATTCGAAGGTACCTGTTGGTTGAAGGTCTGACCAGGAACTAGATCTCTATGCCACTCTTCTGAGAAAAAGAAAAACGTCTTTTGCCGGCTCTTGTTGTAGAGCTTGGGGATGAAAACCGGTCCACCTATCGTGTATCCGTAATCGTTCTTTTTGTACTCCGGGCGAGTGGTCTGGAAGAAGTTTCGCGCGTTAAAGTCATCGTTGCGAACGAATTCAAATAGATCGCCATGGAAATCGCGAGTACCTGATTTCGTGATGGTTTCGATTGTGGCGGACCCGTTTCTGCCGTACTGGGCGCCGTAATTCGAAGTTAAGACTTTCACCTCCGCAATCGCGTCAATACTGGGATACGTGTTCAGCGTGCCGTTGCTGCCGTTATCCATGTTGTCGCCGCCATCCAGTTCCCAGTTGTTGTACTCCGTGCGGCCGCCGTTTACGCTGTAAGCAACGCTTCCCGCAACGCCATTCTCGCCCTCATCTTGGCCCGTCTGGTTACTTACGCCCGGAATCAGCGTGACGAGCTGGGTGAAATTGCGCCCATTCAGAACCAGCTGATTGATTTGCTTGTTGGTGACTACGCCGGACAGCTCCGCCGATTCAGTTTGCACCTGGGCGACATTCGCTCCTGCAACCGTCACTTCCGTGTTTACTTGGCCGAGCTTAAGAGTGGCATCCGCGCGAGATTTCTCTGCTACGCGCAGTACTAGACCCTGGACCTGGTACTCATCAAACCCCGTCGCTTTGACATTGATGTTGTAAGTGCCCGCGGGCAGGCCCGGCACAAGATAATCCCCGGTCGCGTTCGTCGCCACAGTCCGAACCCAACCTTGCTGGACATTGGTGATAGTGACACTTGCATTGGGGATCACCGCTCCAGTGCTGTCACGCACAGACCCTGTGATCGAGCCTTCTTGCGCCCATGCACTGGCAGCAAACAAAAGGCTAACAAAACCAAGAAAGATGCACTTGAACATCGATTTCATAGATCCTCCCACGCGGACCAGACATATGTTCCGTTGGTAGCGGAGCAGGGCTGGTCAAAGGTTCTGAAGCTCTTTGAACTATATGTATAGATGAATGGCGCTGTCAAGGTCCACGCGGATGCGCTTGGGGATAGTCCTGTTGACCTCCGCCTGCTTCGGCGCATTTGGTCAGAGAACAGTTGTAGATCCCCAAACTATCTTCAACGAGGGCCAGACCGCGCTTCAGCGTGGAGATCTAGAACACGCCGAAGCACTCTTCCGCCAGGTCTTATCCATTCAGCCTGATTCCGTTCCGGCCCTCGGAAATTTGGCGGTCGTGCACATGCGAAGGAAAGAGTGGGGAAAAGCGCTTTCCGAACTTGATAAAGCGGAGCGGCTTGCGCCGAACGTTCCCGGTATTCAGTTGAATATTGGACTTGCCTATTTCCGCCAGAACGATTTCAAATCCGCAATAAAGCCCTTTGAATCGGTTCTGAGCGCACAGCCACGCTCGCTGCAAGCGCGCTATCTGCTGGGGATTTGTTACTTTTCAACCGGTAATTACACGAAAGCGGTCGAAGCATTACAGCCGCTTTGGGACCAGGAATCGCGCAGCTTAACTTACTTGTACGTCCTGGCGATATCCGCTGAGCAGTCCAAGAATCAGGAACTCGACACGCGAGCGCTCGCGCGCATGCTGGAAGTCGGCGAGAACTCCGCTGAATATCATCTCTTCCTCGGGAAGGCTTGGCTAAACCGGCAGGATTTTGACCGGGCTATTGCGGAGCTCAAAGAGGCGCTCAGAATGAATTCCAAGCTGCCATTCGCGCACTGGGGCCTCGGAATGGCTTTCGCAAACAAACACGATTACGCGGCGGCAAAATCCGAGTTCTTGCAAGACATCGCGATTGAGCCGGAAATGGCCTACGACTACGATCGATTGGGCGCAGTCTGCCTCAAGCTCGATCAGCCCGATGAAGCGGAGCGGTATTTCCATCAAGCTGTGCGTCTCAATTCGCATTTGGCGGCATCTTACGTGGGCTTGGGGAAAATTTATTCGGGAAAACGTGAGCATGAGGCCGCGGTGAAAATGTTGGACGAGGCGATCGCGCTCGAGGGAGACAGCGCGACGGTGCATTACCTCAAGGCCCGAGAATTGAAAGCTCTCAATCGAAATGCAGAAGCTGAAGCCGAATTTGCCGCTTCCGATCGCTTAAGAAAGTCCGCCCTGGATCGCCTCGAGCGGGAAGTGAATGGCGAGGCAGTTGTTGATCCGCAGATTGCCTCGGGCCCTTGATGGAAACGCAAAAAAGACCGGCAGTCTGTGAGGACCACCGGTCTTTCTGGTAACGCCGGAAGGATGGATATTTCTGGTAAGAACTATCAGTCGCTTCTAGCGGGGTGTCAGGCGTACCGAGATCAGAGCGGCCATCTCGAGTTTGCGGTTCAGATCCTTCTCGATGGAAGACTTGCTGACACCGTACTCGGAACCGTCGGGGGTCGCGATCTGCGCGAGAACGTACTGATCACCGGAGTGGCGGAAAGTCAGCCTGGCGTTGTCAGCTTTCCCCTCGTCCTGAAGCAGGGTCGACATAAAAACGCTGTGGCCTGATCTATCCGAGACAGTGAACAAGCCCCGCGTCCCGGTTTCGGCTACTGTGTACTCGCCAGCCGGCATGGCCGTATGGCTGGCTTCGAACGCGAACGGAATGTTCGCGACTTCTTTCTGATGCTGTGCGCTGAGCGTCAGGCTCCCGAATAGTGCGAGACCCGTGCTCAGGAGGATATTCTTCAATTGTCTGTTCATATAAGCTCCTTGGGTTGATTTCGGGAACCTTTTGGATTTCCCATCTCTCATTCGTTTTCGTTTGAGTGACGCCCTTCTTAGAGCGCTTTCGCGGCCATCTGGAGTTACACGCATTTGCAACGACTTGCGAGCCCCGCCACAGCGAGCATGGAAGAGGATGGTTAGTTTTCGAGATAACGGAGTGGATAAAGAGGGCTTCAGCAGCACGGCTTGCCTGTTATCCTTAAGAGTGCAACGGCGCTCGACGCCACTTTCCTGCACCGGAACTAAGTATCCCTTGAAGATTGGATTTGTAAGTCTCGGCTGTCCCAAAAACCTGGTCGATACCGAGGTCATGATGGGCCAGCTCGTCGCTGACGGGCATCAGCTGACCCCGCAGCCCGCGGACGCCGATGTCATTGTTGTGAACACGTGCAGCTTCATCGATCCGGCCAAACAGGAATCAGTGGACACCATCCTGGAAATGGCCGAATACAAGAAGACCGGTAAAGCTCAGCGCCTGATTGTCGCCGGTTGTCTGGTAGAGCGCTATCGTTCCGATATTCGCAAGAACATCCCCGAAGTGGACGCGGTGCTGGGCACGAATGAACTGGAAAAGATCACCGCACTCTGCGAGGGCTTGACACCTCGAGAGCAGGCACCCGAGCCGTATCTGTATCACGACCTCACGGCGCGGGTGTTCACGACACCCCGGCACTCGGCCTACATCAAAATTGCCGAAGGTTGCGATCATCCGTGCTCGTTTTGCGTTATTCCGCAGTTTCGCGGACAATTCCGGAGCCGCCGCTTTGAAAGTGTGGTTAACGAAGCCACGCGCATGTTTAGCATGGGTGTGCGCGAGATCAATCTCATCGGCCAGGACACCACGGTTTACGGGCACGACCTGGGTTTGAAAGATGGACTCTCTGACCTGCTGGCCCGGCTCGCGGCAATCCCGACGGAACTGCCGAAGTGGATCCGGTTTCTCTACGCATATCCGAATAAAGTCACCCAGAAACTTCTGGATATGATTGCGGCTCACGAATCTATCGTCAAGTACATCGACATGCCGCTGCAGCACGCCAGCGCGTCCATACTCAAGCGCATGAAGCGCGGCGCTAACGCCGATATCTTTCTAAAGCTGCTGGAGCGAATTCGCGCGACGATTCCAGGCGTAGCCGTCCGAACCAGCATGATTGTTGGCTTTCCCGGGGAGACCGACTGCGATTTTGAGGAGCTATGCCAATTTGTGCAGGCCGCGCAGTTTGACCGTTTGGGTGTCTTCTCCTACAGCGATGAAGAGACCAGCCAAAGTTACCATCTGGATGGCAAGCTGGATAGTCGGATCATCCATAACCGGAAGAGAAGACTGCTCGCTCTGCAGCGCCGCATATCTCTTGCCCGCAACAAACGCTTGATCGGCGCAGAGCTGCCGGTATTGATAGAAGGACCTTCAAAAGAAACTGATCTTCTCTGGGAAGCGCGTCTCTCGACGCAAGCTCCCGAAATCGACGGCGTTTGCTACATCAATGATTTCGGCCTAAGCGATCCGCGCCCCGGCGAAATGCGGATGCTTCGTATCACGGAAGCTCACGATTACGATTTAATAGGTGAGCTGATTGACGCACCTGAAAATTCCTGCATGCCCGCCCGCCAAGCAGCTAATCCGTTCCCGATCCTTTCTCCGGCGATGGCCGCCAGTATGGCCGTCCGATAATCGGAGTGGGAGCATCCGCGTTGCGTTGTCCCATCTGCAAAAAACAAGTCGATCTCGACAATCCGTATATGCCGTTTTGCAGCGATCGCTGCCGGATTATCGACCTCGGAAACTGGGCATCGGAAAAATACGTCATCTCGACGCCTATTCAGCAGAATGACCTCGAGGAACTGCAAGACTCTGAAACGCCTGAAGGTCCGGGGCGGTGACGCGGCTGGCATTGTTGCTCGCCACGTGGTTCGGATGCGGATACTTTCCCTGGGGCCCTGGCACGGTGGGATCGCTGGCCGCAATCGCCATTGCCATGTTCTTGCACCTGTATCTCGGCACCGGACGGCCGACCTTCCTTATCCTCACATTGATGCTGCTAATCCCTGCCATTTGGGCATCGACGCAGACCGCACGCGTGTTGAACAAGAAAGATCCAGGAGTGGTCGTAATCGACGAAGTGTTGGGCCAATGGGTTACTCTGCTAGGGGCGACTGCACTTGCGTGGAAGACTTTCTTAGCCGCCTTTCTCCTGTTTCGCGTCTTTGATATTTGGAAGCCATGGCCGGTGCGAAATTTAGAAAGACTTCCCGAAGGCATCGGTATCGTAAGCGATGATATTGCCGCCGGATTGTATGGGGCGCTTATCTTGTATATAGGTGGGGCGTTAAAACTTTATTAGTTATGGCGAGCAAACAACAGACGGTCGACCAGTCAGCGGCGCGGCCTACCATCGCGAAAGTGGAGCCTCCCGCGGCAATCACAGGAGGCGAGCTGTACATCCGTGGCCAGCATCTTGCGTCGTCAGGACGCCCTATTGTCCGTCTGGGAAATCAAATGGCGCACCTGGTGATAGCGGGGGATTCTTATATCGTCGCCAAAGTTCCTGAATCAGCGATGGTCGGAGAACTCGTCGTCGCGAGCGGGAACCTGCAGAGTGATCTTCGCGAGACTCACATCGGAATTCAAATCGCAGACAGCCTGCATCCGGTCGCGAATCCCGCGGTCGATCGGGAGGGTAACGTCTATAGCACGTTCAGCGGTTCGCGGGGCCAAAAGTCGCCGGTGTCAATTTACAAAGTCGATACGAACTACAACTCAAAGCCTTTTGTTACCGACCTGATGAATCCCACCGGTCTCGCGTTCGATCGCGAGGGTTTGCTCTACGTTTCCAGCCGGTATGATGGCATCGTTTACCAGATCACTCCGACGGGAAACATGTCAGTGTATGTGGAAGGGATGGGCGTCGCGACCGGTATTGCTTTCGACGGCGAAGAAAATTTGTACGTGGGTGACCGGAGCGGCACGATTTTCAAGATCAGCCGATCACGCCAGATCTACGTATTCGCGACACTCGAGCCATCCATCGCCGCTTACCATCTGGCGTTCGGGCCGGAGGATTATCTCTACGTCACCGGACCGACAACGTCGAGCTTCGATTCCGTGCATCGCATTTCCAAAGCCGGCGAAGTGGAGGTTTTCTATAGGGGCTTGGGACGTCCTCAGGGGATTGCCTTCGATGCCGAGGGCCGGCTCTACGTGGCTGCTTCGCTCGGAGGCCGCCGCGGTATCATTCGAATCGATAAATCGCGCAAGCCTGAACAGTTTCTCTCGGGACCCGGAATAGTCGGCTGCGCCTTTACGCCTTCTAGAGCCATTGTTCTCGCAACGCATAATGCGTTGTTTCGAGTTGACGTGGAGATAGCTGGCCGCCCGCTGCCGTAATAAGCCCTTCATGCCGAAAGATGCCGAGATCATAGCGATCGGCAGTGAATTGTTGACGGCCCAGCATGTGGATACGAACTCGCTTTTCGTAACCGAGCATTTGAACCTGCTGGGCGTCGACGTGGTGGTAAAACAAATCATCGGAGATGATCGCGCGCGTTTGCGCGAGGCCATCCGTATTGCCGTTGAGCGTTCGGATATCGTCGTCCTGATTGGCGGCCTTGGCCCCACTGAAGATGACCTGACGCGCGAAGCAGTTGCAGATGCGCTTGGCCTCAGGCTGGTTCTTTCGCTCGAACAGGAATCAATCCTGATCAACCGTTTCCGCCAGATCAATCGGCCCATGGCAAAAAACAATATACGGCAGGCTTATCTGCTCGAAGGTGCTACAGCCATGCCGAACCCGCATGGAACGGCCCCTGGCCAATTCCTTTCGACGCATCGTGGGGCGCTGGCTCTATTGCCAGGGCCGCCGCGCGAGTTGAAGCCCATGGTCGCGAATGAGCTGGTTCCCCGCCTGAAACCCGTACTGCCGCCCCACGTCATTCGAGTCCGAACTTTCCGGATTACCGGCATCGGTGAATCGGACCTCGACGCGATGATTGCGCCCGTTTATAAAAAGTATCAAAACCCGGCGACTACGGTGCTCTCTTCGCCCGGCGACCTGACCGTGATTCTGCGCGCGCGCGCAGAGACAGGGCAACAAGCCGACGCGCTGCTTCGTGAAGCAGGTAATCCGATCGCGCAACTGCTCGGAGACCGTATCTATTCCGAGAAACCCAACGACTCTCTCGAATCCGTTGTCGGATGCTTGCTTCGGAAGCAACACGCCAAAGTTGCCACGGCCGAAAGTTGCACAGGCGGTCTGATCGCGGCTCGATTAACGGAACTGGGCGGCAGCTCGGATTTTTTTCTGGGCGGTTACGTCACTTATACAGATGCGCAAAAGCAGGATGTGCTTAGCGTCCCGAAAGATCTGATTGCAAAGCATAGCGCGGTCAGCGAGCCGGTAGCGGCTGCCATGGCCGAGGGAGCCCGGCGTCGCAGTGGGTCCACGTACGCTCTCTCGGCCACTGGCTTCGCAGGGCCGGACGGAGGCAATGAATACGACCCGGTAGGCACCGTCTACCTGGGAATTGCCGGGCCGGCGGGTACGCGCGTGGTTCGGGTGCGTTATGGCGGAGATCGCTATCGCACTCGCACACTCGCAACCCAAGGCGCCCTCGACTTGTTGCGCAAGGCGCTACTGAAATAAAATCGACTGCTATTGGCCCGATTCGAGTTGCGGGAATTCGCCGCCCTTAGCCTGCGTAGCTCTGGTGGATGCAGCAATATCGATGCTGGAAATCGGAATCTTACGCGCGGGTTGCCCGGTGAAGTCCCAAAACGTCTGATCCATCACTGCGTAGTTCTGCACCTCAACCGTCTGGCCGCTCCGCAGCACCAACATGACTGGGGGAACTTTAGGCGCTGGTTGTGAATATGCCTGCGGATAAGATGCTGCCTGCTGCGCCTGCTGATTGTAGGCTAGCTGGTCAACTGCCGCGCTGAGCCTCTGGACCTGCTCGCCGAGCGCATTCTGAGCCATAATCGCCGCCTCTGCACTGGGATCATCTGGCATATCGTAGGGAGAACCGCCGTAAGGCGCATCGCTGTAGTCGAGAAATGGATAGTAATAGGGAGTAAAGAAGTAAGAATATGGGACGTGCCGATAATCGCGGCCATACCCGCGTGATCTCAGTGCGCCCGCTCGGATACCCGTATAGCCAGCCGACGGCGAGCGAAGTCCCGTATATCCGGCTATTGGCGCGCGACCCGCGGAATACCCATGCGCAGCGAAACTTGAGTGGCCGGGTGAGCTCGCGTATCCGCCGTGTGCACCACGTTGCGCAAGCAGGTTGGTTGCAACAGCTGCGGCCAGCACGCTAAAAAGTACGGATCTACTAAGAAAGCGCATAACCGCCTCCCTTACCCTAGGGTACCGCTATCGTGCTGGAATGTCCCCTGCTTTTCCACCGTCACCTATCCGGCGTACATCCGCTCGGAAGACCCGGGCGCTAATTCAGCCACCGAGCAGAGTGCGTACCGTGGCGATAGCTTCGTCCAGGTCGGAATATGTGAGGGTATAGCACGGTAGAGACTCCAGCCAGTCGAGGAATCTGGCGATGCTCTCTTTGGAATGCTTTACCCAGAAACCGCTCTCTTTGAGACGTACGAGGGTTTCCAGTGTATCAAGACGTTCGATCCCCGTACCGGCGCCCGGCTGGAAGCGGCTAAACACAATTGCAGAGACCTTCGCTGGTGTCGTGTGATTCGGATTCCGCGGAGCCACAAAACGAACATTCTGCCCCCAGCGCACCTGAATGGGAGACTCGGCCAGCTCAGGTAGCCGGGGTAACAGGACGGGCCAACTCCCCTCGCGGATCATCAGAGAAAAAGGCATCCTGGGCACGGTATAACTTTCGGCCTCTAGAGGCGCGGAGTCATCGGTGTAGAACACGAAACCGGCATGCATCAGCGCAGCCGTCAAAGTGGTCTTACCGGATTGCGAGGCGCCTGAAAAAAGAATGCAACAATCCTTTGTGCCGCACGCGCCGGCGTGGAGAATCGCAACCCACTCGTCAGACGACTGTGTACTACGAACGAACTCCTGGAGCAAGACAATACGGGCCCCAGTAGGATGATCTTCCGTCGCAATGCAAGTTGGACCGCGGAAAATATGATAGCCGCTCTCTGACGCGCTGGCTTGTAGTGTTACGTCCGGGTTGGACTGCACATCAGCGAGCAGCGGCTCCAGACGGGGAGCGATCTCGCTGACCAGGTCCGGGTGGCGAAGGATGACCCGAATGTTCTTTCCATTCAATCTGTAGTAGCGGGAGAAGGCGGCAGATAAATCGGTGGGAGGAGGCGGAACTGAAGACGCCCCGGGAGCAGACACTGGCGAAAGAAGTGTATCCTCCCATTGACGCCTAATGACGCGTAGGTCGCGATCAGCTATGTCCGCCGGAATTTCGTACTTTGCGGCAAACTCGGCAGTCGCTTCACGCGACGGCTTGCCTGACCGAAACAAGTGCCAGGCAAGCCGCGCGCTAGGATTTAGGATGTAGAGCCCCGGCGAGTCCGGGCGGCTCAAAACAAGAGAGTCGGCGACTGGGAATTCCCAGATTGCCTCAGCAGAAATTCGGCTCTACCGTTTACCCGAAGCGTGCTTCGCATTCGGGCCACCGCCACTTGTCGTATCTGCCTTCAGATTCGCGGCAAGCAGTGTAAACGGAGCCGCGTAGGCGGCATATTTGCCGAGCCTGCGAACGACTTCGCGGCGGTTTTCTAAGTCGGCGCCTTCCGGGGAGTCTACTTGGGTCTGATTGATTTTCTTATCCATAAAAAAAGGCTCCTGTAAGGTGATTACGTTCCTATTTTACCGCACCCTGTGTCCGCTTGCGGCGTAGAAACGCGGGAATCGCAAAGCCTAGAAGGCCGATCGCAAGCAGACCCATATCCGCAGGCTCCGGAATGGCAGACGTACCAGCGGCGAAATTGTAGGTGTGGTTCAAAATGTCCGTTAAAGGCTCCGTCAAGCCGGCGAGCATGGCGCTTTCGGAGTAGTGCTTCGATCCAGGGCCGCAATATGGACCAGCCTCAGGAATCATCTGGCCGTCAATTGATTGAAAAGCCGACGTACAGCTACCGGGTCCACCGACCGGGGTCAGAGTGGTACCAAAGTGATACGTCCCGTCCGGACTGCCCGTGGTGAAGTTAAAGTCTTGAAGAAGATCGATACTTATCGTATCCGCGGCGGACGCTGTATGCGTAGAGTTGCCGATGTAAATGGGATTCGTGTTGAAGAAGAGGCTGGTCGTCCCCCCCAAGTAGGCCGCCGAGTAGCTGCCGAATACCTCATACTTGTCAGTATTGGCCAATGTATAGAAGAAATCGAAGCTCCCGCTGGTGCTGCCACCCGCGTTGAGAGTGCCTGGAGTAGCACAAGTTCCAACTTCGCAGGTTGTCGGCGTGGGAGGCGTGATTCCCGTGATATTGACGGCGCCCGGCAGGCACAGCATAGGGGCTGCAAGCATGATGGCAGTCAGGTTCGATAATCGTTTGAGATTGATAGTAAGCATAAGCGTCCTCCGTTTCAACTTCGACGATAGTATCAGATACCTTAGGCCAGGGAAAGTCCTATCAGTACTCTAAATTTGGAAACTAGAGTGCCAGTGTCTCCGCATCTCAGGGATGCGCGCCAAAAAGTAAGCAGACACACAGTTTTGAGCGCCAAAACTGCTGGTTTTCGTATGTGGTGAAGTGAAACATGACTGATTTCTTGGATGCCGCGATCGAGATCGCTCGCGAAGCGGGGCAGGTGTTGCTTGCGCACCGCGGTGTCGGCTTCGAGTTGAAAGGCGCTTATGATCTGGTCACAGCAGCCGACCATGCGAGTGAGCACCTGGTCCTCAAAGGTTTGAAGGAACGTTTCCCTCACCACGGCATTGTCGCCGAAGAAGGTGGCCGCGCGGAAATGCATTCTGAATTGCGGTGGTATGTCGATCCTTTGGATGGGACAACCAACTTCGCCCACGGTTTTCCGATGTGGAATGTGACGCTGGCTCTCGCTCGAAATGACGAAGTGATTGCCGGGGTCATCTACGATCCCTTAAATCGCGAGCTTTTTGCCGCCGAGCGGGGCGCGGGCGCGCGTCTGAATGGCGCGCCGATACGGGTGAGTAAGACATCAGTCCTAAACGATTCTCTTGTGGCGACCGGGTTTCCCAGCCGTAAGCGCCATCAAAATGTAAATATCCATTTTTACTACCAGCTCGCGATGCTTACTCATGGAGTCCGCCGTGGAGGTTCCGCAGCCCTCGATCTGGCCTATACCGCCTGCGGCAGGCTCGAAGCTTTCTGGGAATTCGGTTTGAATCCGTGGGATATGGCAGCCGGTACTCTGCTGGTTCAAGAAGCAGGCGGGAAGGTATCCGGTATGGGCGGCGAGCCCCTGGACCTGCATGGAAGATATCTTTTGGCGGATAACGGTCTGATCCACCAGGAGACGCTGGCCCTATTCGCCGAGATTTTTCAGGGCCGTTACCGCCATGAGATGCCAGGCTTGCCGGCGGCAGAATGGGAGATGCAGCGTGGCTGAAATCCCGCCCGTCCCGCTTACTCTCGAGGGCGCCTATGTTCTGCACCAGATGTTCCGCTTACGTCCCTCAAGTCGACGGGCTCTGAACAGCCCGGATATGCAGGGCATTTTCGAGGAGACCGTGAGTGTGCTCAGCGGAATGGAACAACAGCGGTCCCCGGATGGTCATCCAAACCAGTCCGCAATCTACTCGCAAATAGGGCATAAGGGCGATCTGCTCCTGTTGCATTTCCGCGATTCCCTCGAGGAAATACACCGCGCTGAGCTGCATCTGGCGCAGCTGGAGCTGTTCGACCATCTTGAACCAGTCCACTCCTATCTGTCGGTTGTAGAGCTTGGACTTTATGATTCCTCCGCAAAAACATACGCACAGCTCGCGGAGAAAGGCATTGAGCCGCATTCTCCCGAATGGAAGGCCGGCATTGCCGATGTGATCGCCAGACAGGCAGCAGCCATGGCTCCTCGCCTGTACCCGGAGATGCCTGACGCCCGGTATCTGTGCTTCTACCCAATGGATCGCAAGCGCGGCGAGGAGAAGAACTGGTACCAGGTGCCTATGGCTGAACGGCAACGCTTGATGCACGAGCACGGATTAGTAGGAAGGCGCTACGCAGGCTCGGTGAAGCAAATCATTACTGGATCCATAGGCTTCGACGACTGGGAATGGGGCGTGGATCTATTTGCGGATGACCCGCTAATCTTTAAAAAACTGATCTACGAGATGCGATTCGACGAGGTAAGCGCCATTTATGCGCTCTTCGGTTCCTTCTATGTAGGTTTA
>CAVWUV010000007.1:0-159727 GCA_963758245.1 uncultured Acidobacteriaceae bacterium | reverse complement strand
TGCGATCTCGGCCGCATGGCGGTTCCAGGCGTATCTCTCTTTCACGTCTTTGAAAGCGCACTCCACGATCGAGGCGTATTGCTCAGGATTATAGACAAGCTGTAGGGCCGCGGAAAGCTTCGAGTACCATTGATGCGAGTTAGCGAGCATTCCGTTTTCTCGCTCGCGAATGGCACGGCGAAACGTGAATGACGGCGAGGCAATCGTCAATGTGCCCACAATCGCCGCCTCAAAGTATTTAAGCTCCGACTTGCAATCCGTGAAAGTGTTGCTTTGCAGAGGGGCGATGTTTATCTCCACTTCGCTGATGAGGCGCTGCAGGTTCAGGAAATCCTGCAGGGGGTAAACCTCTATTCGATCGCGATGGCGCAGCATTGGGCCTCTGGGCTCAAGGAAGCCGGTCATGCGAACGACGACGCGGGGATCTTCATCGAGAAGCTTGACAAGTGCACTCACCGCAATGTCGAAGTCACGATTGTGGGTCGGGGTACCGCTGAAATAACCAATGTGAACCTTCTCGTTCCGCTGAAATCCAGAGGTGCGCTTGGATGTCCAGATCTCTTCCGACTCGGCCTGCTGACGACGGTTTAGAAAATTTGGCACAATGCGCGTAATCATCCCCGGAATGTAGGCGGCTACTCTATCGGCGAGGAACTGGTTGGTTACGATCACACTGTCACACAGACGCAGCGTTGCTCCAATGCGGCTGGTGCGGCCAAACCAGTGATCCCATACTTCGTCTCCATCGGTCGGTTGGTCCAGAGTGTCCAGGAGCAAGTGCGTGTAATCGGGATCAAAGATCAGATCATCAACATCGAAGATGATCCGGAGGCGGCGAGCTCTCGCGCGTGCGACCAGCCGGGCGATGTTGGCGTTGTAGTGAGCGCGGCATATTACTAAGGCATCTGCGCGGTCGATAAAGCGATCAATGAGCGGAAGATCCTCTCGCGAGAACCATGAGGCAGAGACTCCGAGATGGGTCGCGGCGTTCAGGGCCTCGACCATATTGAACACGCGATATCGAAAGGTACTCGTGTCTGGCCTGTCGTAGAAGTAAGCTATGTGGCGCTCGCCAGCGCCGAGGGCGGCAATGCGTTCCTCGAATGGAAGTGTCCAAGGGTCGCTATAAGGCAAGGGGTCAGTGCGCAAGCCGATAAACACGGCTCAGCTCTGCCTGTTCCGGAACATCAGAGCGAGATGCTGGATAACGGGTTCAAGAGTAACTCTCCAGTCCCGGGGTATCCGATTGCGGGAATAGTTCTCAAATCTCACGCGGTCGTCGCACGCCAGCTTGCTCGCTATGGCTATTTCATTTTTGAGCGCCTCGGCGCTTGGCTCAGCGCACAGAATGTTATCCGAGTAGCGCGCTAGCGACGTTTTCAGCCCTCGCTTATTGGTCACGACAACGGCTCCGGATGCGGCGAGATCGAGTGGAGGGTAGCTGGAGTGAGGAGTGTCCATCAAGCACAGTCCCAGGTCCATACGCCTGACCAAAGCCGCGTACTCGGCCCAGGGGAGGTTTTCGAGAATTGTGGGAACGACGTCTCGCGGCAATATGAGTTTATCCAGCGCTCGCCCGACGAAGTAGAAATCCCACTCCTCGGGCCGCAGAATGCCCTCCTCTATAGCGGCTCCAATCGCTTCAAGACCTCGCCAATAGAGGTTACGCAGGTTTTGGGGCCGGGCGTAGAAGAAAAAATTGCGCTTTGTTTCTGTCGAGCGGTTCGCCGTCTCCGGATAGTAGTGCGCAGCCGGAAATGCGGGCTCAAACCATGTCCCGTGCTGACGAACGCTGTCCAGCGCATCCGGTCCGGTCGTCAGATGCTCGAACAGTGTTTCTGAATTGATTACGAACTGAATATCGGGATCGGAGAGCGTTTCCTCACACCGCAATCGCTCGTCACCGAAGGGGTAAAACATGCGTTCGTCTTCTTGCAGCAAATACAAAATGCGGGACGGCTCAACGGCATCGCGAACGGACCGCGTGGTCCACCATGACGTGGTCAGAAAAACGTCGTTCTTCGAGAGCGGAACTTCACGCTGGCGGTCGGGAGGCGAGTGGAGAAACTCGATGTTGCCCTCCCAGGGAATGCCGTTAGCCGAAAGGACGTCGCCAAAGTTCGAGACCTCAGCCGGTTGAAGGCGAGTGATCAGGCGCAGATTCGCTTCTATCCGTTCGGCCAACAGCGCTGAAACGATGAGCGATGTGCCAACTCCTCCATATAAGGAACCGGAGTTGATGCTGTCGGTCACTATATTCAGCCGTGGCTGCGCCTCTGGTATGAGAAAGGTTGGCAGGGGTGCGAGAGCGGAAAATTGAGTTTTGAGAGCGCGCTCCAATGTTGGCGCGGTCGCTCCATCGCGCCCTGAATCAGCGCTTTCCCTTTGCGTGACGGGCCGTGTCTCACGATCTTCATCGACTCCATGCTCGAGATAGTGGACGAGGGGATTGGCGCAATCCGCGGCGACGTCCGGATAGCGCTCGAGGTACCAATTGCCGTCAAAGTCAGGTCCTGGATTTCGCCCTTCAGCAGCCCCGTGTCTCAGGTAATGATCGATCGGATTAATGTGGGCCGCAATGTCAGGATACTGATCGCGGTACCAGTTCCGATTGAAGAGCGAGCAGCGAGCAAGCAGGTCAGCCGAGCGGTGCAGGTCCCTCTCGCGCGTGTTGCTCGATTGCATCGACGGAGCAGGTTGCACCTTTCTACCTTCTGTCACCCCGGAGTGGATGTAATGCAGGAGCGGGTTGACCCCGGTAGCAAGCACATCTGGATAGGATTCCAGATACCACCTGGTATCGAAACCAGGCCCGGGATTTCGTCCTTCGGCTGCTCCGTGGAGAAGGTAATGAAGAGCGGGATCCACTCCCGAGGTTTTGATTTCCGGATACTCGTCGCGGTACCAATCGGCATTGAACAAGGGACTGGCGTTGATAAGCTGCAACTGATGCCGGAGTGCTCGGCGCTGTTGAAGCCTGGCGGGCAGTTGGAAGGTGACGGACCACCAAAGAAGTTTGGACCCCTGCCGAACTCCGCGCCGGAGCGCGGCGGGTAGGGCGCGCCAAAAACCGCGGATAGGGCCGCTTAGCCGCCAGGCGGGAGAAAGAAGAACGGAATCCCGTTCCGTTCGTGTTCGCTGTAGTTCGACGCGCAGCTTCCGCAAGTCGTCATTCGCCAGCTTAAGGGTGTCAACTTCGGCGCGAGCTTGTGCTCTTCTCGCAACGACAGCGGCCATCCGGACTCTGGCCGCTCTGCCAGCTTCCGCTACCTTCTGCTCCAGGGCAGCAATTTCTGCTCGCGCTTGCGCTTCCGCCTGCTGAAAGGCAATCACGCTGTTTTCTGCTTCCTCAAGCTCCTGCTGCAGCGCTGCGCGGCCTTTCTCAGACTCTTCGAAAATCCTTTTGAGCTGATGAAACTCGTCAGTCTGTTTCCGCGTTGTTTCCAGGAGTTGCTCATAATTTCTCCGCAGCTCCTTCAATTGCGCTTCAGCGGCTTCAAACGCCGTGGCACGGGAGAGTACAGCAGCTTTGTGGCGCAGCGATTCGGAGAAGAGCCGTAGAAAATCGTCCTCCGATGGAGAAGCTTTCTTGAGAAGCATCGCGTGAGGAGTAAGGAAGGACGCATCGAACCACGCATCGGGCCGGAAGCCGAACTCCGAGAAGAGGCTTAGCCAATAAATGGACGGCCGGACATTCACGTGTGTCGGTTCGTTGAAGTCGTTCGGCGTTGACGAGAAGAAAATGGCATCTGAGACTGCGCATAGATTCTCGACGGCGGCTCTGGTTTCATCCGGCGGCAGATGCTCCAAGACCTCAATGCAGGTGACCAGATCGAACTTTCCTGGAATGGGTTCGGTGAGGGAGCCGACGGAACAATATTCAGCGATATCTCTACGCACTTGCGATATCGCGTAGGGCGAAATGTCGATGCCTTCACAGTAGACACCGCGATCCCAGAAGGCCTCGACGAGGAAGCCCATGGCGCATCCGGCATCCAGCACGCGCGTAGGGTGCAAGGCTCGAATCATTTGATCCGCAACCATGGCGAAAAAGTGCAGCCAATGTTCTGAACGTTCGTAGGGGACCGGGCCGCAGCCGTTGGCGTAATATTCGCGTCCGTACAGCTCAGCTGTTTCTTTTGCCGACAACATCAAGACTCGTTCGATTGAGCGCAATTATAGCAGCGCGACTAGCGCCTCATGAAATGCGATCCATACTCCAGCCACAGAGGTCGATGGGACGCAAGGGACTGGCCAGGCCAGCCAGTACACCTACCTATCTAAGAAGCGGCCGACTGTCAAGCGCTCAGGCCGGAATTACCACTCGAAACGTATGCCAAACTGCCCTTGCCGTGGGAGCGAGTTAACGCCCGTAACGTAGCCAAACGTTGTATTCAAGTCATTGAGACTTGTGTCTGGATTGCTGAAGGTATGACGATTGAAGATGTTGTAGAACTCAACTCGGAGCTGCAATCTGAATCTGCCTTCCGGTCCGAAATACGTGTTCTTCATCAAACTGGCGTCTTCGTTTTTTATACCGAATCCACGCAGGGCGTCGATGCGGGCAGGCCCGGTCCCCAGATCGCCATAGGGCGGATTGACAGCGACTGTTTTCGGGAAGTACAAGTCCCCGGACGGGGCTGCATTGCTAGCGGTGGGCAGATTGAAGTTCGCGGGATTAAATTGGCTGCCCTTGTACCCGGCCAGATTGTAATCGACATAAGTAGTTGCCCAAAGAGGATAGTAATAGTAGTTACTGGAAGAGAAGCTTAGCGGCGCTCCGGAGGCGTATCGCACGAGACCGGATAATCGCCAGCCGCTGACCAGAGTGTTGAGGAATTTTCCATGATCACTCAGCCAGCGACGCCCGTGTCCGAAAGGCAACTCATAAGTCACAGCACCCTTGAACGTGTGCTTCTGATCGTAAGGAGTTAAAGTGTGGGCGGCCTCAGATAGATTGGAGAAGTCCTGGATTCCGGCAGTGTCGTAGCTATCGCCGAAGTTGCTATACGTATCGCCCTCCGAACGCGCAAGCGTGTAGCTGAAATCCAGGGTCAGGCCGCTGGATAAGCGCTTCACCAGTTGAACGACCATCGAATCGTAATACGATTGTCCGAGCGGAAGGCCGACGTAGTACAGGTTAGGGTAGAACCAATAGTTGGCCTCGGCTGCGGCAAGTTGGGGATATGGGGCGATGGCCGCAAACGCTGGCGCGCAGAACCCGCTATACGGATAGGGAACGCCGTTCGCCGCCGCGTCCGCAGGGCTGCAGACATAATTGAAGCCCTTTCCTGATTTCGCCAAAGGAAAGAATTGCTGCGCGCTCGCCTGATTGTTCTGAAGACCGCTGTCCTGCAGATGGTGGCCACGGTTGCCGATATAAGCGACTTCGATCCTGGTGGTGTCGTTTATCTCGTACTGAACTCCCAGATTCCAGTTGTCGGTATAGCCAGCCAGAAGCGCATTTGGGTCGACGGTGACGACGGGGAATAGGGTGATCGGGGGAGTCGTGGTTTTGGTACCGGGGACGAACACACCCGGATAACCGCTGTCCCAATTAAATGGCCCTGCCGCCGAGTTGGTGCCGCGGAATCCTGGCGCAAACCCGTACGGTACGCCTTCGTAATACTGAATGCCGATGGGAACGTAAAGAATGCCAAATGACCCACGGAACACGACCTTTTTCCATGGATTGTAGGCAATGCCGATCTGCGGACCAAAGTTGTGCCAATCCTCATTTTTTTCGAAGCTATCCCGGCCGCCATTTGCGTAGACGATAGCGCCCTTTATGCCGAGGTTGGGATCGATCGCGTTCAGATCGAAATTTGCCCAATGGCCGTACTTCTCGTGAAACCGGAAGGTGGCGTCCCATCTGAGACCTATATTCATGGTCAGTTTCGGCGTAATCTTCCAGTTATCCTGGGCAAAAAGATTCATTGCTTTGCGCCGCCCGTATAAATTCAAAGGTGTGGTTTCGCTGGCAGATTGCACATCGCCCAAGAGAAAGCTGGCGAACCCGAAACCGACCTGGTTGGCATATTGCGCGCTCGGGGCACCGGTCGTGTTGTTAGAGAAGTTCAGGCTCAGGGCACCCGATCCAGCCTGGCTGCTGATCTGCATGGCGCGAAATTCACCACCGAACGTGAAGGTGTGCTTGCCTTTGGTCCAGGAGAGGTTGTCGTTATAGATAAAGGTGCTGCCGATGTAGTAGCCCTGCCATGTGTTTCCTATGCTTGTCGTGCCGTACCCGTTCACTGTTGAGCCGAAATTGATCGTCGGGAAATTGTCCACTCCGGTGCTGCCTAGGCCGAGCTGGGACAACCAGTCGGTGCCTGTCTCGGCGGGCACCGAGCCATTCCAGTACCGGTTGTAGGTTGCATTAAAAACGTTGAGAAGATTTGGAGTGATCGTAAGCGAATCGCTCGCGCGAAATTCATTTGAGACCGTCCGCTGAAAACGGCCGCACGCCAGTGGGCCACCGTCGGTGCTGCCCTGCTGCCATATACCGCCGCAATCCTGGTTGAGACGCGGGCGATGATCGTAGACCCAGGAGCCGGACAGGTGGTTGCGATCAGTGAGGTTGTAATCACCCTTGATGACGAATTGATTGGGCGTCTGCTCTGGAGTCCCGTTGGCTGGAATCCGCTCATTCCCATTAATCGCGGTCGACTCGGGAGGATAATCCTTCTGGTAAATCGCAAGGATCTTCTGGGAGACGGCGCTGAAGAGGTTTTTCGGGATGATGTTGCCGACGAAAACGGCTCCGGGATCCTTTGGGTTGAAGATTGCACCGGCATAGATGGGATTTCCGTGGACGTCCGTGCCCAGTTGATCACTCGTATTCAGGAGCGCGCTGAAATCCCCATTCAGAAAGGCGGGAGTGGGGACGGTTGCGCCTCCCAGGCCGCCGAGAGTGAAATCGTGCTGCTGATAGCGCTCGAAAGCGGCGAAATAGAAGAGCTTGTTCTTGCGAATAGGTCCGCCCGCGCTGAAGCCGTAATCCCAGAAACGCGCTTTCGGTTTTACCGGATTGCCCCAGGATCTGGCATCCAGAAATTCGTTGTGGCCATAATCAAAGGCGCTGCCGTGGAGCTGGTTGGTCCCGGATTTGAGGTTGAACATGATCACGCCGCCGTTGGTGATCCCATTTTGTGCCTGAAGGCCGCTAGTTTGCGATTCCACTTCCTGGAGAGCTTCCATGGTCGGGCCGATTTCAACCGAATCACCCTGAATGGTGGCGGTACCGGAAGTGCCGTCGACGGTAAAGTCTTTTGTGAAGATTTGAGTCCCGTTGATCACCGCCTGATAAGTATTGCTTTGGGCGGAGTATCCGGGCGTTAGAGCAGCCGCAAAGGCCTCAATGTCCCGCCCGCCGTTGATATTCAGCGGCAGATCCGTGATTACTTGGCCGGACAGGTGTGTCCCTTCGGTTGCGGTTTCGGTATCGAGAACCGGCGCCGCTGCTGTGACCGTTACGGTCTGATTCTGTGACCCGACGGCGAGCGTCTCGTTGAACTTCGCCACCTGGGTGGATTCGAGCGTGATTTCAGGGATATCGATCGGCTTAAACCCTGTCTTCATAAAGTTGAGCGAATACTTTCCCGGGAAGAGATTGAGAATACTGTAGAGGCCGTCGTTATTGGTGACGGCGTGGTTAATCTCGCCTGTTCCAACGTTCGTCGCGGTCACGTCGACGCCAGCGACGACGGCCCCACTCGGGTCCGTTACTGTGCCCGTAACGGTGGCACGGTTCCCTTGCCCTTGCGCATAGATCGCGACGGCGATCAAGGCCAAAAACGCGACCCGGCAAATACCAAACACAGTGTTCTTACGCATCCCACCTTCTCCTTGGCCGCGGGGAGGCCGCTCTAAGACACCTGCCCTTCGGCTCTTACTGAGAGTAAAGTTTACTACGTTTTGTTCTGACAAACCGCTGGGCCCAAAGGGCACCCCAATTCGCGGCTCTGTTTCGGTTTAGTAGTGGGCCTGATACACTTTGGCCTCGAGCTTTACGTCGTCCTTGTCCGCCGGCGGGCAGGAGCAGGTCGAAAAGGAGGTTGCGTTCGCGTGCTTGGGACGACGTTCAGTTTTAAGCCTAAAGAACGGAGAACCGCAGAAAGTTTATTGAGTCGAGGATTTCCTTTCTCCGATAGCATCCTGTACAGATTCTCTCGATTCACCTGAGCAGACCTCGCGACCAGAGACATCCTTCGTGCATCCGCAACGTCTCTGAGGGCGAGTAGGAATCCTTCAGGAGAATCCTCCAGCGCCGCGTTCAGATACGCAGTTGCGTACTCAGGATCTTCGAGTCTTTCGTTTAGGCCGATTGAAAACGGTCTTTTCGGCATTCCATCTCACCTCCTCCTGATAATCTTTCCAATATTTGTGAGCCCTGGCGATATCAGCCACTTGTGTTCGCTTTGTGCCGCCACAGAGCACAAGTACCGATTTCGCATCATCAACACAGGAAATTCTGTAGCCTGGACCAAAATCAATTCTGAGCTCTAACACGCCTCCACCCACCTCGGCATAATCGCCTAATAACCCACGACGGAGCCAGTTCAGCCTCATGTCGATTGCGGCGCGACCAACCTGATCCTTCAACGCGCTAAGCCAATCATCAAATGGCACTGCACGATCCGGCTTGACGTAGATGTCTACCTTGCGCGGCTGAACCTCCACAGTTCACACGTGTTTCAATTGTAGCTCATACGCTACAATCACTCATATCGGACCTGGTACACCTTGGCCTCGAGCTTTATGTTGTCTTTTTCCGCGGATGTGCAGCGGATCAGAATCGGGACTCCCGGAGTGAATCCCTCCACTTCACCGACGGCCCAAGATAAACCGCTCCAGATGACTTTGTCGTAATTGATATGGACCCGAAGGAACTGCCCATTTTGCGACACTTCGATTTTCAATACGCGGCCCATGTTCTCGCCCTTAGGAGGGCCACCCGCCCAAGTTCGGCGGATGTATCCGTCTGGAGTGCGCTGCCGCATTACGATTCGTAATCGAGCACCGGCGGGCGGTGTGATGGAGGCTTCAATTGCGTGAGAGCCGTGAGACTCAAACGAGGCCGCGAGAGGCTGGATGGATTGCGGGATGATCACTTCATCTTCAACGCCGAGATCGAACTCGGGATGCGCGTATTTTCCGAAGCCGATCACCGCCATCTGCTCGGGACCGAGTGAGACTGAGTTGTTGGAGAGCTGCGGCCGAAAGCCGGCGTCGCGAAACACAATACGTCCTTGTCCATACGCGATCTGTTCCTGGGAAAGTCGCGGAAGCTCGATGGTTCGAATCGCCTGAGCTGGATTGACGACCGTATAAAGCGCGCCATTCGCATCAAGCGAAGCGAACCCATACGGCTCGATTTCGCCGGGAATGCCGCCGAAGGTCTTGGTTCTTCCGAGCGACTCCATTCGCAAATAGAGCTGAAAGACTTTGGCCATCCAGGCGGCTTTGCTGTCATCGATCAGCTCCAGGTTTCCGTGGATGGTGTTCACCCATCCGCCGCGCGAGAGCATGAGAAGAAGACCGCTTTTCCATGCGTTCGTGCGGCGATAATAGATGGTTCCTGTCGTCCCGTACATAACGCTCGTCGCGTCTATGCGTTCGAGCGGCAGACCGCTATCCTCAAAGCGGCGCACCATGTGATCGCTATACACATCTTGCGAGCGCCAGAAGTTCATCATGGGCACGTCGGACGGGCGCGGATCGCCTGAGTAAATCGAATCGAACACGGTAAGCCAGCGAAGATCGATGGGACTGGGGAAGGGAAATGGCCCGGTGGTCATTTCGAGGACGCCCCCAAAGCCGTTAAATGCAACGAGAACGACTCCGGGATTCTTCTCGCGAAACTTTTGCAGAGCATCCCGGAATGCCGTCTCATTACGCAAGCGAATTTCTTCCTTCGACATTGACGCCTCAACGTCCGGCGGGGCCGCGGTGAAATCCACGAAATCAAATTTGAATAGACGAAATCCCTTGTCGTACCAGAGCTGGAGAGTTTGCATGAAATCCGGCAGGAACCCGCCTTTGAAGAAGCACATTGCATCGCGCTTCTTGTTGAGCGAATCTTCCCATTGCGGAAGCGGATCGAGTTGCACCAGCAGGTTGGTCCCGAACCATAGCCCCGGCTTTACGCCGTTTTCGCGGCAGCGCTGGAACCAGCGATCCGGGCCCTGCGGCCAGGTTGATTTGCGCCAGGTCCGGTATCCGCCGTCCTTTGCGAACCAGAAGGCGTCCATGACGTAGTAATCGAAGCGGACGCCACGGCTGCGCAGCCGAAGTAGTTCATCCAGCTCTTTCATGGCGAGCTGCTCGGTTTGCGGCACGTTATCCGAAAGCTCGTCGTAGGAAGACCAGTTGTTATAGACCACGATCGGGTCTTGCAAGGGAAGGAATGCCGCATCCGGATCGAGTCCGGCAGCCAGGGTGCATGCAGACGCGATGATTGCAAAAATTCCGAGATAACGTTTCACTGTTCAGAACCTAGTTGCGCGTAATTAGGATTGCCTAGAAAAGAGCGCAATGTCAGACCCAACTCGCCCGGCGTGGTCAAGCCACTATGACGCCAGATGACCTTTCCCGCTGGATTCACAAGCACGAGCGCTGGAATTGTTGCGTTCAGATTTCGCCTTGCGATGGTGTCGTCAACGACTATAGGGATGTCACCGAGATTCCAGTCGTATGGCAGATTCCGCTGCTGTTCCGAATCAGGCAAAGGCGTCACGATAACTTTCGCCTCCAATCCCGCGGAATGAAACTGACGCCAGGCGCTGGAGAGGAGAGTGATCTGCCCGCGGGAATCGTGATCTTCGGGAGAGGCGGAGACAAAAGCGAAGAGCGTCCATTTACGTGCGACCGGCCTCAGCACAGCCTCGCGCCTCGACCCTTCGGCTGAAACATGCTGCTCGGTGCTGTGAAGGTCCTGACCCGAGCCCTGCTGATATTGCTGAAACCCGCTGTAGCCTTTGTCGCCGTATTGCCACATCGTCGAACCTTCGCCAGAGTAAATATACACGTTCCTGTCGAACATGAGGGACGCATTGCTGCGGATGATGAATGGCGATGAGGAGCGAATGGTGTTCTTCTCAAATACACCGGAGCCGTCGAAATCAGCGATGTTGACGACCGCCGCAGTGGCTATAGGCGGATTCCAGAAAAGCTCGTTATTCAAAAAGCGCAGGTCGTTCAGTTTGCCGTTATTCCAGGTGGAGAAGAAAATGGCCCCCTGGCGCTGGGCGAGACGCGGACTGAGTCCGTTTGCCGCGCATACATTCCCGCGAACTGTGCTGTTGCGGGTTATCCATCCAGCGCCAAAAACCGCGACGCAATAGCCCTGTGTATCGTGGCCGTAATTCTCCTCGACCAAGTTGTTATCGTCGCCATAATCGATGTCGAACGCGCCTCCATCAACTCCGGGACTGTCGGTAAGAAATGCTTCGTTGTGGCGAACGGTGCAGTCCCGGCACATCCAAGTCCAAATGGCGTTAGGAGTGCCGATTCTCTCTGTATCCTGCATGCCGGTGTGCCAGGATACGCTGTTTTCGATCCGCCCATTGTTCACCTGAAAAAGAACGATTCCGTCGCCGATAACGTCGTGGACGATCGAGTTTCGAATAATGACATTCGTATTGCGCGATGTCTCGGGCGGGAATCCATGTTTTACACCGGCGACCATAATTCCCGCCCACTCCGATGTGCCGTATGCGGTGACGCCGTCAATCAGAACGTCGTCGAAGTGCTGCTGCTCAGTTCCGGAAGCAATGACGAGTAAACCCTGCTCTTTGTCTTTCGGCTCGCCCGTGGCACCGTGAACCAGTACATCTCTGATGTGAATTCCATGCAAGATGCCTCTGGTCCCGTCAATGAAGATGCCATGCGGCTGACCGCCAATAAACTCCAGACGCGCGATGGTCCAATATTCCTGATCTGACAATCGGAAAGCGGCTTCCTGTCCGGGTTGAGCTTGGATTTTCGGCAAAGGCCCAGTGCCCCAGGCGTCCAGCCGAATCGGAGCGGTTGCCGATCCCGATCCTTTCGGCCATAACATGCCGGAACATGCTGAGCCGCGCTTGAATTGGATCAGATCGCCCGGGGCAAACGTACGGGAATTAACTGCATTCAAAGACCTCCAGGGCGTTGATGGAGATTTGCCGTCAGCGCTGTCATTTCCAGCGGCGCAGTCCAGATAGTAGGGAGTGACGCCGAACGCCGCGAGTGCGAACGTGGACGAGGCGAGGATTTGGAGCCAGATGGAAATGTATACAGTAGATCATGTTTCGTTGCGGCTTGCTAATGCGCGCGTTTCTGAAATGGCGCGCCCGGAGAGGCTCGAACTCCCGACCTATTGATTCGAAGTCAATCGCTCTATCCAGCTGAGCTACGGGCGCACTCGTTTAAGCTACTGATTCAGCTTGGTTTAGCGTAGCACACACTTTTTGTCGTTTTTGGTGATGGCCCGCCCGGTGATTGCGCCCTTCCCGTTGATGCTCATCGGATTGGCGCCGTTCTGATAAGACGGGTCTTTACTGAGCAGCCGTATGTGCGGCTATCTCCCGCATCAGGGCTTCCGTGCGTTCACGCCCGCGCCTGTGCACCAAAAGAACCGTCCCGTCCTTGATCGTGCGCCAGAGCGAATCCGCACGGTCGACCGCGTTAGCCGCTCGATCCCACTGATCAAAGGTCCGCTCCACCGACGCAAGTTCAACATATGACTCTCCGAGATATGCCGTAGGAGTGGCTTTGCCTGGATCGGATGCGGAATACCTCTCGGCTCTGTCAACTGCGCGATTGGCATGGGTAAGCGCAGCGGCGCGATCGCCCTGGGTCACGTACGTTTCGGCCAGTCCTTCTTCGTTGTGGAGAGCGCCCCGGATTGCAGACGACGCGCCGGGATTCGAACTCAGTACCACTTCCAGCTCTGCAAGCGCCATACGAAAGTGTTCCCTGGCCGCTGCCGGTTGACCGAGACTCTGCAGACGATAACCGGCGTACTCCCGCACCAGCGCGATCTGGACTGTGACGCTGGGAGAATTCGGGTTCGCCTTATCGATGGGCTCTAGAATGCCCAGCGCTTCCATCAGAGTTGCTAGAGACTCCGCAATCCCGTCGGGATCGGGCTGGACCATTCCCAGGTGCCCCAGTTCCACACCTAAGGCGTAGCGTGCCTTTTTGTCCTGAGGGTCGGCGCCGGCCAGCTCGCGCGCGAGCGCCACGGATTTTTTGCAATAGCTCCTGGCCTCTGCGAAACGGCCCATGTTCACAGACCAGGGAAGACCGAGCAACGCGGCGTAATTTTCGTAAACCGCCGATAAGTTCCGCTGTACAAGTGCGTTATGCGGCTCCGCTTCCAGAAACTGCTCGCGAATTCGGATCGACCGCTCGAAGTACTCAGCCGACTTGGCGAGATCTCCGGAGTATTTTATTAATACTGCGGCTGCATCGAGTGACGAGGCTAGCTCCTCCTTCAGATCGCGATCCTCCGGAAAGCGGGTGAGCAGACTTTCCATAAGCGCGATTTGTTTGTTTATATGATCGAGCCCAGCGATCGGATCCGTTGCCTGGAGTACTGAGCCCAATTCGCGTTCAAGCGCGGCTTCCTGCATGACCGCCTGCCGATCGGAAGGCTTGAGCTCAGCGAGTCGATGGGCGACCGGAATAAGCCTCAGGTATATTTCGATTCCCTCCTTATCTTGGAAGTGCCTGGCGAGCAAATCAGCTAAACCGGCTTCGACTTCGAGCCAGCGCGTGATCACCTCCGGATTATTCCTCTTCCGCGCATATAGCGGAGTGAGCAAAACCTCCGCCTTGTGATAGCCGGCGCGCATGCCCTCATAGCCTCCGAGGCCGCCACCGGCGGTATCACCCTGGATAGCCGCGATCCTGGAATAGCCGCCGGCCAAAGAAAGCCGCAATCGGTCGTCGAGACCGTGCTCCTTCTCGATGCTCTCCAGGTAATCGAGCGTGGTCCTTACCAGCACCTTTCTGGCTTCGGCTGCGCCTGGAAGCCTGGCAACCACATCGTGGATCTGGAACAGCGCTTTGTCGGCAAGCCCGAGTAGTTGAGTAAGGCGTTGCTCAGCGCGAGCGCGCTCGCGCACCGCCTGATCGCGCTGCTGGTCGGCATTGAGACGCTGCTGTAATTCCGCCACACGAGCTGCTTCGGCCTGCCTGAACCCGCGTTCGGCGCGAATCCGCTCACCCTCGGCGACCGTACGTTGCGCTTCCGCAGCTTGACGCGCAGACTGCGCCATCCTCTCCTCAGAGACGGTCACCACCAAAGCTGCCACGAGCGTCGACAAAATCAAGGCCGCGCCCGCGACTCCAAATCGGTGCCGCCGAGCGAATTTCCGCGTCCGGTACCAGAACGAATTCTTGCGCGCTACAACTGGCTCGCCATTCAGATAGCGTTGAATGTCCGCGGCAAACTGATCGGCGGACGCGTAGCGCCGGCTCGGCTCTTTGGACATGGCCATCAGCACGATATTGTCGAGGTCGCTGTCGAGGTGCGGCGCCATCTGGCTGGGACGAGTGATTTCGGTCTGGCAAATGGCGCGATCCACCTCAAGCGGAGTGACCGCCTTTGACTTCTGAGCCCGCTCGCCGGTGAGCAATTCGTATAGGACGGCGCCCAGCGAGTAAACATCCGTCGCTGTCGAAATAGCCTCGCCGCGTACTTGCTCGGGGCTCGCGTAATCGGGCGTGAACGCCTGAACCGCAGTGGCTATTTTGCTTGGCTCGGGGCTGACCAGCTTCGCGATGCCGAAATCCAGCAGCTTGGGCGTCTCCGTCGGCGTGACGAAAATATTGGCCGGCTTCAGATCGCGATGAACCACCAGATTTCGATGAGCGTAAGCTACCGCTTCGCAAACTTTCAAAAATAGCCGCAGCCGCGTCTTCGTATCCAACTCGCGCTGTTCGCAAAAGACGTCGATCGGCTGGCCTTCGACGTACTCCATCACGAAAAAGGGCAAGCCGTCGGCCGTGCTGCCGCCGTCATAGAGGCGTGCGATGAAAGGATGATCGAGATTGGCGAGGATCTGGCGCTCATGCCGGAACCGCTCCAATACTTCAGCAGTATCCATCCCGCGCTTAACAACCTTGATGGCTACCTGCTTGTGGTATTGCTGGTCATCGCGAGTCGCCAGAAATACGGCGCCCATGCCTCCGCGTCCGAGTTGGCGCAGAACCCGGTAAGGACCGAGGCGATCATCGCGGCATTGGGAATCGAACAGCCGCGACGCCTCGCTTTCCACTGCGGCTGCAATGCATTCCGCGCTGCCGGTGTCCGACTGGATCAGCGATTCCACCTCGGCGCGCAATTCGAGATCGTCGGCGCAGCATTGGTTTAGAAATAGGGCCTGCTCAGACGGCGCAAGGTCGGCCGCGGCAAGGAACAACCGCTGCGCTTGATCCCATTTTTCCCGTAGCATTGATGTCCCCGAAGGGCCCTCACTTATATCTGCGTAAACGGAAAGGCGTTTTTGAAATTATTTCGCTTTAGTTAATTGGCGATCGAGGTCCCGCTTCAGCCATGCCTGCGCGACGCGCAGCTCGGCGCGGACCTTTTCGACTGGGAGATCGAGCACATCGGCAGACTCTTCGGCCGTCAGCCCGCCAAAAAAACGCATTTCGATCAGCTTAGCCTTGCGGGGATCCGATTGCTCGAGCGTCCGCAGCGCATCGTCTATGGCGATCACCGCCGGCGGGCTTTCGACAGGAGGATCCATCCAATCTTCAAGCGCGCAGGCCAACTGCCCCCCACCTCGCTTTCCCGCGTTGTGGGTGCGAGCATGATCGATCAGAACCTGCCGCATTAAGCGGGCGGCGACGCTGAGGAAATGCGCGCGGCTGTGATAGTCGGGCTGATCGTTCCCTATCAGCTTCAGGTAGGCTTCATGGACCAAAGCCGTGGGTTGAAGGGTATGGCCGAAGCGCTCGTTTCTCAAATGGCGGCCGGCGAGCTTTCGAAGCTCCTCATACACATGAGGCGTTAACCGGTCCAGCGCGCTTTTGTCACCTGCTGCAAACTCCTGCAACATCAGCGTAATGGGCGCCGCAGCCATTGAAATCTGGCAAGAGTGTATCACCCTTTCCAAAAAGTTTCTTAAGTTAATTTTCAAAAGACAGACCGCGTCTTCGCAATCAGTGGTGAGGGATCTCGCGGAGCGGGTTCCGTCATAGGAGAAACCAAATGAACAAGCTTCCGAGATCAAAAAATATCTCACCACTTATCTCAATATGCTGTCTGCTGTATGCGTTCAATGCAACTTCGTTCGCGCAAGAGCAAGGAGAAGCGGCGGTTACGCCTGCCTCAATCCAAGCCACGGCCCCGAACGTTCCCCGTTTAGTCAATTTCAGCGGGGTCATGAAGGATGCGGCTGGTAACCCGGTTACCGGGCCGATGTCGGTGACGTTCTCACTTTTTGCGGAACAAGAGGGCGGCGCGCCGCTCTGGTCCGAAACGCAGGTCGCGGAGACGGACGCGCAGGGTAACTATACCGTCCACCTGGGAGCAACCAATCCAGCCGGCCTGCCGCTGGACCTTTTTACTACGGGGGCGGCGCGATGGCTGGCCGTACAATCAGAGGCACCCGCAGTCCAGGAGCCCTCGCGAGTGTTACTTGTTGGAGTTCCTTACGCGTTGAAGGCGGCCGATGCGGATACGCTCGGCGGGAAACCAGCCTCGGCTTACGCGATGGCGGGCTCGCAGGCGGGACAGACGAGCGGTAACTCGAATGCAGAGACAGCGAAAAGCGTCGCGGCGGTTCCAGAAATCAATTCCCCGACTCTGGCCGGCGCCGGAACAACGAATTACATTCCGCTCTGGACCAGCAGCACGAATTTGGGCAACTCGATTCTGTTCCAGTTGGGTAGCAACATCGGAATCGGAACCACCACGCCAGCAGCGCAATTGCAGATTATTCCCGGCTCGTCCTCCACGATCGGCAATTTACTGCAAGGCGGGGCGTCACAGTCGGCGGATCTTCTGCAATTTCAAAATAGCTCGGCTGCGGTACTTGGAGGCATTACCTCGGGCGGCCATATCTACTTGGGCAAAACGTCACCCTTCAGCTCCGGCGATACCGCCGGGTTTTTCAACGGGATTACGAGAATGACTCCGGCGGGCGAAACCGAGCAGGTCAATGATTTAGCTTATGTGGCCAGTAACCACGATCTGAACTACAGCATGATCTTTGGCATTAATACGACCCGGGCGAAACTGTACACCAATTCGGCGAAAGACCTGGTATTAGGCACCGACAACAGTTTGACCCAGTTGTATTTGAAATCGGGCGGGAATGTGGGAATCGGAACCGCGACTCCGAGCGCAATGCTGGAAGTAAATGGAGCTTCAAAGTTCGATGGAGCGGTAACGTTTTCGGGTGGAGAGACCAGCACGGGAAATGTGAGCACCAGTGGGCAGCTCGTTTCGACCGTGGCGACGGGAACAGCTCCCCTTTCGGTGGCTTCAACGACACAGGTAGCGAATCTGAACGCGAGCCTTCTGGGCGGGCAGGCGGCGAGCGCATTCGCCACCCATGAGGCCAACACTTTCACGGGCAATCAGAGTGTGACGGGGAATATCAGCGCTAGCGGCAATATCATTGCGGGCGGAATTGTCGAGGGAGTTGGCGGCTCCTTTACCAACGGCGTCGAGGTGTTGGGCGGAATGTTCAGTTTTGAAAGCAACGATCAGAACGGCGAGACTGCCCTATTTGGCCAGGCCGATGGCAGCACGCAACAAACCACCGGCGTGGAGGGTATTACGGCGAGTCCGGCTGGCGCAGGTGTATACGGCAAACTGGTCGGAGCGAGCTCCACAGGGGCGCACCTTGCTACCCCCGGTATGGGGGTATGGGGCGACACGAATCAGCTGAACGGCAAAGGCGTCATAGGAACCGCCGATGACGGCTACGCCGGGCTTTTTGCGAATGACAGCGAGGGTTACGACGCGCTCTACGTCTACAATGGTTCGGCTGGCTTTGAAGCCCCGGTCTTTGCTGCCGTGGGCCAGGGCTGCACGGGCTTTGGCTGCAGCGCCGGCTGCTATATCGATACCTCCGGCGACCTGACCTGCACTGGCAGCAAGTCTGCAGCAGTTCCAGTCGATAACGGCACGCGCAAAGTCGCTCTCTATGCCGTTGAAGCGCCGGAGAACTGGTTCGAGGATTTCGGCTCCGGACAGCTTTCCAGCGGTTCGGCAGCCGTCACTCTCGAACCGACATTCGCCCAAACCGTAAACACGGACGCCGAGTATCACGTGTTTCTCACGCCGAAGGGCGACAGCAGAGGGCTGTATGTAAGTAATGAGACTGCCCTAGGATTCGAAGTTCACGAATCGGCAGGCGGGCAATCGACCGTCGCTTTCGATTACCGCATCGTCGCGCGCCGGATGGGATACGAGACTATTCGTCTAGCTGACAAGACGAAGGAATTCGAGGCAATGAAGCTCCCGCAGCGCGTCTCGAAAGCCCAGGCAACCGCAGTCGTGAATCGGTAGGCGAATCATGACTAAGCTAATTGCTGTTCTGCTCTTTGGCGCGATTGTATTTGCGCAAGCGCAAACGACGTATACGGTCGGACCGGCGGCGCAAGCCGCTGGTTCAACTGTGCCCCGGTTAGTGAGTTATAGCGGAGTGATTAAAGACGCGAACGGAAAGCCGGTCACCGGTCCCGTCTCACTGACGTTTTCCCTTTTTGCGGAGCAGGACGGCGGCTCGCCGCTCTGGTCTGAAACGCAAGTCGCGGAGACGGACGCGCAGGGTAACTATACCGTTCACCTGGGAGCAACCAATCCGGCCGGCCTGCCGCTGGACCTTTTTACTACAGGAGCGGCGCGATGGCTGACAATCCAAACACCCGAGCAGGCGGAGGCACGCGCGTTCTGCTCGTTGGAGTTCCTTACGCGTTGAAGGCCGCCGATGCGGATACGCTCGGCGGGAACACAGGCCGGACAGGCGAGCGGTAACTCGAATGCAGAGACAGCGAAAAGCGTTGCGGCAGTTCCAGAAGTCAATTCTGCGACGCTGGCCGGCACCGGAACAACGAATTACATTCCGCTCTGGACCAGCAGCACGAATTTGGGTAACTCGATTCTGTTCCAGTTGGGTAGCAACATCGGAATCGGAACCACCACCCCAGCAGCGCAATTGCAGATTATTCCCGGCTCGTCCTCCACGATCGGCAATTTACTGCAAGGCGCGGCGTCACAGTCGGCGGATCTTCTGCAATTTCAAAATAGCTCGGCTGCGGTGCTGGGAGGGATTACCTCGGGCGGGCATGTCTATCTCGGCAAAACTTCACCTTTCAGCTCCGGCGACACGGCCGGGTTTTTCAACGGGATTACGCGAATGACTCCGGCGGGAGAGACCGAGCAAGTCAATGACTTGGCTTATGTGGCCAGCAACCACGATCTGAACTACAGCATGATCTTCGGCATTAATGCGACCCGGGCGAAGCTGTACACGAATTCCGCGAAAGATCTAGTATTAGGCACGAACAACAGTTTGACGCAGTTGTATTTGAAATCGGGCGGGAATGTGGGAATCGGAACTGCGGCGCCATCCACACTGCTGGAAGTGAACGGGACAGCGAAATTCGACGGGGCGGTGATGTTTTCGGGCGGAGAGACCAGCACCGGGAATGTCAGCAGCAGCGGCCAGCTCATTTCCACGGTCGCAACGGGAACGGCACCCCTTTCGGTGGCTTCAACGACACAGGTAGCGAATCTGAACGCGAGTCTGTTGGCCGGGAAGGCAGCAAGCGCGTTCGCTTCTATCGGAGCGAATGCGTTTACGGGGACACAGGCGATCACCGGTGATGTGAGCCTGACCGGCTCGATCAACAGCGCGCTTGTTTTGCACGGAAACGTGACGGATCCGGCGACCGGCTTTACCAGTTCCAACGTGATTGGAGGTTGGAGCGGCAATACCGTCACCATCGGCGCAACGGGCGCAATGATCGGCGGGGGTGGCTTAAGCGGCAACGTGAATAGCGTTACGGCCGATTTCGGCACCGTGAGCGGAGGCGCGGTAAACACAGCCGCCTATGGCGCGACCGTGAGCGGGGGCACGAGCAACGCCGCCACTGGCGAGCTTTCGGTAGTCGCCGGGGGCGGCGGCAATACCGCCAGCGGTGAGTACGCGATGGCGAGCGGGGGCTCTCAAAACATCGCCAGCGGCCAGTTTTCGATCGTGGCCGGCTTTTCCAACACCGTCGGCCGTACGGCCGCAACTGTAGCCGGGGGCTCTGAAAACATCGCGAACAGCCCTTATTCGATGGTGGCGGGGGGGCTTGCCAACACCGCTAACGGCTATAACAGCTTTGCGGCGGGTGAAGACGCCGATGCTACGGATGATGGCTCATTCGTCTGGTGCCAACAGAACAGCAGTTCCTGCAAAAGCGCAGGAGCAAACTCGTTTACCGTGAGCGTCAACGGTCCCATTTACTTCTACGACGGTCCGAACAGTCAAGGCTGTTATCTCTCGACCGGCAGCGGCAGCTGGACCTGTTCGAGCGATCGCAACCTGAAACACAACATCGTTGCAATTGACTCGCGCTCGGTATTGGATCGTGTGGCGCAGATGCCGATCTCGCAATGGAGCATGAAAGCCGATTCTGCCGGTCGCAAGCATATCGGACCGATGGCGCAGGATTTCTACGCGGCTTTCGGTTTGGGCGACACGGACAGGTACATCGCTCAAGGGGACGCGCAAGGGGTTGCGCTCGCGTCGATTCAGGGCTTATATCAGATGATGCATGAAAAAGACGAGCAGATTCGACAACTCGAGGCGCAGCTACAGGCGGTCGAAGAAAGAATGGCACGATTCGAAGGGGCAACCGCACAGCGTCCGAATGAGGCATCGCCCGCTCAGTAGCTGCAGCAGCTATTCGCCAGTCGAGGACCAGGCTTTCCACTGCCGGCCCACGAACATTTTTGCAATATCAGGGTGATGGGCGCCGCAGCCATGGAAACGTAGCGGGAGTCGATCAATCCTTTCCGGGAAGTTTTCTTTTGCTGATTTTTCAAAAAGCAGGCCGCGTCTTCGCAATCAATGGCGAGGGATCTCGCAGAATCGGATCCCATCTGAGGACAGAAAAATGAACAAACTTCCAATTTCTTGGACCCTTTGCTTCGCGGCGACAATGCTGTTCAGCGCAATTTTATTCGCGCAAGCGCAAGGACCGGCGGCGCAAGCCGCTGGTTCAACTGTGCCCCGGTTAGTGAGTTATAGCGGAGTGATTAAGGACGCGAACGGAAAGCCGGTCACCGGTCCCGTCTCACTGACGTTTTCCCTTTTTGCGGAACAGGACGGAGGCTCGCCGCTCTGGTCTGAAACCCAAGTCGCGGAGACCGATGCGCAGGGCAACTACACTGTTCACCTCGGATCGACCAATCCCGCCGGTTTGCCGCTGGATCTGTTCACTACCGGAGCGGCGCGCTGGTTGGCGATACAAACCCAAGAGCAGCCGGATGAGCCGCGCGTCTTGCTCGTTGGCGTGCCGTATGCGTTGAAGGCAGCCGATGCGGATACGCTGGGCGGCAAACCGGCATCAGCGTTCGTGACGACAGACTCGCAGATCGCGCAATCGAGCGGCACGTTACCTGAAGCGGGTCCAATGGTTGTCGCCCCAGAACTCAATTCTGCGACGCTGGCCGGCACCGGAACAACGAATTACATTCCGCTCTGGACCAGCAGTACGAATTTGGGTAACTCGATTCTGTTCCAGTTGGGTAGCAATGTGGGAATCGGGACCACCACGCCCGCAGCGCAATTGCAGATTATTCCCAATTCCTCATCTACCATCGGCAACTTACTAAAAGGCGCAGCATCGCAATCGGCGGACTTACTGCAGTTTCAAAACAGCTCCGCTACGGTGCTGGGAGGGATTACCTCGGGCGGGCATATCTATCTCGGCAAAGCTGCGCCGTTCAGCTCCGGGGACACGGCGGGGTTTTTCAACGGGATTACGCGAATGACTCCGGCGGGAGAGACCGAGCAAGTCAATGACCTAGCTTATGTGGCGAGCAATCACGATCTGAACTACAGCATGATCTTCGGCATTAATACGACCCGGGCGAAGCTGTACACGGATTCCGCGAAAGATCTAGTATTAGGCACGAACAACAGTTTGACGCAGTTGTATCTGAAATCGGGCGGGAATGTGGGAATCGGAACTGCGGCGCCATCCACACTGCTGGAAGTGAACGGGACAGCGAAATTCGACGGCGCGGTGACGTTTTCGGGCGGAGAGACCAGCACCGGGAATGTCAGCACCAGCGGCCAGCTCATTTCCACGGTCGCAACGGGAACAGCTCCGCTCTCGGTGGCTTCGACGACGCAAGTAGCAAATCTGAACGCAAGTCTTCTGGGCGGCCAGGCGGCGAGCGCTTTTGCCACGCTGGGAGCGAACACGTTCGCGGGAAGTCAGAGCGTGGGAGGCGCCACGTTCGGAATACAGGGTTTTGAAGCGGACGATGTGAAAGGGGCGTTCGGCGTATTTGGGCGGCTGAAGGCAGTTCGCAGCAAACGGTAGGCGTGGAGGGTTTTACGAACAGCGCAATCGGCGTGGGTGTATACGGCACGCTCGTCGGGCAGAGCGTCACGGGGGCGAAGGTTTCCGGTGTCGGGGTATGGGGCGATACGAACCAGAGCCACCTAGTGGCTGTGCTGGGAAGTGCCGATGACGGCTACGCCGGGGTTTTTGAGAACAACAGTGAGGGTAACTTCACCCTCTCAGTAAGTAACGATTCGCCGAGCAGCGACGCCCAGGCTTTTAACGCCGGCAGCCTTCACGGGTGGTGCCACATCGACACGTCCGGGAACCTGCTCTGCACCGGCAGCAAGTCCGCTGTAGTTCCAGTCGACAACGGTACGCGCAAAATCGCGCTGTATGCCGTCGAAGCGCCGGAGAACTGGTTCGAGGATGCGGGCTCGGGACAGCTTTCCGGGGGAGCGGCGACGGTGACTCTGGAACCCACGTTCGCCGAAACCGTGAACACGGGCGTCGAGTACCACGTGTTCTTGACTCCAAAAGGCGACTGCAAAGGCGTGTATGTGGCGAACGAAACTCCCCAGAGTTTCGAAGTTCACGAACTGAGCGGCGGTCGCTCAAGCATCGCCTTTGATTATCGGATCATGGCGCGCCGCAAAGGCTACGAAACGATCCGCCTGGCCGACAAGACGAAGAATTTCGAAGCAACGAATCTTCCGCGGCGAAATGCCCGGAACAAAGCGTCCGCTCCGAAGCTGCCAGCGCTGAATCAGTAGCTTCTTGTGTTGTATTCTTCGGCGTCGTTGCGTTTGGCCAGGTGCAAGCGACCGGCCTATCCGCCAGCTTCTAATCCGCTCTCACACCCAGGCTGCGGAAGCCGCAGGCGCAAGGCGCTCGATGACTGCAAAGAGCTCATCCGGTCGAATCGGCTTCGGTATATAGCCATCCATGCCCGCAGCGAGGCATCGATCTTGATCGCCCTCTAAAACATAGGCGGTCATGGCAAAAATGGGCAAGTGATCGCCGGTGATCTTTTCTCGCTCACGAATAGCCGTGGTCACCTGATACCCATCCATTTCTGACATCTGCACGTCCATCAGGGCCAAGTCGACGCGCTCTCGTTCGAGTACCGTCAGCGCCTCTACTCCATCGCCTGCCAGGATGACCGTATGGCCTCGGTTCTTCAGCAACCGCAGCATCAGTTGCTGGTTAATATGGTTGTCCTCGGCGATCAGAACTCGAAGCAATCTGCTAGCCTGGTTGGCGCTCATTGCTGTTCTAGAGGCGACGCTTTGGAGGCTGGCCGTAAAGCGTGCCGCACTTTGAGCGCGCTGCAGCGCCTCGCGAAGTTCGTGCTGCCGTATCGGCTTGGTCAGGTACGCGGCTATGCCGAGCTTCCGGAATCGCGCGGCGCTTGCCAACTGTTCTCCGGAAGTGATCATCATGATAATCGCGCCCGTGAAATCGTGATTGGCGTCAATCTTCTCTATTAAGCCGAATCCGTCTGCCTTCCGCATATGGGCGTCCGTCAAAACAACGGAAAAGGGATCGCCGGCATCTTTTGCTCGCTGAAGCGCCGCGATAGCCTGCTCCTCAGTCTCGGCATCGGCCGTTCTTGCGCCCCATCGCGCCAGGATCTTCGTCAGCATGCGACGGTTCGTCAGGTGATCATCGATGACCAGAACGCGCATGTCCTCGAGATTCATGGCTTCGACTGGCGGACCATCCTTCCCGGCCACAATGCCGAATTCAAGTGTAAAATGAAACTCGCTGCCGCGCCCCACTTCGCTGGTTACCCAGATCTGACCATCCATCAGATGAACCAGACGGTACGAGATTGCGAGGCCGAGACCGGTGCCGCCGAATCTTCTGGTCGTCGAAGTCTCAGCTTGAGAGAACGCCTCAAAAATCGATTCCTGCTTTTCTTGAGGAATGCCTATGCCTGTATCCCGCACCATGAAATGGAGCGAAACGCGACACGAGTCTCGCGCTTCAGGCCTGACCTGTAAGACTACTTCGCCCTGGTCGGTAAATTTGATTGCGTTTCCGATGAGGTTTAAAACGATCTGCCGCAGCCTTGTGGGATCAGCCTGAACCATCTCCGGCGCGTCGGGATCTACGTCGCAGATCAGTTCAAGGCCTTTCTGATCCGCCCGGAAGGCCATCAACTGTACTGTTTCCTCCAAGCTCTCGCGCAGACTAAAAGCGATAGGATCGAGCGCCAATTTGCCCGCCTCGACTTTGGAGAAATCCAAAATGTCGTTAATGACGGTCAGCAGCGAGTCAGCGGAATGCTTGACAATCCCCAAATATTCGTGCTGTTCAGGACTTAATTCCGTTTCTAAGGCCAGCTCGGTCATACCGAGAATTCCATTCATGGGCGTGCGGATCTCGTGGCTCATGTTGGCCAGAAACTCGCTTTTCACGCGGCTTGCCTCCTCGGCGGCATCCCTAGCTTTCACCAGTTCCATCTCAGCCCGCTCTCGCTCCGCGATTTCTTTGCGCAGCTCCGCCGTCCTTTCGCCGACATGCTGCTCCAAGACTTTCTTTCTCTCATTCAACTGGCGAACATGCCGCAGGTGTCCCGCGGCCGCCAGACTGACGGCGCCGATCATGCATATGCAGTAAAACCAAAAGGTCTGGTAGAAATGGGATTCCAGCATGATGCCCATTGAGGCGCTCGGTGAACTCCAAGCGCCATCGCCGTTACTTGCAATTACCAGGAACCGATATTTGCCTGGCGGTATGTTCGTGTAGTAAGCCGTGCGCCGGGTGCCGGCTTCGATCCAGCTCCGGTCGAAGCCCTCCAACCTGTATTTGAAAATGGTTTTCTGTGGCGTCTGAAAATTAGGCGCCGAATAACGAAATTCGAGTTCGCCTCGCCCCGGGGGCAGCCGAACACTCCTAGCGCCGATGCCAACTTCCCGCCCATCGAACAATGCTTGTTCCAGAACAACGGGCGGGGGTGGCTCGCCTATTCCGACCTTCTTCGGGTCGACAACCACTATTCCTTTGTTTGTTGGGAACCACAATCGGCCATCATGACTTTTCCAACCGGCCGGCTGGAATCCTCCGTTACATTCCTGCGTGTTCATCCCGTCGGCGGTTCCGTACGAGATGGCAGAAATGCGGCTGATCTTGTGTTCTGCGAAATCGTTCAATTGCCGGCGGCTCGCACGGAACACGCCTTTATTGGTGCTCATCCATAAATCGCCTGAATCGTCTTCGAGAATCTGAGAAATCTCGTCATCGAGAAGTCCATTTTTCGTCGTATAAGATGTGAATCTCCCATCCTTCAGGCGATCCAAGCCCCCGCCATCCGTCCCAATCCAAAGTGTTCCGCCAGCGTCCTCGTGGATCGAGAATATTGCGTCACTCGATAGCCCCCGCTTCGAGTCAAACACCTCGAATTTTCCGTGTTTGAACCGGTCGAGACCCCCGCCCACTGTGCCGATCCACAGGCTGCCGTGATAGTCTTCGTAAATCGCCTGGACTACATTACTCGACATCCCGTCCTTGGTCGTATACGTGCTAAATGTCCCGTCTCTTAATTTCCCCAGCCCTGACCGTGTTCCGATCCAAAGATTGCCTTCGCGATCGACGTAAGTAGCAATAACGATATCGCTGGGAAGACCATCTTTTGCGGTGTAAGTGGTAAATTTTCCGTCTTTATACCGATTCAGGCCTTTGCGTGTCCCAATCCAGAGGTCTCCCTGACGGTCTTCAGAAACTGTAAGTATGAGGTTGTCAGCCAACCCATCTTTGGTGGTGAACGCCGTAAACTTTCCATCGCGAAAGCGATTGAGCCCTCCGCCGTTTGTTCCTATCCAGAGATTGCCTTCGTGATCCTCGTAAATGGGCAGCGCGGCCGAGTTCGACAACCCCTGCCTTGTTCCGTACGAGGTGAACAATTTACCGTTCGACAGGCGAGCCAGACCGCCGCCCCCGGTCCCAACCCAAAGATCACCGGTCGCGTCTTCATAGATGGACTGCACGTCGTTGCTCGGCAGGCCGTCTTTAGCGGAATAACAATCAAATTTGATTCCGGTGGTCCCATCGGCTTCATCAGCGCCGGTCATTCGACAAACGCCGCCGCCGAAAGTGCCGATCCACAGACTGCCTCTGCTGTCCTCGCGAATAGAAGCGATCGCGTTGCTCGGCAGCCCGTTTCTCACGTCATAAGTCCGGAATTTTCCATTCCGGAAGCTGCTCAGGCCTCCGCCGTTTGTGCCGATCCAGAGGCTTCCGCTGCGGCTCGAATACAGGCACCTCACATACGAATTCCCGAGACCGTCGCGGGTCCCATAAGTGATAAAGGCCCCATCCTTGAAACGGCTCAGGCCATTATGCGTGCCAACCCAAATGCTTCCGTCCGCGTCTTGCGCCAGTGCAAACGCCTCGTTATTAGGAAGCCCGTTCTTCGTGGTGTAGCTGGTGAAGTGCCCGTTGTGCAGCCGGTCTACACCGCCACCTTCTGTTCCAATCCAGAGATCTCCCGTCCGATCCTGAAGGAGTGAAAGAACGCTGTCGTTAGACAACCCTTGCTTTGTTGTGAACGTGGTAAATTTGCCGTCATTTAAGTGGGTGATTCCGCCTCCGAACGTACCGATCCAAAGACCACCCGCGCCATCTGCTTGTATTGCGTCTACCTTATTGTTTTTAAGCGCGGGCGTATTGCTCTTATCAAAAATCGCGAAGCGCAGGCCATCGAAGCGAACGAGTCCGAGCTCGGTGCCAAACCAAAGGTAACCATCCGGCAGCTGCGTGATCGCTGGCACTGTATCCTGGGGCAAACCCTCGGCCATTCCCCAAACGTCTTGATGAAATTGAAGAATGGATTTTGATGGATCCAGGCCCCGTGTTGGATTTGTCGCAAAGAGAGCCAAGGCTGCGGCCCCAAACAAGACAGGCAAACACATGGCTCGGTGGTTCATCGAGCAGCTAATCATGTACGCATCGCGATTCAGCCCCGATCGGCAACATTTTTGTGGAATTAACCTATTTTAAGCGGCTTCAATCTAGTTTATAATCTAAAGACTCCTTAAGCATCACGTCAACTGCAAATTTAAGCCCGTCAGATTCGAGGGCCGTAGGACCAAATCGTCCGATTTGGGTATAAAACTCGTACAGTTTATAAGAAAACTCAAATCCGTTTGGCACGATTCATCAAGCGCGCAGGAAAATTCGTCACGGCTGAACGTCTGAGTGGGTCAGACGGAGGCCTGAAAGAGTTATGGAACACTCTATTTTCAAAATCGCCGTCGTAGTTTTGTTGTCGATTCCCGTTCTTGCTCAGGATTCGAAGGTGTCACACGATCTGGAGAACCAAGATCCGGAATCTAAAGTAGACGTCATTATCCAGTACAGAGGAGCGCCTACACGCGCGCAGCATCAACGGGTAGCCGACAGAGGCGGTGTTCTGAAAACGGAACTGCACTCTATCCGTGGCGGGCTTTATTCCATTCCCGTCGCGCAATTAAGCGGTTTAGCGGCCGATCCCGACGTCACGTATATTTCGGCCGACCGTAAAATCCGAGGGCTGCTCGATAACACCGCAGCTGCCGTTAATGCGCCGGTCGCCTGGAAATCCGGCTTGAATGGAGCGGGGATCGGGGTGGCCGTAATCGATAGCGGCATCTCCAGTCATGATGATCTGACGACCGGAAGTAACCGCGTCATTTTCAAACAGAGTTTTGTAGGCGGCGGTAACAACGATTATTACGGCCACGGCGAGCACGTCGCGGGGATAATCGCGGGAGACGGCAAGGATTCCACTTGCAGCGACTGCATTCGTACCTTCATAGGTATGGCCCCCAAAGCCAATCTGATAAGCCTGCGAATTCTGGACCAGAACGGCGAAGGAACTGACAGCGGTGTTGTGGCTGCCATCGATATGGCCATCCAGCTTAAGAGTGCTTTCAACATTCGGGTGATCAACCTTTCACTCGGCCGCCCGGTATTTGAGAGCTACAAACTCGATCCGCTTTGTCAAGCTGTAGAAGCGGCTTGGAAGGCCGGAATCGTAGTCGTTGTTGCCGCTGGAAATGACGGGAGGAATAACTCATTCGGCAACAACGGGTACGGGACCATCACAGCGCCTGGGAACGATCCGCATGTCATTACGGTGGGCGCGATGAAGTCGATGGGCACCCCCGAGCGCACTGATGATCTGATCGCGAGCTATAGCTCCAAAGGGCCAACTCAAGTGGATCACATTGTGAAACCGGATATCGTCGCCCCAGGGAACCTGGTGGTCTCACTTCTTTCCTCAACCGGCACGTTGCCGGTTCTCTTTCCGCTGAATAAGGTGCCTTTGGATTACTTCGAATCCACGCGTCAGACCATCCCGTCAAAGTTCTATTTCGTGCTAAGCGGAACCAGCATGGCCGCGCCGGTAGTCAGCGGCGCTGCCGCCCTTCTGCTCGAGGCTCACCCAACGCTTACGCCCGATCAGGTCAAGGCGAGGCTCATGCGCACCGCATACAAAAAGTTCCCGAAAACCAGTACCGCCTACGACCCAATTACGCATCAGAGCTACACCAGCGAGTACGATATCTTCACCATCGGCGCCGGATACCTGGATATTCAGGCCGCGCTCGCCGACAACACTCTGTTCAGTGGCACCGCTCTTTCTCCTGTCGCGATGTTGCAGTCCCCATCGGCGGTCGTGGTTTGCAACTCCGCATCAATCTGCTCAAACCCGATCGTGTGGGGCGCTCAGACGATTTGGGGGACTCAGACCATCTGGGGGACTCAAACCATCTGGGGGACTCAAACCATCTGGGGCACTCAGACTATCTGGGGCACCCAATCGATCTGGAGCGATACCACAATGGATGGCGTCGAGTTGACGAGCATAGCCATCAATGGCGAGAAGTAGTCGGACGATCGAAATGAAAGCCAGGGCAGGTGTTATCGGAGCTCAGGTTGTCCTGCCCGGTAACATTACCGGCACAATTCTCGGGGGTATTGCTCACGAGAATGCTATTTGTCAGCAGTAGAGTGCCAAAATCGTCGTCAACGCCTCCGCCGGAAGACGCGGTGTTGCTCCAGAAAACGCTCCTCTTAATTTCGGTTGTATCGTCATTGAGGATACCGCCGCCGATGTCAGTCGCTGTGTTGTTGAGAAACAGGCTGTCCGTAACGAGCAAAGTGCCGGAACTGTTGTCGATGGCGCCCCCGGAGTTGGCGCTGTTGTTGAGGAAAGCACTGTTGCTGATAGTTACCGTGCCGTCATTCAGGATTGCTCCGCCCCCCGAAACGGGCGCGCTGTTGTTGGAAAATATGCTGTCTTTCACTGTCAGCGTGCCGAAGTTAAAGACCGCGCCGCCCAAGAATGTAGCAGCGTTTTCCGAGAGATCGCTTTCCGCAATAACCACGCTTCCCTGATTTATAATCGCGGCGCCCCAAAGCGTGGTATAGCCATTACTCATGGCTATTCTGTTCAATTTCAGAGTCGCCCCCGGAACCACGGTGAAGATCTGAACAAGGCCTCCACCGCTGATCGTGATGTGCTGGCGTACTCCGTCGATTGCAGTGTCGATCGAAACGACGATTGGCGCTGTCAGAGTGATCGTTCCGCTACAACTGAACGTCACCAGTCCGCCCCCGGTAAGGGCGTTCAATAGTGCCGTTTCGTTGCACGTGTTAACGATGCCCGCGGCACGAGTCGGGCGTCCGGCAAAAACTCCGCCAAGAATCAGAACTGCCGCAAGCCAGGAAGTAACTCGAAAAGTCATTTAGCGCGACTATATATCCGGGCAGGGAGTTAGTCAAGGCGAACTTATTCGAGTAAGCTTCAAGCCGGGAACAAGCTTTTTGTCCTGCCGAACAAGTACCGATTCCCGGGCAGATGCACAATCGTCGTTTCCGTCCAGATTACATCGGGAAAAGATTTCCGCCATTCCAAAAAGTAAGCGCAATTATCGATTCCCGGGAATTGTTCCTGATATGCAATCAGGAAACCGTCAAAGGAATGCACGATTTCTGCAATTTGCCTGCGTATCGCCAGCTCACTTTCGCTCAAAGACCAAGTTGCGATAAACAGGCGTGGCCCTTTCGACGCCAGGCTTACTGCTTGCGCGAGTAAGTTGACGTCCGAAATCGTTGTAATACCGGTCAGTCCTGTTAAAGAAAGATAGTAATGCTGTAACGCGGACTGCTCCGGAAAATCGAAAATGATGTATTTACCGCGGAAGCCGATGGTATGAAACAGCCGGCACAAAGAGCCGTATCCGCCGCCGAATTCAAGAGCCAGGGCGTAGTCCGAGACCCGTGAAGAAGTGTCTAATTCAAAACGGCATAGGTGGTAAGCGTGATGAATGGTGTTGGTGCTGCTGGACGGGTAAACCAGGGCGGGGAAGGGACATCCAAAACGCGGCTCGTCGAGAGCTCTTCGCCAGACGGTGTTCCAATCGCTTTTCCGCAAGAGCTTCAACTCTTCCCGAACGAACGTCCCGAACCGAGGAAACATGGTCTGGGCAACGATGTCCCAGGTCAGAAAGCCTCTTGGATCGCGACTCAGGATCAACTCGCGCAATCTTTTTCGGCCCGCGATCCAAATGGGGTGCGCCGAGGAGCGATCCGGATCCGCAATAGGGGGAAGCGCTGCAACTTCCGCCCTCAGCGTCCGAATTGCTTCACGCTCAGCGGAGCTTGCAGGCGCAATCTTGAGAACGACGGCACAAATCCCGCAAAAGAGCCGCCAAACGATGCGGCTCACCACCCGGATGCTGCTATGGCCAAGTTTGTTAATGGTGCGCCCCTATCATGGTAATTGCGCTACAAGACTGAATTCCTATTCCTCTTCTTGACGGCCTGCGGAATCTCCGCTTTCGCCCAGACAAGCAAACCCATCTCCATTTCGCTCGATATAAGTGACGCGCCTCGCAAGATTCTCCACGCCAGGCTCTCCATTCCCGTGCAGCCCGGGCCTTTGACGCTGGTTTACCCGCAATGGATTCCCGGTGAGCATGGGCCCACGGGTCCCATCGACAACTTTGCCGGACTCGTTTTCACGGCGAACGGGCAGACGCTCGCCTGGCAGCGCGATGACGTGAATATGTTCGCATTTCACTTGACCGTGCCTCCTGGCGTGACGACGCTGGATGCCAAGGTAGATTTTGTCGCCACCGCCGCGCCCACCGGATTCTCCGCCGGAGCCTCGACCAGCGCGAATCTGGCTGTTGTGAGCTGGAATGAGGTGGTGCTGTATCCCGCCGGAACACCGGCGTCCGAAGTGAAGTTTGTTCCTTCCATTAAGGTTCCGGAGGGCTGGAAATTCGGCACCGCCCTGACCGCATCATCAACAGAGGGCGAGACTACGCATTTCAGACCGGTCGCGCTCGACATGCTGATCGATTCGCCTCTGCTGGCGGGGCGATTCTTCCGCGAAATTCCACTGGCGGAAGAAATCACGCCCAAGCACTATCTCGACATGGCAGCTGACGGTCCCGAAGACTTGAACGTCAGCGCGGATGACCTGGCTGCGTTCAGCAACCTGGTCCGTGAAACGGGTGCGCTCTATGCCTCGCGTCACTACAATAGCTATCACTTCCTTTTGACGTTGAGCGACAGCGTTGCTCATTTCGGCCTGGAACATCATCAATCGAGCGATGACCGCGTGGAAGCACGCACCTTTCTCGATGAAGATTCAAAGATGCTCGCGGGCGATCTGCTGCCGCACGAGTTCACACATTCCTGGAATGGGAAATACCGGCGTCCGGCGGGCCTTGCAACCGCGAACTACCAGCAGCCCATGAAGGGTGAACTGCTCTGGGTCTACGAAGGGCTGACCCAATACTTGGGTGACGTGCTCGCTGCGCGTAGCGGGATTTGGACGCAAGAGCAATATCGCTCCTATCTTGCCGCTTCCGGTGCCAGCATGGATCATCGGCCCGGACGCACCTGGCGGGATCTGCAGGATACTGCGACTTCGGCGCAGATTCTGTACGGAACCAGTGAGCAGTGGGACAACTGGCGCCGCTCGGTCGACTATTATCCCGAAGGCGAGCTGATCTGGCTGGACGTTGACACAACGATCCGCAAGATCTCCGGCGGCAAGAAATCGCTGAACGATTTTTGTGCCCGCTTCCTCGGAGCCGGCGGCAACACGCCGCCCGAAGTCGTGCCCTACACGTTTGAAAACATCGTCAGCAATTTGAACGCAATCCAGCCTTACGATTGGGCCAGTTTTCTGCAGGAGCGCCTTACTTCGAAGTCTCCACATGCTCCGCTCGGCGGGATTGTAAACGGCGGATATCGCATCGAATACAACGATCAGCAGAACGAATTCGTGCATGCCGCTGAATCGCACGATCATGGAGTGGATGCGTGGTATTCACTGGGCATGCTGGTAGGAGCGGAGGAGACGATCGGTGATGTCCTCATCGGCTCACCGGCTTACCAAGCGGGTCTTGGGCCGGGAATGAAATTGATCGCGATAAATGGCCGCCGGGCTACTGACGAATTGTTGCATCAGGCGATCCGCGACGCGAAAGGCAACACACAGCCGATTGAGTTGATTGTCGAGAACGCCGGATTTTTCAAAGTGGTCAAGATCGATTATCGGGATGGCGAAAAATACCCGCACCTGGTTCGGGAAGAGCGCACACCGGCGCTTTTGGATGAGATTCTCAAGCCGATGATGAAACACACGGAGCACAAAACGGCGGAGTAGGACAGGGCGATAAGGGTTACGCCTTTGCGGGCATCGCGTTCGTGCTCGCAACGATGCGAATTTCTCCGTCGTCGCGCTAAGGTACGAGCGAGCGGGCCGCACGGGCGCCAAGTCTGGCACGAAGCACTCGCGATTCCTCTGCCGTAAACAGCAGATGGCTTTGGACCATGTTCAGAAGGTCCCATTTGCTGTAGGTCGACTTCATGACGCCCAAAGCCGCGTGTCCACTTGATCCCAGGAGGACGTGTCCCATCTCGTGCGCAGCTACGTGACCGAGAATCTGCCCGGAAGAAACGGCGACCTTGGATGTGCGCGCTATCTGCTGAGCACGGCTATATTGAACGGTTACTACTGAGGAATCGACGGTAGTCCAGCCCAGGACCTCGGGGCCACCTCGATCGAGGTGATCGACAACCCGCAACCACAATATAGTTTGCCCCGACGGCGCGCCCGGTTGGGTGAAGGTCACGCATTGGGCTTCCTTGCGGGAGCAGTTGACCCAAACCAAGTCAATGCCTGCATCCTGGAAGATTGCTGTTGCGTTCTGCTCCAGTTCGAGTATGTCGCGTTTCGTCGCCGAACCGCCGTTGTGCAGGCGAACCGTAAAAGCAGGCCTGGGGATGGGTTGCGGAGCGCCGGGAGGCGTTTTAGCGCCACAGAAAGTGAGAAAGGAACCTCCGAGCATCAGCCATATCCAGATCGCTTTTCGCGTAGAGCACATCCTGACGCGCATATTGCCTGGGATGAAGCAGTAGATCCATGGATGAAAGCTGCCTTCTGGATGGAATGGAGATGACCGGGCTATTCCCCGCCAAGTAGCTGAAAATAGGTCGGGCCCGAGGCGTTCCGAACCGGCCGAGTTGGCGGCAGGTGCTACATTACTTAGATCTGGAGGTCACGGTGCCCAGCCGGAATTGTGGCAGTATCGGCTTCGGTGCTTTCAACATCGATCTGGATACCGGCGAGGTGCGCAGACGTGGTGTAAAGGTCAGGCTACAGGGCCAGCCTTTCGCGGTGCTCGCGCTTCTACTGGAGAGGCCCGGAGAACTGGTTACTCGGGAGGAGTTGAAAGAGCGGATCTGGGGCGCCGAGACTTATGTTGATTTCGACCAGGGACTGAACAAAGCGATCAAGAAAATTCGTGCCGCCTTGGGCGATTCCGCCGAGCAGCCGAAATACGTGGAGACTCTTCCAAGGCGCGGTTATCGTTTTATCGCGCCGCTCAACTCGTCTCACCCGGAGAGCGACAACAACCAGCCTTCAACCCGACAGAGCGCCCAGCTTACCGAACCGGGTCAGTATGGACAGACGGAAAACGTGACCGGACAAGTTCCGGTGCGCGCCGATGTTCGCCGCCGTTCTTGGCGGAGGCGCGCCTCTCAAATTGCCGGAGCGCTGGCGGCCGGATTGCTTCTAAGCTTTTTCTTATTTCGGCACAATTGGGAGCGGGACCGGGAACTCAGGCCTAGGCAGCTCACGACGAACAACGCTGAGAACTCCATCGAGAGTTCTGTTGTATCGCCGGACGGCCGATATTTGCTGTATGGCGACGAGATTGGGATACATTTACGGGTTATTGCGACGGGTGAGACCCACACGTTTGATAGGCCTAAAGCTTTGCCGGACGAAGATTCTTGGTATCCCACAGCCTGGTATCCCGACCAGACGCACTTCATCGCGGTAAGCGAGGCGTTAACCACCGACGGCGTCATCCCGACCAGTTGGACCGTGAGCCTCCTGGGGGACGGAGCGACTGAGCTTCGACAGAAGGCCATTGCTCGATCGGTGTCACCGGACGGATCCCAGGTGGCGTTCACCAGTGGCGGCATCGACAGCGATCAGGAAATCGGGATTATGGGGGCGCGCGGCGAAGACTCAACAATCGTGAGCACGGCTGATGAGGCGACGGCGTTTCAAATGGTGCAATGGTCAGCGGACGGACGCCGCCTCTTTGACCTGAGGACCCATTGGTTAGGCGGCAGTGACGAAAGCTCGAAAGTGCAGTACGTAATAGAGAGCCGACGCCCTCGCGGCGATAAAGCTACTCCAATTGCTTCCTATGTAATCGCGTCGGATTTCCCGGACTGGCGAGGAGGAGGGAGTTTCTGCATCCTCGGGGGCGGACGGGTGATTTACACCCGGAGCGTATCTGCCGAATCGCTGGCGGGGAACGACGATACGAACCTGTGGGAAATCAAGGTCAAACCGGAAACCGGCGAACCTGATGGTGCAGCCCGCCCGCTGACCAAATGGTTTGGGCAGCACCTGGATAACGTTAGTGTCTCGCGCGATGGGAAAACCTTAGTTCTGCAGAAGAGCAACTGGCAGCTCCACACTTACCTTGGTGAAATCGACTCAGGTAGTCTGCAACCTCTACGTCGTATGACTCTTGAGGACAGCGACGATCTGCCATATGCATGGACTCCGGACAGCAGAGCGGTGATCTTCATATCAAACCGGACTGGAACGTATCGACTCTATAAGCAGATAATCGACAGGAAAGTCGCTGAGCCAATTACTACCGGCCCGGACGTGGTCTCGCTGGCGCGGTTAAGTCCCGATGGCCAATGGATCATATACAGCACCGAAGCGCGAAGTGGCCGCCCGCCGCGCGTTATGAGAATTGCGACGTCCGGCGGCGCGCCACAGCTAATCATGGAAACGAGAGTGACTGCTCAAGTGCAGTGTCCAAGTGCGCCTGCCACGCGGTGCATCACGCTCGAAGAAGGGAAAGATCAGATTTTCAGGAGTTTCGATGCGATGACTGGGAACCCGCGCGAGCTCTTCAAGCGTTCCTTTTGGAATGGCGGATGGGCCGTGTCTCCGCGCGGCAGCATCGGAATTCTGCGGCAGGATACGCGCGGCGGCAGGGTGCAAATCCTTTCCCAATCAGGGAGCGTTGAGCGCGAGATCACGCTCGCGCCGTGGAGCAATTTCAGCGGCCTCGATTGGTCGGCCGATCCTGGCGAAATATACACCGCCTCAGTGGGACCCAGTGGGGCCACTGTGCTGCGCGTGGACCTCGCGGGCCGAATCCAGCCGCTGTGGCTACTGAAAGGCAGCCGGGTCGCGTGGGCGGTTGCCGCGCCTGACGGTCACCATATTGCTGTGCTCGGCAAGTCTTCTTACAGCAACGCTTGGGTGGTTGAGAATTTCTGAGCGCCGGTCCGTGCCTGCGACGCACACCTGATTGGGGGCAAGCGGTGACAAAAAGTGAAGCCGGCCAGAAATCGATTCCGCTGATTTGAAAACAACCCAATCGCTTCAGGCTGCTGTTGCGTCGAAGGCATTCGTTTCGAATCGGCTTCTCATTATCCAAACCAAACGGCTCCGGCTGATCCTAAACGACGTCTACCCCTCTTTATTCCGGCACACAAGCGTGAAATCGCGAAAGGCAACACACAGCCGATTGAATTGACTTTCGAGAATGCCGGATTTTTAACAGTGGTCAAGATCGATTATCGGGATGGCGAAAAATGCTCGCGCCGCATTCACTTCCCCTAAAAAGCCCTTGACGTTACTATATGGTAACGTTACCATATAGACACGTATGGAGGGCTTACCTTTGACAATTGAGGATTTGATGCTGGACACGACACAGAGCATTGACATCCAGGCGGACATTGGAGAGGTGTTTCGCAGCGCACTGCACCGGCTCGGTGACGGTTTTACCAACCCGCAAGGTGAATCGCTGCAGATGACGATGGAGCCATGGCCGGGCGGGCGGTGGTTCCGCGATCGAGGCAATGGCGTCGGCCATCTTTGGGGACACGTGCAGGTGATCAAAGCACCCGTGTTGCTGGAATTGAGCGGACCTCTGTTCATGTCGTACCCGGCGCTGAACCATATCGAAGTGAAGCTCGAACAGCGGCAGGGAGGAACGCATGTGGAGTTGCGTCACCGCGCGATAGGTTTAATCGATCCGACGCACCGCCAAGGTGTGACGACGGGATGGAAGAACCTGCTGGACAGGATCGCTGAGGATTGCTCCACCCACACGCAAGGGAGCTAGGATGGCTGCCGATGAACTGGACGGCGTGTGGAAGGCGCTGTCCGATAACACCAGGCGGTCGATTCTCGACCTGTTGCGGCAGGGCCCGCGAACGACGACCGAGATCGTGGACGCATTTCCGCACCTGAGCCGCTTCGGAGTGATGAAACACATTGAGGTGCTGCGTGAGGTCGAGCTGATTCACACGCGTGAAGAACGGCGGCAGCGGATCAACTCGTTGAACGTCGTGCCGATTCGACAAATTTATGAGCGGTGGGTGGGCCGCTTCGAAGAGTTGTGGGCGAGCCACCTGCTGCGCGTCAAGGAGGACGCTGAAGCAAAAGCTACGGGAACTCACGTGCCCGCAGTGCAAACGAAAAAGCGCCCGAAAGCGGGCTAACGGATGGGTGGACATTCGAAAAGAGGAGATGAGATGGCAACAAGCAACGAGAGAGACAATGAACACGCGATGAACACACCCCCGGTTGTGTCGCAGCAGGAGTGGGAGGCTGCGCGCCAGCAGCTCCTAGTCAAGGAGAAGGCCTTCACCCGCTCCCGTGACGCCCTGGCCGCCGAACGCCGGAGGATGCCTTGGATGGCGGTGGACAAAAAATACGAGTTCGACGGACCAAAGGGCAAGGTGAGCCTGCTCGATTTGTTCGAAGGCCGGCGTCAATTGATCGTCTATCGCGCCTTCTTCGAGCCCGGGGTGTTCGGCTGGCCCGAGCACGCCTGCCGCGGCTGCTCCCTCGGCGCAGATCAGGTCGCCCACGTGGCCCATCTGAACGCGCGCGAGACCACCCTGGCCTGGGCCTCACGCGCGCCGCAGGCGGACATCACGCGCCTGAAGGCACGCATGGGCTGGGACATGCCGTGGTACACCATAACGGACAGTTTCGACGCGGACTTCGGCGTCGATGAATGGCACGGCCACAACGTGTTCTTCCGCGACGGAGGGCGGGTATTCCGCACATACTTCATCAACAACCGTGGCGACGAGGCGATGGGGACCACCTGGAGCTACCTCGACATCACGCCGCTCGGCCGTCAGGAGACTTGGGAGGACTCGCCAGAGGGGTATCCCCAGACCGCGCCGTACAAGTGGTGGAACTGGCACGACAACTACGACTCCGAGGCCTCGCCTGATCCGAGGTGGATCGACATAATAACTGATCCTCAACAAGCCGCCCGGAACCGGGACGCAGAGGCAAAAGCATGAGTCCGCAAGGTAGGTTCAGACCGGGAATAATCCATCGTGGACACAATGGCTAGATCCCGGACCCGCGGCAACGGCGGTACCGGAAAAAACAATTGATGGTTTGTTAATAAGGTACGAACAATGCGGTAACTTAGAGCGAGGAAACCCTGGCTATCAGCACTGCGTCATAGGGGTTTTCATTACCCACTGATCGTCCACCTTTGTGAAGCATTCTGTCCACCATTTCTCAATCATCTGCGGGTTTGTATCTCTGTTAGCCAGTATGCCCGCCAGCGCCGCAGCGCCTGCGCGAATTCACGAACCCTTAGAGGACGGCCAACAGTTCGTCTTAAGCGGGAATACGCACCGGTTCGCCGTCGCACCGGCGGATGAAGGGGAAGCGCCGGAAGCCCTGCCGTTAACGCAAATTACCATTCACTTCAAAATGTCCGATGCACAGCAGGCGGAGCTGAACCAACTGCTCGAAGAGCAGCAGAATCCCTCCAGTGTGGAATATCACAAGTGGCTCACGCCCGAAGAATATGGCCAGCGCTTCGGCATCAGCACCACCGATGTGGACAAGATTGTCGCATGGCTGGAGAGCTCGGGGTTTTCTAATGTCCAGGTGAACCGTAGCCGCACGGCGGTCAGCATGTCCGGCACGGCAGGTCTGGTTCGCTCGAATTTCCAAACGCCCATTCATCGTTATCAAACCGGCGGCGTCGAGCATTACGCGAATTCGACAGATCCCAAGCTGCCCCGGGCGCTCGAAGGCATGGTCTCGGGAATTCGGGGACTCAACGATTTCCATCCGCGGCCGCATGTCGTAAGAAGGAAAATTGCGGCGCCCCTCGAGCCGAGGTTTACATCGAGCATCTCCGGGGATCATTTTCTGGCGCCCAGCGACTTTGCGACCATTTACGACGTCCAAGCACTCTACAACAGCGGTATCAATGGAAGCGGCCAGAAGATTGCGATTCCGGGCCAGGTCAGTATCACGCTCTCCGATATTCGGGCCTTTCGTTCCGCGGCGGGCCTGCCGGCAAATGACCCTCAGATCGTGGAGGCGGGCGCTCCTGACAAAACCAATTCGGGCGACGAAACCGAATCAGACCTGGATGTTGAGTGGGCAGGCGCTGTTGCGCCGCAGGCCACCATTATCTTTATCACTTCCGGGGATGCGTTCACGTCTGTAAACTACGCAATCGATAACAACACAGCACCGGTTCTCAGCATCACCTATGGTGATTGCGAAGCGAACTTCGGGCAAGCGGAATTGGACGCCGAAAACTCGGCCTTTCAGCAGGCGAATGCGCAGGGGATCACCATCGTTACCGCATCTGGCGATACTGGCGCAGCCGATTGCGATGGTGGCAGCGGGCCGAATCCAACGCCGCCAGCCAAAGCGAGTCAAGGGCTAGCTGTTGATTTCCCGAGCAGCAGCCCGTATGTCACCGGCATGGGCGGGACGGAGTTGAACGAGGCCACCGGCAATTACTGGAACTCGACGAATAATGCGCAAAACGGCTCGGCGCGCTCCTATATACCGGAGAAAGTCTGGAACGATACCAGCGCAGACGGGCAGCTATCCGCGGGCGGTGGAGGAAGAAGCGTTTTATTTACGAAACCGAACTGGCAACAGGGACCGAATGTGCCAAATGATGGGTGGCGCGACGTGCCGGATTTGGCGCTCGCCGCGTCGGCGGACCACGATCCTTACCTGATCTGCTCGGGTGGCGACTGTGTGAATGGTTTCCGCGATTCCAACAGTTACCTCGACACGGTCGGCGGCACTTCCGCCGCCGCGCCCGCCTTTGCTGCGGTTGTCGCGCTCTTGAATCAGCGCATGGCAAGCAGCCAAGGCAATATCACTCCCGCGCTATACCGGCTGGCTGCCTCGTCGCCTTCCGCGTTTCACGATACAACTGTAGGGAACAATGAGGTGCCATGCGTTTCGGGGAGCACGGATTGTTCCAGCAGCGGTGTCATAGGCTATGCAGCCGAGCCCGGCTACGATCTGGCGAGCGGCTTGGGATCGATTGACGCTTACAACCTGGTGAACGGATGGAGTGGCGCGACTAACATCCGGGCGGTGACGCAAGTCGCGGGAATTCTCAGCCAAGTCTCCGTGGGCGCTGATGGCACCGCCTGGGGAGTAGACGGTTCTGGCGCGATCTACACGTTCAACACCCAATCTCAAAGCTGGCAACAGGCGCCCGGCTCGCTGTCGCAGATTTCCGTTGGCAGTAATGGCGCGGTGTGGGGATTGACTGGCTTCGGAGGTATCTACCGGCTCGATTCGAACACGCAGAACTGGGTCAACGTTGCGGGTAATCTCTCGCAGATCGCGGTCGGGGCGGACGGGGATGTGTGGGGTCTCAATGCAGCGCAGCAGATTTATCACTTCGATTCGGCAACCCAGGCGTGGAAGCAAATTCCGGGCAGCCTTTCCAAAATCGCGGTCGGGTTTGATGGCGCGGTCTGGGGTCTCAATGCGCAGCAGCAGATTTACCGGTTGAATTCCGGGACGCAGAGCTTTAACGGCGTGCCTGGCTCGCTTGCGCAGATCGCGGTGGGAGCGGACGGTGACGTTTGGGGCATCAACTCCAGCGACCAGATTTACCATTTCGATTCCTTGACCCAGGGCTGGGACCGGATCTCGGGAACACTGGCGCAGATCAGTGTGGGGTCGGCCAGCAACGTCTGGGCGCTCGATCCCTCAGGAGCTATCTATAACTACAATGCGCAGAGCCAAATCTGGGAACCCATAACCGGGAACCTCACACAGATTGCGGCAGGCGCAAATGGAAGCGTCTGGGGCGTGAATAGCGCAGGCAGGATATACCAATTCGTTCAGCCCACGCAACAGACGCAAACATTTCACGTTGTTCCAGGCGCGCTGGCCCAGATTGCCGCTTCCAGCGATGGCGATGTGTGGGGCATCAGCAGCGGCAACCAGGTCTATTTCTTTGACCGGCTGACGCAAAGCTGGACCTGGATTCCCGGCGAGCTTGCCCGGATAGCCATCGCAAGCGACGGCAACGTCTGGGGCATTAATTCGCAAGGTCAGATATATATGTTTGATTCCTCGGCGCAAACTTGGGTTGGGAAATCAGGCCAGCTTTCTCAAATTGCGGTCGCCGATAACGGAGACGTTTGGGGTATTAACAGCAACGACGCCATTTTTCGCTACGATGCATCCGCGCAAAAGTGGACTCAAGTTCCAGGAGCGCTGGCGCAGATCTCGGTAGGCGCTGACGGCGCCGTTTGGGGCCTTAATAGCAGCGGCGGGGCATACGAACTGGATCCACAAACACAACTCTGGACCCAGATGCCCGGCACCTTCTCGCAGATCGCGGTGGGCTCGGCCGCCAACGTCTGGGCACTCAATTCAACCGGGCAAATTTTCCGTTTCGATGCTCAGACTCAAAACTGGAACCAGCTTCCAGGAAATCTTGCGCAAATTTCTGTTGCTTTCGACGGCGCCGTTTGGGGGTTAGCTTTGGGCGGGGATATCTTCCGCTTCGACGCCCAGACGCAAAACTGGGATCTAATCGACGGATCGTTGTCACAGATCGTCGTGGGCGCTGATGCGGTAGTTTGGGGCATCAATTCCGCCCAATCCATCTTCCGTTTTCAGTAAAAAGACACTTCGTTTTCACTTAGCCGAACCGTTCTCATTTTGCACCGGAGAGTAGCTATGGCGGCGTAATGGTCAGCGTAGTGACTGAGGTTGCACCCGCGTACGACGACGTAATATTCACGTTCGTACTCGTCGATACCTGACTTGTCGTAATCGTGAAGTTCACAGCAGAGAGCCCAGCGGGGACCATTAGCGAGGCAGGCATGGAAACGATGGAAGGCTGATCGCTCGATAATTGCACCACGGCGTTGGCCATCGGAGCACTGGCATTCAGGTAAAGCGTGGCGGCAACGCTCTGTCCGCCTTGGATCGAGCTTTGCGCAAGCCCCACGCCTGCCAGCATCGGGTCAAGGATCATCGTATTGGATACCGTCATCGAGGTCGTCGATGCGGTGACAGCGATGTTGATGCTTCCAGTCACCGCTGATGTCGTCGCAAGAAAGCTTGCGCTGGTCCGGCCGCTCGGAATCGTCACTGAAGATGGCACGGACAACGCAGTGTTGTTGCTCGAAAGGTCTACCGTCAAACCGCCTGAAGGCGCAGGCGCGCTCACTGTCACGGTAGTCGCGACAGGTGTCTCGCCCCCAACCACTTCCCGCGGAGTGAGCGACAGCGAATTGGCCGGTAACGGCGCGTTGAACGGCGGCACTTTCTTAATAAACGGCGTGTACAGCGGGTCCCCTACGTTTAGAATTCTCCATTTGAGCCATCGCGTATTGCGCAGGAAAGCGTCTCCAACGTTGGCGCCTTCGAGCAGATTGCGTAGAACACCGCTCGGCCTCGCCATTCCCTCGAGATAGGGTTCAGCCAGCGGACCTGAGGTAACTGCGATTCCTTTTTCGAGCGCATTCGTGCTCCACGTGGGTCCGGAGCGCGGATCCGCGAGCGCATCGCTGTCCAGATCCCATCCGATCGCTCCTGTGTCCCAGGAAAATGCGTCGTTGTAGGCGCCGTAGTTGTACCACCCGGCGTACAGCGCCGTATTGGGGCAATTGGGTGAAGGCGATGTGCCAAATTCAGTCTGGTATGTGTCCGCAACAACAGTAAATTTGCTTGTCAGGCGCAGGAATACTGATGCGCGGTAGAGGTCCCAATCTCCGGCGCGATAGCCGCTATCAGGAGACGTAGTGGGATCGAGCAGCATGTCAATACACGCATTCGGCGGGTTTTTGTTTTGACTGATCGGGCCGCCCGCTGCTTCGGAGGCGAGCGCCTTATCGACGAGGCCGGTCGCAATCGCTGGTGTCGCGCCATCCAAACGCCACACCGAATAGATCAAAGGGAAAACGCCCTCCGCGCGATAGCTTGCGAGCGACTCGAAAGGTGCGTAAGCATTGCCCTGGCTCTGATTCTCCACATAGTAAGCGTGAGTGGCCGAGGGCACAGGGTCGAAGACCTGGGTCGTGTACTGGTTCCAAATGTCTGCCAGGTAGGAGTCCAGTGCATACCAGTCGAAACCCGAGCCAGGATCCACGCCAAAGGGCCGCATATAGGCGAGCACTATGTAAAGAATGTTCTCCTTGCCCGCGGCATTCAGACAGTTCTGTACCGGAATCTGGATCGAGTTAGCGTAATCGGAAGCATTCAATCCGGTAGCCGAGGGATTCGGCAGCGTCACCGGGCACATGTTCGCGCTCGGTATTCCGCGTTTGTTTTGATAGTAGGTCGCGACTGACGTGGAGTTGGCGTCATTCGCGGCATAAACCACGAGAACCCGCGAGGCGAGGGCGGAAGCGCAGAAGGCGGTATGCGGAAGAATGCACAGCAGCCCGACACACAAGTTCAATTGACGCATGCGCATACTCCAACCTTCTGATTTTGTTATTGTAATCCACATGTCGCACTTCCGGGACCTGGCGCGCTTGGCCCTTCTTTGCTTTGCATCCATGCCACTCATATGCGAAGGCGGAACTGTTTCCGGGTTCGGCAGCGGCGGCAGCATCCCTCCCGGCGCTCCCTTGTCAGCGTCAGGGCAGCTCACGTCCAACATCGTCATCTCAGCCCAGGGCTATGTCACCTCCGGCAATGCAGTCACTGTGATTTTGAAGGGCCTGCAGCACGACTGGTCCGGCGATCTGATCGCCATCCTTTCCTACATCAATCCTCAGGGGGGCGTGGTCGCTTCCGCCAATCTGTTTTATCGCATCGGCAAAAGTTCAAGCGAGCCGGATGGAGCGTGGGCTCAGTTTGGCGCTCCAGGCTCGGTCGGCGATAACTACCTTTTCAATAGCGGCTACCCTGGCAATATCTGGTCTGTAGCTGCTGCTTTAGGATCCGCGGATGTTGTCCCAGGCTTGCAGACTGACACAGTGAACGGCGGGCAATATTTTACGACTGACGCCCACGGCGTACAGAACACGCTGTCTTCCGGTTTCACCGGCCTCAACATTCACACCGGGACGTGGCGATTGGCCATTATTGATCCAGCCACTCACGCAGGAGAGCTTGGGCCGCCTGCAAACGTAGGATCCCTGGTCGGCTGGGAACTGGACTTACAAACCCAAACCAATGCCGTCTCGAATTTTGCTATCGACGCAGCTCCGTTCGCGGAGGGAGTCGTGGGAGGTAAAAGCATAACGTACACAGTCACCATTTCACCGCTCAACGGGTTTACAGGGTCTACGACTCTCAGCTTGAGCGGACTTCCGGCCGGCATATCAGGCAGCTTCAGTGTGAATCCTGTAGTTGTTACGTCTGCTTCTGCCGTACGTTCAACGCTAACCATTTCCACATCCAGGAGCGTCGCGACTGACATTTATCCGATCACCATCACAGCGACATCAGGCTCGCTCACGCATTCGACTTCAGCAACGCTCAATGTAAATCTGTAAGTAGCGGGCACTTTTGCCCTCACCCCAGTAAGCTGGTGACATGAAGCTGGTATCAGTCGATTCTTGGCCCCAGTCAGAACACGTCGACTATCGGCCCGAACTGGAATCGGGAAACGTCGTTTTCTTCCCGACAACTCCCTTCGACCTTTTAGAAGAATCGAAGCAATTTTTGCGGGACCTGGGTTTTTCAGGCGGGGCGGTTCACAAAAATGTGGCTTATCGCCCATCGGAAGATCGCGTCACGGGCATCGAAGAAAACAACGGGCAAACAGAACGCCTGCGCAGTATTCTGCGCGACTACTCGCGTGCCGCGATCCGATTTACGAGCGAGTTGCTCCCGGAGTACGCGCGAAATTGGAAGCTCGATTACGCCAGTTTTCGCCCGCTTGAAGAACAGGGGCGAGACTTGCCTTTGAACAAGCGTAATGATCTGATCCACACCGATGCGTTTCCCTCGCGCCCTACTTACGGTGATCTGATTCTGCGCGTGTTTACGAATATCTCCCCTTCGAAGACTCGCATCTGGATTACGTCCGATCCGTTTCGCCAAGTCGCGGAGCGTTACGCGCGTGATGCGGGGTTGGATCGCATTGCGCATAGCGCTTCCTCGGTCGGCGGCCGTCTCTTGCGCCAATCCGCCCGCGTCCTCCGCGCAACAGGTCTGCCTGCCGTTGCGCGATCGCCCTACGACCGGTTCATGTTGCGCTTCCATGATTACCTGAAGCACAACGCGGATTTTCAAACGAACTGCGCTAAATATCGCCTCGAGTTTCCTCCCGGATCGACCTGGCTGACCTTTACCGACGTGGTTCCCCACTCCGTGCAATCCGGCCAGCACGCGCTCGAGCAAACGTTCATAATTGCCCGCGAATCCCTGGCCAATCCCGCGAACGCGCCGATTTCGATTCTCGAGCGGATTTGCGGAAGGCAAATGGCCGGGGCTTAATACACGTACGGAAGAAACCGCCAGGAATGGCGCTGGTAATCACGATAACTCTCGGGAAATTCGCCTTCCAGGACCCGCTCTTCGCGACTGCTTCTGTTTGCCACGAAAACAGCAGTGATGACAAAGATAATTGGCGCGAGTGGACTTCGGAATACCAGCATCGCGCCGGGTATGGTCAGCATCTGCCCCATATATAGAGGGTGCCGAATGAGCCGATAGACTCCACTTGTTACGAGTTTGTGCTCCAGTTGCACCGTAATAAACGCGCTATATTGCTGCCCGAGTTGATGGAGCGCAGCCAGCCTGAGAGCTTCGCCAAGCGCAAAGGCAGCGACGCCCACCCAACGAATCGCAGCCGAATCGGCAAAAACAAAGATGCCTCGCCGGTCGAAAAACGAAACGAGCGCGAAGAGAACGGGTACAGTGGACATGCCTGCAACAATGGGCCACACTCGCCCGGCGCGTTCGCCTCTCCGGAACGGATTAAGCTCGATGCGGGAGAGCGTTCCGGCAATCCAACCCAGCCCAAGCGCTGCGATCAAAGCGGTTCGCGCGCCATTTTGAAAGAAACCCGACAGATCGAAGATCCCCCAACCGACAAGCATCCCTGCCGAAAGCAAAAGAACAGGCAGCAACAGTGTCAGCGCAGCGCGTTGCATTCGAGTAATCGGCATCTGTGTAGAATTCTACTGCTCTCGGCTTTTTCGGCGCGGTCCAAGCCTTACCACCTGGGCGGTGGCGGCGGCGAAAATGTCACCTGGATGGCACTTTCGTAGAACAGAACCGTAGGGGCGCAATGAGTCCAGCAACAATGTCGCGGGATACTGGAAGCTTCGTCGTTCGATATGGATTTGAAATCTAGGGCCGCGGCGGCAAAGGTCATTATTGCGACCACGGTTGCCCTTTCCTTCATCAGCTACTGGCGAGGAGCAGCCATCGTTCTCAACGACCTCGCGTCGTCGATGTTCTACGCGGGCGGTATCGCCGAGCAAGCGATCGGCAAGTCGGCGGCCTGGTACGTCCTGGGCGTGATGCTTTTCAGTTTTGCCGTTCGCTCAGTTTACATGGAAAGCTGCGGCATGTTCGTCAGAGGCGGTGTTTACGTGGTGGTGCGTGACAGCATGGGACCAGTCATCGCCAGGCTCTCCGTCTCCTCGCTGGTTTTCGATTACATCTTGACCGGCCCGATCAGTTGCGTGAGCGCGGGGCAATACCTAGGCCGTCTCATCAACGAACTTTTCGGCTTCGCACATCGAGACATCCACATTGATCCGAATACCTTCGCGGCTTTTTTTGGCGTTTTGGTTACGCTCTATTTCTGGCGCAGCAACATCAAGGGCCTGGAGCAGTCAAGCGCAGAAGCGCTTCGGATCATCCAGATCACGACGGTAATGGCAGTGGCAATTTTGATATGGGCTCCCGTAACAATTGTGCTGCAAGGGAAGTGGCAGCTGCCGCCTTCGCCTTTACCCCACAATCTGGTGTTTCATCGCGAGTCGTTAGGCTGGCTCAGGGGTACCATCTGGCCGACGATTCCCCTGATTGCTGTCACCATCGCTTTCGGACACTCTCTGTTGTCCATGAGCGGTTTTGAAACTTTGGCTCAGGTGTATCGGGAGATCGCTTCTCCCAAACTGAAAAACCTGAAAATCACTGCGAATATCGTTTGTCTATACGCGACCTTCTCCACCGGCCTCATCACGATTTTGGCGGTCATGATTATTCCGGACGCTGCCCGGAGGACGTATGTCGACAACCTGATTGGGGGCCTAGCCATGAACCTGGCGGGACCGGAGGTCCTGCGATTGGCATTCCATGTGTTTGTGGTCATCGTAGGCGTGCTGATCCTTTCGGGCGCGGTTAACACATCTTTGATTGGGGCGAATGGCGTTCTGAATCGGGTCGCCGAAGACGGCGTGCTTCTGGAGTCATTCCGCAAGCCGCATCCAAAGTTCGGCACGACTTCGCGAATTATCAACCTTATTACGCTATTACAAGTGCTAACCATTGTTTTGAGCCGAGGAGATGTCTATCTGCTTGGCGAGGCTTACGCTTTTGGCGTGGTTTGGAGTTTTGCGCTAAAGGGCCTGGGCGTCCTTGTGTTGAGGTTTCAACGCAGCGATCAGGAATACAAGGTACCGCTGAATCTTCACATCGCTGGCAAGGAGATCCCAGTTGGCCTTGGCGTAACCACTCTGATTCTGTTGAGCACTGCTGTTGTAAATCTCTTCACGAAGCAATACGCAACCATTTACGGCGTCACCTTCACCATTGCGTTTTTTCTGGTCTTTACCGTTTCGGAGCGGATCAATATCCGGAGGCACAAAGAGCGCCAGGAACAATCACTCGAACGCTTTAATCTGCAGCGGCAGCCCAGCCTCGACACTAAGTCCGTCCATGCACGACCTGGAAGCGTGCTGGTGGCAATACGTAACCCGAACAACCTGCAGCATCTGAAACGAACTTTGCAAAGGACTGACCTTCGCCGCAACGATATCGTCGTGATGACCGTCCGGCCGCTGGGTACGGATAGCGAATACGACCTGAACGAAGATCAAGTGTTCGGTTCGGATGAAAAGACCCTCTTTACTGCCGCAGTCAATATTGCGGAAAAAGAGGGCAAGCCGGTGGAGCTGTTGGTCGTTCCCGCGATAGACCCGTTTGACGCGCTCGTCCAGACTGCAAACCAACTGAAGGTCTCGCGGCTGGTCACAGGTGTATCTCCTCGCATGGCTTCAGATGAGCTCGCGCGAAGAATTGGCCTGGCATGGGAGAAGCTGCCGGAGCCGCGGCAGCCGTTCTCACTCGAGATCATCACGCCGGGACGCCCGTCCACTTTCGTCAACCTCGGCCCTCACCCGCCACGCCTCTGGCCTGAAGATGTGAACAAGCTGCACGATCTTTGGCTGAAATTGAGTGACGACGATGCACTTGGTTCTAAGCTTCACCACCGGGATGTTGTGAAGGTGGCGCTACGCAGGCTCGAACAGACGCTTGACGGGGAACAGCGGGATGAAGTGCTACGGGATTTGCAAAACGAGTTGCGAAATCACTAGATGCTGCCGTGTGAAGGGGACGGGCAGCTCTGTCCGTGAGGCGCCAGTTCGCTAGTTTACCCGCATACTCTGTTGGGACAGAGCCGGACCGTCCCGCTATCCTTCCGTGAGAAATGTCTCGCCTTCGGTGGTGCTTCTAAAATCCATCTCGGCCGATTGGAGCAGTTGGAGACCTTCTTCCTGGGTTTGGGCGACGAAGAGCAAAATATCGGCAATCGCATCAGCAGCACAGGCATACGAGTCGGTACCACTTACAGGCCGGTACCGCTTTATGAGCTCCGCTCCGCGCCGCTTGCGTTCTTCGAGCGTCGACATTAGTTCTATATTCCGATACCGGATTTTTCCGTGAGCGCCGCAACCCCCGGTAGCTCGATTCCGGCCAGGAATTCAAGAGATGCGCCGCCGCCAGTAGACACGTGCGAGATCTTGTCCGCGAGGCCGGCAGTCTTAATTGCTTTCTCGGAATCACCTCCGCCAACCAGGGACATCGCTCCCGATTCGGCAACCGCCTTGGCCAGCGCAATGGTGCCTGCGTCGAAGGGCGGCATCTCGAAAATACCCATGGGTCCGTTCCAGATGACGGTCCTGGCCTCGCGAATGACCTTTGAGTACTCTTCGGTCGTTCTTGGCCCGATATCCACGCCGATTTGATCCTCGGCGATGATGCTGACTATCTCGCTATCGGCTCCCGGCTTAACCTCGCGAACGACAACGTGGTCCACGGGGAGTATCAGCTTATTGCCTGCGGCGCTTAATAACTGGCGAGCCAGGTCGATCTTGTCTTCTTCGACCAGAGACCGCCCTGTTGACTCATTCCGAGCGCGCAAGAAGGTGTAGGCCATCGCTCCGCCAATCAGCAGTTTGTCCACGACGCCCATAAGATTTTGGATGATTTCGATCTTGTCGGAAACCTTCGCTCCGCCGAGCAGAGCTACGCAGGGCCGCTCCGGATGGCGCGTAACTCGGGTGAGCCACTCGAGCTCGCGATCCATTAAGAGGCCCGCCGCCGCCAATGGCACGTGAGACACAATGCCCACCGTGGAAGCGTGAGCGCGATGGGCAGTGCCAAAAGCATCATTGACGTAAATATCCGCCAAAGCAGCGAGATCCTTGGAAAATGCAGGGTCGTTTGCCTCTTCCTCGGGGTGAAACCGCAAGTTCTCGAGCAGAAGTATCTCGCCGGGCTTAGGCTTCAGGGCGGCGGTTTCCGCACCCACGCAGTCTGGAGCGAGAGCGACTGGCTTTCCGAGCAATTCGCTCAGGCGTTTGGCGACGGGCGCCAAGCTCATCTTCGAATTCGGCTTACCCTTCGGCCGACCCAGATGGCTGGCCAGAATTACTGCCGCGCAGTGTTCGAGCGCATACTGGATGGTCGGGAGTGAAGCTCGAATCCTTTTGTCTGACGTGATCTCGTTGCCCTCGGGCGTGAGCGGCACGTTAAAGTCCACCCGGATGAAAACAGCCTTGTCCTTTAAATCGAGATCCTTGATCGACAACTTGGGCACTCAGTCATTGTAGGAAACCACTCCGATGCGGGGCTATTGAAGCGAATCCTTTCTCCACTCCCAGGCCCAGCCGTACCGTAACAGCGAACCGGCCCAGGCGCTCGCAGGCAGCGTAAATACGGCCAGTCCAGCACTTGGTTGGCCGAGCGCGACGGCGAAGCAAGCTGCGGCGTGCTATGTAGTATCCTACTCTAAGGATGCTCGATGTCCGTTCTCTTAGCAAATGTTATAGCTCCGTTCCGGCGGTTGACAACGTAAGCTTCGCCGTGAATCCGGGTGAAGTGCTCGGCTATCTCGGTCCGAACGGATCAGGCAAGAGCACGACCGTCAAAATCATCACGGGTTTGATGGAGCCGACTAGAGGCCAGGTCTTCTTCCGTGGAAGCAATATCAGAGACGATTTGGCCGCCTACAAGCGCATCATCGGGTACGTGCCCGAGGAAGCGAATCTCTACCCGTTCCTGTCCGGCCTTGAATATCTGGAATTAGTGGGCCGGTTACGCGATCTGCCGGATCGGCTGCTCGCAAAGCGCGCCGAATCCCTGTTGCATCTGTTCTCAATGTATCCGCATCGCCATACCGCGATCTCCGCGTATTCGAAAGGCATGCGGCAGCGCATTCTTTTAATCTCGGCTTTGATGCACAATCCCGAGCTTCTCATTTTCGACGAGCCTCTCTCGGGCCTCGATGTGACTTCTGCGCTGATCTTTCGGAAACTGGTCGCCGCGTTGGCCCGGGAAGGGAAGATGATCTTCTATTGCTCGCATGTTTTGGAGGTGGTGGAGAAAGTCTGCTCACACGTCACCATCCTGCAAAAGGGAAAGCAACTGGCGTACGGAACCATAGATGACCTCAAGAGTTTTCAGTCGATGCCGTCACTCGAAGCCGCCTTCTCTTACTTGGTCCAGGAAGTAGATACCGAACAATCGGCCCAAGCCATAGTGGACGCGGTGATCAGCAGGTGAGAGGCGCCGACTCGGTTACACAGCTTTGCCCACGAACTCCGTTTATTAGCTTAGTGGCGCATTTTGTAAGGCGCATCTTTGCAAGCGATGACGAACAGGGCCCGGAGAGTATGAGCCTGGGAATTGGAGTCGTACTCGCCATCCTGGCATCGCCAGGAGCATTCGCTTCTATTTTTCTGATGGACAAGTACTCGACGTTGTTGCAATGGATGCGAGGGCAGCCAGACTTCAATCCCTACCGGGCCTCAGTGGGAGACGAGTACTTCTTTGTCGTCTTATCCATGACCATCACGGGCCTCGTCATGGTGCTGCGGTGGAACCGTTTATTTCCCGATCGGAGAGACTTCGCAAATCTGGCCGTTTTGCCCATCCCCATCCGCAACGTCTTTCTAGCCAATTTCACCGCTCTTTTCGGATTAGCACTCCTATTTGGCTTGGACGTGAATGCTGTTTCTTCGTTCTTGTTTCCGTTGGTCGTAAGTATGAGCGACAGCAACCTATCTGTTTTCCTGCATATCGCGATCAGCCATGCGGCGGCCGTTTTCTCCGCGAGTCTGTTCAGCTTCTTTAGCGTGTTTGCGCTGGTCGGCGTCTTGATGCTTGTCTTGCCAAAGCGGCTGTTTCGCCCTGTCTCGATTTGCGTGCGGATGCTGCTCGTAGTGGGTCTGTTAACCGAATTCTTTTCAAATCTGTTTCTGCAATTGCTGGTCGGAAATATACCGAAGCATCCCGAAGCTTATATGCGCGTCTTACCCTCATTCTGGTTTCTTGGTGTGTATGAAAACGTGGGCGGTCTGGCAACACTCGCGATGGCCCAATTCGGCCGTCAGGCAGTAATTGCGCTGGTGGGCGCGGTTGTGGTCGCAATCGCCGCGTATTCGCTGTGCTATCGACGCCAGTTCGTCCGGCTCGCGGAATCGCTGGATGTAGTGGCGGGCGTGCAGCACCGGCTGAGGCCGCGACTGCCGCAGTGGGCCCGGAAGTTGCTCTTTCGGTCACAATTCGAGCTCGCGTGCAGCGATTTCATTTGGAAGGTATTGTTCCGTAGTGAGCGCCATCTTATGTTTTTTGGAGCCTACCTGGGGATTGGAATGGTGATGGTTGCGCAGACCGCAATGGATAGCGCGAGGCACGGGATGCAAGCTTCCCTCCCAAGCTCGGATCTGCTTGGCGTGCCCCTGATGATCGCTTTCTTTATAATCACCGGGCTGCGTTTTGTCTGCGACATACCGGCGACTCTGGACGCGAATTGGATTTTCCGGCTGTCAATTACCATTCCGAGCCCGCCGCCTGCTTCGCTCCTCAAACGGGCCATGCTCCGAAGCGTGCTGCCTTGGCAGGTGCTGATCTTACTGCCCCTTACCGCCCGGCCTTTCCGATGGAGCATCGCTGTTTTGCATACTGCAACGGTGATCGCATTTTCCGTTCTTCTGATCGACGTTGTTCTGGCGGGATTCCGAAAAATCCCTTTCACATGCAGCTCGCAACCCGATTCGAAGCAATTGTTATTCCGGGTTCTCGGCTCGGCAGTTTCCGTGCTGATCATCGTACCGGCGCTCGCGGGCTTTGAACGGTGGATGCTCGGCGAACCTGTTCGATTCACAATTCTTGCGGCCTTTCTGGCGGTTAGCTGGTATTTGCTGCGCCGGTATGAGGGAGAGCTGCTGGCTCAGGATAAGGCGCTTATTTTCGAAGATCGCTCGGCGTCGGCTTTCGAGCTGCTTAAGCTAGCATAAAAGGTGTAGGATTCTATATAGGACATGAGCGACTCCGCAAAACTCTCTCATACTGCTGCCATGATTCTGCAAACGATCGATAATGGCTGCAGCTACGGATTTGACATTATGGATACCACCGGCCTGCCCAGCGGCACGGTTTACCCGGCCCTTCGCCGGATGGAGACCGAAGGCCTGATCTCCTCGCAATGGGAATCGGGGAAGAAGGCGCTCGCTGAGCAGCGACCTGCTCGCAAGTACTACCGCGTTACCCGAACCGGCACTCACGTCCTGGAACAATCACAGAGGCGTTATCCATTGCTCGAGAAGTTAGCTGCTGAAAAACGGCGATGAGAATTGATGATGCAAGCGGATCCAAAGACGCCCTTTCCCGTCCATTTCTGCAACGCGATAATTCGCCTCGCAGCCCAACTTGTCCCGGCAGCGCGGCAGCAGGAATGGAAGCAGGAATGGATAGCCGAGATCTGGCATCGCTGGCAATTCTTGCTCTATGCGGGCGAATGGAACAGGCGTGAAGCTCTAGGGCTGGTCCGTAATTGCCTGGGCGCGTTCACGGATGCCGGCTGGCATTTCGCATCGCAAGAGGCCGTTCAGAGTCGCGTTCGGGAGTGCGCTCGATCGCCATGGGTTTGTCTCGCCGGGTTGGCCTTATCGCTGCTCATCATAGCCGCAGGCAGCTCCGGGTTGCCAGCCACCCGAGACCTGCTGTTCCCGCAAACGGATGGAAATTCGGGCGCGCTGCTCTTCCTCTGGCTTCACCCGATTGTCGGCGGCGGAGACGAAGGCTTACCGCCCGACGTTGTGCCGGATTGGGCTACACACAGCCGGCTGTTGGAGAGCGTTGCAGCCTTCAACGTTCGTCACCAATCGTTTTCGGCGGCGAATGTTCCAGCATCGAGGACATTGGTGATCACCACTGATCCCGGACTGTTTCATGTCCTGCGAGCCCGTCCGGCGGTCGGCGAGTTTCCGCAAGAATCGGGAATTGTACTGGACCATCGGACGTGGACATCGCTTTTTCACGCTGATCCCAATGCGGTCGGCTCTCATGTGGTGTTAAACCGAAAATCCTACCGAATTGCAGCAGTGCTCCCGGCGAGTTTCCGGTTCTTGTCCCGGCAGCCCTCCGTCTACTTGGTTCAGAAAAGGATGAGCGATCCGCGAGTAATGGTTATCGCGCGAGCGCACCCGGGCGCCACCGAGAGAAATTTGAAACAAGAGTTAACCAGAGTGTCCGCCAACTTCTCCTACTACTTCTTCGGCTCCGATCTGCGGCTCGGGTTCCTTCAGACCGAGATGCTTGCACCGGTGTGTTTCTTCGCGGTGGCGGTGCTGGTTGCAGCCTTCATTATGTTGATGGTGTCGCGAGTCGGATTGCGGCACGCGCGAATCGCATTAAACCCACAAAACAGAAAAGCGACCGCGCGGCGCCTGCTATTTTTCTCGACTAAGACAGCTTTGGCTCTATCACTCTTGTGCATTGCGGGACTGGAGTGGAGCCGGTCGGAATCATCCGTTTTACTGGCTTCTCAGGACCCCGCAACCGGCCCGTTCCTTTTGTGGCTGTATGTTCTCGGCGCAATGGGAGTCTTCTTTTGGTCGCTCGCGGATCAAAGAGCGCGTTGCAGGGTGTGTCTGCGCCTGCTGTGCTTTCCTGTGCGAATCGGCTGCCCAGGCTGCCTGCTATTGGATTGGTCAGGAACGGAGCTGGCCTGCGCGGAAGGGCACGGGATATTGCATGTCCCGCACCTAGCCCCGAGCTGGGAGGATGAATCGCAACATTGGATCTCCCTGGACGATTCCTGGCGCGGACTTTTCGCTCACACCAAGTGAGCACATCCCGCTTACCCAGTGGACTTCAGAGATAAAAAGGGTCCAGGTGATTTTCGTTCGACTTGCCGATGTACTTCTTGCATCGCGCGCAGTACGGCATCACCTGTCCGGAGTTCTTCTGTAATACCCACAACGCGTTGTGTCCAAAAATCCAACAGATCAGTTTCATCTTCGATATGTCTTTCTGTCTTGCTTATCGCCTGGTTCTTGCGATCAAGGCACCTAGCTGGTCCCAAGTTTCGGGTTCTAAGGCGTACTGCTACCGATGTACATTTGAGAACAGCGGTTCGCCGCGGAGGACTCACTTTCGATATACTTACAACAAAGGTTCGTTGGCAGAGCTGTCAGCCCGCCGATCGCCCCTTGAACTTTCCAGGAGTTTCCGTCTCAACCTATGTTTGATCTGTTTCGTAGCCGAGAGAAGAGTGTGCGCATCCTTTTGGGAGCGCTTCTCGGCCTCGTCGCCATTTCGATGCTGGCGTATCTGATCCCAGGTGGTCTAGGCGGTGGGAGCGGGCCCACCGGTCAGAACACCGTCGCCGCCGTGGGCGACGATCAGGTAACCACAGTCGATGTGCAGCGCGCTGTTCAGCGCATGACTCGCAATCAAAGCAATCTCCCCAAAGGCCTTCTTGCCATGTATGTCCCATCGCTCGTGAACCAGCTGATTGAAGCGAAAGCGATGGCTTATAAAGCTCGGGAAATGGGCCTGCGTGTCTCAGACGATGAGCTGGCCAATGCCATCCAAGCTGAGTTCTCCAGCCAGGTGGGTGCAAAGTTTGACATGAGCATCTATCAAGCTGTCCTGAATCAACAAGGCCTGACCGTAGCGGATTTCGAAAAAGAGCAGCGTGAGAGGATGCTGGGGGTCCGGCTCGAGAGCATGGAGTTGCAATCATTGATCGTGTCCGGCCAAGACGCAAAGGCTGAGTACGGGAGGAAGAACTTGAAAGTCGGACTTCAGTATGTCGCTTTCGAAGCCAAGGATTTTGCATCAAAGGTTAACAAAGACCCGGCTGCCGTGAAAGCTTATTTCGATAAAAATCGATCTCTGTTCCGGACTCCCGAGAAGCGCGATTTCGATTTGATCGTCGGGACAACAGCGGACTTTGTTCAAGCCGCCAAGATCTCGGATGACCAGCTCCAAAAGGAATATCAGGACAGCCTGGACAGCTACCAGCTACCCGAGCGCGTTAAAGTTCGCCACATTCTGATCAAGACGCAAGGCAAGCCGAAAGAGGAAGCTCCCAAGCTCAAAGCGAAAGCGGAAGACCTGTTGAAACAGATCCAGCACGGCGGTGATTTCGCCGAACTCGCCAAGAAAAACTCCGACGATACCGGGTCGGCGCAGAAAGGTGGCGAGTTGGGTTGGATTGTGCGAGGCCAGACCGTTCCGAATTTTGAAAAAGCTGCATTCTCTCTCAAGCCGGGCCAGTTGAGCGGCATTATCGAGACTGAATACGGCTATCACATCATTCAAGTAGAAGATAAGCAGGCTGGACATACTCAGACCTTCGAAGAAGTGAAACCGCAGCTTCTTGCGGAAGACCAGAAACAAGCGGGCGCCGATAATCTTAAAAAGGCCATCGACGCCGCTCATACTGAGATCGCGCGCAATCCGGCGCAGGCTGAAGCAATCGCCAAGAAGTACAACTTGAAATTTTTCAAATTAAGCAACTTCGTCAGCAGTGCCTCAATGCCCGAGATGGGCACCCAGCCGGAAGTGATGAACTCAGTTTTCTCAGCCTCGAAAGGCGCGGTCACTGATGTTGTCGATGTTGACAGCCAGGGCAAGGACGCCTTCGCCGTGATTACAAATGTCATCCCGGCGCGCAATGCGGAATATGCCGAAGTTCAGGCGGACGTGCTGCAGCGTTACATTACAGCGGAATCCACTCGCCTGTCCCAGGATGCCGCAAAGACGGCGGCCGATCGTGCGCGCAAGGGTGAAAGCCTGGAAAGCATCGCAAAAGAATACGGGTTGGCGGTGAAAACCGCTGCGCCGTTCACAATAGATGGGGCCGCGGAAGGTATTGGCGCAGCCAGTTTGTTATCAGCCGCCTTCAAGGCGAAGGAAGGAGATGTCGTCGGGCCAGTGGCCGCGCAATCCGGTCAATTTGTCTGTAAAGTGTCCCAAAAGATTCCGGCGGACATGAGTCAGTTCGCCAAAAACAAAGATGCGATCGTCCAAAACTTAACCCAGCAAAGACAAGCGCTACAGCAGCCATTGTTCCGCGCGAGCGTGGTCTCCGAGTTGAGGCGGCGGGGCAAGATCAAGATTAACCAAGCTGCCCTCGAGCAGATCGTCGGGTCCTACCAGGGCTAAGGATCGCTTGCTCAGCCAATTTGTCCACTTCATTCGGGGGCTGACAAATCCCGATCAGCTCATTCTGCTGCTATCCACCGTTATGACGGGTTGGGTTGGCTACGCGGTTCTTTTCACGGTGGTGTTCGCGGAAAGCGGATTGCTTGTCGGATTTTTTTTACCCGGCGACTCGCTCCTGTTTACTGTGGGAGTCGTTGCTGGGGCGGGGAAGCTGGAGATCGGCGCAATGATCGCGATGCTGGCGTGCGCTTCGATTCTGGGCGATGGCAGCGGATTCCTGCTGGGCAGCACGTTGGGCTATAGGCTTTTTGATAACTCGAATTCGCGCATCTTTCGACGCGAGTATCTGGACCGAACTCACGCCTTTTACGAGCGCCACGGCGGCAAAACCATCATCTATGCGAAGTTTGTTCCCATCATTCGCACATTCGCGGCCTTCATAGCGGGCGTGGGAAAGATGAGCTATGCGCGTTTTCTAACCTTCAATATCGCCGGCGCAATCGGCTGGGTGACGTTGATGATCACGCTCGGCTATAAACTCGGCGGAATCCCCATCGTTCGGCAGAACTTCGAAAAAGTGGTTCTGCTGGTTATTGCGATTTCTCTTATCCCGGCAGTTCTGCAGATTTTCAAGCACAGGAGCGCGGCGGCGGAAAAATCTTTAGAAGTGCATACCCCCGCTGCAGACTAGCACTTCGCCGGTTACGTAATCGGAAAGCGGCGAGCAAAAGAAAAATACGGCGTTTGCGGCGTCCTCCGGCGTCCCCAGTCTCCCGAGCGGGATCATTCTGGTAGCCTGCTCGCGAATCTGCGCCTGCATGCCGACTCGCAATTCCCGCTCGCCGATGGAAATAGCCGTCTCAGGATCATCCATCGGTTTAATCAAACGGGTATCGATCAGGCCGAAACCAACCGCATTGACCGTCACGTTATATCGGCCCCATTCTTTGGCCAGAGTCTTAGTAAGTCCCACGATTGCGGCCTTGCCTGAGGCGTATCCAATCTGCCCGGGGTTGCCGTCGAGACCTGAAATCGAGGTGATGTTCACCACTTTGCGAGTGGTGTGCGTGTCCGCTTCCTTTTCTTTCTTAGCTGTCTCGCGAAGAAAATGAGACGCAGCACGCAGAAGGCGGAAAGGAGTAACCACGTGTATATCGAGCATGGCCTGGAACTGCTCGTCCGAAGTCTTTTGTATAACGCTGTCCCAGGTGTACCCGGCGTTGTTGACGATGATGTCTATCGATCCGAATTCCTCAAGGGTTTTCTTCACTACCGCCTCGGGAAATTCAGGTTGTGTGAGATCGCCTGCGATCGTCGAGACGTTTGATCCCAAACTGGCGATCGGTGTCCTGGCTTGCTCTAAGGCTGATTCGTCGATATCCACGAGCAGCACAGATGCGCAGGCGCTCGCTAATTTCTCAGCGATCGCGCGCCCAATGCCCCGAGCCGCGCCGGTAACAATTGCAGTCTTGCCGGATAGCGAAATGTTCATCGGAGAGGTGAAGGGCTAGATCCCGCCGCTAAAAGAGTAACATCTGGGATTCAGGAGGCTGCGGCAGGTTCAGATGTTCCATACCTCGCGAGGGCATGCCGACTCGTTTCCGAATCCCGTCGACGAGATGCCGGATCCGATCCGGATAGGCTCCCCTGAGATAAGCGCTCGCCGCAAAACTTTTCTCGTATCTGCCCAGATAATCCGGGAATTTCTCCGCAAGAAAGGGGAAAAAGACGCGCTGCGCGCAGGGTTTTAGGAAGAGTACGTTTGCTCCGAAATGGCTCGCTCCGGCAATCTTGGCGGCCTTAGCGACACATTCAAGGTTCTCTTCCGAGTCGGTCAGCAGCGGCAAGACCGGATTCGCAATAACATCGACCGCAACTCCCTCTTTCGCCAGTTGCGCAACTGCCCGCATGCGGAGTTCGGGACGGGGCGCATAAGGTTCGATCAACCGTGCCAATGCCGCATCCATGGTAGTGATTGTTAACGTGACGCCGACCTCATTTTGCCGAGCGAGCTCTTTCAACACGGGGATATCGCGAGTGACGAGATTCGACTTAGTAGTGATGAACAGCGACACGCCTCGGACGTTCAGCATTGTCTCGAGTACCTGACGCGTTCGCTTGAAGTTCCGCTCCGCTGGCTGGTACGGATCAGTAGCGGTCCCAATGCCGATGATTTGACCTGGCTTTACGGCCTTGAGCTCTTCCCGAAATGCCGAAGGTTCCCAATCTTTTGCGTAGATCTCGGTCTCGAACGCCTGTAGGTCTCGGCGCTCGAGAAATTCATGAGTGAAGCGTGCATAGCAGTACTTGCAGCCGTATTCGCAGCCTCGATACGGATTAATGGACCAGTGAAACGGTACCCGCTGTGAGTTGCAGCGGTTCAGCCACTTTCGGGTGGGAAGGGTGCGATATTCCACGCGTCGTTTTTCAGTTAGAACATTCCCCTCCGCAGCTAACCGAGCAATCCCGACCAGGCGAATAATATGTTCCAAGGGAGTTCCCCCTAAAAGAGGTTCGCCCTTTCTTCGCCAACTGTCAACCGCATAAAAATGTGTAAGCACATTGTGCGCACTGCAGTGCTATGGTAAAGAACAGCCATGCCGAACACAGCGAAAAGCAGGGCGACAGCCCGCGGTCAAACCATCAATTTGCGGGCTACTCAAAAGCAGAAAGCGCTGATCGACCGAGCAGCTGAAGTGCTGGGCAGGAGTCGCTCCGATTTTATGCTTCGAACAGCTTGTCGGGAAGCGGAAACTGTACTACTGGACCAGCGGTATTTTGCACTTTCCGAAGATGCATTCAGGCGTTTCTCGGCGATGCTCGACGAGCCTCCGGCAAACAATCTCAAGCTGGAACGGCTGCTTAACGCAAAGGCGCCTTGGGAGTAGTGAGCGCTGAACCCAAAGAACTTAGTCCACCGGAAAGGCTATCCACTGCACATGATCTTTCGGGCTTCGACTCGGGCGAGCCGATTCTGGACGATTGGTTGCGGCGCAGAGCTCTTCAAAACGAAATGAGCGGCGCATCACGGACATATGTGGTGTGTTCCGGATACAGGGTGATAGCCTTCTACACTCTTGCTGTTGGCGCGGTGGGCCATACGAATGCTCCGGGCCGTGTGAAGCGGAATATGCCCGATCCAATACCGATTATGGTGATCGGCCGGCTTGGAGTCGATAGAGGCTGTCAAGGTCAGGGTATCGGTGCCGGACTTCTTCGCGATGGAATCCTACGAACGATACAAGCTGCGGAGATTGCAGGGATTCGAGCCATACTGGTCCACGCGAAAACAGAAGCGGCCAAAGCCTTCTATGAACGTTTCGGTTTCATCTCCTCGCCCGTAGATTCTCTGACTCTAATGATCACAGTCGCCGAGGCAAAGAAGGCGCTCCGATGAAACGTAGGTCGCTTCTTACGAAGCCAGTAGCGAAATCACGCCTTTTTGGCGAAGTCCATTGAGCGCCAGACCGTGTCGGCCCCGTACCCCTGTTTTCTCGAAAATGTGCTTCAAGTGGATCTTTACAGTTCCCGGCCTAATCCCTAGTTCCTGGGCGATTTCTCGGTTCTTGAACCCTTGCTCTACCAGCTCCATAACCTGGTGTTCGCGCGGGGTCAAATCCGTTCTAATCTGGGTCTCAAGCGTGCTTGACTCGCGGAATACCGAATCTTGCATCCAGCTTCGGCCCTGAGACACAGCCCGTAAGCACGCCAGAACAGTTGGTGTGTCGGCGGACTTACGCACGATACCCTTAGCGCCTGCCTGAAGGAATCGCAGTGCTTCCGCCTCGGTGATCGACATTCCCCAAATCACAACAGCCGGAACTGTTGAACGTGCGGTTCCGTGTTCCACTGGTAACTGATTGAGAGCGTCCAATACAGTCTTTGCGCCCAATCCCTTATCAATGATCAGTATGTCCGTTTTCTCCGCGGCGGGGCTCAGCATCCATTCCGCGGGTGAACCATGGGGCGATCCGAATTCCAAGTCCTCCGTGGATTCCAGCAGGTGCTGCAGACCCTTCACAGTCAGCGGCTGTGTTTCGCAAATCGAAACCGTCTTTTTTCTCTTACCTAAATCCCAGTCCATAATCTGCCTACGCTCCTTATCGGCAGGCATTCTCTTCCACTTGAGTGGAGGAATAGCTATATTGCTCTCTCTTTCGCGTAAGGTTATACGGCTGCTTATCTGGAAAACGTGATCATTCGAGTACCGGGCTGCCGGCTACTGGATCGGATAAGCTGAGAGCAATGAAGCGAACCTTGGTATGTGGGTTTTGTACCCTGGCTCTGATGCTTTTCATCGGCTGCAGCAACAGCGATCGCGATCGGGCACACGAAAAGGCTTCCGAAGCCAAGCAGAAGACTCGTCAAGAGGCTCACAAATTGACCCAAGAAGTCAAACAAGGCGCTCGATCTCTGGACCAAAAAATAGACCAAGCTCTCAAAAGCGAGCCCGTTCACTCAAACGGGACAACTGAAGCCGGTCAGAAGCTGAGGCGCGGCGGCCAGGAGCTGCGCGCTGCAGGGGGCCAGGCGGCGGTTAAACTCGATCACGCGGCCATGATCGCCAAAGTCAAAGCGAAGCTTGCAAGCGACGTTGGTCTGGCGACTGTAACCAGCGTCGACGTCGACACAACCGGCCAGGTGGTCACTTTGCGCGGAACCGTGTCTTCAGCGGAACAAAAACAGCAGGCCGAGCAGGCGGCTCTCCAGGTAAATGGGGTCACCAGAGTGATTAACAATCTCCAGATTCAGCCTTGAACGGCGAAGCATCTCGAATCACCGCAGAAGATTTATAGTTCCACGACACTTCTCGGATCCACAGCAGCAAGGCACTCGATCAACCTTCTTCTCGAACCGGTAATCAACCGTGAGTTCCTCGCCGGCCTGAATATCGCGCAGGCTGATGTACAGGATGTGCCCTTTCAGAATGCGGGAAGTCAAGTTTGGGTCGCAAGAGTGATTGATGTACTCTGCGCCTGATCCTCCCACCGAGCCATCGATGGTCCAGTAAGCATCTAGCGTAAACAGATACGTAAATTCGCTCGCTTCGGCGCGCCGCTTGGTTTCGCGGCGGCTGATACGCTCGCCCGTGTATTCAATAACCTTCCTTCGCGCGGGAATAAACTCCGTCGCATACACTCCAAAACGATGGATTTTGGAAGGAGCGAGCTTCATTCCAAAGCACGCAAATTTGGCGTTGATACGAGGTGTCACTTCCGCCGAATTATTGAATTTTCTTTTTGATGACGTCGATTAGCTCTTGAACCGCATCGGCGCTCTTCTTGAGCGCAGCTTTCTCGTCTTCGCCCAGCTCGATTTCATAGATCTTCTCGACACCTTCTTTGCCTAGCTTCACCGGCACTCCGACAAAAAGCTCCCGAATCCCATACTCGCCCTGCAAATACACGGCGCAAGGGAGAACCTTTTTCTTGTCCTTCAGAATGGATTCAACCATCTCGACCGTGGATGCGGCGGGAGCGTAATAGGCGCTTCCAGTTTTCAGATATTTTACGATCTCCGCGCCCCCGTCTCGGGTTCTCTGCACCAGGCGATCAATGGTGCCCTGATCTGTCAGCTCGGTTAGCGGAATGCCGCTCACGTTCGTGAAACGCACCAGCGGCACCATGGTGTCGCCATGCCCGCCCAGCACCATGGCGGTCACATTCTCAAACGAGACGTTCAGCTCCTCCGCGATAAACGTCCGAAAGCGCGCGGTATCAAGAACCCCGGCCATGCCAATCACTCGCTCCCGCGGAAACCCCGATACCTTGAGCGCAGTCCAGCACATGGCGTCAAGTGGATTCGTTACCAAAATAAGAATTGCCTTCCGTGATCGCTTAGCTGCTTGTTCCGTCGCGCTCTTGACAACCTCATAATTGGCCAGCAGCAGATCGTCCCGGCTCATCCCGGGCTTTCGCGGAAAGCCTGCCGTAATCACTACGATGTCCGAATCCGCGGTTTCGTCGTATCCGTTCGTGCCGGCGATCCGGACGTCATATCCCTCGACCGGCGCGGATTCGAGCATGTCGAGTGCCTTGCCTTGCGGCACGCCTTCGATCACGTCCACCAGCACGACATCCGCCAGCTCTTTAGCGGCGATTTTCTGCGCGGTATTGGCGCCCACATTGCCGCCGCCAATAACAGTTACTTTCCTTCGCATCGAAAACGAAGTATAGCAGCCGATTTAGAAGGTCAGATGCAAGTTCAACTGCAGGAACCTGGAGCTCCCGATGGTGTGCTGGATAATGCCGAGGTTCCCTTGCGGCGGATAGACCGGCGGCGCCGAGAATCCCGGGAAGAACGTGACGTCATTGTTCGGCGTGTCGAAATCCGGATGATTGAACACGTTGAATGCGTCAAATTCAAAGCGCAGCCGAATGCGCTCATTGATGGCAAACTGTTTGGCCAGGCTCATATCGAAACGAACCTGGAACGGTCCGCGAAACAGGTTTCGACCGGATGACCCGAAGAGCGATTCATACGTATCGCATCCCGAGGCGTCGCAGGGGGGAACTCCGAACGTACCCGGCGCAACGAATTGAGGAGCGAAATCATTTGCGTTCAAGACGGGCTGGGCGGCGTTGATTCCGGTGGTCCCCTGCAATTGCGCTTGCTTTGCCGAGACACCCGGCTTCAACGGCACGATAGGATTGCCGATTTCATCGTCTGTCCCGAAGTACAAGCTTCCCACCGAGCCGGAATAATCATAGACGCTATAAGGTTGGCCGCTTTGTGCCACAGTTTGCCCGCCCAGCGTCCATCCATTGACGAATTCGCCCAGCAGCTTGTTCGAAGTGGTATTCGGAATTGTATAGCTGTAGTTAATCAGGAACACATGCGTTTGATCGAAATCCGCCGATGCATAATTCGACTTCGGGTAGATGGGATTGTTGCCGGTAACAAAGAGTCCGAGACCGCTCTGCTCGTCCAACGCATGCGAGTACGTATAAGAGGCAGTGAACTGCAAGCCGGACGAGAGGCGCTTACGAGCCTGCAGTTGCAGAGCATTGTAGTTTGAGATCCCCTCAGCTTCATAAAGCACGGAATTCATGTCATACCCGATATAGGGTACGCGAACGGGCGCATTCCCGGAGTATTCGCTGGTTGAGATTGGTTCGGTATCGGGCGCGTTGTAGAGCACTCCACCATACGAAGAGGTCTGGCCGTTTACCGGATGCTGAGGAGTCGCGATCAGCGGCTCGTTGAACGGAATTGGCAAAATCTGGTGCACCCCATGGTTGCCGACGTAACCGGCACTGAGCAACCAGTTATTGGCTAGCTGATATTGGAGGTCGAAGGTCCAGTTTTCCGAGTACGGAAGTTTGTTATTGATGTCATAGCCGCCGTATAGGAATGGACCGAAAAGATTGCCGGACGGGTAGTCGCCGGATTCGGTTTGGCTGAGATTGGGCAAATACGACAGGAATGCTGCAGGCGTGCCAGGGGGTGGCACCGGAGCCACACCGCCGAATGGCGTCGAAATGGTCGCGCCTCTTGGAGCGGAGATCGGAGCTACGAACGGCGGCGCAAGCGTCACTCCAAACGGCCCGTTGAAGCCCGCGCCTGCGCTCGGGGAAAGATAGCTGAAGAATTCGCCGCGGTCATAATATATTCCAAACCCGGTGCGAATGGTCAGTTTCGAGAATGGTGACCACGCAAGCCCTATCCTGGGAGCAAAGCCCCACTGCCGCTGCCTCATCAACGAGTCGCTTGCGCCGTGCGTGCCGTTCTGATTACTTCCCGCAAACTCGAGTCCCGATCCAGTGATTGTGTCGGTTGCAGCATCATAGGAATAAAGATTCGCGTCAAAACCTGTAAGTCTGCCGTACTTTTCCGATAGCGGTCCATCATAATCCCAGCGCAGACCCATCGTGAGCGTGAGATTGCTTCGGATTTTGTAATTGTCGTTCACAAACGAGCCGATCGTATCGGATCGGTAATAGCGGTTGGCTGAACCCGCGAAGGCTTGGCCGGATCGTACATTTCCCTCCGCGAAGCTGGTGAAGGTGCTGAAGATGAGCACGGTGCTCGAGGTGTTGTTATTGATGATATTGAGTTGCGTGTGATCCCATTGCGCTCCGAAGGAAAGCGTGTGCTTGCCCTTGACCCAGTTCAGCCTTGTGCCGTACTCCCACTGGTTTTGGAACATGCCCGCGTTGCCGAAGCTGGTGCTGGGACCAAATTCAAGACCCGCGCCGATGGTTGGGTCTGCAGTCGAGATTTCTAGCTGCGGAAATGTCTTAGAGCCAAGCAGGTTCATTCCAAAATCGCTCGGCGAGAACGCCTGCTCAGTGTTTGAGTAGGCATGCAGGCGCGTAAATCCGGCGCGCTGCTCCCAGGTAAGCGCGGGCGTCAGAATGACTGTGTTTTCGACGGAGGCGACCTGGCTTCCCGCCGAAAGCTGCTGGGGAAAACCGAGCGCGCTTCCCACAGCCCCAAACGGATTCGTGGTGGGGTTCTCCTGCGCATAGTACTTGACCGTCAAGCGGTCCTTTTCGCTCGCCACAAAGTCAATATTGGCAATACCCTGATCCACGTTGGATTGCGCATTCGGGCCTTGTGTAACGGCATCATAGCCGAGCGAGGCCGCCTGGGCCGGATCGGTAATCTGAGCGCTCGGAATAAGATATTGGCCATTTTTAAGTTTGGCGTTCAACATCGCTGCCGCAACCGGGCTAATCTGGCTGGGCGTAAGCGTGGTTCCAAAGCTGTTCTGGACTGCGTTGATGATTCCCTGCGTACTCCGGTCGTTGGTAAGACCGATCGGAACGACCACGTCCTTGGTTGCATCGGAAGCGTCCGCAATGCGCACGCCCTGATACGAGAGAAAATAGAACAGCTTGTCCTTCTTGATGGGTCCTCCCAATGTCGCGCCATATTGATTGCGGTTCAAGAACGGAACCTTAGTCGTGATCGCCGGGGACGCGTTATAGAAAAATGGCGCCGCATTCATGGCGCTGTTTTGGAACTTCTCATAAACTTCGCCGTGAATCTGATTAGTCCCTGATTTCGTGATCACGCCGATGTGCGCGCCGCTGTTTGCGCCTTGCGTGGCGTCGTACATGGCGGCATTCACGCTAATCTCCTGTATGGCCTCCGGCGGAGGTGTCGGCAGCGCCTGGCCGATTGCGCCGTAGACGGAGGTGCTCGTCTGAATTTCACCGCCGGCTCCGAAGTTCTCACCTGTGTTCAGGACGAAGCGGTTTTCGCCAACCTGGCTGGTCGAGTTGCCATTAAAAAGATTGTTCGTGCTGATGCCATTCAGCGAGAAGCTGTTGCTGGTATCGCGCTGGCCATTCGCGAAGATGGCTTGATTGCCCAATCCGGCGTTGCTACCCGCGCCCGCTAAAAAGTCCGCGTGCACGCCTGGCGCGAGGATTGCGAGCTGAGTGAAGCTGCCCGTGCCGAGAGGCGTCTGCTGGATCGTCAGTTGATCGACGACGTAACCGTTCGTGGTGTCCACCTGATTCATCAGCGGAGTGGCTGTTACCTCCACGGTCGTTGTCATAGAACCGACACGCAGATTTCCGTTTACGGTCGTCGTTCGATCTCCCTGGACTGGAACATCTGTGTGCGTCTCAGTCTCGAAGCCCGATTTAGTGAAGCTCAATTCATAAGTTCCGATGGGCAGGTTCGAAAGAGAGTAAGAACCGTTCGATTCTGTTCGGACCGTCAACTGCAAATTCGTACCGAGGTTGCGAGCTTTCACGGTCGCGTCGGGCACCGATGCGCCGGTTGCGTCTTTGATAGTGCCGGTAATGGCTCCGAGAATTTGCTGGGCCACTGCCGAACGCGCCCCGAACGACACAAATAGTAAAAACCCGAGCAGAAAACACAGTGATTTCCTTAGCGAGTGGAACACAGAACTCTCCTTTGGGGCATCTCTCGCGGGGAGGTGTGCAGAACTTCTAACGACCCTGAATCCCGACCATGTTACCGCACTAAAGTTGCAATTGCGTAACACGCCACCGGCGTTTGGCCAGCTTCTTTCATTACATTACTGTGGCAAGCTCACGCCAGCCCTTGCCTTGAGATTCGGCTACTGCGGCGTAGGTGATCTCGCCCTGGTATGTATTTACGCCTTCTTTGATTGCGTTGCTCTCCTCCGATGCTCGCTCGAGTCCCTTGTCGGCGAGCGTGAGGAGATACGGAACAGTCGCGTTGGTCAATCCAAACGTCGAGGTGTGCGGCACTGCGGCGGGCATGTTCGAGACGCAGTAATGCAGCACGCCATCGACGTAATAGACGGGATCGGTATGGGTGGTCGCGTGAGCGGTCTCGACACAGCCGCCTTGATCGATTGCGACATCGACAATGACAGAACCTGGTCTCATCCGCGAGATCATCTCCCGCCGAACCAGCTTGGGCGCAGAAGCACCAGGAATGAGGACCGCCCCCACGACGAGATCCGCCTGGCGCACAGCCTCGCGGATCGTGTATGTGTTCGAGGCGAGTGTGCGAATCGAGTTGAAGTAGACGTCATCAAGCTCGCGTAGCCGGTTGAGATTGCGATCAATGATAGTAACGTTCGCACCCAGGCCGCAGGCCATTTTCGCGGCATTGTGTCCTACGATGCCGCCGCCGATCACAACCACGTTCGCTGGCGCGACACCGGGAATCCCGCCGATCAGAATCCCGCGGCCGCCGTTCGGACGTTCGAGATATTGAGCGCCGACCTGGACGGCCATTCTACCGGCTACTTCGCTCATGGGCGTGAGCAGCGGCAATGAGTTATCGGGCTCGCGGATGGTCTCGTAGGCAACTGAGTTGACCCGGGACTTGACCAAGGCCTCGGTTAACTCAGGCAGAGGCGCCAGATGGAGGTATGTAAAGAGAATCAGACCCGGACGAAAAAACGGAAACTCGGAGGGCTGCGGCTCTTTGACTTTCACGATCAGATCGGCCTTGCTCCAGACTTCGCCCGCACGCTCCAGGATGATTGCGCCGGCCTCGGAATATTCGTCGTCCGGAATGGAACTGCCCACGCCTGCTTGCGTCTCGACTAGCACCTCGTGGCCGTGCTCCCGCAAAGCCGTGATCATGCTCGGCACACAGCCGACGCGCGTTTCGTGATCTTTGATTTCTTTCGGTACGCCGATGACCACGTGTGATCTCCTGTCTCTTATTTTGGAGTGCTTAGCGCGCTGCTATCGTGTTTGGGACCAAGACCTAAGCCGATGAGAGTAAGCGCGTTAATTTTGCCGTCGTCAGTCAATTTTTGGTCAGCTTGAAACCGCTCGAGTGCATCCACGGAATCATCGCCCCACGTTCCGTTTGCTTCCCCCTTGAAGTACCCCTTATCGGCAAGCGCTTTTTGAATGTCCTGATATCGCTCGGGATCGGGTTGCAGTTGATAGCTGGGCGCGGGAGCGGCGTGAACGGTATGCCTGCCTTTCGCGTGCGCGTGCCGGACGGCCTTCGAGGATTTCGCGACGGTTGCTTTTGGCTGAACGGGCGCAGCGGCAACAAGAAATGCTGCCGCGCCCAGAACCGCGGCGGCGAAAACGCATTTCATGGGAAAAGAGAATCTTACCACTTTCTCGTGGGTCTCGCGCAAGCCAGTACTATTAGCTTTGAGGGCCAGATGATCATTTCGATGAAGCTTCACGCGACGAAAGCGGAGGTCGACGCCGTTTTTGAGCGTATTCACGATTTCGGCTACAAAGTGCATTCCATCCAGGGTGAAGAGCGCGTGGTAATTGGCGTGGTCGGCCTGGGTGATGTGACCGCCTGCCTCGAATCTCTGGAAGCGATGCCGCAGGTGGAGAAGGCGGTCCGCATTTCCGCGCCGTACAAGTTTGTCAGCCGTGAATTTCGTTCTACGAAATCGCAGATCGTGGCGAACGGAGTTGAGATTGGCGGCGAGGACTTCGTCGTAATGGCCGGCCCATGCTCGATCGAAAGCGAGAAGCAGATCGTAGACACCGCCCGGTTTGTAAGCAAGCATGGGGCGAAGTTACTGCGAGGCGGAGCATTCAAGCCCCGCACTTCCCCTTACGACTTTCAGGGTATGGAACTGGAAGGCCTAAAATTGCTGAGGAAAGCGCAGCAGGAGACCGGGCTCGGCATCATCACAGAGGTGATGAGCGATAGTGATGTGGAGATGGTCGCTGAATATGCCGACATTCTGCAGATTGGCGCGCGCAACATGCAGAACTTCGCGTTGCTGAAAGCCCTGGGGAAGGCGAACCGGCCGGTGATGTTGAAGCGGGGCCTGAGCTCGACCGTCAAAGAATTGCTGATGTCGGCGGAATACGTAGTGGCGCACGGGAATCCTAACGTAATTTTGTGCGAGCGCGGCATACGGACGTTCGAGACAGCCACCAGGAACACCTGCGATATCACAGCAGTCGCGCTGCTGAATGAACTCTCTCATCTGCCCGTTATTCTGGACCCGAGTCACGCAACAGGAAAAAGAAGCCTGGTGCCGCCCCTGTCGAGAGCCGCGGTTGCGATCGGCTCGGATGGCTTGATTGTGGAAGTACACCCGCAACCGGAAAAGGCGGTCAGTGACGGCGCGCAATCACTGACATTCGAGCAATTCGCAGCGATGATGCGAGAGCTTGACCCGTACATCGCACTATGGAAGCACGCGCGCCTGGCGAAATTGACGACGGCATAGGAAGCGGCATAATCGATTGCGTGTCCGGCTAAAGCCGTGGGTCTTTGTCGCGCTGCTCGCCGGTGCCATAGCGGTCATCCTGTTTGGGATTCATTACTACCGCTACCGTTTTGTCCGATCTGATGCCGAGATGCTCGCGCTGTTGCCGCACGGTCAAGACCCAACCATGTTCTTTGTTGACGTTCAGGCACTACGGCGCGCGGGAATGTTGGGACTGATTGCGGGATCCAGGCGCGCCGAAGAACCCGAGTATCGGGATTTCGTGAGACAAACGCGGTTTGATTACACGAAGAACATTGACGCGATTGCGGGAGCGGCGACTCGCGACAGCACTTTTTTTGTGGTGCGCGGCCGGTTCGATTGGGCGGAGTTGCGCGGATATGCAATTGCGCATGGGGGCACTTGCAAACGCAGCTTCTGTGCCGTACCGGCCAAACAAATCGGGCGCTGGATTTCTTTCTTTCCCATCCAACCGGATGTGACAGCTTTGGCGCTGAGCAGCAACCCTGCCGCCGCGGAAACACTTCGACCCGCTGGACACAAGGTCGTCCCGCAGCCGGATTCTTCTGACCCAGTCTGGGTAGAAATTTCACAAGCCGTGCTCAAGAACCCGCTGACCCTGCCTACTCCGCTGCGCATCTTTGCGATTTCGATTCAATCCGCTGATGCCGTGCGGTTGTCGCTCAGTCCCGCTGTAAAAGGCAGCGGAGCGGTATTCAATTTACGGTTGGACGCGCGATGCCCCAGCGCCGCCACTGCGGAAACAATTCGCAATCAGCTGCAGATCGAGACCAAGATGTTGACGCTGGAGTTAGCCCGGGAGCATCGCCAACCGAATAGTGCCGATTTGACAGGCCTGATGACGTCCGGAACGTTTCAGGCGGCCCGAAAACGCGTCATCGGAACGTGGCCCGTTCGCAAAGAGCTGTTGAATGGAATCGAGTAAATTACCATTCGTCGATCCGCAAACTGAATCAGAGGTGAATGAAGCTCAAGTACCCAGCTGCTAAAAGGCGCTTACGGCGCTTCATAGGCGGGTCCCGGAGCAAGTGTGACTACAAATGTGTTAGAGTGGAAGTATGCCCGAACCGAACGGAGCGGACAATACCCAGCAACGCCTTGAACAGCTCGAACAAATGGACAAGCTGCTGCTGCGGGCACAAGTGTTACAGCAGGCCGCGCTTGAAATTTTGCAAAAATCCGTAGCTGCGCACGATGCCTGGATCACGGAGGCTCGCGAACGCGATCAGCAGGTTAATCAGCGAATAGAGTGCGCTGGCTTATTCGGGTTTGGCGGACGCATACTCTTACTTAGCCGAAATGTGGGTCGCTGCGCCTAGAGAGGTCATGCCCAAGCGGAGGCGCCGCCTACGAGACTTTCAGATTGAGAGCGAATACCTGTAAGCTCATGTTCGCTTGGCATCGCAAAGCTTGACTATGATTGGGACCGCGAAGCCGCGCGGGTTGAGTTCCGAAAGGCCATGCAACTGAATCCGGGATCGGGATATGTCCACCACTGGTTTGCACATTCACTCGAGGCGCAGGGCAAATTGGACCAGGCGATGAGAGAGATGCGCGCTTCGCTCGCGCTCGATCCGCTTTCGCTGCCCATCCACTGGGATGTCGCCCATGAGCTGATCTTGGCCAAGAGATATGACGAAGCTCTGAGCCATTTGAAACAATCACTCGAATTATTCCGCAATCATCCGATTTCTTCGAGATTCCACCTGAAATATCTGAAAGGCGGATTGTGAGAGGTTTATGCACATAATCCACAGATGCAGGCGCAGCCGGTCAGATCAGATGATGCCGTGCTCGATGGCGTAGCGGGTCAGCTCCGCCGTCGTACGCAAGCTGAGCTGATCCATCAGTCTGGCCTTGTGAAACTCTACAGTCTTGACCGAGATCTGCAGCGCATTTGCAATTTCTTTTCCCGATTTGCCTTCTCCTACCAATTGCAAAACCTCGCGCTGCCTGGGTGTAAGCTGACCACCGAACCAGTGCGTAGGGCTTAGCTTCGCGCCAGACGTACTCAAGCTGTCCTTGGGAACGATTGACGGAGTAATGTAATAGCGGCCGGCCCGCACTTCCTCGAGCGCGGTTATCAGCTCGGCAGCCGCCGATTGCTTCAGCACATAAGCCTTTGCTCCGGCCTGGAAAGCGGCCTGGACGTACTCTTTCCCAGTCTGCTGGGTCAGAATGATGATCTTAATGTTAGGCGCTATTTTCTGGATCTGCCGTGCCGCTTCGATTCCGTTAAGCTGCGGCATGGAAATATCCAGCAGAATCAAATCCGGCTTTCGTCGTTGGACAATGTCGAGCAGCTCCCGCCCATTGCTGACGGTACCAACTATGTCAAATTGTTCCTCCAGCAGCTTGCTGAGTCCGGCCAAAACGAGAGCATGGTCGTCAGCGAGTAGGAGTCTGGGTTTCATATACGAATCGGCTAATCCAGACTGAAGCTCTTGCGGTCTTCGAGCATTCTACGAATTGCATGCGCTTGTTCCTGCTTTTGGCGGGATTCTTCTGCGAGCTCAGCCTGCAGATCGGGTTCGGCGCCGGCCGCGAGTTTGTTGACGAGCACTGCTCCTTCCTCCAACGCAACAATGGCCGCCCAAAGGGCTTTTTCCTGGGCGGCGGAGTGTTCCGCCAGCATAGTGCGCGGAGAGAAGCTGTGACCGACACGGCAGCGGTACGCGGTCGTGCGGCCTTGGGATACCTCCCAGATTGTGCCGCGACATTCGGGACAAGTCAGGTCGACCACTTTGGGCTGCACGTCAGGATGTCCTTGCGAAACCTCATATTTGATTCTATTTTGCCTCGAAAGATGGCCCAAAAGGGGCCCCATTTCGGCGAGGCGGACGGTATGATCAGCTTCCACTTCACGCAGCGCGCTCAGAGGCATGGACGGGAAAACTGCTTCTTCCGGGTGCTGCACAACCGCCACGCCGCCGCGCCGTTTGATCTCCCACAGACCGGCCGCTCCGTCATCCAATTGGCCGGTGAGGACAACGCCGATAACTTGCGCTCCGTAAGCAAGCGCGGCCGAGCGAAACGTAACATTGATTGAAGGCCGCTCATAATTTTCCTTCGGCCCCATGCTGACGCACATCCGATTCCGCTCGATAATCAAGTGGTGATCAGGTGGAGCTACATAGATTCGGCCACTCTCAATTTGCGCGTTATGCTCCGCCTGCGAAGCGATGAGCGGGCCGGACCGGGTAAGAATCTCCGCCATCAGGCTCTTGCTCCTGGGGTGCATATGGATCACCACGAACACAGGGGCCCCCAAATCAGAGGGCAGGCCGCGGACCAGCTCTTGTAATGCTTCTACGCCTCCCGCCGAGGCCCCGATAACGATGATTTTTTGTGAATTCATCCTTGAGCTCAGGTGGCCCGGACGTTACGCCATCGCCGCATGCAAGGGGATTGGCACTTCAACGCTGATACTTGTGCCTTTACCCAATGCCGATTGAACTGACAATCTGCCCTGCACCAGGCGGGCCCTTTCCGACATGCTGACCAAGCCGAGGCCATGATGTGTTTCGTCCATGTTGAAGCCGTCGCCAAAATCGGCGATCTCAAGCCGAACACCGTCAGTCGTCCCCTGCAAGCTGATTTTGACGTGAGTCCTGCCCGCGTGCTTTTCCACGTTCCGGAGCGCCTCTTGCGCGATGCGGTACAGAGTGCTCGCGACATTCTGCGGAAATCGATCCGGGACATTGGTGCGATGAAAGCTAACCACCATCTTTTCCCGCTCGCTGAACTCCTCGCCCAAGGCCTTCAATGCATACGGCAGCCCCAAATCATCCAGCATCGAAGGATGCAGCCCATGAGAGATGTGACGGACATCTTCTGACAAGCTGCCGGCGCGGGCGTAGAGAGAATCGGCCAAATTGCGCGCTTCAGACTCGCCAGGCAGGTTCTTTTTCAAACGCTCCAAATCCATCCCAAGCACAGCCAGCTTTTGGCTGATATCGTCATGCAGCTCGCGAGCGACGCGCCGCCGCTCCTCATCTTGGGCGGTGAACAGACTGCCGGAAAGGGCTCGGAGTTCCTCTTGAGTCCGGCCCAAAGCGGTGACGGTGGAATGCACTCTTCCTTCCAACTGCTCCTTCTCACGTCTGATCAATGTTTCCGCTTGCTTCTGGCGCGTAATATCCTGCAGGGTCAACAAAATTATCCGCTCACCGTCCGGCTGAACAACTCTTCCCCGGATATGGAACGCCCGATACTCAGGAGCCGCGATTTCGTGATCGGCTTCAAACCCGGGTCCGTCCGGCTGTTGTCGGCGAAGCGTTTGCAAATGGGGCCGGAGGAAGTCCATATTCCACTTCATGCCCACCAGATCCGCGAACGCGCGGCCCTCCAATTCCTCCATCGGCAGCTCCGCTAACGAGCGGAATGCGCCGTTTGCGGTGCGAATTTTCAGTTCATTGTTGAGCGCGACAATCGGGACCTCCAGGCCTTCAATAACGGTCTGCGCGAAATCGCGGGCTTCTCTCAGCTCCTTTTCGCTTCTGTGAAGCTGATCGACATCCACTAGCACCAAGACCACTCCCTCGATCTTGTTCTCTGATGTTCGATACGGCCGGACGCGAAGCAAATGCCAGCGGCCCTCCCGGTCCTGGACTTCGATCTCGCGAGTTCCCAAAGTCTCGAGCACATCCTGCAGAATCGGCTCCACGTTCTCGACATTCAGGTTTAGACGGAAATCACTGATGGGCCTTCCGATATCCGTGTCCCGCACATTGAAAACGCGCTGTGTTGGAGGAGTAAATTGCCGGATCTGCAACTCGTTATTCAGCATCAACACCGGGATGTTAACGCTCGCGAAAAGATTCGTCAAATCGTTGCTTGTCTGCGCGAGAATCGCGTTTCGCTGTTGCAGTTCTTCGTTGACCGTTTGTAACTCTTCGTTCGAACTTTGCAGCTCCTCTTTGGTTGTCTCTAATTCCTCATTTGTGCTTTGGAGTTCTTCATTCGAAGACTGAATCTCTTCATTCGCGGAGATTAGCTCTTGGTTCTTGATGTCACGCTCTTCAATGAGTGACTGCAAATACAGCTTTGTGGAAGTCAGATCCTGCTGCAAGTGGGCAACCAAGCGCTCGTGTTGAACTGAGGCTTGATTCTCTCGTCCATCAGAAAGTTGAGGGCGAACCTCCGAAAGTGACTTCGAGTTGTCGTGGTTTGGCGTGAACAGCACCAAATAGCAGCGCGGCCGGGGCGGGACACTGCCGATGGGCAAAACCTCTATAGCTAGCTGCTCGATTTCCGAGCCCCTGCGCAATTCGAGATTGTTTACCCGGACAGGAACATCTTCTTTGATCGCCCGCTGAACAGCGTCGCGGACCTGAGCGGCGATATTCTCGCGAATCATCCGCAGCAATTGAAAAGTGATAGCACCCGGCGCGATCTCGAGATAGGGACTCATGTGTCCCCGGGATTGCAGGATCTCCAGCCTGTCGTTTATAACCAGCCCTGGGGGGCCGAAGCGCGCGATTATCAGGCGGTCAACCGCGCGTTGCAATTCCTGCTCCGTCCAGCCTTCCGGATAAATAAAGCCAGGTTGGCTGCGGGGTTCGGGAGGAAGAGCAGATACCGGCGCGGTTGCAGAGACAAACCGCGGAATGACATCCAATTGCGTCGCAGAGGCCGGCGCTATCTTGAGGTAAAATTTATGTCTGCGATCGACCAGCGCAAATAAATTAGTAAATTCGCGGATGGTCTCGGAATTTCCCAGAAGCAAATACCCGTTTGCACGAAGCGCGTAATTGAAGGTGGGGATAAGCTGCCTCTGCAATTTCTGTCCAAAATAGATCAGGACGTTCCGACAGCTAATCAGATCGATTCTTGAGAATGGCGGATCGTGGCAGAGATTTTGGCGCGCGAAAATACAGAGATCGCGGACGCGCTTGGAAACCTGGTAGCCCTTATCCACCTTGGTAAAAAACCGCCGCAGACGCTCCGGCGATACATCCGCTGCGATGGTTTCCGGATAGATGCCAATCCGTGCCTTTTCAATCGAGGGCTCGCTCGCGTCCGTGCCAAAGATTTGGATGGGCGGCTCAAGAGATTGGCCAGACAAATACTCCAGCAGACACATGGCAATCGAATACGCTTCTTCGCCTGTCGAGCAGCCTGCAACCCAAAAACGCATCTGCTGATCACTGGGGCGCTGGTCTAAAATTCGGGGAAAAATCTCGGCCTTGAGCATCCGGAAAACTTCCGGATCGCGAAAGAATTGCGTGACATTGATGAGCGTATCCTCGTGAAGTTGGCGCAGCTCTTCTGGATGGCTCTGGAGAAATTCAACGTATTCCGGCAGCCCGTCTATTTTCTTAAGCATCAGGCGTCTTGCGATGCGCCTACGAATCGTGCTGGGCTTATACAGTCGAAAATCGACTCCTGAAAGACTTCGCAGCAGGTTCAAAATGCGCGTGAGGTACGATTCCTCGTCTTTCGTTGCATGTCCTTGCCCGAGCGGCCGCAGTTGTGGCTGGATAAAGCGATGCGCCAATTGAGCAAGTTCGGTCGCGATCTCAGCCGGTGGAACAACCAGGTCGATGTGATCGGCCGCGATGCTGCTGCGAGGCATTCCCGGAAACTGAGCGGAGTCGGGATGCTGGACAATGGCGATCCCTCCTTCCCCTTTTATGGCCTTTAATCCGAGCGCCCCGTCAGAATCCGCCCCCGACAAAATCACTCCGACCGCGTGATTTTTCTGATCGGCTGCCAAAGACCGGAAGAAATGGTCAATGGGCATCGGTGCGCGGCGGGTTTCCGGGCGGGAGTGCAACTCGAGGCTGCCTTGAGAAAGGCTGACGAACGCTTTCGGGGGAAGAACATAGACGTGATTGGGCTCCGGATGCGTGTCGTTCTCCACTTCCGAAACAGGCATAGAAGTCTTGCGTGCGAGTATTTCGACCAGATGACTCTTTTGATCCGGAGCGAGGTGCGGCACAACCACGAACGCCATTCCCGTATCGGCAGGTAAATTGCTGAACACAGCGATTAGAGCGTCAACTCCCCCGGCCGAGGCTCCAATTCCGACTACAAGAAAAGGCAAGAGACTCGCACCGGCATCGTCTTCCGATGGCACCACGACGGGCGCAGCGGCCGCCTGCTGGTCTGTATACGGGGATTGCTGCGAGATTTCGCTCATAATTGCGTAATTCAGTACGTCGGGGAGAGAAGTGGCAGTATAAACCTGCCTACTCAACTATACGCCCGTAGAAGGTTCGTGTGTAATTTTGCGAATCGTCATCCCACTCAGTTCGCGAGCCGAGGCGAAACGAAAATTCGACCCGCGCCGGCCTCGCGAATGGCCAGAAGCAGATCCGAAATCAGATCACGCTTGAGGACATAGGCGGACGCGCCCAGGAGCAGAGCCCGATCCACATAGGCCCGCTCTGAATGCTGAGTGACGAAGATAATCTTGGTATCCGGCCAACTGTCGTGAATTCGCTCAGCCGCCGCAAACCCTCCCATGATGGGCATAGTGATGTCTAGGACCACAAGTTCCGGCCGGATTTGCCCCACCGCTGCAACCAGCGATTCGCAATCCTCGAAAGCCCCTAAAACTTCATGCTCCGATGCAAGAAAATCTTGAATCCGTTCCCGCATCACACAATAGTCCTCTGCAATTAGAAGGCGCACGATGTCCGCAGATGTATTCAACAGGTCGATGCAGCCGGAGTGAAAATCATCACAGATCGCGTGACTGGTGTATTCCCTAGCGCGTGACTCGTGTATTCCCTAACTTGAGCTTCAGTAGGGCGGATCTCCGATCCGCAGCCGACCTCCTGGTCGGCTTATCCAGAGAGCCTGACCCCTTGAGCCTTACTACAACTTCGTGACGTTCTACCGCCGACGTTTACCTCACCTATATGAGATGGATCAGCCAGTTTTCTTAACATGGCGTCTTTATGGCACCCTGCCGCGTACTCGCGTGTTCCCGAAGAGCGTCGCCGACTCCGGAAAAGCATTTGCGGCATTAGATCGGCTGCTGGATGCGATCGGCACGGGCCCGGTCTATCTCGGACACCCAGGTATTGCGCAGATGATTATTGAGGTGATGTACCACAGCGAAAACGTGCTGGGGCAGCATACTGTGCACGCCTTCGCAGTAATGCCCAACCACGTTCACCTGCTGACCAGCCCGCACATCCCGCTTCCTCGGTTGACCAAAACATTGAAAGGCTATACCGCCAAAAGGGCGAACGCAATACTGGCACGCACGGGGAATCCGTTCTGGCAGGAGGAAAGCTATGACCACCTGGTTCGAGGAGCAGCAGAAGGAGAGCGTATCCAGTCGTATATCGAAGGAAATCCCGTGCGGGCGGGTTTAGTGCGTGAAGCTAGCGACTATCCATGGTCGAGCGCGGGGTGGGGAAGGAAGTGAAAGAGTAATCGAGCAAGACGCCGACCAGGAGGTCGCCCGCGGACGAGGACGTCCGCCCCACATTCCGAGTGGGTGCGGTATTGTTGAGAATTTATGCGCCGCTTGTTCGGATGGCTCCTCATATTCTCGTTCTGTTGCACTGCGCAGGAAGTTTCGCCGAACCTATTCAATGGACTTCACTGGCGTCTGATCGGTCCTTTTCGCGGAGGCCGCGCGGTCGCGGTAAGCGGCGTTCCGAATGGCGGTTCAACATTCTACTTTGGGTCAGTCGATGGCGGCATTTGGAAGACGGATGACGCGGGAACCGTCTGGACTCCTGTTTTCGACAACCAGCCTGTGGCTTCGATCGGAGCTCTTGCAGTTGCGCCATCAGACTCCAACATCATCTACGCCGGAACCGGGGAATCCGATATTCGTTCCGATCTGGCTAGCGGCGATGGCGTCTATAAGTCACTCGACGGCGGCAAAACCTGGAAGAATATCGGCCTCAGGGACACCCGTCAAATCAGCCGCATTGTGGTCAATCCCCGAGATCCAAACGTGGTGTTCGTCGCAGCGCTAGGTCACGCATACGCGCCGAATGACGAGCGCGGCGTGTTCCTGTCGATGGACGGCGGTGAAAGCTGGCAGAAAGTACTCGATCGAGGGCCAAGCGTCGGCGCAGCCGATCTCGCGATGGCAATCGATCAGCCACAGGTCTTGTTCGCCGCCATGTGGGAGGCGCATCGTCCGCCATGGAGCACGTACGCGCCGCTCGGTGGGCCCGGGAGCGGGCTCTTTCGTTCGACCGACAATGGGAAGAGCTGGCAGCAACTTACCGGTCACGGCCTTCCCGGAGGCGAATGGGGCCGCGCTGGGATTGCGGTGGCCGGGCGAACCAAGGGGAAACGCATTTACGCGGCAATCGATGCCAAAGACGCTGGCCTCTATCGCAGCGATGATGGCGGTGACACCTGGACGCGTGTCAATAGTGATGCCAGGATCACCAGTCGCGCCTGGTATTTCAGCTCCATCACGGCCGACCCGAACGACGCTGACGTTTTGTATATCCCGAACGTTGCGCTCTACAAGCTGAGCAATGGCGGCGAAACACTAAGTATCGTTCGCGGCGCTCCCGGCGGCGATGATTATCACCAACTCTGGATAGATCCGTCGAACTCTTCGCACATGGTGCTCGCCACCGATCAAGGCACCACGGTGAGTCTGAATGGCGGCGCGACCTGGAGCACTTGGTACAACCAGCCCACCGCGCAGTTTTATCACGTGATTACTGATAATGAGTTCCCTTATCACGTCTATGGCGCGCAGCAGGATAGTGGGACAGCCGCGACGGCCAGCCGCACCGATCATGGTCAGATCGATGGCCGGGACTGGTTTTCCGTTAGCGGCAGCGAAAGCGGCTACATTGCTCCCGACCCGAAGGATCCGAATATCTTCTATGTTTCCGGAACATACGGTTCCGTAGATCGCTTCGACAGGCGAACCAGTCAGAGTCAAAACATTGCGCCATGGCCAATGTCAGGTTTCAGCCTGGACATTTCGAAAAGTAAGTATAGAGATCCATGGACTCCGGTCCTGGTTTTTTCTCCAGCACAGCCGAACGCGCTTTATCTCGGAACCCAATTTGTCATGAAGACGCTCGACGGTGGGCTGCATTGGCAAACCATCAGCCCCGATCTGACCGGCGCTAGCAAAGACGCAGAATCCAAACCGCAAGGACCGGTGACCATCAACAACGCAAAGGAGCGCGGATATGGATTGGTTTACACCATCGCGCCGTCTCCGCTCAGCAGCGCGGAAATCTGGGCGGGAACCGATACGGGTCTAATTCATCTCACTCGTGACGCGGGGAGAACGTGGTCGAACATCACCCCTGAGGGTCTTTCCGCCTGGAGCAAGATCACCCATATCGAGGTTTCTCATTTCACGCGCGGAGAAGCCTATGCCGCCGTGGATCGGCATCGCCTGGATGACATGCGGCCGTACCTGCTCCGCACGCGAGATTTCGGCAAAACGTGGAAACCGATTATTACCGGCATAGCCGATCACGCTTTTTTGAATGCGATCCGCGAAGACCCGAAGCATAAAGGCCTGTTGTTCGCTGGAACGGAATTCGGCGTATACGTCTCGTTCAATGATGGCGACCTATGGCTGCCGTTGCAGCTCAATCTGCCTGTCACTTCCGTGCGCGATCTGGTGATTCACGGCGATGACCTGGTGATCGCCACGCATGGGCGCTCATTTTGGATATTGGACGATATCACGCCGCTCCGCCAAATTGGAGAAAACGTCGCGAGCGTAGACGCTTGGTTGTATAAGCCCGCCACCGCCATTCGGATGACTAGCGATAGTTTCCCCGGCACTCCTGTTCCCCCCGAAGAGCCCCAAGCGCAGAATCCGCCCCGCGGAGCATATCTCGATTACTATCTCCGCGACAACGCGAGCGGTGAGATTACGCTGGAAATTCTGGACGCGCGCGGTAAAACTATCCGGCGCTTTTCCAGCGGCGACAAGCCAATCAAACCTCCTGCCAATGTCCCCATTGCTCCGCGCTGGTTTCCCAAGCCGCAGGAATTGAGCGAAGAGGCTGGAATGCATCGTTTCGTCTGGGATCTGCGTTATGGACGGACCGGAGAGACAACTGAGTTTGATGAGGAGGAAGGCGCTCAGCGCTGGCTCGGCCCGCTGGTTCTGCCCGGCACGTACAAAGTGAAGCTGACTATCAATGGTCGCGAATCTGTCCAGCCGCTGGAAGTGAGGATGGACCCGCGCTCCCGCGCGACAAACGCCGAGTTACTGGCGCAGTTCCAATGGGCGCAGCGCGTGTTCGTAGATATGGTCGCGGCAAGAAAGGCCGCAGCCGAGCTGCACGAATTGCAGACACAGCTCGGAAAGGTTAAAGCAAGCTTGGGTGAGGACAAGAAATCACTGCTTGATGCGATAGCTGCGGTCAATCAGAAATCGGGCGATATTCTCACCGGCGGCACGCAGGGAAGCGAATATGGACTTCAGGCGGCAAGCAGGGCGCTTACGACAACGCTGTCCGCGCTGGAGAATGCCGACCGGATGCCTCCGTCTCAGGTGATTGCGCTTTACCAGGAAACGGGCAAGACCCTGAACGCGAGATTGGCGGAGTGGAACGCTTTGAAAGAGACTGCGTTGCCGGGCTTGAATCAGCAGTTGCAGGATGTCGGCATAGCGCAGATTCCAACTTCGCAGTAGTACCGGGCCCGAGCTTTCGGTATGGCTCGAAAGCGCTCGTTTGGCGTATCATGTGCAAAGCTACTTTGTTGCTGTAAGATCAGCGTCAGCATGCGTTGCCGGCGCTGAGTACGCAGTCATACAGAAATCTGCGTTTGGAGAACGCTCCTATGCCCTTTGAAGTCGGTCAGGTCGTCGGTGATTATGAAATCCTTGCGGTGCTCGGCAAAGGCGGCATGGGCCGGGTCTATCAGGTCCGCCACGTCATTTCTAAACGTGTCGAAGCCATGAAAGTGTTGTTGGCCGATCTCGCTGGCGAAGCTGAGCTCGGCGACCGTTTCAGCAGCGAAATTCGCACGCTTGCCCGTTTCGACCACCCAAATATCGCGAAATTTTACACGGCTTTCAAAGCGGAGAATCAACTTGTTCTGGTGATGGAATTTATCGAAGGATTCCCGCTCTCCGAACGTGCGAAGCAAGGTCCGATTCCGCTGGATGAAGTGCTCAGCTATATTACGCAGGTCTTAGCGGCGCTGAGTTTTGCTCACGCGAACGGAGTAATTCATCGCGACATCAAGCCTTCGAACATCATGGTTACCTCCCATGGAATCGTGAAGTTGATGGATTTCGGCATTGCTAAATCCAATGCCGAAACTCTGCTCACCCGCCCCGGCACGACCATGGGCTCCATGCTATATATGTCGCCCGAGCAGGTGCGCGGCACCACGGCTGACGCGCGCTCTGATCTCTATTCGGCGGGCGTTGTGCTGTACGAATTATCCGCGGGCCGGCGCCCGTTCGAAGCCGAGAATACGTTCGGTATTCTAGAAGCCCAACTGAACACGGTGCCCAAACCGCCGCTCGAGCTGAATCCTTCGCTTCCGAAGCCCTTGAACGATATCATTATGACCGCTCTGGCGAAGGAGCCGATGCATCGTTTTCAGAGCGCCGACGCTTTTCGCAATGCTTTGGAGACCGTTCGACGGCCTCAAGGTGCTGCGCAAGCCGCGGGACTGCCAAATTCGGCCGCTCAAGCGCAAACTCTGCTCGCGCCGCAAAGCTCTCCGCGCAGGAGTAACCGTGGATTGTGGATGGCGCTGGGGGCAATTGCTTGCGTGTGCGTGCTCGTCGCGGGAGCCATCATGTTGCCGCATTTCTGGAGAAGTTCCGCTGCCTCCAAGACAAATGCCGTGAGCGAGCAGGCACCCCCAACCACTCAAACCGCCACAGTAGCGCCCCCGTCGACGCCGGCGCCCGCCGCGGCAGCGCCACAGAACCAAACGGATAATGCGATAGGACAAACTGCTTCGCAAGCGCCTGTGACAAACCCGCTGCCCGCGCCCCGCGCCAAATCGACAAAAGTAGCGATGGCAAAACCGGTAGCGCCAACTCCTGTCTCGGCGCCCCCTCCGCCGCAGCAGGCGAATCCCGCGCCCGTGGTTCAGCCGCCCGGCCCGTCGCAGGAAGACATAGAAAAAGAAAGTGACGAACTCACAAAAACGCGCGCCCGAGCCGATGGCGTGTATGCTAGCCTGAACCGATTGCGCCAGCAGCAGGCTGCCGACGGCCTTGAGCTTCGTCAGGATATGGCGTCTGCGGCGAGCCGTCTGGGTAGCTACTTGCAGACAGCCGATCGTGCCCTCCAGAGCAACAACTTGGACTCCGCGCGAAAGAACCGGGAACGCGCCGAACACGAATTGAACACGTTGGAGACTTTCCTGGGAAGATAGGAGCAATATTCATATGAAAACCTGCATCGCAATTCTGGGCGCCGCCCTCACAATTTCACCTATGTTCGCGCAGCAAGCGCCGCCGGCACAGCAAGGGGCGCCTGCGCAGCAAGGGCCGAAACGCCGCATCGCCGTTATGGACTTTAGCTACGCCACCGTCATGAGCGCTACGCAAGCGGTCTTCGGAACAAACGTGGACATCGGCAAAGGAATAACAGATCTTCTGATTGACCGGCTGGTGAACAATGGAACGTACCGCGTGATTGAGCGTAGTGCTCTCGACAAGATCCTGAAGGAGCAGAATTTCTCTAACAGTGATCGCGCGGATTCGAATTCAGCCGCTAAGATCGGCCGGGTTCTCGGCGCAGACACCATCATCGTTGGCGACATCACTCAGTTTGGCCGCGATGATAAAAATATCGGCGGCGCGGGTTCCGCTTTCGGCCATTTGGGATACGGCCTGGGCGGTGTGGGCGTGCACAAGGCAAAAGCAGTAGTCGCGATCACGGCCCGTATGATCGACGTGAATACCGGTGAGATTCTGGCTTCCGTCAACGGGCGAGGCGAATCGCAGCGTTCGGGAACTAGTCTCCTGGGCGGAGGCAGCAACTGGGGTGGAGGTGGCGGGGGTGCCTTCGATATGGGCAGCTCGAATTTCCAGCAGACGATTATCGGAGAAGCAGTAAATGCGGCCACCACGCAACTAGCTACCGGGCTCGAGCAGAATGCCGGTAAGCTGCCTGTGCAGACCGTTCAAATTGATGGATTGGTTGCGGACGCTACGGGCAACTCCATCGTGATTAACGTCGGAAGCCGGGCTGGGGTGCACGTCGGAGATAAGCTGTCCATCATGCACGTGAGCCGCGTCATCAAAGATCCCGCTACAGGGAAAGTTCTTCGCTCGATCGAAGAACCCCTGGGCCAGCTGCAGATTACATCGGTCGATGAGGGTTCCGCGATGGGCACCTTCACTGGGTCCGGCCAACCCAAGGTCGGCGACACCGTTAAAAATCAGTAAACGCGCAGCAATAAGTTGTTGTTTTTCTCGACAGCTTCAACATAGCTCTCGAGCGGACATTCACCTTATACACTGCGTGTAACGTGTGCGATTCGCGAAGAGGTCATGCGTATCATCTCGGCCCGAGCGGCTGAAAAGCGTGAAATCAGAAGATATTTTCAGCAGACCCCTGAATAGAGCGCAGAAAGCCGTTTTGCGGCAGCTAAAATCCAAGCAGGACGCCGGGGACGATTCGGGCCTCGATTTTTCCGATATCCCACCCCTCACAGACGAACAGTTGGCGAGTATGATCCCCGGCCGAACACGCAAACAACTTGATTACCGTACGCCTGGATTGCGAAGTTCTGGAGTGGTTGAAGCAATATGGCGATGGCTACTCGACTCGCATCAATTCGATCTCGGGTAGCGTCATGCAGCGCCAGCGGAACGGCTGACAGTCCAGGTTTTATACACTCGGATCGTCGGTGTCGTCTGCTGGTCTAACGGCTGCCGCCAGCAGCTTTAGTGTGCGACCAGGGCTGGCCGTGGTAGGTCCAGTTGCGCGTGCTGTAATCGCCGTACGTAATCACGATCATGATGCTCAACCAGACCAGGCCGGCGACACAAAACAGCTTGGTAAGCGTGGTGCTGTGGCGAATTGCCATAAACACCCAGACCACCAGCGAAGCCTTGATAAAGGCAATCAGCAAGGCTACGACAATATTCCATTCGCCGAGTTCAACGTAGGCGACCCGCCACGTCGTAAACGTCAGCACAATCAGCGTCGCCCATATGCCAACTAGCGTGCTTACTTTGGGAATAGGAACGTGCATGCTCATCCTCGAGGCGCTAGTCCTATCAGATATAACAGCGGGAAGAGAAAGATCCAGACGATATCGACGAAGTGCCAGTACAGGCCGATCATTTCGACTGGCGCGAAGTAACTCGCATGAAAGACTCTGCGGATCGCCTGAATCAGCAGGAACGATAACAGGCCGAGACCAACCACCATGTGGAGCGCGTGCATACCAGTCATGCAGAAGTAAAGGAAAAATAGAATCTGCGCGTTATGCGCAAATTGTGGCGCCTCCGGGTATTGAAAATTGAAGCCGGGCACCAGGTGGTCCACCCACTTCGAGTAGTACTCGATTCCTTTGATCACCAGGAATATGGTGCCGAAGATCATGGTCACAATCAGAAAGAGAATCAGATCTCTTCGCTTGCTGAGCTGTGCCGCCCGGACTGCCAAGGCCATAGTTAAACTGCTGCAGATCAGCACCGCGGTGTTTGTTCCGCCAAGCATCACCTCCATGTGGCGGCTCGTGCTGGCGAATGCTTCGGGGTACATGTTGCGATATACGGCGTAGCTGGCGAACATGCCTCCAAAGAACAAGACTTCCGTGATAAGGAACGTCCACATGCCCAGCGTGGACGCATCCATCTGCTGTTCTGGCGTGGCGAAATGATGTCTTAGATGTGTTGCTTCCGCCGAGGGTTCATGCTCGACGGGCACGATGATTTCAGCCAATCACTTCCTCCACCGGTCCGTAGTCATATGCTTCTCTGGTCACGATCGGGGTTTCATCGAAGTTGTAGGTCGTGGGAGGTGAGGCGATCTGCCACTCCAATCCTGCCGCTCCCCATGGGTTCTTTCCCACCTTCGGTCCATGCTTCAGCGACCACAGCATGTAAATGAACGGGATGATATAGCCAACGCCGAGGATCGATGCGCCTGCCGAGGAGAGTACGTTCAGCATCTGGAATTCAGGTGGATAAGCATGATACCGTCGCGGCATCCCCATGTACCCAAGAATGAATTGCGGAAAGAATGTCAGATTGAATCCCACAAAAATAATGAGAGCGGCGAACTTCGACCAAGCTTCCGAATACATTCGGCCGGTCATCTTCGGCCACCAATAATGGAGTCCGCCCATATACGCCATCACCATGCCGCCGACCATCACGTAATGGAAATGGGCAACCACGAAATACGTTCCATGAGTCGCCACATCCACGGCCAGGCTGGCCAGATACAATCCTGTCAAGCCGCCGATTGTGAACAATCCGATAAAGCCCAGAGCATAGAGCATCGGCGTGTCGAATGAAACCGAGCCCTTGTACATAGTGGCTGTCCAATTGAACACTTTGATTGCGGAAGGAACCGCGACCAGAAAGCTCAGGATCGAGAATGCCAGCGCGGTGTAAACGCTCTGCCCTGTAATGAACAAGTGATGTCCCCAAACCACAAAGCTCAAAACTGCAATCGCCATGCTCGAAAAAGCCACGAAGTTATAGCCGAAGATACGCTTGTGGGAGAAACAGGAGATAATCTCGCTGATTACTCCCATGCCCGGCAGAATCATGATGTAGACGGCCGGGTGCGAATAGAACCAGAACAGGTGTTGGAACAGGATCGGGTCGCCGCCGATCGCCGGATCAAAAATTCCGACATGAGCGATGCGCTCGAAAGCCAGCAACAGCAGCGTGATCGCGAGCACCGGAGTTCCGAGCACTTGAATCAAGCCCGTCGCATAGTTTGACCATACGAACAGCGGCAGCCGCGACCAGGTCATGCCCGGAGCGCGCATCTTGTGAACGGTGACAATGAAATTCAGGCCCGTCAGAATCGACGAAAAACCCGCCATGAACACACCGAACGCCGCAGCGAGCACATAGGAATTCGAGTACGTGCTGCTGTACGGCACGTAAAACGTCCAGCCGGTATCCACTCCACCGCGAAACACGGCGAAAAGCGTGAGCACCGCGCCCGCTATATACAGATACCAGCTCAGCAGGTTAATCCTGGGAAAAGCCAGATCTTTCGCGCCGATCATGATCGGTATCAGGAAATTGGCGAGCGTCGCCGGAATCGACGGAACCAGAAAAAAGAACACCATGATGATCCCGTGCATCGAGAACAGGCGGTTGTAGGTCTCTGCCGAAAAAACGCCTTGCGGCTCTAACAAATTAATGCGGAAAAGTACCGCCATCGTGCCGCCAACGAAAAACATCAGCGTGATCGAAATGATGTAGAGGATCGCGATTCGTTTGTGGTCGGTCGTGAACAGCCAGCTCTTCCAGCCATGCTCCACGTTGAGGTAATTTACCTCTTCGGCCACTATTTCCGGCGTTCCGTGTGCAATTGTTGCCATAAACCTGCTCTATTCCTCTTTTACTACTGCGGCTGCGAATTAGCCGGAGTCTTTGGACTCGTAGACGTGCTCGTCGAAGCTGCCCTCGGCGCTATCACAATCGGACCCTGCTGTGAGCCTTGCTGTGATGCCGGGGTTTGCGGTGACAGCGATTTAATGAACGCAATCAATTGGATTACGCCCTCTTCCGTTATCTGTCCCTTGAAAACCGGCATTACGTTCGGCTCAAACTGCGCTACGATCTTCGCGTTCGGGTCTAAAATCGACTCCCTGAGATATGCATCATCCGCAATGACAGTCCTTCCATCAGCCAGCTGCACAGGCTTGTTATAGAGGCCTCGCAAGTTCGGACACCGGCCTTGCTGATCCAGCAGGTGACAGGTGGAGCAGCCAAATTGCTGGAAAAGTCCTTGGCCCTGATCCGCGAGTGTCCCTTGTGCGCCGCCTCCGCTTGCCCAATTGGTATACGTGCGCTGGTCCATGACATCTACCCAGCCATTCATCGCCGCATGTTGATTCCCGCAATATTCAGTGCAGTAAAAGTGGTAGCGGCCCGGCTTTGTTGCAGTAAACCAGATAGTGTCATAGTGCCCGGGAATGACATCATGTCTTACTCGAAATGCCGGAATCGAGAAGCTATGAATGACATCTTCAGACGCCATCGTTAGCTTCACCGGCTGTCCCACGGGCACATGAAGCTCATCGATCTCGCGTCCGCCGTCAGGGTACTGGACCTTCCACATCCACTGCTTCCCGGTAACAAAAATTTCCATCGCGTCTTTCGGCGGCTCATTCGCCGCAAAAAACAGCTTCGCGCCCCAGAAGAACATGATCAGCATGACGAAGAACGGCAATATCGACCAGGTCAATTCCAGCTTCGTCGAGCCTTCAATCTGCGTCGCATGGGGATTCTTTCTGCGGTTGTACTTCCATGCGAAGAAGATGATACAGGCGAAAATCAGTACCGTCATGATCCCTGAAACCGCTGTTAGGAACCAATAGAGCTGATCGATCTCGCCGGCCTGCGCTGACGCGGTCGGCGGATAAAGCGAGATCTGGGCCAGTGGGCTAACGAGCATGCCCCACCTCTTCCCAAGCCGTTCGTGCTTGCCGCTTCTTATCGTTTCGCATTAACAGGTAAATGAGGGTGCCCAATACCAGCAGCGTAATGGCGGCCGCAATCTTCAGCACATTCACAATGACTAGCGTGTACTTACCCTGGCTCGGATCGTAATGGAAACAGAACAGCAGCACGTAATCCACCGGCGAGCCGATCTTATGCTGCGATGCTTCAACCAGCGCCATCCTCAAATCCGCGGGCGCATAGTCGATTCCATAGAAGTAGCGCGACATCCTGCCGTCCGGAGTGGCAACCATGATTCCACCCGCATGTATGAATTGGCGCGTGCCCGGGTCCCATCGAACGCCGAAACCCACCGCCGATGTAAGCCGCGATATGGAATCTTGCGTTCCGGTGAGGAAATGCCAGCCGGAATCAAATCCCGCGCGCCCGAATTCCTTCTTGTACTCCGCCTTCTTCTCAGTTGCCATTGCAGGCGTATCCGATGGATCGAAACTGACCACCACAACGTTATAGTCGCGCCCCGGCTGTAAAGGCACACGACGCAAGCTGGTCACCGTTTCGTGCATGCTCATAGGGCATAAGCTCGGGCACTTGAAGTACACCAGCTCCAACACTACCGGTTTATCCCCGAAGTACGCCCGAAGCGGAACCGTTTGGCCTGTCTCATCGTGAAAGACGAGATCGAGCGGCACCGGCGCGTTCAGCTTTTGCTCCAGGTTCACGCCCTTCGTGATCGCTGGCCGGGCGTACTGCGCCGCTAAAAACGGGGCGCCCGCAACCAGCATTCCTGCAATCACGAAAAATCTACTGCGCATGTTTCCGAATCTCTCCCTGAATTTGAGGCCTGCGATAAGGAGGTGGCATTGTGTTCACGCTGCCCGCGAAGTCCCGCCCCTCGCCGCCTGGCGTCGTAATACCAACAGACGCGTTTGGCCCAATATTCAATCCTGACACGACTGCATCCATCGCCTGATCGATCGGCATACGCACATGCCCGTCCGCGTCTTTGCCGGAGCCGCTCAAAACCTCATTCTCGTGCGCGCGTAGATCCGGCAGCTCTTCCCACGGATGCACTTGCAATTGCGGATTCGGCGGCACCACGCGACCCGGAGCCAACGGGCTCGGAAGCTCACCCAACGGAGTATCCTCCCGGAGCCACTTCTGGATTCCGATCGTAACCGCAAACACGATGACCAGCATGATGCCGATGATCGCTAACGACCAGAGCACCATCGCGGGACTTGCATCGATGCCTTCGTATTTTGTGCCTCCGTGCCCTTCGTGCGGCTCTGATCGTTTCGGTTTATGCGAAGAGTCCGCCTCCTTCGCTTTCGCGTCCGGAGTTTTGCCGTTCATACCGCGGCCTCCGGCAATGGCGCGCTCACGCGCGGATCGTGCAGCGGCAGCAGAGGACGTTGCCTCAACTGCCGCAGGAAGTAATAAACCCAGACGCCCCCAATTCCGAAGAAGGCGGCGAAGTCAGTCCAATAGATAAAAAATCCATGCCCCGTTGTCAGCGGAGTTGTTCCGGGGCTCACATTTCGGAACGTCGGCACGACAATCCAGAAAATGTCGATAATGCGCGCAATAAGCAGCCATATGCAAACGCGCATCAGCCGCCTCGGGTCGCGCTTTCGCATCTGCGACAGCATCGCTAGAAACGGAAGCGCGAACATGGAGAGCGCCGTCACGACCGCGAACCACTTCCAGAATCCATGCACGCGGTCCAAATACCACTGCAATTCCAGCGGCAAGTTGCCCGGCCAGACAATGATGAGCTGCGAAGCCGTCAGATAAGCCCAAAAAATTACAAAGGCAAACATCATATTGCCCAGGTCGTGAAGAACGCCTGAGTTTATGCGGCCGCCGAATCTATCTCGACCGGAAACAAGAATCATCACCAGAATTGTCACGGCAAAAGTCTGAACGAAATCGCCGATCAAAATCATCGCGCCGTAAACGGTTGAGAAGAACTGAACATCCGCCGACAGGATCCAGTCGATGTACGCGAAAGTCCCGGTAAGAGTGAACACCAGAACACCGGGTGCGCTAAAGGCGCGCATCCGCTCAATGAGCGTCGGATCGCCGGTCTCATCCTGCCTGTCCGACATTCTGTACACCCGCATTCCCCAGAACCACCAGAGCGCAAAATAAAGAATCACGCGGCCAATGAAAAACGGAAAATTGAGGTAACCCTGTTTATGCTGGAGAAGCGGGTTGTTTCGAACCCAGTCTGCATGCATCCAGGGATACAGGTCCTTCATCCCGAACAGCAAAATGACGATCAAGAATCCCAGAATGACGGGCAAAGTCCGCATTTCAGCTTCTAAAAAGCGCCGGGAAGTTGCGCCCCATCGCCCGCCTACGGTGTGGTGCATCAACAGAACGCCCACCCCGCCAATCGCGAATCCACCCCAATAGATGAACGCAAAAAGATACGACTGGAAAAATTCCGCCCGATTCACGAAAAAGCCGACGACGCACAGCAGCAGCCCGATCGCTCCCACGATTCCGGAGATTTTCTCTACGCCCGCCGCCTCCGGTCCCAGCCTGATTTCCGGCGCGACGGCGCTTCTCTCGGATTCGTGAATCACTTCGTTCCTCCAGCGGGTTCGCCGCGGCTCGCGCCACCGCTCTGGGGAACCTGCTGAATCACCTCGGGCTTTGCACCCTGGCTTAACTGCAGCGCCCGAATGTATGCGGTAATCCGCCAGCGGTCATCAACAGGAACGCGCGATGCGTAGCTGTACATCGCGCCAAATCCATTTGTCATAACGTCAAAAAAGTGTCCTACTGGCGCGTTGACCAGCCGTGGATCGTAGTAACTCGGCGGCGGCCGAAATCCCCGGCTGACAATCATCCCGTGGCCGTCTCCTAGGCGCCCGTGGCATGGCGAACAGAAAATGTTGAATCGTTCTTGGCCCCGCGCCACATCCGCTTTCGTGATCTGAATCGGAAAGTAGTCGATATCTTTTCCATTCTCTTTCCCGGTGTAGCGCCCCTGATCCAGATGCAGCTGCCCGCGCGCAACCGTGTCATCAATGGTGGGTCTTTCCGACCGGCCGTCTCCGAAAAATGCCGTCGCGGCGTATGGCTTGTATCGCGGCTGATTGTGCATGTCCTGCCGGCACCCCACCGCGCAGAGCGTTCCCGCGAGCAAAACGATCGAAGACGCTTTACGCCGGGACAACGCTCACCTCTTTTGCTCCCGTATCCCGCAGGAACTCCAGCGTTTCCTCGGTGCGAAACTTCGGATCGGAGGACTCAATGCAGAGGAAAAATTTGTCTATCGACGCTCTGGCGAATGCCGGGACGTTGAAGACCGGGTGATAGGGCTGCGGCAATCCGTTCATGGCCAGCATCGAAATCAGCGCGGTCAGAGATGCAAGCAGAATCATGCATTCGAACGTGATCGGTATATAAGACGGCCAGCTATGAAGAGGCCGGCCTCCCACGTTGTGTGGATAGGCGATAACCGTAATCCAATACAGTAAACCGTACCCGCCAATCACGCCGCAAATGCCCCCAATGAGAACTGCCAAGGCAACCCTGTTCTTCCTAAAGCCGATCGCCTCCGCAAGACCTGTCACCGGCATCGGAGCGTACGCATCCATGCGCCGGTATCCTTCCGAGTAAGCCCGTTCGCAAGCCTCGAGTAGCTCTTCGGACGTGTCGAACTCGGCCATTGCTCCATGAATGGCAGGAAGTTCGCTGAGCGTCAGCTCGTGACTCATAGCTCGCCCTCGACGGCAGTTTCCATGGACACGGGCTCGTGATGCACCACCTCCCGCACTTCAAAGATTGAGATGGAAGGAAGCAGACGTACGAACAGGAAGATCGCGAACATGAAGAACCCGAGTGTGCCTGTGAAAGTCGCCCAATCCCACTTGGTCGGTATGTAGGTTCCCCAGGAGGATGGAAGAAAGTCTCTGGTCAGGCTGGTCACGACGATTTCGAATCGCTCCAGCCACATGCCGCAATTCACGATAAGCGCAATAACCCAAACCAGTACGATGTTGTGCCGCACTCTACGGGACCAGAGCGCCTGCGGAATCGCAATATTGCACAGGATCAGCAGCGCATAACAGAAACCATATGGACCGGTCATGCGGTTCCAATACATGAAGCTTTCATATTTATCGCCGCTATACCAGCTAAAGAACGCTTCCTGTGAATAACCGTAGGCGACGATCAATCCCGTGCCAAGCATCACTTTCGCTGCCGCATCGATGTGGCGGAGCGTAATCAGATCCCGCATGTTGTACCAGGAGCGCAGCGGAATAATCAAAGTCAGCACCATCGCGAAACCGGAATAGATCGCGCCCGCGACGAAGTACGGCGGGAAAATCGTAGTGTGCCAGCCGGGCAGAATACTGATTGCGAAGTCGAAGCTCACGATGGTGTGAACGGAAAGCACCAGCGGTGTTGACAATCCGGCCAGCAGTAAATAGGCCTTCTGATAACGATGCCAGTGGATCGCTGAACCGCGCCAGCCCAACGCCAGAACGCCGTACACGCGCTGCATCCAGAGCTTCGGCGCGTTGTCTCGCATGCTGGCAAGATCCGGAATTAATCCCGTATACCAGAACACCAGCGACACGGTGAAATAGGTCGAAACCGCGAACACGTCCCACTCCAGCGGACTGCGGGGCTGCGGCCACAGCCACATCGAGCTTGGATACGGGAACAGCCAATAAGCCAGCCAGGGGCGTCCCAAGTGAAGCACCGGGAACATGCCCGCGCAGGCAACCGCGAACAGCGTCATGGCTTCAGAGAAGCGGTTGATGGATGTTCGCCAATCCTGCTTCAACAGGAAAAAAACAGCCGAGATCAGAGTGCCCGCGTGCCCGATACCGATCCACCAGACGAAATTGACGATGGCAAATCCCCAGCCGATCGGAATGTTAACGCCCCAAATACCGACGCCCCTGAAGAAAAGGACGCCCGCCGCCAGCATCAACAAGTTAACGAAGCAGAATGAAAAAAAGGCACCCACCAGCCATTTTTTGGGCGCTTTCGTCAGAGGCAGGTAAACAACACCCGAAATGCGCTCTGTGACAGTTCGGAAGGTATGTCCGGGGCCCAGAATTTTGTTGGGGCCCGGATCAGGAATCTGTTCAGCAGGCAAATATTTTTGTGTAGTTGCCACGCTTAACCTCTTAACGCCTCATTAGGATTGCGAACATAGCCCAAATACTTCGTTCGCGGGCGCGTGTTGAGATCATCCAGCAGCCCGTAATTGCGCCGTAGCGCCTGCAATTTAGCAACTTTGCTGTTCTTATCGTTCAGATCGCCGAACGTAATGGCCTGCGTCGGGCACACCTGCTGGCAGGCGGTAAGAATTTCGCCATCCTGCACCCGCCGCTCTTCCTCCTCGCTCTTGATCTTCATTTCCTGAATGCGCTGCACGCAGTACGAGCACTTCTCCATTACGCCGCGGCTGCGAACAGTCACGTCGGGATTCCGCACTCCATAAAGGCTCGGAGTCTGCCAGTCGGAATAGAGATAAAAGTTGAATCGCCGTACTTTATAAGGGCAGTTGTTCGAGCAGTAGCGAGTCCCAACGCAACGGTTGTAAACCATCTCGTTCAAGCCCTCATTGCTGTGGACCGTCGCCGCTACCGGACACACAACCTCGCACGGAGCGTCTTCGCAATGCATGCACGGAACGGGCTGGTTGTACATCTCCGGGTTGTCAAGGTTCCCCGAGTAATAACGGTCCACCCGAATCCAGTGCATGTGCCGCCCCCGGGCCACTTGATCCTTGCCCACGACGGCGATATTGTTCTCCGCCTGGCACGCGATGATGCACGCGCTGCATCCAGTGCAGACATTCAGATCAATCGCCATGCCCCACTTGTAGCCGTTGTAAGGCCATTGGGGAGGGTAGAGGGTTTCATTCGGGGGAAGCGGCTTTTCGTACCTCGTCGGAAAGTCCGGATGGTCGCGAAACTCCGCTAGATCAGCAGCGCGAACCGGCTCGCGACCGGCCATGCTCTGCGTTTCTTGAATGTTGGCAAGCCGGTAATGCTCGCCCGTTTTCGCAATCGAACCGCTCGCGACCCATGGCGTGGCAGTATCCTGAATGGCGTAGGCGTTGTAACCGATGTTGTTCCCCACTCGGCCCGACGCAGTGCGCCCGTAGCCGAAATGAACCGTAACGGAATCTTCTGCGTGTCCTGGCAAAATCCACGCCGGACCCACCACGCTTCTGTTTCCAACGGTCACGCGAAGCATGTCGCCGATAGTGACGTTCATGTGGGTCGCATTCTTGGGGCTGATGGTCACCACGTTGTCCCAAGTCATCTTGCTTTGCGGCTTCGGCAGCTCTTGCAACCAGCCGTTGTTCGAGTACGTTCCATCGCCGATGGTGGGATCCGGCCGGAAAACGACTTCCAGTCCACTGATTTCTTGCGCTGACGGCGGCGGAAGCGTAACGGAACCGCTCGCATTCACTGTTCCCACAGCGCTTCCCGCTACCCAGCCGTCGTGCAGCGAAGTCTGCCACAGTGCGTCGAAGTTAGCGCCCTGATTTTGGCTTTGCCAGTAGCTCTTCACGATGTCATGAGAACTCTGGTCCGGCTTGCCCAGCAGAATCGAGAGAACCTCGTGCGCTGACTTCCCGCCATATAGCGGCTCAATCAAGGGCTGCTGGATTGTCGTGGTCCCGTCGAATGCCCGCGAATCCGACCAGGTTTCGAGATAATGCGCCTCCGGCACGTGCCAGTGACTCCAGCGCGCAGTCTCGTCGAACATTTGACCAAGCCGAACTACCAGCCGCGCCTTGCGTATCGCTCCCTCAAACCCCAGCGATGCCGCCGCCGTATATACCGGGTTCCCACCCAGAATGACTAGCGTCTCTACATGTCCGTTATTCAGATCGTTCGTCAGGTCTTCGAGCGAATGCGTGTTATCCGGCTCCACTCCTTCGAGTACCCGCACAGTTTTGCCGATATTGCCCAGCGATGCGTTGATCGCATAGGCGGCCAGATGAACGCTTTCAGGCTGGTACTCGCCGGGTATGACTACGCAGCGGCCTTTAGAATTATTCAGGTCTTGAGCGACTGCGTTCAACCAGGATGGCGCAGTTCCGGATACGTCCGGGACTCCCGCCACGCCACAAGCTTTCGCGATTTGATACGCAATGCCCGGGACCGCGCTGCTCTTCACTGGAAAATGATGATCCGCTAACGAACCGCTGACGGACGGCGCGGATTCAATCGCGTAAAGCCGGCATGGAGTCGCACCGCCATCCACGGCGCGTCGTCCGGAAAACTGGCGCGCGTAGGCCAGCATCGCCGGGCCTCTATTCAAAAAATCGCTCTCGAGGCTGACGATCACATCCGCCTGCGATAAATCGTAAGTGACCAACGCGCCGCGCCCCGCAATCTTCTTCGCCGCGCTCGCAATCGCCGGATTTACGCAAGGCTCATGTACGTACCATTTCGCCGACGGCCATTGCCCCAGTAGCGTGTTCATCTGGTTGAGCAGCGTGGGCGAGGTGGTTGCCCCAGTCAGTACGGCGAGCCCTTCGCCCTTGCGCACACCCAAATTCTGGGCTTCCGATATGAAAGCGCCGGTGAACTCGGCCCATGTGCTCTGCCGGCCTTCGTGCAGCACCGTTTCCGTCCGGTCCGGATCGTAGACGTTAAGCACCGAGGCCTGTTCGAAAATGCCCGTCGCCCCTAAGCTCGCCGGATGGTCGGGATTCCCTTCTACCTTCGTCGGACGGTTCAGATGACTCTCGACCAGCAACCCTCGCGCGTATCCCCCAAGCGGCATCGCCGTTGCGTAAAACAGCGGAATCCCCGGAATCACATTTTCGGGTTGCCGCACATAAGGCACTATCAGTTCTTTGGGCTGTTTCGTACAAGCTGCCGCGCCCGCCATCGCGAGAGATGCAGCCATGACCTTCAACAAACTGCGCCGATCCACTCCTTGCGGGATTTGCCCAGAAAGCCCGGGAAATTCCTGCTCCACGTACTCGCGCAGCTCATCGCTCTCCGCGGCTTCTTCGAGCGTCCGCCAGAACGCTGGTCCGCGCCCGGCCGCCAGCTTTTCTCGCAACGCTTGCAAATCCGGAGCCGGTTTGGACGGCGGCTCCAGCAGCGATTCCAACGATACGAACCCTGTATGTTTCATCGGTGGCAAGTTACGCAATCAGTCAGCGATTGAACGTGGTACTCCTTCACCAGTTTTGGCCCAAGCTCGGCCTGATTCGCCGGATACACATACTCGACATTGAATACCTCGGATTTAGGCCGAATGTATTTCGCCGGATCACGGTGACAGTTCACGCACCAGTTCATGTATAGAGTGTTCACCCGGTACATCAACGGCATCTCATCCACATGGCCGTGGCAGGTGGAGCAGCCTATGCCCTTATTGATGTGGATGCTGTGATTGAAATACACGAAGTCGGGAAGGTCGTGGACACGTGTCCACTCAATGGATCTGCCGCTTGCCCAGCTGTCGCGAATTGGCTGGGTCAAGGTCGCATTTGACCAGATCTGCGAATGACAGGTCATGCATGTCTCCGTTGGCGGCAGACCCGCATAGTGCGACGTCTCAACGCTGGTATGGCAGTAGCGGCAATCGATCCCATCGTCCTTGACGTGATGCTTGTGGCTGAATGGAATCGGCTGCTCGGGCGCGATACGGACCACTGTCATCCACGGGCCGCGATCCATAATGTAAGCCACGGCGAGTGTACCGGCGGCTAAAAACACCACTGCCGCAATCGAGACCTTAGAGATTGTATTGGCACTACGCGGAAAAAGTTGTGGCATGAGCGAGCTAACGCTTCACCAAAGACTTTTGAAGCAAAACCAATACGTGATTATAACCACATCGCTTTTGTGCGCGTCGTCCTAATTGTTGTTACCCCTTGCCGATGCGATCTGCATGTGCGATTCATGCGTCAGGCGGGACCAGAGCGAATCGGGATCCTTGTCGAATACGATCCTGGCGCTGCCATTGAGCACCGACCAGGCGCCCAGCTGAATTTCGGCCTCCAATTGCCCGGATGCCCAGCCGGCATAGCCGAGGTAAAGACGAAATTTGGATGAATCGGCTTGCGAGACAATCGACGTTTCCATCAACTCCTTCGTCCCGGTGAGATAAACGTCCGCCACGACATGCGCCGCGTGCTCTGTTTCTGCGGGCAATCGCAGCAACGCCTGCACCGCCGTGATCCCAACGGGGCCGCCCAGGTATACGGGATCCTTCGTGGCGTGCTTCGTCTTCGGAAAGATTCGTGAAACTGGAATCTCGGTCCGACGGTTCACAACAATGCCCTCGGTTCCCTCATCCGGGTCGTACCGCACGATCAGAATGACGGATTCGGCAAAATTGGAATCGCCCATCTTCTCGCTTGCAACCAGAATGTTACCGGTCGAGAGCTGCTGTTCAGTTCTATATTGCGCTGCACGCAAAGTGTGCGCGCCGCTGAGCAGCCCTACGATGCAAACTGCCGTTGCCAAACCGCCTACCAGAATGAGCCTGCCCCGCATGACAACAATTCTCCCGCAAGCATCCGGCATTATCTCTGGTATGGGTATATCTTCAGGTAGTTAGGAAGGAGAATACTGTGGCAAGCAATCGAGGCGTCGTTTATCTCGGGCCCGGAAAAGTTGAAATTCAAACCATTGACTACCCGAGGATGGAGAATCCCCAGGGTAAGGCGATACAACACGCGGCAATCTTGAAGATCGTCTCCACAAACATTTGTGGCTCCGATCAGCACATGGTGAGAGGACGAACTACGGCTCCCAGCGGTCTCGTGCTTGGGCACGAAATCACGGGAGAGGTGATCGAGAAGGGCAAGGACGTCGAATTTATCGATGTGGGAGACCTCGTTTCCGTGCCGTTCAACGTCGCGTGCGGCCGGTGCCGAACTTGCCGCGAGCAACAAACGGGAGTCTGCTTACGAGTCAATCCTTCCCGAGCCGGTGGCGCTTACGGGTATGTCGATATGGGCGGCTGGGTAGGCGGACAGGCGGAGTATGTCATGGTTCCTTACGCCGATTTCAATCTGCTCAGATTTCCCGATAACCAGCAAGCTCTTTCGAAAATCCGCGATCTCACCATGCTCTCGGACATTCTGCCGACCGGATTTCACGGTGCTGTGACCGCCGGCGTAGGAGTCGGATCCATCGTCTACATCGCCGGCGCTGGTCCGGTTGGGCTGGCCGCTGCGGCATCCGCGCAGATCCTGGGCGCCGCGGTGGTCATGATCGGCGATCTGAATGACGAGCGGCTGCAGCACGCCAAAAGTGTTGGATTCGAGCCGATTGATCTCAAGAAAAGCGACAAGCTCGAAGAGCTGATCGAACAAGTAATCGGTGTTCCGGAAGTGGACGCCGCCGTCGATGCCGTCGGATTCGAGGCCCATGGGCACGGCGGCCAACATGCCGTGGAAGCGCCTGCGACAGTCTTGAATTCTTTAATGACCGCTACCCGTGCCGGTGGTGCGATCGGCATCCCCGGTTTGTATGTGACCGAGGACCCAGGTTCAAAAGATGAGGCGGCGCGGCAAGGCAACCTCCGTCTGCGCTTCGGACTGGGATGGGCTAAATCGCATCGGTTCTCAACCGGTCAGACGCCGGTGCTGAGATACAACCATCAACTCATGCAAGCGATTTTGCACGACCGTCTTCCGATCGCAAAAATCGTGAACGCGACGGTTATCACTTTGCAGGAAGCTCCGCAAGGCTACGAGAACTTCGATAAGGGCGCTGCGAAGAAATATGTTCTCGATCCGCACGGAACGGTTCGCAAAGCCGCATAAACAAGACTTCTAGAAGTGCGCAGGGTTTTCCGCGGCTGCGCGCGCGCCGGTCGCGTTAGACTACTGATAAGCCATCTGCCACATGCATCAGTTATTGCGCCTGGCTCTGATTAGCGCGCTTTCACTGGTGCTCTTACTCGCGCTAAGTGGCTGCCGTAATCAACCCAGTGACGTGTTGGGAGAAGCGTACGTCGCGCCGGCATCACTCAATCTGCGCCGCGAAGTGGCGCAGAAAAACAGCACGGTTGCCGTGCTCAAGCACGGTGATCGCGTTGCAGTAATCGACGTTCGCCGCCGGTTCGTCAAAATTCGTTCCGCGAAAGGCGCTGAAGGCTGGGTCGATTCCTTTCAGTTACTCAGTACCGAGCAAATGGAAGAGATTCGCAAGAACGACCAGCGAGCGCTCGCGTTGCCTTCGGAAGGCGCGGCAACCGTCTACGAAGCCTTGAACATCCACCTGGATCCCTCGCGCCAATCCCCCGCCTTTGCAAGGATTCCGGAAGGCGGCTCTGTGGCTGTCCTGGAGCATGAACTGCAACCGAAGACCGCCGCGCCGCAGCGGCCGGCGCTGGTGTTCGATCGCCCCCAGCAGCTTTCCCGTCGTCAAAGGCGCGAAAGACAATCAAGAAACAAATCCAATCTTCCTCCTCCTCCTGCTCCGCCTAAGCCTCCGGAAAATTGGCAGGAGCTTTCAGCCGAGCGCATCGACGGCTCGGAAAGCACAGCCGATCTCAAGACCGACAAGGACAAAGAATCAATTGAAAAAAAAACAGCGGAGCTGAAAAAGCCGGTGGTGCTGGAGGATTGGACACTGGTCCGCACAAAGTATAACCAGTGCGGCTGGGTGCTCTCACGCAATTTGATGATGTCTATCCCGGATGAAGTTGCCCAATATGCCGAAGGCAAGCGCATCACTTCTTACTTCGATTTGGGAGCGGTTAACGACGATGTAAAAGGTCTTAAACACAACTGGCTCTGGACGACCATATCCGGAGTTGAGCCGTACGATTTCGACGCTTGGAGAGTTTTTCTGTGGAATCGGCGTCGTCATCGATATGAGACCTCCTATCGTCAGCGCGATGTGGAAGGCTACTTCCCGGTGCACGTCGATGCGGCCGACGCAAACGCGGTTGGGCGCACGTTTGAACTGATCACCAAAGACGATGACGGCAAATTTCGCAAGCGCTCTTATCTGTTTGACGGCGTCCGCGTGCATCTGGCCGGCACGGAAGAGTATCGTCTCACTGGGTCGGCAACTGGCAATCAGGCAGGAGCGCTGGATACAAATAAGCTGCAGGCGAAAATGCCGCGTTCCGGATGGTTCCGCCGGCAGTGGACCGCATTCAAGCGGCGAATATCTGGATCTGATTAGGTCTCTTCAATCCTTCCATCTATTTCAACCTTGTCCATCGCAAGAAATTGCTGGACGTGAGGGTGTTGGCATCGGTCTAACTCCGAAACCGGGCCGAAGTAAATCGCTTCACCCTTATACAGGAAAACTACCGAATCCGCCACCTTGCGCATGAGATCCAGATCGTGCGTGACCACAACCGCCGTCAAACCCAGTTGCCGCTTCAAACGAAGCATCAGATTGCCCAGATCATCAGACATGATGGGATCGACCATGGTGGTTGGCTCATCGTAAAGTATGCATTCCGGTTGGGCGGCCAGCGCGCGGGCAATTGCAACGGCCCGCTTAAAGCCGGTGGATAGATCGGCCGGATAGAGATCTTTCACGTGCAGAAGGTCCACCATCTCCAGGAGGCCCTTCACAACATCTTCCTTATTCTGCTCGTTATAATCTTCGCGAAGCTCTAACGAGAATAGGATATTTTCGCCGACCGTCAGGGAATCGAACAGCGCGCCCGATTGAAAAACCATCGTCACTTTTTTCCGGATGCCTCTCAACTCGGCCTCTTGCATGTCTGTAATGTCCGCATGTGAAACGATCACTCGGCCACTATCAGGTTTGAGGAAACCCATGATGTGGCTGAGTGTCACTGATTTTCCGACGCCGCTCCGGCCAATGATGGCAAGCGTCTTGCCTGGATCAAGATAGAAATTGACGTCGATCAGCACCGGACGATCGAACTGCTTGCTAACGTCTCGAAACTCTATGTAGTGCGGATTTCCGTCAGTGGGCATCGGCGGCGCTGATTATCTTCTCTCCAGCCTGCCATGCAGCCCATTCGCGCGGCGTATTGAGATTCCAGATCGGGCGCCCGGCTTTTAGAGTGACGGCCCCCAACTCTCCCATGAGGTTGAGTAGCCTTAAGCGGCCGCAATCGAGAGCTCTTCGAACCAGAGGCAGGCATTCGGCCCGGTATATAGCGCACAGAGGATGCATCCCACGTGAGTCATGGCTCGCGACGCATAAGGCGCCGGTTTCTTCAGCACGTAATAACAGTCGAGAGAGCCACTCGTGCTCCAGCCCGGGCATGTCGCAGGCCAGAATTAAATTAAATTCACCGCGCCCGCTTTGAAGTGCCGCTTCGATGCCCGCCAGCGGCCCACAGCCGGATCGCAAATCCGGCAAACAGTCGAAACCGAGTTGCCTGTATTTTTTTGGCTGCCCGACAAGCGCAACACTGCCGGCAACCGCGGCCGCCTTCGCGACGTCTTCGACGAGAGGCCGCGACTGCAAACGCAACAGCGCTTTATCATGGCCCATACGCGAGCTGCGCCCGCCCACGAGTACGAACCCTGCCGCTCGCATGCCCAAATAGTAGCACCAGCCGCGGCGTTTTCCGGGTATAATGCGAACGAACAAACTGAGTCGGTTTTGTTGTTGGAGGGCGGTTGCACTTAATCAATCGTTAATTCATTTTCATGCGTCGCCTCCCCCCTTCAACCGTTCCGCTGCCTGTTGCAGCAGCGCTATTATGCGCAGCCGGACTTCTGCGCGGGCAAGCCCCTATTACTCCTCGCGTGCAGGCGATACGATTTTGGTCGTTCGGTGATGTGACGCGTATTGCTATCCAGACGCAAGGAGATTATAAGCTCGCGTCCGATCAAATTGAGAATCCTTCGCGCGTCTATTTTGACCTGAACGGATTGCGTCCTCCTTCGGCACGCCATCGCGGCATTCAAACCATCCAGGTCGCCGATCGTCGTGTGAAGCAGATAAGGGTCGCCGAGGTCAGCCCTGGACGCACCCGAATTGTCTTCGATCTCATCGGGCCAGCCGAGGTCGTCTCATCCCAGCTGGTGAATCCGGACAGGTTGATGATCGAGATTCGACCGAAGGGCACCAGCCTTTCCGGCCTTTCTCTGGCTCACAGTGTCACGGCCGCGCAGCAGGTAGATCTCTCGTCGGCCGATAACACGGCTGTCCCAGAGTTGGACAACTTGAACCCTCCCGCTGTTCCTGCTCCTGCTTCGAACGTCACTTCGTCACCAGTGCAGCGCACGCTCGCTGCGCTACCGGACCCTCCCGCTACATCAGGGCCAGGCACGAATACTATTCGCGCCCGCAATGATTCAACCGCTTCCCGCGGAATTACGACTCTTCAAACCCGCGATGGCTTCGTCGTGCAGCAGGCTAGTATCATCAAAACCCCGAATCCGTCAACTGCGTCCATTGCGCCCTTAACCGCACCGGCAGCTTATCCGCGCTTGGGTACCGCTCCTATACCCGCGCCTGCCGTCAAGACAACCGGGATCGCTTCTCCTGCAGGAAGGGATAGTATCGGCGTCCGCTCACTCGTCCGCGTTTTTGGTCTCAAGATGGGCAAGGTTGTCATCGACGCCGGGCACGGCGGCCACGACACCGGAACCATCGGCCCGGGTGGACTTATGGAGAAGGATCTAGTGCTGGATGTTGCCACTCGTTTAGGCAAGCTGATCAACCAGCAATTAGGGGCTGAGGTTGTATACACGCGTTCCGATGACACTTTTATTCCCCTCGAAGAACGCACAAAGATCGCCAATAATGAGCGGGCGGATCTCTTCATCTCCATTCATGCGAATTCCTCGCCTGAGCCGAGTGCAACAGGCGTCGAGACGTATTACTTCAATCTCACTTCCGACAAGACCGGCCTCGATCTCGCCACGCGTGAAAACGCGACTTCGGCCAGCTCCATCGCCGATCTTAATGATCTCTTGCACAAGGCGGTGCTCCAGACCAAGCTGGAGGAATCCCGTGAGTTCGCGCAGAGAGTGCAGACATCCCTCTGGGCTAGTTCGCTGAAGATGAATAGTCGCTCACGAGACCGCGGCGTTCGGCAAGCGCCCTTCGTCGTTCTAATCGGCGCGACAATGCCGTCGATTCTCGCGGAGATCGGCTTCGTGTCGAATCCGCACGACGAGAAGTTAATGAGAAAGGGTGATCAACGCCAGAAAATCGCGGAAGCTCTGTTTAAGGGCGTATCGCAATATGCGAACTCTTTAAGCCACATGCAAATCGCTCGGGCGAGCTCGCAATAATTCGCCTTCCTACTCCTCCGCTCGCGCTCTCGCACGCTCCCGGCAAATCCCTCGCTTGCTCCCGCGTATGAAACTGACAAGACGGCGGGTGTGCTCCGATGGAAGCTCCGTCTCAATCCGCGCCAGCGCTTCTTCCTGCTTCAGACCGCTTCGATAAAGAAGCCGGTACGCGCTCTTCAGCAACCGGATCTCTTCATGCGAAAAACCAGCGCGCTTCAATCCGACCATATTTAAGCCCTTCGCCGCCACATTGAAATTAGAGTAAAGAAAATAAGGCGGAAGATCGCTGTTTACTCGCGTGTTTCCGCCAACCATTGCCAGCCTTCCGATCCTTGAGAACTGGTGGATTACGACCCCGCCAGAGATAAAGGCCTGATCTTCGATTTCGACGTGCCCCGCTATTAGCGCGCAACTGGCAACCACAATGTCATCGCCCAGATTGCAATTGTGCGCGATGTGACCCGAAGTCATAATATAGTTGCCGTTTCCAACACGGGTCTCCGATTCCGGCTCGGTTCCTCGCGAAATTGTATAGTGTTCGCGAATCTTGTTTCGTCTGCCGATCTTCAGATAGCTCCGTGCGCCGGAAAATGCTTTATCCAGTGGATCGGTGCCCAGCACGGTGCCCGAGGAAATCTCGTTCTCATCTCCCATGCTTGTCCAGCGCTTGATGTAAACGTAAGGCTCCAACAGGCAATGCGATCCAATTACAACATCTGATTCGATGACGCAGAATTCACCGATGCGCGTTCCGGCGCCCACAGTTGCCTCCGGATGCACGCGAGCACTCGCTGCAACGTACGCCGATGGATCAACGGCCATAAATGCTAAGTATGGGGGATGCCCGCTCTTACCGTCGCCCAAATCGCTGAATTATTGGACGGCCAAGTTGAAGGAAACTCTGAGCGCCTGATCACCGGCGCGGATGCCCTCGAAAATGCGACGCCGAATGATCTGTCGTTCGTGGCAAATCAAAAAGCGGTGCAGGCCGCGCCGTCATCGGGAGCCGGTTGTTTGCTGGTTGCGCCATCGTTTGCTCAGACCGGCAAGTGGTCGCTGGTACGCGTGGCGAATCCCCGAGCGGCTTTCGCAACGGCTGTTTCCGCTCTCTATCGCACCCCGAAGCCCCCAGCCTCCATTCATCCGACCGCGATCATTGCCCAAAGCGCAAGCATCTCGAGCGACTGTTTTGTCGGTGCGCACGTGACCATCGGCGAGCACACGAAAATCGGCAGCGGTTCCTACATCGGCAACGGATGTGTGATTGGAGATGACGTGACAATCGCCGATAACACGACCCTATATGCAAATGTCACGCTGTATGACGGCGTGCGGGTTGGCGCACGCGTGATTCTGCATTCTGGTTGCGTTCTTGGTGCCCATGGCTTTGGTTTTACCCTCATTAACGATCACTACGAAAAATTCCCACAAGTGGGCGCGGTTGAAATCGGCGACGATGTTGAAATCGGCGCGAATTCTTGCGTTGATCGGGCGGCACTCGGCGTAACCCGAATCGGCGAAGGAACCAAACTCGATAACTTAGTCCACGTGGCGCACAATTGCGTTATAGGGAGGCACGTCGTTGTTGCGGCACAAACTGGATTTTCGGGGAGTGTGGTTGTGGGCGACTATGCGGTCATCGGCGGACAAGCCGGCATCGGAGAGAAGGTAACCATCGAGTCGAAAGCTATCGTTGGCGGCAAGAGCGGTATCCTGCCATCGCAAAGAATTGAAGCGGGAGAGCCGGTCTGGGGCATACCGGCCCGTCCCCTGCGGCAACACCTGAAGGGTTTGGCGCACCTGGCAAAGCTTCCGCAGCTGCGCCAAGAGCTGGAGCGCCTGCGGGAGAAAATTGCAGCTTTAGAAACCGCGCAACAGCAGTCGAAGCCTTGAATGTTAGCAGGCCGCAGCTTCGAGGGGTACGCCGTCCTGCGATATGTATGTGCGTTCGAGAATCCGGTTCGCTTCCAGAACCATGGCCTGAATGCGTTCCAGGTGAGTGCAGACTTTCTCGTCAGATGAGGTGAGTTCCAGATAATAGGCCAGCGACTCGATGACGCTCAAAGGTTGCCGCAGTTCGTGCACCAACTCATGAAAGTCTAGTGGAACTGGATCAGCATGGAGGACAGCGCCTCGGTCGCGGGAAAGAGAGGCTTCTTGCCGCGCAACGTGGATATTTGGAAAGACTTGGGACATGCGAGTTAAACAGTGCAGGCCAGGCCATCCGCACGCCTGCAACAATTTTCCGACCGTCTGATTGTGCGCCTCTTCAAAGCCGGAGTCAATAGATTTAGACATTAAACCTGAGGGTACTTTGCAACTCGGGTAATCACCGGACTCATAGTACTTCTTTATGCTATTCTCGTGACGTAAACTTCCATCGTGGGCCTGTGGCGCAGTTGGGAGCGCGCTTCCATGGCATGGAAGAGGTCGAGAGTTCGAATCTCTCCAGGTCCACCAGCCTTCGCCTTCTTCGCAGGCTTCGGCTCGGCTGGCCAAATCTCAAGGCGAAGGCTGTCGCGCCGCAGCTTTAGCGGAGGCGGACCCGATTGACATACGTTTACATCTTGCAGACCCTCTCCGACACCGAGCACTTCTATACGGGAGTCACGGATAATCTAGAGGCCAGGCTCTCGGCGCACAATTCAGGAGGTGTGACACACACCGCCAAGCACCGGCCCTGGCGCATCAAGACTTACATCGCGTTTACAGACGCGGGACGGGCGGTCGCTTTTGAGAAATATCTAAAGTCCGGATCGGGCCGCGCGTTTGCGAAAGCAAGATTGTAGCCGATATTTTAGGCCCAGCGGTTCAGCGTGATCAGCGCGTCGCTGCAGCATGACGACGGTATTACTCAATGACACACCACCTTGGTCTTCAGAACAAGTGAAAGAGACGGAGTCCCTCGAAACGTTAACTCCGCTTCTAAATTCTACGCAGTCTCACATTCTTTACAATGTGATCTTCCCCCTTCTGAAGAATCAAATGGGCGCGTTCACGCGTGGGGCCAATATTGTCGCGCAGGTTAACCAGGTTAATCTCTTTCCAGATGCGGCGCGCAGTCTCCACGGCTTCTTCCTCGCTTAGCAAAGCGTAACGATGAAAGTACGAGGATCGTTCACGGAACACGGTCTCGCGAAGCCGTAAAAACCGCTCCACATACCAGCGCTCGATCGTGAGTTCGTCAGCATCCAGGTAAATAGAAAAGTCGAAAAAATCAGATACGAAGACCCTCGATGAACCCCGATTTCCATCCGGGGATTGCAGCACATTCAAACCCTCCAGAATCAAAATATCGGGTTGCGTGATGCGCTGTTCAGCGTGCGGAACAATATCGTAATGCAGATGGGAGTAAACCGGCGCCGAAACTACAGGAACACCCGCTTTAATATCTGCTAAGAAATGAAGCAGACGCAGCTGATCATAGCTCTCGGGAAAGCCCTTGCGGTTCATCAATCCGCGTTCTTCCAGCACCCGGTTCGGGTGCAGAAAACCGTCCGTCGTCACCAGGTCAACGCGAACATGATCCGGCCATCGAGCGAGTGAGGCCCGAAGCACGCGCGAAAACGTGCTCTTCCCGACCGCAACGCTGCCTGCTATTCCGACGATGTACGGAACTCTCCGGGCCGACGGCGATCCCATGAATTCCCGCCTGGCTTCATACAGGTGCTGAATCGCCGATACATGCAGGTTCAACAGCCGCGACAAAGGGACGTAGATCTCTTCAACCTCGCGAAGAGAAACCTGATCGTTGATCCCGCGAAGCGATACGAGTTCCTGCTCACTCAAAAGCAACGGAGTATTCGCCCGCAGCATCTTCCACTGGTCGCGAGCAAAATCGATATAGCGGCTGATCGGTGCTGGAGACGCGTTGCGATTCAAACTGGTAACCTTCAGGTGTAATCTCCGCTTTTACTTCATCCACGCTCATTTTATGTTCCGGACGGATCGGCACGCTTGGATCTTCCTGATTCTGCTCCTGTTCTCCCCAGCTTTCTCGAAGCCGGAATCTTCGCTGGCGATTATAGATGCCGGAGTTCAGCAGTCGGAAGACGCTCCCTTCGTGTCGAACGCTTATCAGTTCTTGCCCGGAGATTATCTCTACTTCACCTTCCAAGTCGCGGGCTTCAAGGTCGAGTCCGAAGATCGAGATGAAACCCGCAAAATTGCATTGAGCTACGACGTGATACCAGAGGATTCGAACCGTATCGCCCTATGCCAGCCCGCCTCGGACAAGATCGAAGCCGAATTGAATCCCGAAGACAAAGATTGGCTGCCGAAGCGTCGCGCCTCGTTTCTCCTTCCGGCTTTTGTTGCGGCCGGTGAGTTCCATATCCATGTTGTCGTCAAGGACCTGGTCGCCAATGACGAGACCTCGCGAGATTTCCCCTTTCGGATCGGTGGCGTGCGCATCCAGCCGTCCAGCACGATCACTGCCCAAAACTTCCGTTTCTTGCGTAACGAGAACGATCAGCAAGCGCTGCAAGTGCCCGCGTATAGTCCCGGCGATACCATCTATGCTCGATTCGAAATGGCCGGGTATAAGATCGGACCTCAAAACGAGTACAACTTGGCCTATGGCTTGACTGTCCTTCGGCCCGATGGAAAGCCATTCGTCGAACAGCCGAAAGCGGCTGAATTAAAAGCGAGTAGTTTCTACCCAGCGCAATTCGTGCCGGGCACTATAAATCTGGAAACCTCGTCTGACACTCCGCGGGGCGAATATATCATTGTTCTTACCGTCCGAGACCTCATCGGAAACAAGACCTTCGAAACCAAGCAGGCGTTTAGCATCGAATAACCCGGCGCAAATCGCCCAATGTATTTTCCGGTGCAAAGGCTGAAGAGCACGGATCTGAGGGATGGGCCGACTCTGTCCCAAGTAGAGGATATTGAGAATAAAAGAACTTGTATTTCGTGGACAGAGCAGCCGGTCCCACTTCAATGCGAAACTCTCTTTTGCGACGGAAAGTAAATTAACAATCCGTGTTTGAACACTATAACGAAAAGGCGCGCAGAGCAATTTTCTTCGCCCGATATGAAGCCAGCCAGTTCGGCAGCCCCTATATCGAAACCGAGCACTTACTGTTGGGATTGCTTCGTGAGGACATTACCTTGCGGAATCAGTTATCACAGTCCGGTGTGACAAGTGAATCGCTCCGCAAGCAGATCGAATCCGAGCGGCCGGTGGGCAAGAAAGTGTCAATTTCGGTCGACCTGCCCCTGAGCCACGAATCGAAGCTCGTACTGGCGTATGCAACCGAGGAAGCCCGGGCCCTCAACGAAGACGTGGTCAATCCTGGCCATCTGGTCCTCGGATTACTTCGCATAAAGGATTCTCTCGCGGCCACTCTTCTTCGCCAGCACGCAATCGATCATGACGGTTATCGCGAGATTCTCCGCGCACCAGCAGACCAGGTACGCTCGGTCGCGCCCCTGCGACCAGGTCGCCAACATCCCCCCGCGCACCCGGATGCCTGGAGTCAGCTGGAAGGAAAACAACCCGCCGCGGCTTCGCTCCGAACGGCGATAACCACCTTCGAAGGGTTGCTGGGCCGTGCTGTTGACCTGCTGGATTTCTCTTCAGAACAGTACGGCCAGCAGCAGCTTAAACGCAAACCGTGGTCGCGCAAAGAAGCGCTGGGACATCTGATTGATCTCGCAACTACGCATCACCAGTGGTTCGCTCGTGTGCTAGTTGAGCCGCAACTCACTGTAGCGGCACGTCCTCAGGACGAATGGGTCCCTGCGCAGCAATATAACGACCTCTCATGGCCAGACCTTGTGGATTTATGGCTTCGCCTCAACCATCTGCTCTTCCATCTCTTGCTCTTGATTCCCGAAGAGAAGGTCAACATTGCTTGCCGGATTGGAATTGAAGAACCTGTTCCGTTGTTGAAGTTGATCGCGCGCTACATAGAGCACTGCGACGACATCATGGGTCAGATCTTGAGCCGTCTGTGACAGATTGCTCGCCCGTGCTTGTACTTCCTCACTTGCGGGAAATGATAAAAACCGGTTCGTTCCGGAAGCAAGATATCATTTCGGAAGTTGCACAGTCCATATCTCATCGGGTGTTGTGGCTGGAGCGAGCGGAAGGCTCAGTACTTTGCTGATTTTCCCGCTGTTGAAGTTCAGAGTACTTTTTATGAGCCGCCCTCTATCGCATTAGCAAGCAAGTGGCGTGCGCTAGCTCCAGATTCTTTCCACTTCTGTATGAAGGCATGGCAGCTAATAACCCACACGCCTGCCAGCCCGACCTATCGCCGCTTGAAATCGAAGCTCACCTCGGCTGAATGCAAACTAGTGGGGTCCTTTCAGCCTACGGAACAGGTGTGGCTCGCGTGGGAACGGACGGCCTCCATCGCCCGCGTCCTAAAAGCTAGCATCGTTCTGTTCCAGTGCCCGGCGTCATTCCGCCCTGAAAGAGAAAACATCAACAATCTACGAAGCTTCTTTTCGAGAATCAAACGTGAGGAGTTCCAACTGGCCTGGGAACCTCGTGGCGAATGGCCTTCCGAAACTGTTCAGCAGCTCTGCTCCGATTTAAGCCTGATACACTGCGTCGATCCATTCAAAGCTGATTCCATAGGCCCGATATACTGGCGTCTCCACGGCAGAGGCGGATACTCCTACCGGTACTCCGACCACGATCTGGACAATCTGCTGAAAAAGCTTCGCAATCGTTCGAACCAGGTAAACGGCCCTACCTACGTACTCTTCAACAACATCTGGATGAAGGATGATGCCCTAAGACTCCGAAATCTGATCCGCGTTGCCGTTTGATCTGAATCACCGGCACAAGCGAATTCTTGTCCACCGTCCGAAAGCACGAGCGTCGGCTAAGGCTTATCATTGGCATGAGCTTTCCCGCCGAGCTTCGGTGGTGTTTTGAATTCGAGACTGCAAATTTTTCTTTCCTATGCGGGCGAGGACGCCTTTGAGGCTACATTGCTCCAAAGCGCTATCGAATCGCTGCTCGAGGACTTGCATACGCGCGTCTGGACCTACGGGCGCGACCAGGCGCGCGATGAACGAAGTATCAGCACGAGCCTCAGAGACCGCATCAAGGACTCTTGCGCGGCAATTGTTTTGGTGTCCCGGTTTACTCTTGAAATCAGGCGCAACTCAATGGATGGAGATTGCTTATGCCTATGCATTCGGTATTCCTACCTTCATTTTGCTCCATCATCTGACATTCGAGGAACTAAAACGCGCTGACCGGGGTGTGCCACCTTTGATTTTGGAAGGACAGTGTACTCCCGCAGGAGAGTGGCGATCGTTAGAAAATGATCTTAGGAAGCTGCTTCAAAATCGCTCTGTATAAAGGCTGCGTCACAAGAGGAGGTCCGCCGAGTGAGATATGCCAACAATTCCAATGAATAGTAGGAGGATCTTCCTTTCGTACAGCATGGATGATCGGCCGTTCGTGTATCGGCACTAAAACGTCTGCAAGCTTCAGAAGATCTGTACGCAGCCGAGATCGATGATCCCGCGGATTGGGGTGCAAAAACTGAAGATGTACGTAAGGCCATCAATGACAGAATCCGCCGGTCAGATACGGTCTGGCTGGTTTGGTCGGACCAGGCAGCTGAATCGCCATGGGTGCAATATGAGCTGGGAATGGCACAGGCGCTTGGCGTACCGATCCGGGTACTGTTGGCTGGCGAATCTAAGTCAGCATTGCACCAGGATTAGCTGATAAAGACGTTCTTCATATCGACTGATCGCCAAGCCAGAATTCTCGCGATCAGATATGAGGCAGCCGGTTAGCTGCGAGAAGCTCAACATAGTTCTGGTTCGCGTCTAAGGAAGGCCTTAGCGCGCTCAAGGCGAAGGCCCAAAATCCTCAGAGAAGTACGGTTAAGTTCATCAACAACTTGGTTGACAATAGCCACTTCATCGTTTACGTCCCCCGGGACAAGCGACGAACACGCCAAGGACAGTTTCCGGAGCAGACTGCCAGACGAAACGACGGGAATCCGCTAGGCAACGGGCATTGCCATGGATCCAACTCTCTTACCGCCCCTTCCGCTTCCCCTCTGCTCTCTTCCCCTCGCTCCGCGCCACCGTATTGATCTGAATCACCGGCATCAACGAATTCTTGTCCACCGTACGGTCTGGAATGCGTTCGGAAAGCTCCTGGTTCAGCGTCTCGATGAAGCCTTCCATCTGCTTCTGCATCGCTTCCATTTTTTCGCGCATGTTGAGGATAATCTCCACGCCCGCCAGATTCACCCCCAGCTCACGCGTCAGCTTAAGAATGATCTCCAGCCGCTCCAGATCCTCATCCGTATACAGGCGCGTGTTGCCTTCGCTGCGGGATGGCGCAAGCAATCCTTCCCGTTCGTACAGGCGCAGCGTCTGCGGATGAATCGCGTACTGCTCCGCGACTGCCGAGATCATATACGCCGCTTTCCCTTTCGCCTTCGTCATATGTTTCCTTCACTCGCTCAAGCAGCGGGCTCCATGAGGCCGCGACCCTCAGCGAGCCGAAGACTCAACGTTCGACGCCTGCTTCCACATCTCGGAACGCACATCCTCCGTCTGCACCTGTGCCAGCTCCCGTAGCAACTCTCGCGTGCGCTCGTCATGAACGTCCGGCGATTGTAGGGCCACTTCCACAATTTCGTCGCCCCGCGAATTCTTGCGCGCGTTGAACACGCCCTTCTCGCGCAGCCGGAATTTCTGCCCGTTCTGCGTTCCTTGTGGGATCTTCAGAAGCGCCCGGCCGTCGATCGTCGGCACCTCAATTTTTGCGCCCAGCCCCGCTTCGCTCACCGAAAGCGGCACCGTCACTTCAATATTGTCTGCGTTCCGTTTGAAGAAAGGATGCGCTTCCACTCGAATGGTGATGTAGAGATCGCCCGCGGGCGCGCCGCCGACGCCAGCATTGCCCTTTCCGGCTACGCGCAATCTCGATCCTGAAGCGACTCCTTGCGGAATGCGCACTTCCACCGTATCCGGGCGCGCAATCACTCCCTCGCCCCGGCATGTTGGACACGCGTTCTTCAGCCGTCCACTCCCTCCGCACCGTGGACACGTCAGATTGAACTTCATCGCGCCCGCCATCTGCGTCACGTTTCCCGTGCCATCGCATTCCGGACAAACAGCAACGCTGCTGCCCGCTGACCCCGTGCCGTGGCAGGTCTCGCACACTTCCTGCCGCGAGATCGCCAGCTTTACTTGTGTCCCTCGAATCGATTGCCAGAAATCGACGTTTAGCCCATACTCCAGGTCCGCCCCGCGCTCCGGTTCCCGGGCCGCTTGCCGCGTCCCGCCTTTTTCCCTGTTGAAGAATTGACTGAAAATATCGCGGAATCCGAATCCCTCATTTTCCGCCGTCCGCCCCCCTGCGCCCGCCGCTTGCTGCTGCCGCAGGAATTCGTTGAAGTCGAAGCCCCCAAAATTCGGGCCGCCCGCGCCACCCGCCGGACCTCCGCCATTCGGTGGAATGTTGTCGGAGTAAAACCCGTACTGGTCGTACACCTTTCGCTTGTTGTCATCGCTCAGGATGTCGTATGCTTCCTGAACTTTTTTGAAGCGCTCTTCTGCAGCTTTGTCGCCCGGATTCAAATCGGGATGATATTTGCGGGCGAGCTTCCGGTACGCTTTACGGATCTCCTCCGTATCAGCCCCGCGCGCTACCCCGAGGGTGTCGTAATAGTCCTTTTTTGTCGCAGAAGGCATTCTTCAATCCCATCCGTAGGGGCGAGGCATGCCTCGCCTCACCCCGCTATATTGTTTGCGTTTTACTTCTTGTCTTCAACGTCTACGAATTCAGCATCCACGACGTTGTCTTTCGGTTTTTCGCCGGCTTGCGTCCCCGCTCCGGTCTCCGCGCCCGCACCCGGACCCGCGCCCGCGCCATTCTGCCCCGGAGCCTGCGATTTGTACATCGCCTCCGCCAGCTTGTGGCTCGCGCTGGTCAGCTTATCCGTCGCCGACGTGATCTTCTCGAGTCCGCCCTCGGACATGGCTTTCTTCACGCCTTCCACCGCCGATTCCACTTCCTTCGCGTCTGCTTCGGAAATTTTCTCGCGGTGCTCCTTGAGCATTTTTTCGACGTTGTAAACCATAGCATCGGCGCGGTTGCGAGCTTCGATCTCGTCTTTCTTCTTGCGATCGTCCGCCGCATTCGACTCCGCATCGCGCGCCATTTTCTCCACTTCGTCCTTGCTCAGGCCCGAAGAAGAAGTAATGGTGATCTTCTGCTCGTTGTTGGTCGCGCGGTCCTTTGCAACCACGTTGAGGATCCCGTTCGCATCAATGTCGAACGTCACCTCAATTTGCGGAATGCCGCGCGGCGCAGGCGGAATCCCAACCAGTTGGAACACACCCAGCAGGCGGTTATCCCGCGCCATGGCGCGTTCGCCCTGGTAGACCTTGATCTCGACCGAAGTCTGGCTGTCCGCCGCCGTCGAAAACACCTCGCTCTTCCTCGTCGGTATGGTCGTGTTCCGCTCAATCAGCTTCGTAAACACGCCGCCCAAAGTCTCGATTCCGAGCGATAGCGGAGTAACGTCCAGCAGCAGCACGTCTTTGACTTCGCCGCCCAGTACGCCGCCTTGAACCGCAGCGCCCACCGCGACCACTTCGTCCGGGTTCACCGTCTTGTTTGGTTCTTTGCCGAAAAGATCGCGAACCATCTGCTGAACTTTGGGAATACGCGTCGAGCCGCCCACCAAAACTACTTCGTCAATGTTCTGCGGCGTCACGCCAGCATCCTGCAAGGCCTGTTTGCAAGGTCCAACTGAACGCTGCAAAATGTCGTCGACCATCTGCTCGAAACGCGCCCGCGTCAGCTTGATCGTCAAATGCTTGGGACCGCTCGCATCCGCCGTCAAGAAGGGCAGGTTGATTTCTGTCTCGAGCAATGTGGAAAGCTCGATCTTCGCCTTTTCCGCCGCCTCTTTCAGCCGCTGCAGTGCCATCTGATCTCGAGAAACATCGACGCCCTGCTCCCGCTTGAATTCCTGTATGAGCCAGTCAATAATTCTCTGGTCAATGTTGTCGCCGCCCAGGTGCGTATCGCCATTCGTCGATTTCACTTCCACGACGCCATCGCCGACTTCCAAAATCGAGATATCGAACGTCCCGCCGCCAAAATCGTAGACGGCGATCGTCTCGTCCTTCTTCTTATCCAGACCATACGCAAGCGCGGCCGCCGTCGGTTCGTTGATGATTCGCATCACTTCGAGACCCGCGATCTGCCCGGCGTCTTTCGTCGCCTGTCGCTGCGCATCGTTGAAATATGCCGGCACCGTGATCACGGCCTTAGTGACTTTTTCGCCGAGATAAGCTTCCGCGGCTTCCTTCAATTTCGTCAGAATCATGGCCGAGATCTCCGGCGGCGAATACTTCTTCCCCTGGATGTCTACGCGCGCATCCCCGTGATCCCCGGTCGTAACCTTATAGGGGACAAGCTTCATCTCCTCGCTCACTTCGTTAAAGCGGCGTCCCATGAAGCGCTTAATCGAATAAACTGTGTTCTCCGGGTTTGTGACCGCCTGACGCTTCGCCACTTGCCCGACCAGACGCTCGCCATTCTTTGTGAATCCCACGACCGACGGCGTTGTCCGGCCGCCTTCCTGGTTCGGGATCACAGCAGGCTGTCCGCCCTCCATCACCGCTACCACTGAATTCGTGGTACCAAGATCAATTCCGATAATCTTACTCATGTGTTTTCAATCCTCTTTCAGCCGCCACCAGCGGTGGACCATTTAGCACATCTCCATTATTGAATATGAGTCTCCAATTGTCAAGTTATCTGGTACTAGGATTTTGCCTTTTTTGCAGCAGTTCTGTAGCGCAGCATACTCTTACCGTTGCTGCCGCCTCCGACCTTACTAATCTCGAACCTGAGCTTGCGCGCCATTCTTCGGTTCGTTTCGTTACCGGGGCCAGCGCGACGCTCGCCCAGCAGATCGAGAACGGGGCGCCTTACGATGTCTTCCTTTCAGCCAACGCCCAGTTTGTCGATGAACTGGTTTCGAAACGCAAAATCGAACCCAATTCCGTCATTACCTACGCTGTGGGCCGTGTGGGCGTGCTCTGGCGCGATGCCAAGCCTCACGATATCAAAGACTTAGAACAGAATTGGGTTCGTTTCGTAGCGCTGCCCAACCCCAAGCTGGCGCCCTACGGAGTGGCTGCGCAGCAAGCCTTGGAGCATGCCGGCATCTGGGAGTTCGTTTCGCAAAAAGCGGTCTATGGCGAAAATGTCCGGCAGGCGCTCCAGCTTTTCGAGAGTGGCAATGCCGATGTCGTCCTGACCTCCGCCGCCCTTTTGCAAGGCAAGAACCCGCAGTTGATCCCTTCGGATTGGCACCAGCCCATCACCCAGAAAGCCGGGATCGTCTCAGCCAGTCCGAATCGCGAGCTCGCTCGGAAGTTCTTGGATTTCTTGCTAAGCCCCGCCGGTCAGGCCATTTTCGCCAAATTCGGCTTCGTAGGGGCGGGGCATGCCCCGTCCGGCGCTACGCCTTGGGGTGCGCCCGGTCGTAAACCGCCTGAACATCCTTGAGCGACACCTGCGTATACTTCTGGGTCGTCGAAAGCCGCGCATGTCCGAGGAGCTCCTGGATCGCCCGCAGGTCGGCCCCGTCGCTCAGCAGATGGGTCGCGTAAGCGTGCCGGAAGCTGTGTGGGTGAACGGTCGAATCGCCGGTTATGAGCAGCGCATACAACTTTACCAGCCGCCGCACCTGCCGGTCGCCTAGTCTTGTACCTCGTGAATTGACGAACAACGCCCGCTCCCCTGGTCCCGCCGGTCGCACATGAAGGTAGTGCTCGATCGCCGCGACGGCCCGTCCCCCGATGGGAACCTGCCGCTCTTTATTCCCTTTCCCGCGTACTCGCAGCCAGCCTTCCCTCAAATCCATGTCTTCCAGATTGATCCCGACCAGCTCACTTACGCGAATGCCACACCCATAGAGCACTTCCAAAAAGGCCAGGTCACGCTCATGGGACGGCTTCTCGACCCCATCGCCTGCTTCCACCGCGTCCAGCAGATTGTTGGTCTTTTCAGCGCTCATCACGTCGGGCAAACGCTGTCCGGTCTTCGGCGTTCTTAGCCGGGCCGCAACGTTCTTCGAAAGCACCCCTTCCTGCAGCAGGAACTTGAACATGGCTCGAACCGCCGCGATTTTCCTCCGGATACTCACAACCGTAAGCCCTTGATCGTAGAGGCTGGCCAGCCACTCGCGCATGAGCGGGAGATCTAGTTGCTCCACCTCCGGCGCTATTTCGCCAGGCGGTTCAAGATACGTAAGGAACTGATCCAGATCGGAGCCATAGTTGCGCAGCGTGTGCTTCGACGCGCCGCGCCTTTCGAGCTCAGCAAGATACTTCGAGATGCATTCTCTCAGCGCAGCCATACAGGAACTCATCCATTGCGCGCATAGCCCTGCAGCAAATTTCGGCATGCCGCGCCTTCTTGTCGTGCCGGAATTTCTGCTTCGTCTCGTCATCTAACGCGGGGAGCAGATCAAACGTAATGTTCGCGGGTTGGAAATTTCGAGCATCCGCGCGTGTGATGTAGTGGCACAAGCTGCCGAGAGCAGTTTCCCGAGGGAACACTTCAAGCTCATTTCCGCGCAACAGAGCTGCCGCGTTCCGCCCTGCGATAAGCCCGGTTGCGATCGATTCCGCGTAACCCTCCACGCCTGAAATCTGTCCCGCGAACAAGACTCGCGGATCATGTCTTAACTGCAGAGTGGGCTCGAGTAGCGCGGGCGAGTTGATGTACGTATTCCGGTGCATCTGCCCAAATCGCAGGAACTCGGCATTCTCCAAGCCCGGGATGATCCGAAAGATTCGCGCCTGATCGCCGAATTTCAGGTGATTCTGAAACCCGACCAGGTTGTAGCTATCGGCCCGCTGATTCTCTTGCCGGAGCTGCACGACTGCATACGGCCATCGTCCCGTTCGCGGATCATCTAAGCCCGTCGGCTTCATCGGCCCGAAGCGAAGCGTGTCGCGTCCCCGCCGCGCAATCTCTTCAATCGGCAGGCATCCCTCAAAGTACGGAATTTTATCTTCTTCAACATGAGGCGCATAGCACTCCGCCTCTAGCAAGGCTGCGATGAACGCGTCGTATTGTTCCTTATTGAAAGGACAGTTAATGTAATCGTCGCTGCCGTCGAGCGATTTCCCGTAGCGCGACGCGCGGAACGCGACGGACATGTCTATCGAATCCGCCGCCACAATCGGGCTGATGCTGTCGTAAAAGAAGAGCCGGTCCGATCCGGTGATCGCCGTAATTTCCTGCGCCAGCGATTCGCTCGTCAGCGGACCGGTCGCTATGATCACGGGTCCATCCGCGGGTATTTCGCTGACCTCACCGCGCCGGATTTCGATTCGCGGATTTGATTCGATTGCTCGCGTGATCTCTTCGGAGAAAATCTCGCGATCCACTGTAAGCGCATGCCCGCCAGGAACCCGCGCTTTCTCAGCGTTTTGCAGCAAGAGCGAATTCAGCCGGCGCATCTCCTGCTTCACTAGCCACGGCGCGGAATTCACCTGTTCGGTTTTTAATGAATTACTGCAGACCAATTCGCCGAAGCAGTCGGTCTTGTGAGCTGGCGTTCGTTTGTGCGGACGCATTTCATACAGCAGCACCCGCGCACCCGCCTCCGCAGCCTGAAACGCAGCCTCACATCCAGCGAGGCCCGCGCCAATGACGTGAATGACTTGCAAACTCTATTCTAGAAAGACTCTCGATATTCGCCAAAAACCTTCCGCAGCGTATCGGATATTTCACCCACCGTCGCGAGAGCTCGGCAGCAATCGAGAATCCGAGGCATCAGGTTTTCCGTTCCCCGCGCTGCCTCTTCCAAACGAGACAGGGCCGAGCAGACGGCATCGGCGGATCGTGACCCGCGAACCTGCCGGACTCGATCCACCTGGTGACGTTCGAGGTTGGGATCAACCCGAAAAGGATGCGGCGCTTCGGCTTCTTCGGTTTGAAACTTGTTGACGCCGACAACAATCTGCCTTCCTTCTTCAACTGCCTTCTGATATTCGTAAGCCGAGTTCTGGATCTCACGTTGAACGTAGCCCTTTTCGATAGCCGCCAAAGTTCCACCGAAGGCATCAATCCGCTCGATGTATTTGCGGGCGCCTGCTTCTATATCGTCGGTCAGCTTTTCAATGTACTCGCAGCCACCTAACGGATCAGGAACAGCGGTCACGCCGCTTTCGTAGGCGATCACTTGTTGCGTGCGAAGCGCAACGCGCGCCGCTTGCTCCGTCGGAAGCGACAGCGCTTCATCCTGGCCGTTTGTATGCAGTGATTGCGTGCCTCCTAACACGGCTGCCATGGCTTGCAAAGTGACGCGCACGACGTTCACTTCGGGCTGTTGAGCAGTCAAGGTCGACCCTCCGGTTTGCGTATGGAAGCGCAGCATGCACGACCGGTCGAGTTTCGCGCCAAAGCGGTCCCGCATGATGCGCGCGTAGAGACGCCGCGCTGCGCGGTACTTCGCGATCTCTTCCAGGAAATTGTTGTGCGCATTGAAAAAGAAGCTCAGCCGGGGAGCAAATGAATCGACCTCCAAGCCGGCCTTGATTGCGGCCTCGATATACGCAATCGCGTTCGCTAATGTGAACGCCACTTCCTGAGTCGCTGTCGAACCGGCTTCGCGGATGTGATATCCGCTGATTGAAATCGTGTTCCACTCTGGCAGTTCGCTGCCCGCCCACGCGAACAGATCGGTAATGATTCGCATGGCGGGCCGGGGCGGATAAATGTAAGTCCCGCGCGCGATGTATTCCTTCAGAATATCGTTCTGAATGGTCCCGGAAAGCTTGTCGCGCCGAGCGCCTTGGCCCTCAGCAACCAGAACATACAAGCACAGCAGAATGGCAGCGGTGGAATTGATCGTCATCGACGTGCTGACCTCTTCCAGCTTGATGCCGCTGAACAGCACTTGCATGTCGGCGAGCGAATCGATGGCCACACCCACGCGCCCCACTTCCCCGGCAGCAAGCTGATGGTCAGAATCCATGCCCATTTGTGTCGGGAGGTCGAATGCAACCGACAGGCCCGTTATGCCCTGGGAGAGAAGAAATTTGTAGCGCTTATTGCTCTCTTCCGCGGTCCCGAAACCGGCATACTGGCGTATGGTCCAGAGCCTGCGCCGGTACATGTCGGGATAGATTCCGCGCGTAAACGGAAATTGGCCGGGCTGCTCGGAGGTGGGCAAGAGTCGCCTAAGAGCGTCGGGCGATGCGCCGGGCCTTCAGAAAAGAGGCGACGCCGAAGGATCCCATCACGATGATGAAGATGAGAGAGAGAACTATGCCGAAGCCGTTTTTCGGATCGCTATTCCAGCCTCGATACAGCTGCACGGCTTTGAACACCGCAGGCAGCGCGAGGAACAGGAATACTGCTCCAATTGCCTGATTCCAGATAATCCGCGCCGGCCGCACGACCTCCGGAACGACATGCTGCGCAAATTTCCGCGCGTGCTTTACTTTGTCAGACCTGGCTAAAAGAGACTTGGCTACCTTCGCTGCATCGCCGAACTTCACTCGTCCTCATGCTAACACCGCGAAAGCGTTCTAGAACGTTATCCGTGCGCCGATCTGTGCCGCGAAAGGTATGCCGACGGTCGTGCCGGGACCGAAGAAATCGCCCAAGGCGCCCGCGGGCAGGCGCAATTGATTGAGACTCGTGATGGGCTGCGTCTGCGTGCATGCCGCGTTCAGGCAAAATGCGGTGATGTTGGCCAGATTGTTTACGGGCATAGGAAACGCGGCAACATTCGTCACGTAGTTAGCACCAGGATTGTTGCGATTAAAGATGTTGAAGAACTCGATGAAGGGTGTAGCCGTCCAGCGTTCATGAAATTTAAACGGCCTGCTGACTCGCAGGTCAGCCTGTATGTAGGGAGTGCCGCGGAACTGATCGAGATTTGTCTGCACGCCATTCACCACCGCGCGATGATCCAGCGTATCGCCAAATCCGTTTACATCCACGGGAGTAGTCAGGGTGAAGGGTCGCGCGCTTTCAGCTTGCGTCAGAGTCGTCAACTCGAAACCACCCCACAGGTGCAGCGATCCCACGAGAACGGCGCGATGCGTAACGTCTTCGCCAGACGGGCCGTAATCGCCGTTCGCAAATGCGTTGAGCGGATTGCAAACTCCATTGACGTAATCGAACAGCTCGCCCAGTACGCAACCCCAAGTCTTCGCGCTCGAGAGCGTGTAGTTTAAAACTAGGCTAAATCGGCGCGAGACATTTCCTTGCAGATGGATGGACAGGCCGTCATAGCGGGAGCGATTATCCGTGCGAAAGACGGTCAAGTTTGGCACGTATTGCTGCTGTGCCGCAGCATCACTCGCGTATAGCGGGGAGAATAGCGTATAGCCGGCCTCGTACTGATAGCGCCTGTAAGCGTGTACTCCTTCTTCATGAGCCCAATCCGCGCTCAACGTCCAGCTCTGGTTGAAGGCATGCTCAACGCCTGCGCTCGCGTGGAGCGCGTAAGGAGTTTTGTAACCCGGATCGATGACCGCGCCGCTGCCGCCGTTCCCCGCTCCGGGAAGACATCCTGGGTCGCCGGGATTCACGCAGACTCCCGCGGGCTCGTTCACCGCTTGGAAGGCGGTCACCCAGCCGTTTTGCGCAAGGTCATTGTAGAAGAGGCCGAAACCTGCCCGAAAGACGGTGTTTCGAATTTGCCCCGGCGCATAGGCGATGCCTAACCGAGGGCCAAATTGCGCGCGATAATCGTGCGGCGCGGCGTCACTTGCAAATAGCGGTATCTGGAGAGCCTTGAGCGTCAGAAGAGCGGGATTATCCAGTTGAGATCTGCCCGATGCAGTGAAAAGCCCGAACGTGGTGTCATAACGCAGGCCGTAGTTCAAGGTAAAGCTCGGCGTCACTCGCCAGGAATCCAGCGCATATATCCCGAGCCGCTGGATATTTTGGGAAAAGCTGCCATTCCCCGCGGGAGTATTGGTGCAGATTGTTCCCGGCGTGACCTGAAGCGTTGCTGTCGGAGTGCAACTGATATCGACCGCGAACTGCTGTGGATTGTTCGCGTACACAGTCGGATCTTGCGCGAACACGGTCAAATTTTCTGGAGTCGCCGCCAACGCCCCGCTCAATACCGGCTCATGAATTACGTCGACGCCAAAGCTCGGCGAGTGATTGCCGGAAGAATGCGTGACGGCATAGCGGACTTGATATTTCTCCTGATTGCGCAAGACCGGGAAAGCGGTGATCGGAGTGACGAACTGATTGTCGCCAAATGTCTCGAAGCCGGAAATGGTTTGGGACGTCGCGCTGAATGGGAAGGCGAGCGCGAAGCCGAGATCCGAATTACGCGCCTCGGTCAGGTGCAGACCGCTCGCGTCAAAGGTGAAGGATCCCAGCCAAGTCGGGCTGAAAATATACTGCTCGCCCAAGACCAGGTTCAGATAGTTGGAATGCCAGGTCGCGCCGGTAGAGGGAAGCGTTCCTTGCTGGACAAAGGCGTTATCAGTCGTATAGTTGTCCATCGCTGCCCGGAGGAACCACTGCGAGCGGGATGATTGCGACCAGTCGAACCGCGCGGTTGCAAGGTAGTCGCGAAATGGAATGGGGACGTTATTCGGAACTGGAATTGAGCTCACGCCTGGAATCAATCCCTGCGAGGCCAGAGATGCCAGCGCGTTGAATTGAGCCAGACTCGCGGGACTATAAGCGATGCTGGCTTTTTCGTGAACGTATTCGAGCGAAGAGAAGAACCACAGCTTGTCCTTCTTGATGGGTCCGCCAATCGTTCCTATATAATTCTCCCGGGAGAACGGCTGCTTCGGCAGAGGCGGAGGATTCTCAATTGGGTACCGGGCATTCATTGCGGCCGAGCGTTCGTAAAAGGCTTCATCACCATGCCACTCGTTGGTCCCGCGTTTTGTCGTGATCACTACCGAGCCGCCGACCGTCCGGCCTGTATCCGCGTCCTCCTGCGATGTGTGAACAGCAAATTCCTGAATCACATCCGGTGAGAAATTTTGGAGAAAGCCGCCGATGTAGTCGTCTGAGTTGTCTCCGCCATCAACGGACAACACGTCATTGAGCCCCGAGCTGCCGCCGAAAGAAACAGCCGTGATCCGAGCCTTGGTTGGATCTGATGGTTCCACCGGCTCCGTACCCGGCACCAGGAAAGCTATATTCGCAAAGCTGCGGTGGGCCAGGGGAATGGTTTCGAGATCTTTCGCGGTCACCGTGCCCCCGTGTACCGCAGTCGTGGTGTCCATCGGCTCGGTTGTGATGGAGGAAGCCTGCGCTTGCACGTTGACCGCTTGTTGTATGGAAGCAGGACTCATAATCACTGCGATTTCGCGTACTGAGCTGACCGAAACTGCAACGGCCGATTTGGCGTTCGTAAATCCCTGGGCGGTTACCAGGACGCTGTAAGCGCCGGGCAGCAGATCGCCGAAGCGAAATTCGCCGCGGCTGTCGCTTGTAACTTCGCGCTTAATGGAGGAGGATTCAAATGCTCGAAGCACAACCTGCGCCGACGGGATACGACCGCCGCTTGTGTCGCTGACGGTACCGATCAGGCCGCCGCGGAAATTCTGGGCATGCGATGCCAGCGGAGCTACGCCAAGCGCCAAGGGCAGAGCACTAAGACAGAACTTCAGCCAGCTCACGAGGGAACCTCCACTGATTACTTTACCGATGTGCGACCCCCTACATGTTTGTTTAAAGCTCTAAACCAGTCATCTCGTCTACAGTCACAAATACTCGTATACTTTGGTGTCACTATGGGACGATTCGATCAGCACCTGATCTTATTTGGGACGGCGTGGAATGGCTCGAGACGTTTTCATTAGTTATAGGACCGAGGACAAGGAAGCGGCTAATCGCATATGCGCCGCGTTAGAGCGCGAAAACGTTTCCTGCTGGATAGCGCCACGTGACATCCCTATCGGCCGGGAATGGCCGACCGCGATTGTAGAGGGGCTCCAGAGTGCGAAGTCTTTCGTTCTGGTTTTATCCTCAAATTCAAAGAACGAGCATCAGATTTCCCGCGAAGCCGAACTCGCCGACCGACAGGGCCTCCCGATCATCACTTTGCGTATAGAAGACGTTCAGCCCCCGCCAGGCCTGCTTTACTTCCTTGGCAATATTCAGTGGCTCGATGCATTTGGCGGTCAGTTCGATTCCGCGGTAGCCCGTCTGACTGAGATAGTTCGGCAGAGTGCGATGGATCCGGCCGAAAAGATCGGCGTCCACGCTCCTGCAGCAACTGACGTAGCCCCGCACCCGCCAACGGATCCTCCGCTTGCGAACCAATCGCAGGCCTCACCCAGCCTTTCCGGGATCCTGTGTGGCCGATGGGAGGTCCAGATCAGCACGCCGTTCGGTGGACTAAGCGGACGCCTCGCCGTCGAGTTGTTTCCGAACGGCACATTCAGCGGGCAAATCATGACACCTGTTGGACCCAGCACGATCAACGGGCAGTGGCAGGTAACTCCTTCAGGGCAGCTTGTAGCTCAAGGCGTGCAAACTCTCGGCTGGTCCACAAGCCCGTATATGGCGATGATTCAGTTCAACCAGGTGTCGCCCGGAATGCTTTCAGGAATGAGTGCTGCCGGCGAACAAGTGCTCTGGCGCAGAATGGGCTAAATCGGCTTGGCGTCAATGCCAGCTCTTGCTCAATTTCAGAAATTCGCTCGTTGTGGACGCCGCGCCAGATCCAGACTCGTTGTTGCTTTTGTCCCATGCTTCGCGCGAGACCGGATGAATAGCTTCCAACTTCTTCGCGCTGAGCGAGGCGTTTACGGTTTTCAGGTCCTTAGCTGTGAATGCGTCGAATTCGTCCGCCACGTCTTTGCGCTCATGCGAAAGAGAGTCAATTCGCGAGACGTAGTAATCTGGCGGACGGCCTTCGTAATTCATGAGCGCGCCGTACAATTCGGCCGTTTTTTCGCGAATTCTCTCTTCACCAGTGATCGCGCCGCCCTCCTGAGTGGCCACGATCTTCTTACGAATCACCTCAGTCTTTTCGGCGACATCGTTCAACTGTTTTCGCAGCGGATCGCCGCTGCTGAGCTTACTGGCCCGCTCCAGTAATGCATCGTGAACAGCGTTGATACGATCCACATCGAAGCTCAAATCGCCAAGCAGGCGATAGACGCGCATCACGGCATCAAACTCCAGCTTTCGATCTTCCAGGTTGAAAGTCGCGCGAGGATCGAGATGAATGACCAGCTGGGTTGTATAGCTTTCTTTTCCTCTGGTCATCTTCACGGTGTAAGTGCCCGGAAGGATTCTGGGTCCAAAAGCGGCTTCAAACGCCGCAGTCGCTGCCGGCGGAACTCGGGGTGCTTTGACCCGCATCTGCCACTTCACGCGACTAATGCCGCGCCTGCTGTTCGCAGGCAGAGTATCGACCAGTTTTCCATTCTCGTCGAAAATTTCGATCTTCATTCTCCCGAAGATATGCCGCTTCTTCTGGTAATACGTAATCAATGCGGCATCGGGCGGATTCCTGCCGATAAACGTAGCGTCACCCTCGGACCAGCCGCCATATGCATTGAGCCGCTGTTGCGCGGGCTTTCCTTCGAGGAAAGTTGCATCCTTAGCCAGCACATCCGGAGTCAGCTCGCGAAGAGGACTGATGTCATCAATAATCCAGATGCCGCGCCCATGCGTCGCAAGCACCAGGTCTGATTCGCGCGGATGCACCACAATGTCGCGCACGGGGACATTTGGAAAATCGCCGCCTTTGTACTGCGCCCACTGCTTCCCTCCATCTAACGAAACCCAAAGACCGAATTCGGTCCCCAGAAATAGAAGTTGCGGCGAAATTGTATCTTCTTTGATAACGTGGGCGTAGCCGCGAATACTGCTATCGTTATTAACGACAGGTTGCCACGTCTTGCCGAAATCCGTCGTTTTGTAAACGTACGGAGCCATGTCGCCGAACGTATGCCGGTCGAAAACTGCATACGCGGTACCTTCATCAAAGCGGCTAGCTTCCACCCAAGAAACCCAAGACGCCTTGGGTAGCCCGGAAACATTGCCCACCACGTTGGTCCAGGTTTTTCCGCCATCACGCGTGAGCTGCAGGTTGCCGTCGTCTGTTCCTACCCATATGACCTGATCGTTGCGCGGCGACTCGCTGATCGAGTAAATGGTCGTGTGCATCTCGGCCACCGAATTGTCCACCGTCACTCCGCCGGATTCCTCTTGCTTTTGCTTCGCTGGATCATTCGTCGTGAGGTCCGGCGAAATCCGGTCCCACGTCTGGCCGTGGTCGCGGGAACGGAAAAGGAATTGCGCCCCGACATAGATGACCCCTTTGTCCGTGGCGCTCAAGTGAATGGGGGCGTTCCAATTGAACCGCAATTTGCCCTCCCCATATTTCGGCTGCGGCTGAATACTTCGGGCTTCGAGGGTGTGACGGTTGACGCGCGCGATGAACGCGCCCTGTGACTCTACGTAGACATAGGCGGGATCGGAAGGATCAGCGAACGCAAAAAAGCCGTCACCGCCGTAGAGGTTCTCCCAGCGGCTGTTGCTAATTCCGCCGGGGTAAGCCGAATCGCCAATCCACACGCTGTTATCTTGAAGTCCGCCATATACGTGGTACGGATCGGCCATGTCGACACTGACGTGATAGAACTGGCTGATCGGCAGGTTATCCGCCTTCACCCATTTATTGCCCGCATCATGCGAATACCAGATGCCTCCGTCGTCAGCTGTGATTACCTCGTTGGTGTTTTCAGGGTCGATCCAAACATCATGGAAATCGCCGTGCGCTCCGCCTGAAATGCCGCTGAAGCTTTTGCCCCCATCGCTGCTTGCAATCAGACCGCCGCCGGGTTTATATACCTTGTTCTCGTCTTTCGGATCGACGATCAGGTTTGCGAAATAAAACGGACGCCAAACCATCATCTGGCTGCGATCGCGCTCTTCCCAGGTCTTGCCGCCATCAGCCGAGCGGAACAAGGCGCTGCGTGTGGATTCGATGAGCGCATAGACCACGTCAGGATTCGAAGGCGCTGCGGCTACGGCAATGCGGCCCCAGGGCTTCGACGGCAGCCCCTTGGCGGATTTTTCATTCAGCTGCGTCCATGTCCCACCGCCGTCGGTCGTCTTGAAGAGTCCGCTTCCGCTGGGAGCAGTGGGGCTCTCGCCACCGGATCGAAAAGTCCAGCCCTTACGCCGGAAGTCCCACATGCCCGCGTAAAGGGTCTTCGAATCACGCGAGCTCATGGACATCATTGAGCATCCAGTCGAGGGATTTGCGCCTTTCAGAATCTTGTTCCAGGTTTTCCCGCCGTCGGTGGTCTTGAAGACGCCCCGATCATCGCTATCGCTCCAAAGCTTGCCTGGCGCGCATGCATAAACAACATTGGTGTTTTTCGGATCGATGAGGATCTTGCTGATGCGTTCGGAATCCTTCAGGCCCATGTTGGTCCAGTTTTCGCCGCCGTCAGTCGATTTGTATATGCCGTCTCCAATTGAAACGCTATTTCGCGTCCACGATTCTCCCGTTCCCACCCACACTGTTTTCGGGGATGCGGGGTCAACCGCAATAGCTCCGATAGACTGCACCGGCTGCTTATCGAAGACCGGCTTGTAGGTTGTTCCATCGTTCACCGACTTCCATACGCCGCCGCTTGCTGAACCAATGTAAACCGTGAGCCTGCCATTCTCGCGAACGGCGGTTACAGCCGCCACGCGGCCGCTCATCTCCGCGGACCCGATGTTTCGCGCTCCGAGCCCCGAAATCGAATCCGAATCGAACTTTGTTTCCTGCGCGGACGAGCTAACCGGCAACGCCAACACCAAGAGAAGCGAAGAAAAAATCGCGAGGCCAAAGTTTTGCCGCATCATTTCGCCGCTCCACCGGGAATTGAAAATCGCGCGTCGCTCAAAGGCACATTGATTTCCATTTTTTCTACTGTGTATCTCTGATGCTCGGGTTCGCCTTTGGCGCCACTTTCGATTGCAAACGGGAAATACATGCCGTTCACTTCCTCATAATCACCGTATAGAGTCTCGTCATAATGAACGGTGCCGCGAATATTGCGCTCTGTTTCGACCTTTAACTCGAGGAACGAATCGGTATCGATGTAGTAATAGCGGACATCGCCGTTGGCCAGAGTGAGCTTGATCTTGTAACAGTCGGTTCCCTCAACAGAATCATGGCCGATCAGTTCGGCCCGGTGATCCTTGTTCTTGTAGTCCACAAGCTGGCCGTCAATATCCGCATCTTCCACCAGGGCCTTCGTATCGTCCGCTGAAAGAAGATCGGGATCCTTTCTGCCACCGAACGGCTGCACTTGCCAGCCGGTCTTGCCGTCATAGGCCTGAACGGCAGCCATGCCCTGAATAATCATTTCCTCTCGCACTTTGTTCGGCCGCTTATTCTCCTGGACGACCTCTGCGCGAAAGCTGCCGGCGCTGAATTTGCCGGTCATCCGCTTGGTTTCGACCGATTTCAACTTTTCCAGACCACCGTGCGCTTGTATGTTCTTCGCGATGATTTCATCGACCGTTTGCGCGCGCGTAAGAAAGGGCAGCAAAGCCGCGGCGAACACAAATCTCGAGAGTGTATGGCCCATTAGGCTCCTTAGCAGGGCTAATTCTAGCAAAGGAGCTAACTTTATTCTTTGGGTTGCTTCAACAACTCTTGGATGTGATGCTCGAAACTATTCTTGTCTACGACACCCGTGTGGGAAACGGCGATTCGACCGTCACGATCGATCAGCAAAGTCATCGGCATTGAAGTCAAGCTGTATCGATTCGCGAGAGCATCGCTCCCGATAACTACCGGGTACTCGATACCTTTCTGAGCCAAGAACGATTTCACGACCTTCATGCCTTCGTCATCCATCGACACTCCGAATACTGCGAGGCCTTGGTCCCGGTATTTCTTGTCGAATTCGACGTACCAAGGGATCTCCACTTTGCAACCCCCACACCAGGTCGCCCAGAAATCCAGCAGGACAACCTTCCCTTTGTAGGCGGAGAGAGTGAGCGGCTGTCCCTTTGCATCTGTGAGCGTGAAATCTGGCGCCATCTTTCGCTGGACTTCCGTTGTGAGCGTGTCAGGCGTACCGGCCGCAGTTGTTGAGCCGTCCTGGGAGTGGACCGCCTGAGCGGCTGACAGCTCGATACTGAGCAAGAGCAGTGCCGCAAACGCGAATGAGAGGGAAAAATTAGGGGCAATTGGGAAGCGGTCCATAGTTCATATCTCACCACGATTAAAGAATGCGACGCAATCGTTTCACGGGTCAACGCGCGATTGACATTCGACCCAACATAAGATTGCATTGATGTTATGGCAAGCATCACGATACGGCGCCTGGATGAAGCAGTAAAGAAGCGGCTTCGTGTGCGGGCTGCCAGCCACGGGCGATCGATGGAAGAAGAGGCCCGCGAAATTCTCAAAACCGGACTACAAGGGCCTGCTGTGCATCGGCTTAATTTAGCCCAATCTATTCGCCGGCATTTGGATTCAGTGGGCGGCATCGACATTGCGGTCCTCTCACGCGAACCCGTTCGACGCCCTCCGAAGCTCGCCGGATGATTATCCTGGATACGAATGTATTGTCCGAGGCATTGAAACCTTTGCCATCGGAAGCGGTGTTGAGTTGGTTGTCCGTCCAAGAGCAATTAGCTGTGTTCACGACCACGATTACAGTAGCAGAAGTGCTTTATGGGATCGAAGTTTTGCCGCTGGGCAAGCGCCGCAGTCGTTTACTAGGGCTAATCGAGAGACTTTTCGCAGAGGAGTTCCAGGACCGCGTCCTCCCTTTTGATGAAAAGGCCGCGTATCTGTTCCCGAAGATTGTCGCGGGACGAGAAAATATCGGGCGCCCAATCGCACAGTTCGATGCGATGATCGCCTCGATCGCTCGGGCATGGCGTGGCACTATCGCTACTCGCAATACCGGAGACTTCGAGGATTGCAGCATTCAAATTGTCAATCCTTGGACGGAATGAGGAGCGGCCTTAGACGCAATGCCCGATCGCTAGAGTGAAACCGAGTGGCCGAAGCGTTCATTTGTGATGCCGCTCGCGCCATCAAATGCGGAGAAACGGATCTGATGATCGCCGGCGGCGTGGAAAGTATGTCGCGCGCGCCCTTCGTGATGAGTAAGGCTGAAGCAGCTTTCAGCCGGACATCAGAAATTTTCGATACCACGATCGGTTGGCGCTTCGTAAATCCGTTGATGAAGAGCAGATATGGGATTGATTCGATGCCGGAGACCGCCGAAAACGTCGTGTTGAATCGTCGTGAGAGTGGGCCGCCTGAGCGGCTGCCGCCTCGATACTGAGCAAGAGCAGTGCCGCAAAAGATCCTCAGGCGTGGAGTAATTAGCTTGATCATTTCGAGCTGCAAAGCGGTGGTCTATAAGATTATCGAACTGCAGTACGTGAGCCACTCTCGTGCCGTCTTACCAAACTATCGCGCCCAATTTATTCGCGCCGAGGAATCCACGTTTCGATTGCTCGTCTGCAGGCAAAAATTGGGCATCGTTCTTGACCCAGACGGTTCGGGGTTGATCTCCGCCACAGATCTGTGAGGCGGTAAGTAAACAGTAGCTCTTGCCGTCCCACTTGAAATCCAGATTTCCCCAGCTCGCGACGCCCTGAATCGCGCCGGGAAAAGGTTGAAGAGCAAATCTAAGCAGGCCAGTACCTGGCACGTAGAGAACGTCTTCTTCATCTGCTCCAGTCGCGATGGCATTTGCGCCTTTCATGTTAAACACGACTGTCTTTCCGCTGATGAGAACAGGGCTTGAAAGGATGAGCTGATCGGGATCAGGTTCCAAAGGTATGCCGAACGGGAACATGAATCTCGCCTTGTGATCGACAATCTGACCCTGCAACACCACCGTCCCGCCGCCTTCTATGGGAATCTGGAGTGGTTTCCCGGGATAGTAGGTAAACGTATGACCACTCAAGTCTCCCAGGTCCTTCTTCACGTGAAGTTCATCGGCATTGGTTGCGTAGTACCGGCGAGATCGGACCGCAAGCTGCACGCTATCGTCTTTTACTGCGGTTATCGCGAGGTGCGTCCCGATGACATTGTCTGGCCCGTCGCCCCAGACCAGCGCATCGTCAAAACCAGCCTGAACAGCTTGTTTTGGCCCCAACGGCTTGTCTAAGGCATGCGGGTTCTGCGCATCCAATGAAAATTGGAACCAAAGAGGACGGCTTTGCTGCGCATGCAGCCTCATCAGACTCGCGGCCAGCAGAAGAAAGAGCCCGGCCGCCATCGCGACAGCAAATCTCGGCACGAGTATTCTGCCCTTGACGAATAGAAACCTCGATCGACCGACGGTACCCTTTCTGGGGAGCGGAGCGGGCATTGGGACCGCAGTTGCCGTCCGGCTTGCGAGTAGCCGCAACTCAGCGCCTATGTGCGAGTACGACCGGAGGCGCTCCCGGCAGTTCGGACACGCATCAACGTGATCCGCAAAGTCGGTGGGCACCCGCTCACCGTCATACAACGCGGAAACGAGCTCCTGAGCTTGCTGACAATTCACAACAGTATCTTTATTCACATCTGCTCCTTATTCATAGCCGTTCCATACGCGCCGAAGCTGTTCGCGCGCTGAAAAGAGACGCGACTTCACAGTTCCAAGCGGAATATCCAGAATGCTGGCCAACTCGTCATACGAGTACCCTTCGACTTCTCTGAGCCACAGCACGTTCCGAAGATCAGGATCCAGCCGCTTCAATGCATCGCTGATCAAGAGAGCCGAGTCACTGCTGTTCGATGCTATGTCCGAAGCTGAGCTTTCGGCGCTCTCATGCCGCCTCCACCAATCCGCAGCCTTCTTTCGGGCGATGCCGAAGAGATACGCCTTGAGGTTCGCTCGGGCGGGATTGAATCCATCGGGCCGCTGCCAAAATTGCAAAAACGTGTCTTGAGCTACGTCATCGACTACGCAGGCTCCGCCCAAATAAAGCCTTAAGAAATCGCGTATGCGAGGGAAATGAGCCATGTAGACCTTCTCGAACGCGAGTGGATCACGGCGGGTTATTTGGATCCACAAAGCTTCGTCTTCTTGCATCGGCGTCTACTGCTGTATTCGTTATCCGAACGCAAAAAGTTCATTTAGAGTGAGTCGATAGACTGAAACCGAGTGGCCGAAGCGTTCATTTGTGATGCCGTTCGCACGCCTTTCGGGCGCTACGCTGGCGCTTTGTCGTCCATCAGAACGGATGATTTGGCCGCGGTTCCTATTCAGGCGCTGATGGCCCGCAATCCAAGGGTGGACTGGCAAGCGGTCGATGACGTTATCTTCGGATGCGCGAATCAGGCCGGCGAAGATAATCGGAACGTCGCGCGTATGGCAGTTCTTCTCGCCGGATTGCCCCAGGAGATTCCCGGCTCAACCGTAAATCGCTTGTGCGGCTCCAGCATGGATGCGGTTGCGGTTGCCGCTCGCGCCATCAAATGCGGAGAAACGGATCTGATGATCGCCGGCGGCGTGGAAAGTATGTCGCGCGCACCCTTCGTGATGAGTAAGGCTGAAGCAGCTTTCAGCCGGACATTAGAGATTTTCGATACCACCATCGGTTGGCGGTTCGTAAATCCGTTGATGAAGAGCAGATATGGGATTGATTCGATGCCGGAAACCGCCGAAAACGTCGCCGAGGATTTCGGCATCTCGCGCGAAGACCAGGATGCGTTCGCGTTGCGAAGCCAGCAGCGATGGGCCAAGGCACAGGCGAGCGGCTTTTTTCGATGCGAAATCATCCCTGTTTCGGTGCCTCAGAAGAAAGGCGAGCCGAAGACGTTTCATGTGGACGAGCATCCGCGGCCAGATACAACGCTCGATGCGCTCGCCCGGCTCAAGCCGATCGTTAAACCGGAAGGCACGATAACCGCGGGAAACGCGTCTGGCATAAATGATGGCTCATGCGCGGTTTTGCTCGCCTCGAGTGATGCGGCTCAAAAACACGGCCTCACGCCTCGGGCACGGATCGTCACATCGGCGGTGGTGGGCATCGCGCCCAGAATCATGGGATTCGCACCGGCGCCTGCTACCAGAAAGGTCTTGACGAAGGCTGGACTGCAGCTCTCGGACATAGATGTAATCGAGCTGAACGAGGCGTTCGCTTCGCAGTCACTCGCCGTGTTGCGCGACCTTGGTCTGCCGGACGATGCCGAACATGTAAATCCGAGTGGTGGGGCCATCGCCATTGGGCATCCGCTTGGTGCGAGTGGCGCTCGCCTGATAATCACAGCCGTGCATCATCTCGAAACGATGAAGGCCCGTTATGCGCTTTGCACGATGTGCATCGGTGTTGGGCAAGGCATCGCCATGATCCTGGAACGCTGCGCCTGAAGTCACTCCACAAAATTCTCGAGCGTTCCGATTTCATCGATGCTGATGCGGACCAGGTCACCGGGTTTGAGAGTGAAATCGTCGGGAGGAATAATGCCTGTGCCGGTCAGGAGGAAACAGCCGTTCGGAAACGTGTTCTCTCGGAAAAGATATTCGGTGAGCGCCGGAATCGTTCGCTTCATTTGAGCCAGTGTGATTTCTTCCGAAAAACAGCTTGTCTCAGCTCTGACGATTTCCATCTGTATGCGGGTCTCGGACGGCAATGGATTCGAAGAAACCAGAATGCACGGGCCAAGGGCGCACGACCGGTCATACACTTTGGCCTGCGGCAGATAGAGCGGGTTCTCGCCTTCGATATCGCGCGAGCTCATATCGTTGCCCACGGTGTAGCCGATCAGCTTGCCGGAAGGCGCTAATAGAAGCGCGAGCTCGGGCTCGGGGACGTTCCATTTCGAATCTTTTCGGATGCGCACGGCTGCGCCTGATCCAACAACTCGATGCGGAGAAGACTTGAAAAAGAGCTCGGGGCGCTCGGCGTGGTAGACGCGATCATAGAATGACCCGCCGCCGGCTGTTTGGGATTCTTCCATGCGAGCAGTGCGGCTGCGGAAATAAGTCACCCCGGCCGCCCACACCTCCTGCGACGCTATTGGCGAAAGCAGTCTCGATTCGTCAAGGCGCGCCACAGGCGCCAGTCGAGAGATTTGCGATTCAATGTATTCAGCCAGGTCTTCGCGCGTGGTGAGATCATGCCAGTCGGTACCGGGAAGGCGGTACCAATCGGGGCCGCGTTCCACAAAATGACCATCCATGGTCCGGTAAAGTCTTGTCGTCACGGCAGCTTACGAAGTTCTCGAGTGCGCGATATCTGGCGCTTCTTCGATTGGGTGTTGGAGCGCGCTTTCCGGTTCGAGATAGTAGCGCGTCAAATCTTCTTTTAGGATCTGCAAAGCGGTCTCCGGGGCGTCCGCAAATCGAAAAAGATTCAGATCGGATTTTGAAATGACGCCATGTCTCACTAGCGCGTCGAAATTCAAGATCTCCTTCCAGAACTCGGAGCCATAGAGCACAATAAGTATCTTGCTCTCGAGCTTTTTGGTTTGAGCGAGCGTCAGGATTTCGGTGAGCTCGTCAAGCGTGCCGAATCCGCCGGGAAAGACCACCAGCGCTTTCGCCAAGTAGGCAAACCAGAACTTGCGCATGAAGAAGTAATGAAATTCAAAGCAGAGTTCCGGTGTGATGTAAGCGTTCGGCCGCTGCTCGAAAGGCAGTCCGATATTTAGTCCCATCGTCTTGCCGCCAGCTTCCTGGGCGCCGCGGTTGGCGGCTTCCATAATTCCGGGACCACCACCGGAACAGACCACAAAACGGTGCCGCGGTTCAACGGAGGCGTTGCCCGTCGAGATAGACTCTGCCCATTCGGTAACTAGCCGGGCGAGTTCGCGGGCTTCCCGGTAATAGCGAGAAAGGGGACCCTTTTCGCCGATTCGGGCAGAGCCAAAGAAGACAATCGTGTCCTGAATTTTCTCGTCCTGCAAATGTGCGAGCGGCCAGAGATATTCCGAAAGAATGCGGAGCGGGCGAGATTCCGGACTTTCGAGGAATGCCTCCTCGCGATATGCAAGCGGGCGGCGGAGCGGATCGGATTCCACGCTGACTGACGCGCCTTTGTCTTCGCTGGAGCGCAAACCTCGATTGTCTCATTCGCTCTGAAGCTCGCGGAATGCGCAGCTACGAAAGGTTTTCATACCCTGAAAACTGGCGTTTTTGCGCTATACTCTCCGATAGCGGACGCTCGTGCAGTTCTGCCGTCCGCACTTCCAACAGTAGAGGCGAATGAGTAAAGAAGACAGCATTGAAGTAACAGGAACAGTCGTAGAAAAGTTTCCCAGCGGGTTATTTAGCGTTCAACTGGACCAGGATCGAACGGTCCTTGCACACCTCGCAGGGAAACTGAGACGCAATCGAATCCGCGTGCTAGCCGGCGATCGAGTCACTTTGGAGATGTCCCCCTATGACCTCACCAAGGGCCGAATCACCTACCGGCACAAGTAAGATCTCTCCCTCCCCGGATCTATCCAAGAAACGCGTGCTGGTGATCTTTGGGACCCGCCCGGAAGCAATCAAGCTGTGTCCATTAATTTCAGCTCTCCGCAAAGAGGCCTCGTGTCTGGAAACGATCGTGTGCGTAACCGCGCAACATCGGCAGATGCTGGATCAGGTGCTGGCTGCTTTCGAGGTCGAACCCGATTACGATCTGGATCTCATGCAGCCTGGCCAGACGCTTGCCGCATTGACATCGCGATTACTCGCCGGACTCGGGCCGGTGTTCACGGAATCAAATCCGTCGCTCGTAATCGTGCAGGGAGATACGACCACAACCCTCTGCGGGGCCTTATGTGCTTTTTATGCTGGAGTGCCCATTGCACACGTCGAAGCGGGCCTGCGTACCTTCGACTTGAAGGCTCCTTTCCCTGAAGAGATGAACCGGACAATTACCGGCCGGCTTGCCGCATTGCACTTCGCCGCTACCAACTGGGCAGCGGACAATCTGCTGCGGGAAGGCGTTGCGCCGGATTGCATTCAGATTACGGGCAACACGGGTATTGACGCAGTGCTGGCGATCCGCGCCGCGATCGAGCGGGGAATGCCGTCCGGCCTTTCGCTCCCCCTGCACAAGGGGAAGAAGTTAATCGTGGTCACCGCTCACCGGAGGGAGAGCTTCGGAGAAGGGTTTAGTCGGATTTGTGAAGCGATTTCCACGCTCGCGGACCGTGAGGACGTGCAGATCGTCTGGCCGGTTCACCCCAATCCCAACGTTCAAGGCATCGTCAATGCAACCATACGAGGCAAGGCTAACGTCATCTTGATTGAGCCCTTGGATTACCTGCCGTTTGTGGATCTGATGAGCCAGGCCTGCGTTCTGATTACAGACTCAGGCGGCGTGCAGGAAGAAGGACCCTCACTAGGAAAGCCGATTCTGGTGCTGCGGCAAAAAACGGAACGCCCGGAAGCCGTTGATGCGGGTACCGTGAAGCTGGTAGGAACAAACCGCGATGCGATTGTTAATGAGACAGTACGTCTGCTAGAGGATCGAACCGAGTATGAACGAATGGCGCGGCTGCATAATCCCTACGGAGACGGCAAAGCGAGTGGCCGAATCGCCGAACGCATTGCTTCCTACCTTGCGTAGCGCTCGTTCAGCATCGCTCAAGGGCGAAACAGAGCCATGCGCGTAAGCAAGCGATTTTCATTAGACTTTTGAATGGCTACTCTCCACTACGATAAAAGGTTGTCGTCGCTCGATTCACTGCGGCAAGAGACGGACTTGTCCTTTCGAAGGTATTGGCCGCAAATCTATTTCGGCGTGGCGTCCACCTCGCTCGCAACACTGCTTCTCGAGCTTGCACTTACGCGCGTGTTCTCGGTGGTGTATTTCTATCATTTTGCATTTCTCGCGATTTCGATTGCCTTGTTCGGATTGGGGGCGGGAGGAGTCTTTTCATACCTGGTTTCAGGTTGGCGTGGCTCTCTCTACAGCAAGCTCGGCACCCTTGCTGCGGCGAACGCGATCGCTGTGGTCCTTTGTTTGTCATATCTGCTGAGTCGGACAGGAAGCATGGCAACAGGAAAGTTGATGGCCGCGTACTTCGTGGCTGCGATCCCCTTCCTGCTGTCGGGAACGATCCTCTCGCTGGCGATCGCCGACACTATCGAGCGCGTTAATCGCGTTTACTTTTTCGATTTAATTGGCGCTGCCGCCGGATGTGCAGTGCTGGTCCCTTTGCTGAACTGGGTCGGCGGGCCGAATACGATTCTTGTCGCCGCAGTATTACTGGCCGTATCGAGCGCCATCTGGTTTCATCTTGCCCGCGCTCCTCGCGGCCGAATAATTGGAGTTCTGCTGGGCCTGATGCTGGTAGGCCTGATCACGTACAACTACAAGTTTTCGCTCATCGATGTCAGGTTTGCCAAAGGCCAGCCTCTCAAAAACGAGGAGTTCGTTCAGTGGAACAGTTTTTCCCGAGTCGCCCTCAAAACTGACCCGGAAAACGGGCTGAAGAGCATCTTGATCGATGCCGACGCGGCCACTGGTGTTGCTCGCTTCGATTTTCAGCACCTCTCATCTCAAGAGCAATTCGATCTTGCCTATCATGGTCCTGGTTTTCCTTATCTTCTCCGCCCGGGCGCGAAAACGCTCGTCATCGGGCCGGGGGGCGGTTGGGACATCTCGCGGGCGCTTGCTTCCGGAAGCAAGGACATAACTGGAGTCGAAATCAACCCGATCATCGCCTCGGTCATTATGCGGAAGAAATTTCCGCAATACAGCAACAATCTCTACTTCCGTCCCGAGGTTAAGATCGTTGTCGAAGACGGCCGCTCATTCGTTCGGCGTTCGCATGAGCGATATCAGGTCCTGCAAGCGACTCTCGTCGATACCTGGGCCTCGACCGCCGCTGGCGCGTTCGCGCTCTCCGAAAACAGCCTCTACACGACCAACGCATTTACCGATTATCTTTCTCATCTGACGAACGACGGAGTGATGGCATTCACGCGCTGGGGTTTCGATCCGCCTCGCGAATCTCTGCGAATTGTTTCGTTAGCCTCCGTGGCGCTGAAACAACTCGGCCAACAAAATCCGGCCCAAAATATAGCCGTCGTGCGCGAGGACTTGCAAAAGCTAAAGGGCTGGGGTGCGCAGGATACCATCCTCATCTCTCGCAATCCTTTCACTCCGGCTGATATCGATCGCATTCAAAGCGCGGCCGCGCACGCCAAAATGCAGGTTGTCTATCTGCCCGGCACGGCTTATGAGACCCCGTTCCGCGACTTGCTTCTCTCGAATGATGTAAATCGGTTCTACGATTCCTACGAGTTCAATGTCCGACCCATCAGCGACAATCGTCCATTTTTCTTTTATACGGTTCAGCCTCGCGATCTCTGGAATTTTGTAATGCACGCATCCCATGACACTGCCGATTACAAGGTAAACAGAGCTCTTCCCGTGCTGTTCGGACTGGTCGCCATCAGCATCGTTGCGACGCTCATTATCCTTTCCTTGCCTCCGCTGTTGCTCGGCCATCGGTTACCGCGCGGCAAGGGGAGCGTGCGAGCGCTGCTTTTCTTTCTTTTTATCGGCGCAGCTTACATCCTCATCCAGGTAGCGCTTATCCAGAAATTCGTTCTGTTTCTCGGACACCCGACTTACGCGCTAACAGTAATTATCTTCTCGATGCTTCTTTCGAGCGGTATCGGAAGCTTCGCCAGCAAGCGGCTGGTGCGCGGAGATATGCAAAGATTGAGCCGCGTTCTGATGATCATCGTCGGAGCTATCCTGGCGCTTTCATTCATTGTTACGCCGGTCGCGGAAAGCGGTGTCGCACTGCCCTTTCCGGTGAAGGTCCTCATCTCCGTTGCATTGATCAGTCCCATAGGATTTGCCATGGGGATGCCATTCCCCACGGGATTGACGCTATTGGAAGAGATAATGCCCGCTTCAGTTCGCTGGGCCTGGGCGATCAACGCCGCCTCCAGCGTCATGGGATCAGCCGCGGCCATGTTTCTGGCGATCTATCTAGGGTTGCAGATGACGCTTGTGATTGGCGGTCTTCTGTATGCCGCCGCGTGGATCAGCGCCGTTCGGTCACCTCTTGGCCGGGTTTTGCCGACCGCAGCCGGTAAATTATTAGCGTGACCACCCAGCCGGGTAAACAGAACGATCTTCACGGCAGCGCGCCGGACACGCAGGAGACAGCTCTGCTTCTCATCGATGTAATCAACGATTTCGAGTTTCCGCGCGGGGACGAGCTATTTCAGCAAGCGCTTCCCTTGGCGCCTCGCATCGCGGAGCTGAAGAGGCGGGCGCGCGAAGCCGGGATTCCGGCGATCTACGTCAACGACAACTTCGGTCGCTGGCAGTCCAAATTCGCAGAGATCGTGAAACATTGCCTTCGTGACGATGTTCGAGGCCGCCCGTTCGTCGAGCAACTCGTTCCCGATGATCGGGACTATTTCGTTCTCAAGCCTAAGCACTCTGCTTTTTATCAGACGCCATTAGAACTTCTACTGAAGCATTTGGGAGCGCAGCATCTGATCCTGACCGGGGTTTCGACTAACAGTTGCGTCCTGTTTACAGCTAATGATGCGTATATGCGGGACATGGAGCTGATAGTTCCGCAGGATTGCGTGGCGGCTTGCAACGCTCAAGAGCACGAGTTCGCGATGGAACAGATAAAGAATATGTTGAAGGCCGACGTCAGAAAATCAAGCGAGATCGACTTCAACGAGCTCGCAAATAGATCGTTGTGAGGTTCATGAGGCACGTCATATTGGGGGTTCGTGCTCGTCGCGAACTAAGTCTATGTCGCGCCCAGGCAGGAGACCCATCTCGTGATAGATCGGCCGCATGACCGCTCTGATTTTTGGCAGCTCGAGCATGAACCATAACGAGCCCGCGACGCAGAACGCGCCGGTAACGATGACGGTGTGGGGCGCTCCTATACGGTGAGCCAGCGTGCCGACGAGCAGGCTGCCGAACGGGGCAGCGCCGAAAAACGCCATCGTGTAGAAGCTCATTACGCGCGCCCGCTTGTCTTCTGGCACTAGCGACTGTATGACCGTATTGCTGGCTGACGCGCCCTGAATTAAACCGAAGCCCACAAACACCATCAGCACGAGCGATATCCACAACGTATGCGACAGGCCAAAGAAGATCAACGCGCCTCCGAGCATGGCGGCGGCGATCTGAAGCATGCGTGTCAGTCCTACAACCGACTTGCGCACTGCAAGGGAAAGCGCCGATACAAGCGCGCCCATGCCTGACGCTCCGGTAAGCCAGCCGAGAGTATGCGGGCCACCGTGCAAGACCTGGCCTGCGAAGACAGGCAATAGAACGGAGTAGGGCCAGCCCATCAGGCTGAGAAGCGCAAACAGCAGAAGGATGCTGCGGATGGGTCGAAATGTACGGACGTAGTCCCACCCCTCGCGCATTTCTTCGATCATGCTGGTCGCGTTGCGGCGGATATTCAAGGGCTTGATGCGCATCAGCAGCAACGAGGCGATCACGGCAAAGTAGCTAAAGCCATCCATCAGGAAACACCAGCCTTCGCCGAGGGCTCCGATTACTAAGCCGGCGATGGCCGGACCGATTAGCCGCGCCCCATTTGCCATGGAGGAGTTAATGGCGATGGCGTTACTGAGGTCATTCCGATCCTCTACCATCTGCACGAGGAACGATTGGCGTCCAGGCATGTCGAACGCATTGATCAAGCCCTGTAAAGCCATCAGGCCGATGATTTCCCATAGTGTGATGACATGGGCCAATGTGAGCGCGGCCAAAGCGAGTGACTGGACGGCAGCGGCGATTTGTGTGCACAGCAGCAGCTTGCGGCGGTTGAGGCGCTCGACCCACACTCCCGCAAATGGCCCCAGTGCAAATGAAACAATCTGCCCCGCGAAGCTAACCACGCCAAGCAGCAGCGCCGAATGGGTCAGTCGATAGACCAACCAGCTAGTCGCCAGCCGCGTCATCCAGGTCCCAATCAAGGAGATGCTCTGACCAGCGAAGAAGAGTTTGAAGTTGCGGTGTCGCAGCGCTCGCCAGGCGTGCGACATCAAAGGTCCCGCGGTAGAGGTCTCCTGCATAGCCGAATAGGTTGTGGGCTTCTCACGGCCGTGGTATGCGGCGAGTCAGGTTCGGAACAGCGCGTTTTCGTTACGAAAGATCCGGGTAGCGATGGCTATGACCACGGCCGCATAGATCAGGTTTAGCAGCAGCGGTAGCGAGAAGCTCACCGCGGAGACCGATCCTGCAAAGATCTGCTTCATCACTAACGCCGTGTTGAGAACCGGGATGAGAGCAATCAGAGGAGTGAGTTCGATGTTCATGAAGGTGCCGAGCACGATGGGAAAGATGACGGCCATGAGCAAGGGCATGACGTACGACTGCCCTTCCTTGTAGCTTTTGGCGAGCAGTGAGATGGCAACCATTGCCGATGCGCCAAGCACAGCAATTGGCACAACGGAGAGCAAAAGCAACGCGGCCGTCGGAAGATCGAGCTGAAAAGTCATCTCTGTAGGACCGAGCCCCTCCATTGCTTTTTTCGCAAAAAACATGAAGCTGAATAGAGAGAGTAGGGCGGTCAGGAAAGAGGCGGTGGCGCATGCCCCGATTTTGCCGAGAATTATGTCGATGCGGCTGGCGGGCGATGCGAGAAGAGTTTCGATGGTACGCCGTTCTTTCTCACCGGCGCCAGTGTCAATCGCCGGGTACATGCCACCGGTAAACATGAGCAGCAGCATAAGGTAGCCGGCCATGCCGCCGAGAATAAATTTTCCCATCTGTTCTTGCGAAGCGATGTTGCGGGATTCGATAGCAACTGAAGAGAGCACATCCGGGGGAACGCCCAAGGAGCGAAGCTTCGCGCGCAGCAGATTTGCTTTGTAGGTCTCCAATGCTGTTCTGACTTTTTCGGCTGCCAGGCGCGAATCCTCGCGTGTCTCGTCTTCGAGAACGCGAAAGCGAAGAGCGCCGTGTGCAAGATCCTCACTTTCGACCGCAGTAGCGACTTGCTTCTCCTGGACTGCGTGACGCAAGTCTGGCGTGACCACAAGGCGAAGCCCCGCCGCGGTCAATGTCTCGCGAGCATTACCGAGGTTTTGCTCTGATGCAATACCGACCCTGACTGCCGAATTTTCGGCGGCTTTGGTCTGCGCTTTCTTGAATCCGCTAACCACGGAAATGAGCGCTGGAAAGAGGAGCAACGGCACGATCACCATGCTGATGATCGTACGGCGGTCCCGAAGTAGCTCCAGCATTTCCTTTCGGTACACGGCGACGCTGATCCGGGGATTCATGCTGTGACCTCTTCCGCGATCGTGTCGCTCAAGCCGAGTAGGTTCAAAAAGACATCGCGCAAACGCTGCTTACCGGTCGCGGCACGAAGCTCTTCCATGGTGCCGATTGCGGTAATGCGCCCCTGATTGACCACCGCGAGCCGGTCACACAAGTACTCGGCCTCTTCCATTACATGTGTGGAGAAAAGCACGCACTTTCCGGCGCGCTTGGCCGAGTGGATGAAGGCCTCGATTTGCCGGGCACCGGGAACGTCCAGACCCGAGCTTGGCTCGTCGAGTATCAGGACGGGCGGATCATGAATGACGGTCCGAGCAATCGCGATCTTTTGTTTCATGCCGGTGGACAGCTTGTCTATTTTTGTATCGGCGTAGCTTGCGAAATTAAATCTTTCGATCATTTCGGTGCTCCGTGCACGCGCCTGTTGGGTACTGATTCCGTTCAGTTTCGCAAAGAATAAGAGAACTTCGCGCGGAGTGAGACGGCCATACTGTCCCATGTCGCCGGATAAAAAGCCGATCTGACGCCGCACTTCGGCCGGCTGGCGAACGACATCATAGCCGTTGATCCGCGCCGACCCTCCGCTCGGGCGCAGGATGGTCGCGAGGATACGCAACGTAGTGGTTTTGCCCGCGCCATTCGGTCCCAGCAAGCCAAAAATCTCTCCAGGCGCGACGCGAAAGGACACGCCTGCCAGGGCCTGCAGTTGCCCACGCTTTTTGTCGACAAATATCTTCTGCAGCTGTTCGGCTTCAATCATTTCTATTACTCTTTCGGTGCATTGGGAATTATAGCGGCTTCGAGCGCCCGCGGAGTTGTCGCGGCAATCCGTGGATAACCCAATTCGGCGGCCTGAGAACACTTCACTTTGACAGCCGAATTCGCCTACCCTTCCCATCGTAAGCAACGTCTTACTATGACAAGCTATAGGTCGTCGATGTACTCATTGCGTATCATTTTCTCTTGTTTCGTGCTCGCGACAGCCTCGCTGCCCTGCCTTGCGCAAAGTGGCAGTTTTGAGCTTGTTCCAGGCTCGTTGTCTCAAATCTCCGTAGGGGCAGACGGCGCTGTCTGGGGCCTTGACTCCTCGCAGCGAATCTTTACCTACGATTCTGCTTCCGGGCAATTCGTACAAATTCCCGGCGCGCTGACGCAAATCGCGGTAGGCAACGCCAACGCCGTGTGGGGTATCGACGCGCAGGACCTCGTCTTCCGCTGGGATTCCGCTACCCAGAGCTGGACCTATATTCCGGGTTCCTTGATGCAAATCGCCGTAGCCGCAGATGGCGATGTCTGGGGCGTCAACTCAGACGCTCAGGTGTGGCACTACAATCAACAGGCGCAGAGCTGGGACTCCGTCTCTGGAAACTTTTTCGGACCCATTTCTCAAATCGCGGCCGGGAACGATGGCTCAATCTACCTTGTCAACAATTTTTCTCCTGCGTATTTCGCCCAATATTGGTACAACCCCGGCGCCGGGCAGCTTCAGCCCTTCTCCGGCTTAGCGCAACCCAATCAAGACCCCGAATTTCTGACGCCAAGCCTTGCGGCCGGCGCGGACGGAGAACTCTGGGCTACCGGCGAAGGCAGTGTGTATCATTACAATCCTTTGAAGGCTGAGTGGGACGAAATCAGCAATAAGAGCAACTACTACTTCACGCAGGTTGCGGTCGGCTCGGGAGCTAACGTCTGGGCTCTCGTGGGTGCCTTCAACTCCGGCCAGGGTCCGATCAATGGCTCGATCTTCCGTTGGAATCCCCAAAGTGCAACCTGGGTCTCGGTCCCCGGAGCGCTCAGCCAGATTGCGGCGGCGGCCGATGGCAGTGTGTGGGGAATAAACAACTCGAATCAAGTCTTCCACTACACCGGGCCCGCTCAGCCCTATCACACGCTGATCCAAATTCCTGGCTCTTTCAATCAGATATCCGTAGCTCCCGACGGGACAGCCTGGGCAGTCGATGCGAATAATCTGGTCTACATCTTCGATCGCGGAACACAGACTTTTCAGAATGTTCCGGGCCAGTCCTTGGCGCAGGTCTCGGTGGGATCTTCCGGGAATGTCTGGGGCGTGAGTTCAGCGGGCGCCATCTTTCAGTGGGGGCAATCGACCGCAAATGCCTGGGATAATATTCCGGGCGAATTAAATCGAATTGCGGTAAGCACAAATCAGACTTATCCCTCAAATCTGTTCGTCTTCGGCATCAACAGCTATGGTCAGACATACATGTACGTCAACGGCTGGATAGAAATACCAGGCGACTTGGTACAACTTTCCAACGGCGCGGACGGAACAGTATGGGGCATCAACGCTCAGCAGCAAATTTATCGCTACGAAAGTCAGACCGAGAGCTGGGTGAATGTCCCGGGATCGTTAGTGCAGATATCGGTCGGCAACGCTAATAACATCTGGGGTGTAAATGCGGCGCAGCAAGTTTATCGGTATGATACGACCGCGCAGCACTGGGTCGAAATACCCAATTCATACCTCACCCAGATCTCCGTGGCGTTTGATGGCACAGTCTGGGGCGCCAACGGCGCGGGCGCGCTGTATCAATGGGATTCAACCACTCAAACCTTTAACTACATAGGCGAGGGAGTCACTAACGTGGCCGTCGGAAACGACAACATCGTTTTCGCTTATAACAAGAACACAGGCGCTACTTACTGGTATTTCTAAAGATCGGTTGCGCGGATTATGCCTCAGGCGCGAGCTCTGCAGCAGGGTTCTTGGAATCACGGGTGAAGGAGAGGACGCGACGAGGTTGCCAATCGGCTGTGGGGCGCGCGCGAAGCGGCCGTTCTTGCAGGATCAGCTGGCTCGCCTGCACCAAAGGCTCGCTGTGAAACCAGCGTTCAAAGGGTGCATCGTGCAAAACGTTGCAAATCGCGGCAAGGCTCATACCCTGATGATGAGCCATCCAGCAACGGACCAGCTCATATTTGCGCGGACGAATAGCGCGACGCGAGGACAGGGTGAAATCGGCGGATTCGTAGAAGCCGTACTCTCCCATCCATTTCATGCGCGCCATACGCAGCAGATTCCGTACGGCACCGGCGGCATCGACAAGAAGGGCAAGACAACTGGAATACGGAGATACGACCAGAAATCCGGCGCGCGCGACATTTAGCGCAAGCCCCGGAACACCAAATGCAGCGTACTGATAATTGCCGTCCTGATCGGTTTTGTTGTAGGCCGATTCCGAGATGCCCCACGGCACGCGATGCCGATCCGCATAAAACTGCTGGACACGGACAGCCGCGCGTACAGAGCGGTCGAGCAGAGTATCGGGATGCGACTTCATCCAGAGCACAGGCATGAGATATTCGAACATCGTTCCCGTCCAGGAGATCAGCACTGTTTCTCTCTCGCAAAATGTATGCTGGCGACCAAGGCGGAACCAGGTCTCCTGAACAACGTCGCCCTTCGCGACTGCAATAAATGCCGCGGTGCGAGACTCCGATGCGAGCAGGTCGTAACAGGATTTACTAGGTGTTTCGGATGCAACGTCATAGCCGACCGAGAGCAGCCTGCGGCGCTTATCGACAAAGATCCTGAAATCCATTTCATGAACCAGACGATCAGCCTCGGCTGCGATCCAGCGGAGCCGAGCGATGAGATGATCTCGCTCACCGGCCGGTTCGAGTGTCCGCACCAAAGGGCGTCCGAGCAACTCGAGGCAACCGTGTTTCAGACTCCAGAGGGATGCGGCCAGATTGCCGCTATCAACACTCGATATGAAAAGAGGATCAAGCGGTCTTAGACTGAGATTGTCGTACCAATTTAGGAAGTGACCGAAATGACGTTGGAGCTTGAGCATGGAACGAAGCGTCAGCTCGGTTTGCGACACAAAGTCCGAGATTGAAAGGTATCCGAGTTCGAGCGCAGCTTGACGCGCATTTAACAGGAATCCAAGATTCGTCGGCGAAAGGCGCTCCGCAACGCGAGAGGGCTGCTCCTGAACATTGTCAGGGATCAGCCAGTTGTTCTTTTCATTGCTGAATTCGGCGAAATAACGCCAGGTGCGAAGCGCGGTGTCTCGAAGGAAGAGGCGTTGCTTTTCGGAGAGCTCAGAGCCTTCATGTGGCGAGCCGTTGAGCCAGTTCGAAACTAATTTCGAACAGCACCAGGCGATGATAAATGGCGCAGCGTACGGCGCAGCTTGAGGCTTGAAGTAAAGAGCCAAGCCAAGGCATATGCAAGGCAATGGAATCCAATCCAGATAGATGTCGACGGGCCTACGATTCTTAATGCCTAGCTCGGCTTCTGTAGCGGTTTCCCATTCGAGAAGACGGCTGTGCGTGATTGTGCTACGCACGACAGTACGGGATATCGCGTCAAGCGCGACCAGGGTTTGATGTGCGAGAAAGACAATGTTCAGCAGAATGTTGAGATGCGAAGTGAAGAAATCGTCAAAGGCTTCGGGCAACGAGTTCCAGTTCCGGCTCCAGAGGGTCCGCAGCAGCAGAAAAACGAGACGGAAATAGATGGGCAGGAAGAGCAACGCGAGCGTGACAAGAGTCCAAAAGCGCGGACCTCCGGGCAAGAAGAACCAGCCAGCAACCAGAAGCAAAAAAGTCGCCGGATAGATGAGGCTGCGGCGCAGGTTGTCGACGATTTTCCATCTCGAGACCAGAGAAATGGGATTGTCGATCAGCCGCCTCGATTCATTCGGCACACGGTTGAAAATCCATCGCGCGATTTGCCAGTCGCCCCGCAGCCATCGATGCACGCGGCGGTTGTAAGCGCTGTAATGCGAAGGATAATCGTCGATAACTTCGACATCCGATACCAGTCCTGCCCGTGCGTAAGCTCCTTCGATGAGATCATGGCTCAAAAGCGCGTTACGTGGAAATCTACGCTCGAGAACCTGGCGGAGCGCGTCGATATCATATATTCCTTTGCCGGTAAAAATGCCTTCACCGTAAAGATCTTGATAGACATCGGAAATGGCGCGCGAATAGATATCAAAACCGGTTTGCCCCGAGTAAATGCTCGCCAGGCGCGAGCGAGTTGCGGAGTGCACGCTAATACCTACCCGAGGTTGCAAGATTCCGTAACCTCGTGTCACGATGTTTAGCTCGGCGTCAACCAGCGGCCGGTTCAGTGGGTGAGCCATCGCACCGATTAGCCGTTGAGCGGCGCCGCGCGGCAACTGGGTGTCGGAATCGAGGGTAAGCACATAGCGAATTCTCGGCAGGCGAGACATGTCGCCCGCTTTCACCGGGAATGGATCGTACAAGTTACGGAGCAGTTGATTCAAATCGAGCAGCTTGCCACGCTTGCGCTCCCATCCCATCCAAGCGCGTTCTCGAGCGTTGTAAACGCGATGCCGATGAAATAAATAAAATCCGCCGTATGGCTCCCCGGAGTATTTTCGATTCAAATCCCCGATTAGCTGAACGGCCAGGTCGATTCGCTCATCGTGCTCCGCCGCCGTTTCCGCCGCATCCGGGAGGTCAGTTAGAAGCGCAAAGAAAACGTTCGCATCCCGATTGACGAGATACCTGACCTCCAGATCGTCGGCCAGTTTCCGAATCTGCTCTTCATTGAGCAGCAGGGTTGGAATAGCGACCATAGTCGCGCACGACGGATCCACCCCCTTTGAGAAATCCAGTTTCGGTAACGCCTTGGGCCCTAGAACGGTAGTGACAAGATAATTGATCAATTCAACGGCTGCTTGAGTCGCGGGAATGATCAGGAGTAACGCGCCAATGATCAATCCGAACCCGCCGTTTGTGGCGACGATGCTCATGATAAGGGCTACCACTGTGATGAGCGTGACCGCTTCAATCCCGATAATGTAGACCTCATCCGGGAATTTGCGAAAGAGGCGCTGAACACTTGAGTCAAATGGAGGCCGATAACCGGCGCGATCCAATAATTCACTAGAAGCGGTCTCATCCAGCAAGTAATAGCCGACGTGCCGCAGGCGATCGCGGAGAGCTTCAGGAGCTGCGCGATCGATTTTTGCCTCCTCCGCCATTTGCACCACGAGCCTGGCGAGCTCAGTTTCGCCAACCTCTGAATGAGCAGCTATTTCTTCGATCGATTGCCGGTAAGATTCGCGGCTTTCAAACTCCATGCGCGTGTAGACACCAGAGGGATCAAGGCGCAAAATCCGGTGAACCTCGGAGAGCTGCTCGAGAATTTCCTTCCAATCCATTTCGCCAAGGAACCGAAGACTGCTGACGATTCGATCGATGTGGCAGGAAGGCGGATCGCCGGCTTCTGCTCGGAAGGCCTCCAGCGCCTTTCGTCCATTCTCAGCCAGCGTCTCGAGCAGAACGAGTTTGAGCGCCGGAATCATCCCCCAGAGTTCGGAAAGACGCAAAGCTTCGACTTCCTGAACAGCTTCGATAAAGGAGGAAAACAGAATCTCGGTGAGTTGGTTATCGCCTTCGCTGAGCATCGCGCGAGCGAATACGAGGCATCGAGGGATAGATTCCTCCGCCGGAGTGCGAACTACAGGCAATCTGCTCAGGAATTTGACGTTTTCACGGAGGCCACGCAGTTCCGTCCGGATAAGGCGAAGATTTTCGTAAAGCCATTTGACGTCTTCGGGAGGTTCTCCTGAGCGCAGGTTATACAGGTCGCGTTCGATCCTGGATAGCCGCGCCGCGGTGCTTCGGAAAATCTGGCGCGGCTTATCCGAGTAACGCTTACGCGGAACCCAAGCACAGGAACGCGCAACTCGCGTCGCGCACTCACGAAGTCGAGCCTGGTCCGCGCTGTTGAAATTCATGTGAGCGGCAGGCCTCTCGCCGGCTTTGATACTCGTGGAAGGCTCAGACATCTTCGGGGTCTACCTGTAGCTTGACGCCTGCAGGTCGAACATTTCAGCGTATCGCCCGCCACGGGCCATTAGGCGGTCGTGACTGCCTTCTTCTGCAATTGCGCCGTCTTCGAGAACGATGATGCGGCGGGCCATTCGGACAGTAGAGAAGCGATGCGAGATGAACAGAGCCATTTTGCTCTCAGTAAGCTCATTGAATCTCTCGAAAACTTCGTACTCCGCGCGAGCGTCAAGAGCGGCCGTCGGCTCATCGAGGATGAGAACTTGCGCTTCGCGAAGATAGGCGCGAGCAAGCGCCAGCTTCTGCCATTCGCCGCCGGATAGATCAACTCCGCCCTCGAAGCGGCGTCCCAGCATTTGCTTGTATTCCCCAGCCAGCCGCTCAATGACTCCATCGGCGAGGCTTTTTTCAGCGGCGCGGTGGATTCTGGCCTCGTCAGAAATATACTCAATTCGGCCGACGCCTATGTTTTCGCGAGCGGTCATCTCGTAGCGCATGAAGTCCTGAAAGATGACGCCGATCTCTCTCGAGAGATCTTCCACGTCATAATCGCGGAGATCCACACCATCTAGCAGCACGCGGCCGCTCGTTGGATCGTAGAGACGGGTCATCAATTTTACAATCGTGGTCTTTCCTTGCCCGTTTTGACCTATAAGGGCGATGCGCTCACCTGGCTCCAATCGGAAATTCAGGTTCTTTAGCACATGGCGCTGGGTGCCGGGATAAACAAAGGAGACATCCTTAAATTCGAAGCCGCGCGTAATAGGACGCGGAGCTGGTAATGCGCCGGGCTTGGATGAAACAGTAGGTCTCATGTCGAAGAACGCGAGTAGATCAGTCAAGAAAAGAGCTTGGTCCGCAATGCTCGAAAGAGTGGAGAAGATCTGTGAAATATTGCTTGACGCGTTCATGATCGATTGCGTCAGGAAGTAAAGCGTGCCGATGCTGAATACGCCAGTTACGGTCTTGTAGATAACCCAGACGTACGCGCCGTAGTAGCCGGCCGTGCTCAGGATGGAGAGCAGCGAAACAGCGAATAGGCGTTTTCGCGCGAGAGCCAGATTCTCATCGAAAATCTGATTCGACAGTGTTGTGAAACGATCAGTGAGAAAAGCGCTCAAGCCAAAAAGCTTCAGCTCCTTCGCAGCTTCTTTGCTGCCGCCCAGCTGTCGAAGATAATCCAGTTGACGTCTGACTGGTGTCTGGCGGAAGTTCTTCGCATAACTCAGGAACGCGAAATGACTTTCGCCGAGAAACGCAGGAATGAGGCAGACGATCAGCAGCAACAGAAGCCAGGGCGAGAAAAAGAGAATGGCGCCCGAGAAAGAAATGGTAGTGATTGTCTGCTGAAATAGCCTTCCGATGGACTGGATCATTCCCAGGCGGTCCGTAGCCTGAACGCGAGCGCGCTCGAGCCGGTCATAGAAGACCGGGTCTTCATAGGCTTGGAGATCGAGTTGTGAGGCGTGGCGCATCACCTGGATGCTGACGTGGCGGGTGTAGCGATCGGCCAAAACGGCGTCATAGTAATCTGTCAATCTGCTGAACAGATTTCCGGCAATTGCAAGCGCGCATTCCAGGGCGGCGAGCCACCATAGATGCGGAGATAAGGCTATCTTGTGCTGGGCGATTCCGTTGACGTTGTCAATAATGAGCCGCGTGACCCAGGCGGTGCTTACGGGAATTAGCGCAACAATCAATCGGCAAACCAGGCCGAGAGTCACCACGTAGGGGCCGGATTCCCAGACAATGCGCAAGACAGGGGGTACGTTCTTGAGAGCCTGGACGCGTTCGCGCCAAGCCGAGAAAAACGCCTGATCTTTATCTTCTGGCACGCTTCTCCAGTGTTACTTACCGCGATGCAGGTGGTTGGATCGGAGGAGCTGTTTATCGAGCCGGAGAAGGCAACGGATTGGAAGCGTATGCCAGGGAAGAACTAACAAGGTCTGTTACGGGCAGACCGGTTTGCGCTATCCGGGACGCGTGATCCGGGTTGAGCTTTTGGGCAACAACGACGTGATCCGCCCAATCGAGTATCTGCTGGAGCGAGCTGTCGAGGAGACGGCCGATATGAGGGATCTGCTGAAGAATAAAGTTCCGGTTGCTGCCATAAATGGCATCAAGCTGTATGTGCGGGTCGAAGACGCGGACCTGCCGTCCTTTACCGATGAGTTGTTCGAGCAACGTAACGACAGGGCTCTCACGCAGATCATCAGTATTTTCCTTGAATGCAAGGCCGATCACGCCGAGCCGGCGGCTCGGCAGATCGAGAATTGCTTCGATAGCTCGCTGAAGATGCTGCTGGTTGCTGGGCAGCGCGGATTCGAGCAGTGGCAGATGAAGATCGAGTCGCTTGGCGCGATAAGTGAGAGCGCGAAGATCTTTTGGGAGGCAGGAACCTCCAAACGCGAAGCCCGGCCTGAGATAAGTGGAAGAGATGTTGAGCTTCGTGTCTTCGCAGAGCGTGGTCATTACCTCGCCAGGATCGACGCTGAGTCGTGCACTGAGTGCGCCGATCTCATTGGCAAACGCAATCTTGACCGCATGGAATGCGTTGCAGGCATACTTGATCATTTCGGCCGTTCGCAAAGTGACCAGGCACGGAGGAATACCCAAAGGTGCGTAAAGCGCAGCAACGCGCCCAACGGCGACGCTGTCATTTCCGCCCACCACCACAAGCGAAGGTTCCATGAAGTCTCTGACCGCCACACCTTCGCGCAGGAATTCCGGATTGGATGCAACCGAGATCAGCGGATTGCCTTTGAAGCTGGGAATCACGTGTTCTTCGCAGGTTCCGGGAAACACGGTGCTGCGAATAGCGAGCACCAAGGGCTTGGTCCGTCCCGGGAGCGTAGACGCAATCTCGCTGGTTACGCGCCGAAGCTGGTCAAGCCCCAAATTCCCGTTCTTTTCAGACGGTGTGCCAACGCAAACCAGAGCTACGTCCGCGTTTTGAACGGCCTCGATTGAGGTGGTTGCCCTTAGTCGACCGGCGGACACACTCTCAGCCAGGAGGGGCTCGAGTCCCGGTTCGAAGAAGGGCGCGACTCCGTTGGAGATGTTATTGACTTTGCTCTCGTCGCGATCGATTCCTGTGACATGGTGCCCCAGCGTGGCCAGACATGCCGCCGATACGCAGCCGACGTATCCAAGGCCTAGCACCGCAACGTGAACAGTTGGTTCCTCCGAGCTCATCGTCTCCGTCCAGTATGTCATCGGCAATAGCGGTCAGCGTCTTTAGGGTTGCTGGCCCATCAGCGGGACAGTGCGTGCGGAATTGCAAATATTGGGTATTATAGAGAGGCAGCCGTTAAGCGGCTTTGATCGCGGCAACCAGCGCGTATCGAGCGGGAGTAATTCAGCGGTAGAATGCCAGCTTCCGGTATCAGCCTGATCTCTCAATCATTTAGCTAACTTACTGGCCGCTTTACTGTCCACCGTAGCCTCCCCGACGAGTTTTTCGCGTCGCCGCCCCATTTCGTGGTATCGGGAATGGAACGATGGCGCGCGTCAATATTGTCAAACAGATCAAGATCGGCAGCCGGTGGGTGCTTCGATCGATCCCCCGCAAAGCAAACGGCGAGCGGGATTGGAAAGCACTGCCGGAGGGAAGCTATTTTCTCGAATGGCGGGAAGCCGGAACGCGGATGCGTCTTCCGGCCGGGCGCAGCGTCTCACAGGCGCTTGAAGCGCAGCGCATCAAGAAAGCCGAGCTCGCGGCGACAGAGGTAGGCATCCTCCAGCGATACAAGCCCGTCGAGCCGCCTCCTCCACCCGAGCCGGTGCTTCTTTCCGGTCTGATCCGGCGCTATTTGGATCAGACCGACACGCTCAAAAAGAGGAACACCTACCGCAAGTACAATGCAGTACTGACCCGGTTCGAAAAACACTTTGCCGGCCGGCGCCTGGAACAGATCTCGATCGAAGAGTTGGACGATTTCATTGTCAAACTCAAGAAGAGCGGGTTATCCGCCAACACGGTCCTGCACAACGTGATTATCATCGCGCAGTTTTTCAGGCGTAACGGCCGGCGCGACATCACGCGCGAACTGCAATTGCCCGAAGCCATCCTCTGCCTCCCCAAACTGTATTCAGAAGAAGAGCAGTCACGTTTTCTCTCGGCGTGCGATGCCTGGGAATTGGCCCTGTTTTCCACTTTTCTCCTGACCGGCTTCCGAGAGCAGGAAGTGATGCATTTGTTCTGGAGGGACCTCAATCTGAAACTGCGGACCGTGCGAGTCCTCTCCAAGCCCGAGTTGGGCTTCTTTCCCAAACGCTGGGAGGAACGGGAAGTACCTGTGCCTGTCGATTTGGCGCAGGTGCTCGCGAATCACTCGCAGTCGATCGATAGCCCGTTCGTGTTTCCGTCACCCACGGGGAATCGGGAGCAGAACTTCCTGCGCCGCTGTAAGGAGGTCGCGGCACGTGCCGGACTGGATCCCTCTACCTTCGATCTCAAAACCTTCCGCTCGACCTACGCGACCAGCATGCTGCGATCCGGGTTCGACATCCGCACGGTGCAGCACTGGATGGGACATAAGTCGGTCGAGACCACCATGCGCTACCTGGTACCCGCCCAGGACGTGCATGATCGCCTGGACCGGATCGGAATACCAGGAAGAAGGAAGAGTTCCTCCACAGTTAAGCCGGGGAAGCCGAGTGGCCAGTCCGGATCCAATCGAAAGGCGAGCCGCGCATCCTGAAACTAGGTTCTTTCTGCGGAAGAATCGAGTAAGACGCGCTCGAGCTGATCGCTGCGCGGGTGCCTTGGCGAATCCTGCTGATTTCACTGGAGTCAAGGGGGATCGGACGTTACAGATTTTTGACTGATACCGGCAAGAACGGTTAGAAGGGAAGCAAGGCGGCCGTCGTCAGAGAAAGCCGCACGCCGACTCGAAAGAAAGGAAACGCTTGATGTCGACCTCCCCCGTGCTTCCGCAACCCTCCAGTCCACTTTCGGACGACATCTTCGAGCGACTCTTGCAATGTCCAAAGCTCCTCACCGCCAGAGAGCTGTCCGGGATTATCACGATCAAGCCGAAGACCCTGTATAGCTATGCTGCTCAGGGTCTGATTCCGCATTACAAGATCGAGTCCAATGTACGGTTTCGCGGCGGCGAGATTGCCGATTGGCTCCGAGAACACGCATGCCGGAGAGCCAACTGGAATCCGGGTGGAGCGCGAACAACGACCGCGATAGGCGGAAGTCAAGGCCGTAAGGGCCCCCGCGCCTAACGTGCGTTTAGCACGTCGGCATTACACGCATGAAAGAAATCACAGCACATTCAGATCGGGCGATCCAGCCTGTTTTTTTGACCTCGGTTCGGAAAGCCGATACAAAATTTTCATGACGAGCTTAGTTCCAGTTCTTCTCTCCACCGGTCTCCGGTCTCGCCGTGTCGCTCTATTCAAGGCGAGCTTTCGACGGACTGCCCCGAAAAATGGCCCGTCATTTGAGTTGGCCTACCAGGCCCGGGTTGCGATCGATCGCATTCGGTTTGCAATTCGGCAAGGAGAAGCAGTCGCTCCAGAGCACCCCATTCTCGTCGAGGCGAGAATGCAGTTGCTTGATGCGTTGGACCGACTTGAAACTGCCGAACGGCACTTTCAAGAACACTTCCACCAAAAATTATCTGCGCCCAAAGGGTCCAATTTGTAAGAAACTGTCGGGCTTTAATTGCTGGCAGGAACGAACACGTATCCTAGACATCTCGGCCACCTCACCTCGACATCGTGAGCATGGGCAGCATCGAACGGCTGAGCAGTTGGGGGATGCGTTCGGGGCTTCGCTTTCAGAAATTGTCGTACCTGATGGATAAGGCTACAACCCAACACCTCTCCTCAGGCTCATGGATTCGTTCCCAGCAAAATCGAGCATATTGCGAGTGCACGTCGGAATCGGGAGTGCAGAGCTCTGTTCTATTCAGCGCGTTCCTAGAGAGATAGTGTGGGTCGCCAACGTTGTAATCACCAGTTTGGCTCAGTTCCAGAAAGTTGGTGGGCAAAAGTGATTTCCGGCGTCGCCGCAAGTTGGTGGGCAAGAGTGCTTCGAAGCTAGTTGCGGAGAATCTTGCAGGCATTTCAAATATAATGAGCGCCTGGTTCGCGACCAGGAGGTCGGTGGTTCGAATCCACTCGCCCCGACCAGTTCTTTCGCACGCAAGTCGCTTTGCATTCAGCGACTTGGCAACAGAATAAGAGGGGCTCTCTCGAGTCCCTCTCTCGGTTTGAGTGCCTGTTTTTCACCCTTCAAATGCAGATATTGGACGGCTAACGGACGGAAGCTCTGTGCCGTAAAGCTGCTGCTCCTGCAAATTCCCGGTGGTCTTTCAAATTTTCGCTGGAGAACCACGAATATTTGGTCGGCTTCCCAGCATTCATCGGGAGTACCCGCGAGCTAGAAGTACGTCACGCAATCTGGGTGAATGAGGAGATGCGAGACTACGGATTTCTTGGATCAAGGCTCATTCACTTAGATTGTGCTTTCGCTGTTTGCCAGATGGGATACGGGAGTCCCGCGAGCCGGTTTATTACCAACGCCTGTGCGGTGAGCAGGATTACAGCTACTTCAATCGTCACAAGATATTCGGGTTCGGAGATGATCCCGAGCGAAACAATCATGGTGGTCGCACCGGCAGGCGGATGGCTGACGCGCAGAAGCACCATTATGGCCCCCGTGAGCGAGAGCGAAAGCGCGGCGGACAAAACCCGCGGCCAGTAGATCTCGACCGGCAGGCCCGGTGGAAGATGGCTCATGCCGGTAACAGAAAATGCAGCAAAGCCACAGCAGAGTGCTATGGCATGACCCAGAACGGCATTGCGGGGACTCGCTGGTTCCGCAAGCGGAGTGAAAAAAAACAGGTACGCCGTGGGACCGAGCGAGGGAAAAACAAACGGATTGTGCGTCAGGAATGCCAGCAGAGCCAGCAGGCCGATGGTGGCGAAACTGTTCACGAACACGTAACTCGCCCAGACGGCAGTGGGCGGCAAGTGGGCTAAGAGCCAGCTCAACTTCAGCCGCTCGATGAGCCGGAAAACATGCTCCGATCTGTCGGCTCCAGCGCTTGGAGAAATTTGGGGTTTGCCCCTGGTCATTTAAATGTTCGGCAGCAGATCAAAGTACTCATCGTCTTCGTTCTTGCCGCCCTCGCCCTCTCCGAGCAGTTTCTCGGACTCGACAAATTCAATCCGCTCAATCCACTTGACCATTTTGTAGCCGAGCTGGTTTTCGACTCGTAGACGGAGTGGCGCTCCATAGACGGCGGGTAACGGCTCGCCGTTCATCTCAAATGCCAACAGGCACCCGGGTTTCATCGCATTGTAGATTTGTTGCGTATCGTAGTAAAGACCCCCGTACAACGAGCCTCCGAAAGAGTAGAATGCGACCACTTTGGCGTACGGCTTGGGCTTTACGAGTTCGATCAATTTGCGCATCGAGATTCCGCGCCATTGCGCAATGCCCGACCAGCCTTGGATGCAATGGTGCATGGTAATCGACTCTTCGGCTCCGAGAGCGCGCATCTCCTCGATCGAAAGCTCGACTGGGTTGTCGACCATGCCGGATACTTTCAGCTTGTAGCTCTTGAAGCCATCCGCCGCGAGTTGCTTCCAGTCTTCCCGCACAGGCATTTTGCCATTTGGCCAAAAGTAGGGCGAGATCTGCGCTTTCGTGTAATGCTCGCGCGGAATCAGACGATCGAGCGTTAGGAGCTTCACCGGCTCTGTGATCGCCTTCTGCGCATGCTGCAAGCCGCGCGGAAAATACCAGGAAATATAATGGGCCGCTACCCAGCAAAGCAGCACAACCCCAATCCCGATAAATCCCACAATCATCCCGGTAGCGTGGCTGTCGTCAGTGCCTAGCACAATGTGGTTCATATTGCGGGCAAAGCCAGTCAGCGCGACGAGCGTGACGTGCACGACCACAAATGCCAGGAATCCCACGAGCATTAGGAAGTGGATAGACCGGGCTGCCTGCCGCCCGCCGAAGAATTTGGCATACCGAGGGAAACGGTTGACCAGCGCGGGAGACATCGCCATCCCGGTAAGGATAGAAAGCGGCGCCATAACGAAGATGGTGGCGAAATAAGCCAATTGCTGCAGCGCATTGTAGCCGTAAAACCCATTCGGTTCGGGCGGCAAGTGGAAATTGGCGTAGTGGACGAACGTGTTCCAGGCTTCGACGAAGACGGCCGGAGAGGTGGGCACCAGCCGTTGCCACTGATTGCTGGTAAGCAACCCGCAGACAAAAAAAACACCAGTCAGCACGAACCCGTAGACGTTGATGAAATGCCAGGAGCGCGCGATCCCCACGGTGTGACGGTAGCCTGGCAGCGCAACGGCGGGCGAGATGTACCGCGCGTCGTCCTTGGCCGTCCAGAGGCGGTCCTTGGGCACGGTCAATGGCGTGAAGCGAATCCATTCCGTGCCGGGAGTGCAATGGTCATTCAGATATAGGCGCGGGTGGTCCATCAGAATCGACAAGCCGCTGCGGATCAGCATGAACAAGAAGATGAGGTTGAAGAAGTGACTCCAGCGGATCCATACCGGAAAGCCGTGCGGGCCGCTGGCTGCGCCCTCGAGAGATGCCGCAGAAGGGGCGATGTACGGCAGACCGAAGAACGCGTGTTGTACCCAGGCCAGCACCAATGGAACGATGGCCAGCACAATTAGAAGAATTAGAATCGAGGGGCGAATCCAGATTCGGAACCGCCGGTCCTTGGGATAGTGGACTGCCCGATGCGCATCATCGAAGGGAATCATACGATCTGCTCGGATATGGTTACGAGCAGGAGCGTATCTTGCTGGGCCGCCACGCTGTGAGGCATGCCAGGTGCCAAGCTGAGCAGCAAATCGGGCTTTAGCTCAGCACGCTCATCACCGCTCAAAAAAATCGCTTCGCCTTTCAAGCAGTGCACAGTTATCGCACCCCGGGTTTGATGTTCTGGAATCTGTTCGCCGGTCTTCAAGTGCAACAGCAGCGTGCGCAGGCCGTTTTCACGGAACAGCGTTGTTGTCCGTCCCAGCCCGGCCGTATCGCTTAAAAACGAGTGCAGATCTGCGTGGGTCATAGCGCTCCTCGCGTTGCTTCCGCCGTCTCCCGAACTGCCGGCTCATGATATGTCGTGATGGCATGCAGCAAACGCTCGCCGATCATTTGAGCCTTTCGAATAAGAAGAGAGGCCAGCTCGTCAGAACACAGGACGGCGACGGTTTCGCGCCACAACTGCAACCAGCGTTCGAAATGATGTCGTGTCAGGCGGGGTAATTGCAGATGCGCAATCATTGGATTCCCTTTGTAGTCGCGAGAGGCAAGCAGTACGAACGACCAAAACGCTTTCATCTTGTCCAAGTGCGGTCCCCACTCGCTGCCGATAACACCGGCGAAAATCGGGCCTAGCAGGTGATCGTCGCGAATCCGGCAATAAAAGGTGTCGACCACCTCGGCAATACTGTCCTCGGTTAGGGTGTGATACATACGGCAGCAGTAAAGATGTATCTATAATACATCTTTAGGGAGCCGCCGATTTTCCTCTATGTACCTAACGCGCCAAGCCGATTACACAATGCGTCTTTTGATCCATTTGGCAGTTCAGCCTAGCGGAGTCGCCACTATCCAGGAGATTGCGGGACACTACGGGATTTCGCGCAATCACCTGATGAAAGTTGCCCACCGTGCCGCTCAGGCTGGCTATGTCGAAGGAGTACGCGGCCGTGCAGGAGGACTCAAGCTTGCCAAGAGGGCCAAGGAGATAAACGTCGGACAGGTTTTACGTGCGACAGAAGACTGGACAATCGTCGAATGTTTCGAACCTGCGTCGAATCGGTGCCCTATTGCGGGCGGCTGCGGTTTACGAGTCATCTTAAAGGAAGCTTTGGAAGCCTATTTCAGGGTTCTGGACCGGTATTCTTTAGCCGATGTGGTTCACCGCAAGACTCTTCTCGTCCAACTACTCGGCTTGAGGACTGCGTAACACCGCTTTGAATGGTCTCGGGCAACCATCCGGAATCCGCGGTTTCCGGGAATGTATCCGCCGACTAGAAGTTCCTGATCCTGATTCAGCTTGAACTTCAACCAGGCTCCGCTTCGCTTGCCTGCTTCATACCGGCTGCATCGCCAAGAAAATCCCCGAACGCAACCGCTTCGGAATTCTGTACGGAGCATTCGGGTCGTCACTTACAGCTTTGATTCGATCGCGCAGGCCGGCGAGTGCATCTTCAACGCTTCCGCGCGTGAATCGCGGCGACTTCGCGCCGGCGACTAGCTCGCCCTCTTCAGTTATCCTCCACTTTCCGGTATGGCCCGCGGGTTCTATATAGCCCTGGAGCTGAAGTACTGCAATCGCTTCCTTTGCCTCTGCCAAGCCAATCTTCAGTGCCTTCGCCAAATCCCTTTCTGTCCACGTCCCAACCCCGCGAGTTTGCTTCAGAAAGCTCAGTAACTCGGCCGCGGGCAGCTGCGTAGTAGATTTTGAGGTCGCTTTTTCAGTGCTGGGAAGGGCACGAGCGGCTGTGGAACTCTCGGCAGTCTTTTTGGACATGTCCGCTCCTCGAATCAGCCAGGCGTTCAATCGGTGAAGGGCAAACGGTGTTGATTTGGCGGTTTTGGTGGCCGGCCCTGAAAAGCCTTCTGCTGGTTCCGCAGCATGCCCGCAACGAACTGCCACGTCGGGCCTGGCGTCTCTCGCCACGGAGCTGGAACGCTCACTCGACAATAGGTTTCATGGTTCGGCTCAAACTGGACCAATGTGCCGGATTCGGCATGCGCGAGGAAGCGTTCATCTTGAGTAAAGGTTCCGATCTCAATCAGGCCGCATTCGATGGGAAGTTCGGAGGCGTTCAACAGCCCAGCAGGCGTTACGAAATAGAATTCGTTCGAATAGCGTAGCCCAATGCGGCGCTTCAATGGCTGCTTTATTTCGCACAAAAAGTTTGCTCGCGAAGTCTTTACTTCGTAGCACACGCGCCTCATGGAAGTGTGCGGCAAGCAATTTAGCGCGAATGCGTCGAGGCGCTGCGCTGCACTGCCGTGGAACCCCGTCCCGACTCGCAGCTCGCGAAAAAACATCCACTCGGACGCACTTCTGTGAAGACATGCCTGAACGACATTGAGCAATACCGTAGAGCTTAGTTCG
>CAVWUV010000006.1:0-454516 GCA_963758245.1 uncultured Acidobacteriaceae bacterium | reverse complement strand
TGATGAGCTCTTCGGAATCGATCATCGGTAATACAGCGAGCGGGCGTGGTCGATCATGGTATGCCAGCGCTGCTGCGTAGTTTGAGGCCAAACGCAAATCATGCAGCGCCCAAGCCTTTGCAGTACGGGTGTCATTTGCAAGGTGGATAAAACATGCGGGTTCGTTGGGCTGGACTGTCACGCGAAACTGGTCGAGCGGCGCGGACAATCCATCGCCGATCGCTTTGATATACGCCTCCTTGCGAGTCCAGCAGCAGAAGAATGCATATTCGCGCTCACTCGCTGGGAGCGAGATGATTTCCGCAGCTTCCCCAGGACAAAAAAAGCGCTCCGCGATATGCTGCAGCTCGGCAAGCGGGCGTACCTGTTCCAGGTCGATACCGATTTGGCGGCGGACGGTGAACGCAAACGCCGCCAAGCCACCGGAGTGCGTCGTGTTGAACTGGATTCCCGCGGGTGACGCAAGAGCAGGTTTCCCTTTCGAGCCGTACTCGAACCGTACGCTGGCCGGATTAACGCCCAGGTAGCGCCCGAGCAGACATCGGAGAACCCCACGCGTGATGATAAACGATTGCCGGAGGTGGTCAAAGCGGAACCGCGCCGCACGTTCTCGCTCGTCAGCCGCGAGAACTGGTTCAAACTTCGCAGCTACGGCATCGGAAGCTTCAATGCGCAGAGGCCAGACATGAACATCTCGCCCGGAGAGTTCAAATGAGCAGCCCGCTATCATCTGACTTCTAATGTCGCCAGCCCGAGTTACAAACTCGAATCTCCGTCGTAGGAAGAAGGCGCCCAGGCGTCCGGCTGGGACAAATGAGCAGCCAACTCTGGGTCGCTTGCGAGGTAAAAGAAAGACCAGGCGGGCAGTTTGCGGCGATATGGAGCGGCCTTTTCGAAAACGCGCGTCGGTTCAAGATCGCAGCCCACGTGTTCCAATACGTGAATGCCTTGTGCGCGGCATTCCTCATACGCCCGCCGCATGAGCGCAGCGCAGTACTGGTCATAACGTTCGCAGGCCTGGAAGTCGACCATCCGTATGCGCTTCAAACCATACTGCGGTTCATCGCGGCGCTGGAAAACAGCATAGGCCTCGATATTCCCGGAAGTCGGGATTGTCAGAACCCAAAGCTCGTCTCTTTCAATCGAGCCGCCGAAATGCCACTTCAAGACTTCGCGCGAGCGTACGGCCAATAAGGCGCTACTGCGCTCTCGAAGGCGGGACCAAAATCTATCAAAGCGCTCATCAAAATCGTGCGCGAGGGAAACATCAGTATGCGATCGACGGGTCGGCTTAGATGTAAAACGGTCCTTCAGTGAGAGAGCCAGGCCTGTCGGATAACTGAGTACTCGAGCCTGCGGGATTTTCTTGATGCGCAACGCACTCTCAGCGAATCCACGATGTTCAGTTATCGCGAAAGCCGCGGTACTCCAATCGCCCACAGGAACCCGTGAAGAGCCAAAGGTACTGAACACTTCCGATGCCTTATCATTCACCGTATTGTTCAGGAACACGTCGACATTCTGCTGATTGAAATACTCATCCCCCAGTAGCGGCGCGTAACCACGATATTGATCCTCCACCACCCAACCGCGCCCGGAAGCAACCAGCAGTTTCCGGCCCCTGAAGACATACGGTAAGGGTATATTGCTCGAGGAGCCAACGATGCGATCGCCATGCTCCAAAACCCAACCGATAGGCCACCGCAGTCCAAGTTTTTCGTAGCATGGATTGCCGATCCAGAGGCGACGCCATTCGTCGAAAGGCTTGCTCGCCAATCCGTGCGAAGTTTCAAGAGCGGCAATCCCTTGGTAGTCTTCAAAGCGGGCCTGGCGCAGTTCTACTCGATGCTTCGAAATAGCAGCCATCGTCTGTCTCTAAGTTCTTCTATCGAAGGAAATGAATAGCGATTTGAGCCCGCGCAACCCAAGATTCTCCCGCCACATTAGTTCCTGCGGCTGAAGTCTAAGGTTCGGCAAGCGCCGCAACATCGTTTCAAACGCGATCTGTCCTTCGATGCGCGCCAGCGGAGCGCCGAAGCAGTAATGCGGCCCCCAGGCAAATGCCACATGGCGATTATCTGTGCGCCGCAGATCGAGTTTATCCGGATCCGGAAATCGGTCGGGATCCCGGTTGGCAGCGGCGAAAACGGCGATCACCGCCTGCCGCTTCTGAATTTTCTTGCCGCCCAACATCATGTCGTCCACGGCCAGCCGCGCCGTATGCTGGCTGGGGCTCTCATACCGCAGTAATTCTTCCACGGCGGATGGCAAGATCGAGAAATCGTTCATCAAAAGCTCGAGCTGATCGGGATTCTTGAGCAAGGATACGAGTCCGTTTCCAATCAGATTTGTGGTTGTCTCCTGCCCACCCACCATGGTGACGATCAGGTTTGCCACCATTTCCTCTTCGGTCAGGCGAGAGCCCTCCAGTTCGGCGCTAATAAGTGAGCTCACGAGCCCTGCGCGCGGATTTTGCTTCTGTTCACGGATAGCTTTTTGGAAATAGTCCAGCAGATTTTCGGTGCTTTTCAGGACCCGCCGCGCTCTGTCAGGATTGTGCTGGAAATTGCCGAGCATCTCTGCAAAGTCAGTCGACCAGTCTTTTAATTTCTGATGATCTTCAACAGGCACTCCGAACAATTCGGCGGTAACGATAGCCGGAAGCGGGTTAGCGAAATCGGCAATCACGTCCATTCTGCCGGAATCGATCACCCGGTCGATTAATTGATTTGCGATGTCCTGAATGTGCGTTTTGAGAGCGGCAACGCGGGCTGGAGTGAATGCAATTGCGCACAGAGCGCGAAGCCGGGTATGGGACGGCGCGTCCATGAATAACATCTGCTTGACCATGACCTGGGCAATGGGCTGCAATTCCGCCATCATGCCCATGGCTTCTAATTGTTCCGGCTTGGGTGTACGATCTGCCGAACACTGCAGCATTACGTTTACGACGTCTTCATAGCGCGTCACCACCCAAGCGTGCAGGAACGGATCCCAGTGCACGGGGTCAGTGTCGCGCAGCCTCTTGAACAACGGATAGGGGTTCGCCAGAATTTCCGGGTCCAACAGTTGATAGAGACTGAGAGACGAATCAGCCGTTAATTGGTCCATTCTGCTACGCCTTTCAACTATCTGGCCGCGAGTTTTCGGTCGACTACGGAGGCCAAGGAAGCAATCGTCGGGGCTTCAAAGAGTTGACGGAGGCTCAGGCTCACGGCTAACGTTTCTCGCAGGCGAACGAGCATTTGCGCAGCCATCAGGGAGTGTCCACCAACTAGGAAAAAGTTATCGTTGGCTCCCACCGGCCTACCGTCCATCAGACCGCTCACCAATTGAGCGAGGAGAACTTCGGTGCCGCTCTGACTGTCCTGGCTGTCCGGCTCAGCGTCAAACGATTCCGGCAGCAGGTTGGCGGCGGCAGGGGCCGGGAGGGCCTGTTTATCGCATTTTCCGGTTGCTGTAAGGGGCAAGCAAGGCAGCTTGACAAAGGCCGAAGGGATCATGTAATCGGGCATGCGCGCTTGCAAAAACTTTCTAAGCTCGCCGGCCGCCAGTTCCTTTCCTGGCGCCGCAACGATGTACGCTACGAGCGCTTTTTCATGTGTCTTTTCATCCCGGCTCACGACCACGCTAGCGCGAATCTGCGGATGCGAGTTCAACTGAGCAACCACTTCAGCGGGTTCGACACGGAACCCTCGAATCTTGACTTGGTCGTCCAGTCGTCCCAGGAAAGCGATTTCACCATCGGGTAAGATTCGCCCGCGATCGCCCGTCCGATAGAGGCGCTGTCCAGTGCCCGCCTCCAACACGAACCTTTCGGCTGTCAGTTCCGGCAGGTTGCGATAGCCCCGCGCCACCTGCGGACCCGAGACGCAGATTTCGCCCTCTTCGCCCGCTGCCATCCGCTTTAGGCCCGCATCCACGATCAGAATTTCGGTATTGTCGACGGGGCGGCCGATGGACGGAAGCTGGCCGTTAGCTCCGCCGCTGCGGACGATGCCTGATGTGACCACAACGGTGCATTCCGTCGGGCCATATTGATTCTCCAGAATGAATGGCAGATTCGCATTCGGATAACGATGCAGCGTGTCGCCGCCCGCGACGAGAATCCGGAGCGCCGTAGAGTCCGGCCAACTGAAAGTTATGAGCTGCTCCGCTGTCATGGCTGGCACGAACCCAATAGTGATTTCATGCGCCACTAGCCAATCCCTCAACGCTTCGGGCGACTGCCGGCTGAATTCATCTATTAAATGCAAGCTGGCCCCGGCAGTGAGGTGGCCCCATGTTTCCAAAACCGCCGCATCAAAAGCGAGCGCAAGCACCTGGCTGGCACGATCTTTCGGACTCACCGAGGCGGCGCGTTGATACCAATGGATCAGATGTAAGAGGTTTGCATGTGTCACCTCCACGCCCTTAGGACGCCCCATGGAACCGGATGTGTAAATGACGTATGCCAGTTGGCGCCCTTCCACTTGCGTACCCAAGGGCTCTGCGGAGCGACTCTCAATGGTCGAGGCATCGAAATCGAGGTCAACGGTTCTCCATGGTCCCCCGGCCAGAGTTGCCGCCATGCATTTGTGCGACAGCAGTACGGGCGCGTTCGCGTCTTTCAAAATGGCGTCTATTCGCGCGGGAGGATACGCGACGTCAACAGGCACGTAAGCACCACCGGCCTTGAGCACAGCGAGAGCAGCCACCACGAACTCGACCGACCGCTCAAAGTACAGCCCAACCGGGGTCTCAGCACCGACTCCGAAAGTCTGGATGTGCCGCGCTAAACGATTTGCCCGCTGATCTAGCTCGAGGAACGTCAGCTCGTGCTTCTCATCGCGCACCGCCAGCGCTGTGGGGCGTAAAGCGGCGTGGAGGGCAATGAGTTCGTGCGTCCAACTCACCGGGTGGAAGAGCTGTTGGTCCATTCTGCTAGGCCTTTCAAACTATTTGGCCGCTAGTTTTCGGTCGACCACTGCGGCCAGCGAAGCAATCGTGGGCGCTTCGAAGAGTTGACGCAGATTCAAGGTCACGGCCAAGCTTTCGCACAGGCGAGCGAGTAGTTGCGCGGCCATCAGAGAGTGCCCTCCGACCAGGAAAAAGTTGTCGTTGGAGCCGACGGGCCGGCCATTCATCAGCCCGCTTACCAGTTGAGCGATGAGAATTTCGGTGCCGCTGTGGCTGTCCTGGCTGGCGGGCTGAGCATCAAGAGATTCAGGCAGCAGGTTGTCGGCCGCAGGGGCCGGGAGCGCCTGTTTATCGCATTTTCCGGTTGCTGTCACGGGCAAGGAAGGCACGCTGACAAAGGCCGAGGGGATCATGTAATCGGGCACGCGCGCTTGCAGATATTCTCTGAGTTCGCCCGTTGTCAATTCAGCACCGGCCGCCAACACCACATACGCGACCAAGGTTTTTTCACCCGCGTCATCACCGCGTGCCACTACCGCGCTGTTGCGAATGCCCGGATGCGAATTGAGTTGAGCCACGATTTCGTCCGGTTCGATTCGGAACCCTCGAATCTTGATTTGATCGTCCATTCGTCCCAGGAAAGCGATTTGACCATCGGGTAAGACTCGCCCGCGATCGCCCGTCCGATAAAGACGTTTTCCAGTGTCCGCCTGAAACACAAACTTTCCGGCTGTGAGTTCCGGCAAGTTGCGATAGCCCCGCGCGACCTGCGGGCCCGAGGCACAGATTTCACCCTCTTCCCCGGCAGGCACCTGCTTTAGGTCCGGATCCATTATCAGAATTTCGGTGTCGTCGATCGGACGGCCGATAGACGGAAGCTGGCCGTTAGCTCCGCGGCTCTGAACCGGGCCTGAAGTGACCAAAACCGTGCACTCCGTCGGGCCATAGTTGTTGATCAGGAGAAAGGGGAGGCCCGGGTTCGGCCGGCGATGCAGAGTGTCAGCGCCTGTCAAGAGGATACGAAGTGCCGTACTCGGTGGCCAATCGAAGGTAATGAGATGCTCTGCAAAGCTCGTCGGCACAAAGGCGATCGTGATTCGATGCGCCACCAGCCAGTCCTTCAACCCCTCCGGCGAGCGCCGGCTGGCTTCATCAATCAAGTGCAAGCTGGCGCCGGCTGCGAGATTACACCAGAGTTCCCAAACCGCCGCGTCAAAGGCAAGAGCCGCGATTTGGCTAGCACAGTCGTGCTCGCTCACCGAGAAGGCACGCTGATGCCACCGAATCAGATGAAGCAGATTTCCATGTGTCACCTCCACGCCCTTCGGCTGGCCGGTTGAACCGGATGTATAGATGATGTATGCCAAGTGGTGCCCTTCCACTTGCGTGGCCAAAGGTTCTGCAGAGCGACTCTCAATTTCGGACGCATCGATATCGAGATCAACGGTTCTCCATGGGCCTCCGGTCAGGCTTGCCGCCGTCGACTTGTGCGACAGCAGTACCGCCACATTCGCATCTTTCAAAATGGCGTCGATTCGTGCGGGCGGATACGCGGCGTCGAGAGGCACGTAAGTACCACCGGCCTTGAGCACAGCGAGAGCAGCCAACACGAAGTCCACCGACCGTTCAAAGTACAGCCCAACCGGGGTCTCAGCAGCGACTCCGAGGGTCTGGATGTGCCGCGCTAAACGATTCGCCCGCTGATCGAGCTCGACGAATGTCAGCTCGTCCTTATGGTCGCGGACCGCCAGCGCTGTGGGCCGTAAAGCGGCCTGCTGCGTAATAAGTTCGTGCGTCCAGCTCGTTGTATAAATGCCGTTTTCCATTATTTTTCTCGTCTATTCGTTGTCGGATTGATGCCCGGATTTTGTGGCTAATTTGCTCTGGTAAAGCGCTTCCCAGCAATCGAGGATGCGCTCGATTTCGAACCTTTCGCGGATCAGTTGCCGCCCGCGCTCAGCCATCAGCGCACGCTCGGTGTCCGATAACTCGATTACGCGCTCGATGCCGCTCGCGAGCGCCTCATCATCACGCGGCGGAACGACAAAACCATTTACACCGTTGATGACGATCTCCGCGTTGCCGCCCACATCAGTCGCCACTACCGGCATGCCGATGGAACAAGCCTGGAGTAGAACCATCGGCAAACCTTCCAGGTACGACGACATGAGAAACCCGTCAGCAGCATTCATGACATCGGGAATATCGCGGCGGACGCCCAGAAATCTCACGAAATCGGTGAGGCCGCGATCACGAACCTGAGCGCGGATCTCTCCTTCGAGCGATCCACGCCCACAGATCAGCAGTATCGGCTTTCGACTGGTTCGCGCGACGACTTTCGAAAAAGCACGAATCATATTTGGATACGCCTTAGCTTTCTCAAAGCGGCCTATCGCCAGCCAGACAAACTTGTCCTCCAAACCCAGATCGCGCCGCAACTGCTTGCGAGCCAGCAAATCAGTCCGGAAATTCCCAGTATTCACCCCGTTGTAAAGGACTGTGATCTTGTTCGGTGGCACCGCGCCCCGTTCGACGTAGCTCCTGACAGCGGGAGTGCAGATCACGGTGGTCAGATCGGAAAAGCGATCTGTCCAGCCGTGGGCGAGCTCCAGAAAACGCCCGGAGCTGCCATTAATTCGTTCCATAGTCAGGTTGTGAAGCGTGCTGATCAGCAGCGGGAATGCACAGAAAGGCCGTACCGCGCGCGCCAGTAGATTGGCTTGCGGCATATGGCAATGCACAACATCGGGTTGAAAGCTGCGCAGTTCTTTAATCAGGCGAAGCATGGCGCGGGGATCAGGAACGCCGCGCTTCATGTGTAGCGACGAGATTGGGATATCGGATTCTTCGAGATCGGCCGTTAGCGGAAACAGCGGTAGTAAGGAAACAATCTTCACTTTCCATCCGCGTGCCCTGAGACCGAGGCTGAGAAGCATCACTTGTTCTTCAGCCCCGCCGCCGAACCCGAGCGCAGTAGAAAGCATCAGAATCCGGCCGCGCTTGGAAGTCATTGGAGGTTTGGGCGAAAGGACCGCGACATCGCCTTCAACCGGCTGCAGCTTCATCTCACTGCACCTGCTCTTTTTGCGCGAGGTAGCGTGCGCAATCTTCTTCTACGGAGAAACGGCTTAGAATAATTGCGGCCAGAATGTACGCGAGATAGTCAACCGGATCCTGTCCATAGCCAAACAGGCCCGGAACTTCGAAATTCGCTCTCAAGAGCATAAAGATACAAGCGAAGAGAGGCCATTGTTTCGCGTCTATCGTTCCCCATTTGCGGAACGCTAACAACCAGCTCGAACGAAGCAGCAGCCAGACCATCAGGCCGCCTGCGATAGCACCGATCAGCCCTTCCTCGGCCAGCACGCTAACGTATTCGTTGTGATACCCGCCGCCGAGGCTCTTGGCTAGATCAAAGGTCAAATCGTACTCGCCCGGAAGCCGCGACACCAAGTCGTCGCGCCAGGATTCATAGCCATACCCGAACAGCGGCCGCTCGATGAACTTGTGAAGACCGACCGACCATAAATGCCAACGGCCTTCGGTAACGCCGGTCAAAGCTTTATCCGAAGCCAGCGTGAGGATAGCTACCCCGCCTAACACTGCCCCAGAGGCAACTAGCGCGGTCGCTACCCACAGCAGAGGAGACTTACTGCGCAAACCATTAATGCACAACAGGACAAAGGCGCTGGCGGCCAGTATTGCCAGCGGCGCTCGCGACCCGGTAAAAATGGAAGCGGTCACAAATAGCGGAATGCTAAACAAAACGAGCCACCGATTCCTTCGCACCAGACACAAGCCCGCCAGATAACTGAACACCGCGGCGAAGGCGATGCTGTTAAGAGGCACTCCGCCATGCTCTTCAATGCCCTTGAACTCGCGAGCCATCGTGTAGGTGGGTATTGCAAAACCGAGATTTCGCACGTACGTGAACAAAATAAACCCGATCAGGATCACCCCGCCCACCAGCAAACACAGGCCAAAGACGTGCGCCGTGGGGGGATGCCGCAGACCCCGTGCGACAAAGCAACAAACCGCGAAAAGCAATAGTGTTTTGACCCACCCGGAGAAAGCGCGTGAAGGTTGAGTGGCCATCAATGTTGGAATTAAGAACAGGATGGCCGCTATGCCCAGCACGCGGATGAGATTGACTTCCGCGCGGCTGAGCGGAGCGCGATACCAGATAAAGGCCAGGAGTAAGGAACAAGTCAGAACCGAAACGCGCAAAAATGGGCCAGGATACTCGGGAGCAAGCCAGAATGCGATCCAGTACAGTGAGAGGCTCAGCGGAATGCTTGCGGCCAGCAAACCGGACCAGAATAAAACCGAGAGCTTAGGGCTAGGCTGCGCGGGAACCTGCGGCCAGCTTGCGGGAGCGGCGATTGCCTGGGCCTCACTCATGACAAGCTCCCATGAGCTCTATATCTTCCTCAGGGCTTTCTCGGGCGAATGTTGCCGCGCTCAGTTGTGGAATAAACTCCGCATAGACGTTGCGCGTGTCATGCGCCACCCTGCGCCAACCACATTCGTCCAACACCCACTGCGCCCCAGCCCGGCCCATGCGCTCAAGTATTTTCGGTCCCAGGTCGACTGCCTGCCGCAATGCCGTAATGACTCCGGCAACGCTCGCTTCAGGAATGCGAATGCCCCCGCCGGAATTCTCTAACAGCCATTCCAAGCCACCCGCGTCTGTCGACAAGATCGGCTTGCCATTGGCCAGCGCCATGTAGGCCACCCCGCTGTCGGAAGAGAAAGTCGTATACGGCAGAACAAAACAATGGCATTGAGAGAAGAGATCGGCCAGTTCCTCATCCGGCACAAAGCCTTCTATCAAGCGGATCGCGCCAAAGGCCGAATCGATCAGCGCCCGGCAGCGCTGCCAGTAGCTCTCCTCTTTACGATTGACCACCTGACCGGCAATCGTCAGCCTCACGGGGACGCCTTCGCCAGCGAGTCGTTGAGTCGCCTCAATCGCAAAGTGGAGCCCTTTGTTCTCACGTAGCGAGCCGAAGAAGAGCGTCTCCAAACGATTCGATTCGGCACAAGCTCGCACTTTTTTCTTCAATTCATAGGGGCCATGACAGATGATGCGGATTTTCCGCGGAGACACGTGAAACGCCTCTATGAGCTTTCGCTTTCCGGCTTCACTATGCACGACGAGCACATCGCTCCACCTGTAGGCGAAGCGGAGCCCCGCAGTCTCAATGGCGCGCAGAGTACGCGGAAACAGGAATTTGTGGGGAACCGGGTCGTGAACGGTAAAAACAATGTGCGCCCCCTTGGCCCAGGCGCATACCAAAAAGATCAGGCCAAAAGGCAAATGCAGAATGTATTGGAAATGGACGATGTCACCTGGCTTCGTGGCTTCGAGCAGAGCTTTGCAGGATGAAACAACAAAGCGCAGGTTCTGTCCTATTTTGGCCGCGAAACTCACATTTGTGCTTGTCGCGCGCTCACAGCACACGCGAACGTCGATCAACGGGTTGCGTTCCATAGCCCTGCGGGCCTGATGATTGGCAGGACAAACCACCCGAACGGGAACTTTCTCGAGAGCAAGCGCTGCCGAGAGCTCTTCCACGTACAGAGCCGCGGACGAACCTGGCTCCGGAGTGTGCAGGACAATCTTTTGTTCGGCCTCGTGCGGGACTTCGGGCGAGAGGACACCGTTGTACACTTCTCTAGTCCGCTCAGCGATGATGTTCCAGGAGCGGCGACTCAAAGCGTGCGAGTAGCCGTTCAGTCCTTTGCGCCGCAGCACTCCGGGCGGCGTAGAAGCTGCCTCCTGGATAGCTGCAATCACCGCGCCCGCGGTCGGCGATTCAATCAAGATGCCGCAATCGGCTTCACGCAGCAATTCTCCGAGGCCACCCGCGGAAGTTGCAAGAATCGGCCTGCGCTGTGACACGGCAAGCATGGCAACACCGCTCTCAGAGTAAAAATCAACATATGGCAATAGCACGGCATCGTGAGCTGCGAAGAGCGCAGGAATTTCAGCGTCGCCGATGGTTCGTTCCAGCACCTCTATTCCGTCCGGCTGAGCTTCGATGAGGCGCAAGCATCGCTCCCAATAGGCTCGTTCCATGAGATTGGGAACCGAACCCGCAATGGTCAGGACAACGGGACGATTCCCTGCATCTTGCCGCAGGCGCTGAACGGCGGCAATGGCCAGATGCAAACCTTTGTTCTCGCGTAGTGATCCGAAGGCGAGCAGGCGTAACGGCTCCGTAATCGGCCGGGGTTGATCATCAACGCTTCCGGGCGGCACCGGGTTGAGCGGACCATGAGGTATCACTGTGATGACGCTCGAGGCTGAGCAGAAATGCTTCTCGAGAATCCGCTTGCCTGTTTCGTTGTGCACGATAAGCCGGCGGCACAAGGAGTACTCGATCGTAAGAAGCGCCGTCTCAATCCATTGAAAGGAGCGGGAGAGTATCCAGCGGTGGGGTACCGGGTCATGCGCGGTAAGCACAATGGAGGCGCGCTTCATGCGGGCGATCGCGAAATACAACAGACCCAGGCCCAAATGCAGGGCGAACTGGAAATGAACGATATCGCCTTTTCTTACCGTTGCCCAAAAGATTGGCCCAGCGCCTGTGGCGAACTCGACGTTGCGGACGACGCGGCGCCAGAGGCTAGCCGTGTCCACTTCGCGAATCGGCGCGTGAACGATTTCGGCCCCACTCGCCTCCACCTCCCGCTCATACGCGAAGTTGCTCGGGCAAAATAGTACGACCGGCACATCGGCGGCCGCCAGCGCTTTCACGAATTCCGCGACATACTGTCCCGCGCCCCCGCCCGGTTCCGGCGTATGGACGATAACGCGGGGACCGCTTCCCGCCCAAATTCGCGAATCTGATTTTCCCGCGTTCACAGATCTAAGCCTCTTGCGCCTCGGCCATCGCGGGAACCAGGGCCGCGGGCCCGGTCTCTTGAAAACAGCTCCGAAGATTCACCAGCAACGCGCAACCTTCGCAGAGTACAGAACACCAAATAATCAGCGGCGCGTTCAATCGTCCCCAGAAAGCAATGCGGATCAGGTTCGCGGCCGCATATGCGCAAAGCTGCCGCCGCACATAGCTATTGCCCTGCCCCGTCGTAAATAAGTAGCGCGCCACAAGCGCGTTGAGTGATGCGACTACAAAGTAAGCCGCCCAGGCAGGTATGATTTCGGTGACCCTGCTCAGTTCAATCGCCGAAAATTTCCCATGCAGGTAAACAAAGCTTGTGATTGGCACGCGCAAACCATAAATGAGCATGGCGAAAGCAACCACCGCGCCGGAGATTGCGGGCAGCCACTTTTTCAGAACTCCCGCCTGCGTGTGTTCGGAACCCTCGCAAAGCTTCGCTTGCATAAGTTGCGCGAGAGGCAGACTTAGCAGGCTCAAGCCAAGCATGCCAACTCGCATCGCGCAGGCGTTGGCGGAAACTGCTCCGGTGCCGACGTGGGCCACAAAGTAGACCAACAACAGTTGATTACCGGCAAAACCGAGGTTCTCGAGGGAAGAAGCGCCCAGCTGCCGCAGAAATCGCCGGAAGCCTGGCATCTTCCAGGTCTCGATCACAGCGCGCATATATCCCTTCGGGCACGCTGCTGACACGAGAAGGGGAAGCGTGCAGACGCCGATTACGCCGAATCCTACCAGGAAGGAAATCGGCAGACTGAGCGTATCCAGCTGCCCTACCGCATAGAGACCGATCAGTAGCGCGGTCATCGAGAGATATGGCAAGCCCGTCACGAACATTGCGAGTAAATTCCTGCCGTTCGCAATAGTGGCGCCGGCCCAAATTCCCAGCCAGATCACTGGCGCGAACGAGCAGCTTAGAATCACGAGCGTGCTTCTGCCGTGCCCGGCCGCGCCAATGCTGAAAGCTCTGAGAAACCATGGCGTGATGAGCATCGTGGCGAGCGTTAGCAGCACGCCGAGTGTCCCGCCATACACGGTTAAGCCGGGCAACCACGCCACTTGATCCGTTTTTCGTTTTTCGTCCGCATAGGCCGGAATGAAAGCCAGTCCGAAAGCTCCGAACATGAATGTCGCAAGCATCAACGGAAATTGCTGGAACGCAAAGTAAGCGTCGGTAAAGCTCGACAGACCAAAGCGGGATGCGATAAACGCTTCACGCGCAAAGGCGGCGAGCTTGAAAAGACCCGCGGTCCCGAGAGTAAGCACCGCAAGAAGCCCTCCGCCTCTAGTGAGTCGCGATAATTGCCTCTTAAAATGCATACTCCGCGTAAACCGTAATTACGCCTGATCGTCCCGCCCGTGTTGTTGATACGAGTGGCTGTACGTCTCAAGACCAGAGAACTTCACCTGGTTCATGACCACCCCGAGCACATTCGCGCCGCTGCGGCTTAGGGCCGCAAGCGTCCCCGCCAGTTCCTTGGCGGAGGTAGCTCCCGCTTTGGCGATGACCAGAACCCCATCCACCATCGCAGCGAGTTCCTGTGTTTCAGAGAGACCGAGCGTGGGAGGAGCGTCAACAATGACCAAATCGAAATTGTTTCGAACTTTGTTCAGCACACCGGCAAAGCCCAAGCTGATCAGATCGGCCGCATTCACCATCGGAGATCCGGCAGGCATCACGAACAGGCCCGGAACATCGGTTTCAACAATCACGTCCACCGGTGAGTTGCGGTGAGCCAGGACATCCACCAAGCCGATTGTTGTCGTGATCTCAAACCTCTTATGAAGCGAAGAGCGCCTGAGATCCGCATCTATCAGCAGCACCTTTTTGCCGCCCTGCGCGCAAGCCGCCGCCAGGTGCGCGGCAGTGGTCGATTTCCCTTCTGCGACAGCGCCGCTGGTAATTAACAGAGTTCGTACAGACTGGCTCGATCCTGCACGCCCTATCACGTTACGAAGCATCCGAATGGCTTCTTCGTACTGAGCACCCATGTCAGCGGAACGGCTATACAGGGCAGGCAATGTGCTCGTTTGCGTGTCTGCTTTTGCTCTCAGCCGCCGCACATCGGGCAAGACTCCCATGACCTCCAGGCGCAGGCGGACTGACGCGTCCTCAGCGTCCGAAAAAGTCGTATCTAAAGCGTCGGCTGCAATCGCGCCCAATACTCCGAGGACCAGAGCAAGCAGAAAAGCGATGGGCAGATTGATCTTTAGCTTGGGGAAAATGGCCTTGGCAGGCGGCAGCGCCGGCGCAACGAACTGAATCGTCGCGTCGCGAAACTGCCGGTTCACGTCCACCTCGCGCATGCGTACCTCCAGGTCCATATACATGCGCCGGTCATTCTCCGCCTCACTCTTCAACTGTGAATATGCGAGAGCGTGCGCCTTCAGGCCGTCTACTTCCGCTTTTGTCTCGTCAAATTGGCGCTTCAGAAGCAACTCGCGTCCTAAGGCCTGCCGGTACTCGGCCTCTGTCTTATCGTTCGTGGCGACCCGCATCTTTTCCACCTGGGCCTCGGCTTCGTCGAGCTGTTGCTTGGCCTTGCTGTATTCCGGATGGTTTTCACCGTAGTAGGCTCGCGCTGCTACAAACTGCTGGCGCGCCGTTGATAGGTGCTCCAGGGCCTCATCCAGCAAACTCTGCCGTTGGCGGTCCGCTTCCGTGGCTTCCGTAGCGGCCATGGTGGGAGATTTCAAAATGCCTTCGAGCGTGGCCTCTTTGTGAAGACGGTCGGCCTGAGCGGCCGTATATTCGGCCAGTAATTGCGTCAACCGTGACGTCAATACCGTCGAACGCTGCTCAGGATCCACCATATTCAGTTCTTTTTCATACTCGGTAAGCTTTTTTGAAGACTCATCCATCTTCGAGCGCAGTTGCTCCATGTCGCGGCGTATTGCGCTCGACAGATCATCGTAAGACTGATCGAGCGATTCATGGACGTGCCGTACCAGCGATTCGGCAATCCCATTTGCCACGTTGGCCGCTAATTGCGGATTTTTCCAGGCGCGATAGGTGATGCGGATCAGGTAAGTGTTAGGAGCGCGGGTAACCCGCAAGCCGGTTAGCTCGATGGGCGCGGCCTTGGCGCGGCGGATAGCTTCCGCATCGGGCTTGCTTCCTGACAAGCGCGCCCAAACGCTCGCGGGCTTTTCATAATCGACCAGATGATATTCCTCGGCGACCGGACGAACCACCGGATCAGATTGCGCCACTTCGATGTCCGTATCGATAATTACGTCCATATCGTTGATAGCCGAGATCTGGGACGCTTCCTGGCCAACGGCCCCAGGCGCGGAATGCCTGTCAAGCCGCAACAGAGCAGTGGCAGAATACAAGCGAGGAAATGCGAACTGGAGTGTAAGCGCCAGCAAAATAGAGAGCGCGATGAAAAGTGACAGCTTCCAGCGTTGCTTGCGGAGAATTTTCAACAATTGACCGAACAGAGCCTTCGTATCCGCAGGAAGCAGGGTTGCAGCATAGGGCCCTCGCGCGTATGAAGGTATTGCAGGCGGCACATTCTTTGCCGGCGGTTGCATCGATGTGAGGCGGGGCGTCTCTGGAGAACGATCTAGCATTGCGTTTTTCCTTTGTCCGTTCTCAGTGCCACACCAGCAGTCCGGAGCCCACCGAGGACCCGAAACCCGCGATGTGATCGAGCGCCGTAGCGCTTAAGCGCATGCCGGGGTTATCCGGAATGTACAAAATGTCGTTGGCTTGCAGCGGGAAATCCGGCGCTTTGCGATGCAGAATCTCGCGCAGCTCTATTGGAATCTCTTCACGTTTGCCGGAAGCCGCGGTTACCCGATATACATACGCGCGCTTGCTTGCAAACGACAAGACACCTTGCGACAGCGCGAGTGCTTTCAGCACACTTGACCCATCAATATCGGTCAACGGGTACGATCCGGGCATTTTAACGTTGCCCACAATAAACAACTTCGGCGCTTCCGGCACGCGTATCTCTTCGCCGCCGCGCAGCAAGATGTTCAAAGATGGATCTTTCCCCGCGAGGAGTGCCTTTATCGGGATGCGAACCGGACTCTTTTCATCGCCTCCGTGATCGGGCGGCGAAACAATCACTTCAGGCCCGGCATCCGGCATAAAGCCCTGTGCATGAGCAATGGCGTCCAGCAGCCGCATCTCGCCCACGGCCTGAAAGGTGGAGGGCATCCGCACCGCGCCCACCACGCTGATGCGGCGGCTACGATATTCCAAGACGGCGGCCGACACAATCGGGTTCACCAATATTCTTTCTTTTACTAGGGCTGCGGTGACAGCCTGTGCAATCTTGGCGGGCGTTAAACCCGCAACTGCTACTCCTTCCCGCAGTAGCGGCAGCATCAATTTGCCGTCCTCGGTCACGCGCGAACTGCGTGACAATTCAGGCGACCCGGTCACCGAAAGGTAAATGAGATCTCCCGGCCCCACGGGCTCGAAACCCAAATTGCTGCTCCAAGCCTGCCCGCTCTCTGCCAGCTCTTGCGTTTGCTGCCCACCCGTCCCGGCAATCTGCGCCTGCAAGATAATCGAGCTCCAACCCACCAAGAGAAACCCCGCCAATGTTGTACTCATCATCATCTTCTTCATCGCTATCGTGAGAAATCCGCCGGACCCGCCGGCTCGGTGTGAAACCAAAGCCACAAAAGAGCGGCAAATCCGACGAACAATGCTACGAAAATTAGCCATTCATACACCATGCGTCGCCTACGATTCATCGCCTCGCTAATCGCTCTTCCAAGACTTCCTCGTATAAGGCGCCCGTCCGCCTGATCATCGCGTCGGCCAGGAACAGTTTTTCGAACCGCTTCCTCCCTGCACGGCCCATGCATCTCCGCAATCTCTTGTCACTCAAAAGAAGTTTTAACGCTCCGCTTAAAGCTTCCACGGAACCTGGGGGCACCAGCAGCCCGGTTTCGCCATCAATAACTTCTTCCGATATGCCGCCCACATCCGAAGCAATGACCGGAAGACCGGCTCGCATGGCCTCCAGGATACTTATAGGCAGCGTCTCCTGTTTCGACGCCAGAACGAACACGTCAGTCTGAGCCAGAAGTTCGGGGACATCTGATCGGGCGCCTGCAAATTCCACTCGCTCGCGAATCCCAAGCTGTTCGGCGAGCTTTTTCACAGACGCGAGAGTGCCGCCGTCGCCCACGAGTAAGAGGCGCGTCTCGCCGGAAATTTCGGAAAAAGCGCGTAGCAGCAGAGCATGATCTTTGAAATCTGTGAAGCGCGCCACCATCGTGCAGCTGAGATCCCCGTCGCGATCTAACCGCGCTCGAGCAGGATGATCGGGTATGCCGTTCCAAATCGAAATCAATTTTGATGAATCGCAAATGCCGTGTTTTGCTGCGATCTCTACGCCGAGTTCAGAAACAGTGATGACGCGGTCACACCAACCCGCTGCCAGACGCTCACAAAGCGGGGCCGCCACGCGCCAGCTCAACGGCACAGCGCGGCCAAATGGCCACATGTGCACGGTGTATACGCAGGCGATTTTCAAGCGCTTCGCTGCAAACCGGCCGAGGAACCCCGCCTTAAAGGTGTGGGCATGCACAATATCCGGCTGAATTCGACCCATCAATCTCACCAGTTCGCGCAAGCCGCGCAGGTCTTCAAACGGCCTGATCTCACGCTCGAGATGCGGGACGACATGGACGCGAATGCCTTGCTTGCGGCAGGCCTCGGTCAAAAAGCCCTCCTCTCCGGTTGCCACTTCCACCTCGAACAGCCGGCTCATGCCAGTGGCTAGAGCGAGCACGTGCGCCTGTGCCCCGCCGTGTTCCGCGCGGGTGACTACATACAGCAGACGGGGAGGCCGCCGCAGTGAACGCACTCTTTCGAGAGAGGGAACCGCTAGGCCGCCAACTGCCTGCAACGCGCTCATCGCGGCGATCCAAAAACCGTCTGCTGCGCCGCATCAGCCCTGCTCACGTGGGTTGTCACAGCCTCGCTCACATCAGCCATCGAAAGTGACACCATGCCGTACTCCTGCCGATGCCGCTTAAATACATTCAGAACCTGGTTAAGAAAGTCCAAATTCCGCTCGGGGTGACCCGCGAAATCCTCTGGGTGCCACCACAAATGAAAGATCTGTCCTTCCAACGCGGCATGTGTCATAGCGCTGGTAATGCGCCTCAAACGTGCGCTCTCTAAGCGACGAAGCGCTGAAGAATAGGGCCGCAGATATCGGCTCGCATCCACAGGAACAAGGTGATCGCACGGTGGCCATTCCACCGTCTGCATGCCGTTCAAATTCCAATAGGCATCCATCAAACGGAGGGCCCGTTTCCACGGACGGCGCTGTTGACGGAACGTAACTGGAGCCTTGGCCTTTACCGATTCGTTCCCGCGATAAGAAATGAATCCGGCTTGGCTCAGTATCGGCAGATAGTTCCGACAAACCTGATTTCGCGGAAACACATACGATCTCAGGCGGTATCCGGAGTTTTTGCCAATGAGCTTGGCGCTTGCCAAGTCGGAATCAAAATCCGCTTCGCCCTGCCCTGCTTCGAGCGGATAGTAGTGAGAATACGAATGAGAAGCTATTTCCTGGCCCGGCTGCCCGGCTATTTCCCCAATTAGCGAGGGCGCGAAATGAAACGGATCGTCCGATTCGTCGCGACCCAGCATTTCACAATAGGGATCAAGCGCAGTCTGATCGTACTTCGGTATACGCCGCGGCCGGCACTCTTCCGCTTCGTCACGTGAGCGCGCAAACAACAATCCAACCGTCGCCCAGGTGGCGCGTACACCGTGCTCGCACAAGGCGCGCAAAATCTTCGGCACGACAGCGCGCGCCGCTAACAAGCGCTTGCGCTCTGCACGATCGAGCGGCGTATGATCTCGCACACCCCAATGAAGTTCAAAATCGAGTGAGATGACCAGCGCACCCCGTGCGATACCACCCGTCATTTAGTACGCCCCAACTCCCGAAATCACCGCGCGAAACGTTCTGATAAAAATCTTCGCGTCGAGCCAAAGGGACCAGTTTCGAACGTAGTAGCAGTCGTAATCCACACGCTGTTGGTAGGTCGTGTCATTGCGGCCGGACACCTGCCACAAGCCTGTCAGACCAGGACGTACACGCGCATAGATAGCGTAATCCCGGCCGTACTTCTCAATCTCGGCGGCTACGATGGGCCGCGGCCCTATAAGACTCATGTCTCCGATCAATACATTCCAAAGCTGCGGCAGTTCATCCAGACTGAAACGCCTCAGAAAGCGGCCTACCGGGGTGACACGAGGATCATTCTTTAATTTGCTGACGCTCTCCCATTGCTGCCGCAGGTCCGGGTCTTCTCCCAAACAGTCATACAGCGTCTCATCCGCATTTATCCACATCGTGCGGAACTTCAGCGCGGTAAACGGGCGGTTTCCTCTGCCAATGCGCGCTTGTCTGTACAAAATCGGTCCTTTCGAGCTGAACCGGATGGCTAGGCCGGCCATTACGACGACGGGGGACGCGAGCAAGCCTAAAACGATGGTTCCGAAAAGATCCACAAACCGCTTGGGCACGCAAGCCCGAGGCGCGGCAACACTACTGGCCGCCTGAACCGGCTTCCGATCATTTCTGACCGCCTGAAGAGCGTAGCGGCGGCGATTTCCATCGCGGGTCCGCTGCTCGTCAGCGCACACTTCTCCAGCAGTCCTGCTGCCCCGAGACCACGTGTCGTGCTCACGAGCAGCAACAGCTTTAGAGCGTTGCCCGTGCAAGAGTTTCCTCCGACTCCAGCCACTTGCCTGTTTCCCGCCAATAGACATCGGGAACAAGCATCCTGCAAATCTTTTGTAAGGAACATACGTATCACGAAAAGCTTGGTGAATAAAAGACGCGGTAGTACTAACCTCGTGCCTTGCAAAACTAAATGCTAGGCTTTATGCCTGTATGGAGAGTTTTAAACCATGGCGCTCTCTCTCCAGCGCGTAAGCTTCGCGGTGGGTTTGGGCTGGCTCGCTAGTTTAGCCGTACAATTGGCTTCTGCCGCGCCGCTTCCCGACCTGCGAAACTATCGCCTGGTCTTCGCCGATGAGTTCGATAGCCTCGATCTAGGTACTGCCGGCGGCCCCGCTTCATCCAAACCGCACAAGTGGTACGAAGGCGTGTGGTTCAGCCATCAGCACGCCCCGCTCGATCGGTTCGCAGTAGCCGATTCGGCGCTATCCCTACAGTGGAAGCGCGGCCAGCGGCAACCGGATTCCAGCATTTCCACTTTTTCCCGGAATAGCCCTTCGTATAGTGCCTGGCGCTATGGGTATTTCGAAGCACGCATGAAGTGGAATCCGCAAAAAGGCGCGTGGCCGGCATTCTGGCTGGTATCTGTGCCGCCGGCCTTAGACGGCACACCGGATGAGTCGGGTGAAATCGATATCTTTGAAGGACAGGGCAGCGAACCCCACACTTTTTTCGGAACCATTCATCGCTGGAGCGGCTCGCGAGAAGTGGCAAGCAGTTCCGCCACCAACCGGTTCCCGGTTCCGTTTAACACCGATTTCGGCAGCTATCACACATATGGCCTTCTTTGGGTGCGTGGCCGCGTGACTTGGTATTTCGATGGCGTTGCTTTACACTCCGAACCGACTTACGAGATCTTTGACAAGCAGCATTATCTGATGATCCTAAGCATGCAAGAGGGATCAGACTGGAAATCCGGCGATTTGACAGGCGTCACCGCTGAGAGCTTGACTCTGACGGTAGATTGGGTCCGGGTATGGCAAAAATAAACCAACCCTCAGCTATGAGCGGAGGGTTCAGGAATTATCGTTTACAAATCGCCTGTCGTCCGGCCTTCGACACTGCTCGCGAAACGAATTGGCCCCGAACTACACAATACCTTTGCGGGCCGCTCCATTCACTACAATATGGGTAACACCCGTTTTGGCGTCGTCGGCCGTTAGAGGTGACGCGGCTTATCAGGAGCCCCTATGCGCGCCGCAGTGAGTTGTTCATGTTGATTTGTCCCGTCTGCAGAACTTCAAACGCGGACGACGCCGTTTCATGTGAGCGCTGCAGCAGTTCATTCGGCGGTGATCTTCAAACTATAGTTATACACACGGAGAAGACGCCGCAAGCCGTCGATCCCAGCTCGGCAAGCCCCTGGGTGGAAGGCACGAATCCAACTTCAAGAGCATTCGGCGGCGGACTTCGGACTGGCGATGTCATCGCGGAGCGCTATGAAATCCTGAAGCGGCTTGGCGAAGGCGGCATGGGCACCGTATACCAGGCGCTCGATCGCGAGCTGGATCGAATCATCGCTCTGAAAATCATCCGCCCCGATCTCGCGGCCGACGCGAACATTCTACGCCGTTTCAAACAGGAGATTCTGCTGGCGCGGCAGATCACGCATCGGAATGTGATCCGAATCTTTGATCTTGGGGTAGCCGACGGCCTCCGCTTCATCACCATGGAGTTCGTTGAAGGCGAGGATTTGAACTCACTTCTCAACCGGCGGGGGAAGCTACCTCCCAGCGAAGCAGTCGACATCATGCGTCAAGTCTGCCGAGGCTTACAAGCCGCGCACGCGGAGGACGTAGTGCACCGCGATCTAAAGCCGCAGAACATTTTGATCGATGCGGACGGCCATGTCCGCATCATGGATTTCGGACTCGCCCGCAGCTTTGAGCAGGCCGGCATTACTCATACGGGGATTATTGTTGGGACGCCTGACTATATGTCGCCGGAGCAGGCGCGCGGAGAGCAGGCCGGCGTGCGCTCCGATGTGTTCGCGGTTGGCGTCATCTTCTATGAACTATTAACGGGCGAGCTGCCTTATGCCGCTGACACCATCATGGCAGCGCTGCTCAAGCGCACCAGAGAGCCTCCCCGTCCGATCGAAGCCGTAGATCCTGACGTGCCAAAGCGGCTTAGCCACGTAGTCATGCGCTGCCTCGAGCCGGATCTGACTCGCCGGTATCAGAGCGTAGCGGAGATCCTTCGCGATTTGGATACCGACGGCCGGCAGAGCTCAGCGGATACCAGGTTCGCGCCGCGATCGGCCCTTCCCGGATCCCTTATGCCGGGCGCGATGCTTGGATCGCGATATCGCATCGAAGGGGAAGCGGGCGAGGGCGGCATGGGCAAGGTGTATCGTGCCAGGGATCTCGAGCTGAACCGCACAGTCGCGCTAAAGGTAGTTCGTCCTGAACTGGCGAACGATCCACAAACCGTGGAACGCCTGAAACAGGAAATCCTGCTCACCAGCCGCATCTCTCATCCGCATGTGCTCCGGATTCATGACCTGGGCGAAGCGGGCGGTTTGCGCTTCATCTCCATGGCGTGGGTCGATGGCGAGGATCTGGCGGGGCTCATCCGCCGTTCCGGACCGCTTCCCGAAGAACGAATTCGCGCTCTCGCCCAGCAGATTTGCGAAGGGCTCGAAGCCGCCCATCGCGAAGGCATCGTTCATCGGGATTTAAATCCTCGAAATATCTTGCTCAGCTCGGGTGGTGATGCGTGCATCGGAGACTTCGGTCTTGCCGAGACACTTAACGTCCAGCAAGCCGCACAGCTTACCCAGATCAGCAATCTCTCAGGGACGCCTCGTTACATGTCGCCCGAGCAAGCCGAGGGCAAGCCAGTCGACCAGCGTACCGACATTTACTCGCTCGGACTGGTTCTCTACGAGATGGCTACCGGTCAGCCTCCGTTTAAGAGCGATTCCGCATTGCATACGATGTTTCAACGCGTCACGGAGGTACCCAAAAACCCGAAGCTATTGAATCCGGCCATCTCCGAGTCGCTCGCAGCATCCATCATGCGGTGTCTCGAACGCGATCCAAACCAGCGGTACGGGAGCGCGAGTGAACTGTTGGAAGAGTTGCGACGCCAAAAACCGCGGCCTGCGGCGATCCGGCGCAAATGGCTCTATCCCGCGGTGGCCGCGGCGATGGCCCTAATAGTTGCGGCGGTTATCTTCCTGGTCCTTCGAAATCGAAATGGGAAGATCCAGCCTCCCAAGGGCGAGCGGTACATCGCGGTGCTTCCTTTTCGCACACTGAGCTCCGACGCCGACGTTAAGTACGAGGCGGACGGCATTGCGGATGCAATCTCATCCCGTCTGTTCTCGCTTAGCGCCGTACACCTGATCTCGCCTCTTGCATTGCAAGATGTCGACCTAAGCCAGCCTGTGGGAAATATTGCCCGTAAGGTGGGGGCCAACATCGTAGTGGAAGGGACTGTGCAAGCCCAGGGAGACCGGATTTCGGTAATTGCCAATATTGACGATGTTGAAAGACACACCAGGCTCTGGAGTAAATCCTTTACGGGTTTGCGCGCCGATCTTCTAACACTCGAGGATCAGTTGGGGACGCAGCTCGTCAGCGGTCTGCATCTATCCACGGGCGCAGCGGATCGCGAGCGGGCGAGCGGGCCGCCCACGCAAAACATTGAAGCATACGATCTCTACTTAAAAGGCCGCGATAACTTGAAGAACCGTCGTGATGTGCAAGGCGCAAGCGCGGCTCTGGCCTCCTTTCAGCAGGCTTGCACGAAGGACCCTTCTTTCGCGCTTGCATGGGCAGGGGTTGCGGACGCCAGTCTTCTGATGTATCGCCTGAAAAGGGAAAGCTTCTGGGCGGAGAAGGCGCTTGCGGCCGCCCGCGAGGCGGAAAGCAGCAATGATGCACTGCCTGACGTGCATTTCGCCCTAGGCAGCGTATTCTCGGCGACCGGCAAAAATGCTGAAGCAATCCAGGAGATACAACGCGCCCTTCAGCTTGCGCCTAATTCAGATAACGGCTACATCCGCCTTGGGCACGCTTATCTTAAAGCTGGACAAAGTGAAGCCGCGTTGAAAGCATTAAGCCGGGCAGTTGAGTTGAACCCGTACTACTGGAATAATCACATGCAACTGGGCGTCGCCTATCTTCAGATGGGACGCAATGACGATGCGCTGAAAGAATTCAAGCGCGTCACGGAATTGGATCCGGGCTCCGCCTCCGCATACAACAATATCGGGGACGTGTACCATCGCCAGAGCAAATGGAACGAATCTCTCCCGGCGTTCCGCAAAGCCCTGGAGCTGGAGCCGTCTTCCGACGCGTACTCTAATGTGGGGACGGCGCTTTTCTTTCTCGGCCGCTACGGCGAAGCAATTCCTATGTTCGAGAAGGCAGTGCAGATGAACCCCAACCAGGAAGCGGCTGTCGGCAATCTCGCTGATGCTTACCGGCAGGACGGACAGTGGGAAAAGGCCCAGGCGACCTACGATCGCGCAATTGAGCTGACCTATCAGCAGTTGGAAGTGAATCCGCAAGACTCGATCGCCTTAGGCGATCTGGCCCTTTACTATGCGAAGAAAGGGGGCACCGCGAAAGCGCTGCAACTGGTCTCGCGGGCCCGTACCATCGATGGCGCCGATGTTTCACTGATGTACGACGAAGCCGTTGTAGATACGCTCGCAGGACACGCCGAGGACGCTATGAAGGCTCTGGAGCGGGCGCTCAATAGCGGCTATTCCGTAGGAGAAGCGCGCGCCGACCCGGACCTCAAAGCGCTCCGCTCGTTGCCCGGTTTCGAGGACGTTCTAAAGAAACACGAGCGTCAAAAATAGAGCCGTCGCGAATAACGGCGCAATCCGCCGAGTAGCAGGAGTCCGGCAGCTAGAAAGAAGAACGACGAAGGCTCCGGCAGATTGATCGCGGCTGTGAAGGTGTTGTTAGCCCCCCAGGACCCGCTCGCCATGTTCAGGTCGTTCAGATCGATCGTGAGCGTGTCCCCTGGCAAGAGGCCACTGTTTATGGGGTTTTCGAAACCGATGTCGTACGTCGCGAGCTTCGAGCCGCGAGATGTCGTGAAAGTGAAATCGCACGTACTGTAGATGGCGGACGAACAGGTAATAGGGCTGTTCGCGGGTAATTTCACGAAGAAATCCAGGCTTAGCCAGTCGAATGACGTATCGTTGACGAACGACAACACGCCGCCTCCCGCAGGATCGGACATAAACGTGAATACGGATGTCTCTACCGCTGTTGGATCTCCTCCGCCGCTCACAATAATTCTTGGATCAGCAGGTGTAGCCCGAACTGCGGCTGCCGTTATGCCAAACAAGAATAAAGCCCAAACGTAGATGTGCTTACGCATCTTAGGACCTCCGATTGATTAGTTCCCGGTCAGCATAGCACAACGGCCCATTTGAGTGGGTAAATCATCGGCGAAGCAACTTGAATCCGTGATCAGTGCCCTGCCCTTGATTGACGGCAAGATCTATCCACAACATGGCGAGAGGTTCGAGTAATCGCGCGTTCTTCAGCGGGCCTACATCGACGGGATTTAATCCTACTTCTTCAATCAACTGCTTTACCACATTTTTTGCCTGCTGGTCATCGCCGCAATAGAAACCGTCGGCCCGCTGGAGGCCGAACTGCGCGTTTCCGTAGTTAGCAGCGCCAATCGTATTAAAGGCTTTCACGATCCGCGCTCCCGGCGCCCAGGTGGCCACCATTTCCGCGGCCGAAGTCGTCCCGCCGATAACCAGGCCGCTCAGATCAGGAGCGAGAGGATTCGTGCAGTCAATAAGAATTTTATTCTCCACGTCGCCCGCGTTTCGAATGGCTTCATGAGCGGCAGTCCACGGAACGCTCAGAACCACCACCTGCGCTTCAGCGACCGCTTCCTTATTTGTAGTGACTTCGGCATTCGCCGTTTTCCGGCCGCTTTTCTGAGGATCGGGTACGCCGAACCTGACCTTGTGTCCCTTGCTCAACCATATGCGGCCCAATGTTCCACCGACGTTACCAGCTCCTAAGACCGCGATAGCAAGCGTCTCGTTCATGTTGCCCATGATAACCGCTGGACGCGCTACCGCTTCATTTTGGCGATGTGGACATTAAAGCCGGTATTCGGGAGAAGCGAGGTCAGCAAGAAAGCGTTGAAGTCTTCGCCGAGCAACTCGGTGTTGCGGTAAATGCCGGGTTCGCTTTCGACATTCTCATGCCTTGCGTCGAATTGATCGAGAAACTTTTGTGCGCTCCGTTGCAGTGGAAGTTCTATGGGAATTGGACCTGAGATCCCGGGAGCGAGCGCTTCCGCAGCGTAGGAGCGAATCAGTTTCGGCCAGTATTTTTCCAGAAGAGATGGGCTGGCGAAGACGTCCGCCCAGATGACTTCTCCGCGCACGGCGACTACCGCGCCTACAGCTTTTTGGGCACGCAGCTGCTGAATCAATCTTTCATAGGAATGTTCGATGGGAGCGGAGATAGAATTGAGCTGCCGCTGGACAGCGCCGTTTCCAACTGCTCCGGCGTAAGATGATGTCGAGTCGATGGCACGTGCCTCGGGCGCTGCAAGGTTCGAAGCGAAAGCCTCTCGCGATCTAGCCACTTCGTTCCAAACTTCTTGCTGGTTCTGAGCGGCCATGGCCTTGGACCGAACGCTCGGTTGCGCCATGACAGAACCGCTTGTCGTGAACTGGATCGAGCCTCCGGTCCAGCGATGAGGTTCGACACAGAAGACGTCAAGTGCAACAGGATCGCCGTGAGCCGGGATAATCCGATCCTTGCCTACAACGCGGTCCTGCTTTCCGCCGGTGACAATTTCACCCGCAAGCAGGAGCAGAGGCCGATCGGAGTTATTGACAATCGCCAACTCGTTCACACGTGCCCCACCTTGAGGTATTGGGAACGGGCGCTCTTGCCAAACCCCATTGTTGGAAGGCCGAGGCCGTATTAAGCCCGTTGCTTGACCCGCTTCCGTCACGACTACAGTGCCCGCACGAATTCCTTCATCCAGCGTCAGGAATCTGCCAGTATCAAAGGTGGCATCGGAGACAACGGGGAAGACGGTCAACTTATCCTGCGTGATCGGCGAAAGCACTTTGTAATGTGCCGCGAACCCATTGGTCTGGCTCGCGACACGGCTGGCGGGCCAAAAACATATCCCCAAGCTGAGAGCAGATACAACTATCCCGGAATGACGCAGATTGCGTTTCATATTGAATCCTCCTGAGCAGCTTCCGATTGCAACTGTCGGTTGCGCTCTCTTCATCAAAAGAACGAATGTTTCTTTGGTTCTTGCAAAGAAGTTTTTGGAGTGCTACATCTCTATTCGTGGAGAGCCTTCCCGGCGCAGAACGCCTGTACAACAAATCTCGCGCCGAGGAGTTCGGATTCACGCTCGATCAGTTTTGTGGAATCTTGATCGAGGTAATGAATCGATCATGCAGGGATCAGCGTCCACTATCCCTTGAAGATCTGCGGCTCGATGATCTGGTTCTGGCAAGAGCCTGCGCGCGAGGACACGAAAAGGCATGGAATGAATTCCTGACGCTCTACAGAACGAAGCTATACAGCGCTGCGTCAGCTATGACACGAGAAGAATCGGTCGCGCGCGAAATCGCTGATTGCCTGTATGCAGATCTATTCGGCACGCGAGTGCGTGAGGACGGGCATCGGGTATCCAAGTTGGATTGCTATTTGGGTCGCGGTTCTCTGGAAGGATGGCTCAGAACCGTGCTGGCGCAGGAATATGTGAACCGCTTGCGGAGAGAGCAGAAGTTGGTCAGCTTCGATGAGGCTGTGAGCAGCCCGGTGGCAGAGACGTCGAGAAACTTGCCGGAAAACGAATATGCTCAGCTAAGCCGGGCGACGGATGGCGCGTTGACAGAGCTCTCTTCGGAAGAGCGGTTTCTTCTTGCGTCGTACTATTTGGACGAACGAACGCTAGCTGAGATCGGGCGCATGCTGAACGTGCATGAATCGACCGTCAGCCGCCGTTTAGAGAAGATTACGGCGGCTCTCCGGAAGCGAATCTCAGCGCGCCTCAGGAGAGCAGGGATAGCGCGAGATGCAGCGGAGGAAATGCTTGATCTCGATGTGCGTGATTTGCAAGTGGACATCCGCAGCCGGTTGGCGCAAGAAAGAGAATCATGAATCGTTCTGTTTATAAGGGATCGCGGAGACAGTAAGTATCCTGTTATGGCCAGGTTCTCCCAATTCGTTCGGTCCAGGCTGGCGCTGCAGCAGCGCGAAGTGACGGATCATCCGGACCCGAATCTGCTGGACGCGTTTGCTGAAGGGCGCCTGCCTGCTTCTGAGCGCGCCGGGATCCTCGCGCATCTCGCGCAGTGTCCCGACTGCCGCGAAGTGGTTGCGCTAATTTCCAGAAGCCGCGAAAGCGAATTGTCACGGGTACCTGCGCGCGAGAGTCGCGGGTTTGCATGGTGGGTCTGGCGCGCTTCGGCCGCGGCGGCGGTCATCTGCCTGGTGACCACAGTGATCTGGCGATCACCGTTGTTCGAGGACATCCCGCAGCCCCAGCGACCCGCACCGCCCGTCATCGCGAGCGAGCCGCCGGTGATCAAGAGCGAGCCGCCGGCGGTTCCAGTGGTTGTCATTCCGCAATCGAAGAAGAAGCTGCTGATACTCCCAAAGAGTGTTTCTCGTCCCAAGAGCGCCCAAATCACACAACCAACTGCAGACGTGCAAGTACCCGTAGATCAAACAGCAACTGTGCCGAATACGATGTTCCATTCCCGATTCCAGGCGAGTGCGGCGAAGACATTCTTGCTTCGAGCGCCGCTCGCGCGAGCAAACAATCTGTGGAGTCTTGGCGCCTCCGCGGAAGGCACGGTGCAGAAGTCAGAGGACGGCGGCAGGACGTGGCAAGCCATACACGTCGATGATCACGCTCGTTTATACGCGTTGTCCGCCACGGGATCGAACATCTGGGTGGGCGGCGCGGCCGGGACGTTATTTCATTCGACAGATGACGGCGTACATTGGATACCGATAGCCGTGACGAGTGATGACACTCCATTGACCGGCACGATCATCGGAATCGAGGCGCTTGATGATCAGCAGGTTAGGTTGAAGACCAAATCGGGTGAGGAGTGGGTGACGACTGACGGTGGGTTGCACTGGCGTCGCGAATAGGAAAATTATGGTTTGACGGGTGCGGGGCTTCCTCGACGCAGGAAATCCTCGATTTGTTCGCGCAGCGCTGCGCCGCAGGCGATCAGTCCGGAAAGCTTCGAACACTGCCGATTCAGTTTCAACGGAGAATTATCCAGCGATTCGGCGACCCCTCCTGCTGCGCGGATGAGAGCAACTCCGGCCGCAATGTCCCACTCGTTCTTGGGTGTGAGAGTCCAGGTGGCATCAGCCAGTCCAGCTGCGACTAAGGCTAATTTATAGGCGACAGAACCGACTGGGCGGACTTCAAAGGGAGCGCCACGGAAGCGATCCCATTCGCCGCGTTTGACTTCAGTGCGGCTGGCAAGCACGGTCGCGCCTCGGAGCTCTCTTCGTCCGCTCGTGTGAACGGGATTGCCGCCATACGTCACGCCGGTTTTCACAGAGCCGACGAACACTTCGCCCGTCGCTGGATTACAGATTCCGCCTGCCGCCGGTTCGCCATCCTCGACAAGTCCGATAGAGACAGACCATTCCGGAATACCCTCGACAAATTCGCGAGTGCCGTCGAGCGGATCGACAACCCAGACGCGGCGCTTGTTCAGGCGATCGTGGTTATCGACGGATTCTTCGGAGAGCCATCCTTCTTCGCGGTCACGCAGGAGAACTTTCCGAAGAACCTCGTTCACGCGCCGATCTGCTTCCGTTACGGGGCCGGAACCGCCCTTTTCGGTGAACGCGACCTCGCCCGGCCTGAAGGGCGACAGGACCTCAACAGCCGCGGCAAGCGCCTCGGTGATGCGGTCCAAAACCTCCTCCATTATGCGGCGTTGTCCTGAAGGTTGGCTCCAATCAGACCCTGCGCTTCGAGGTGCAGAAAGATCTGTTGGGCTGATTCTTCGGGGCTCAATTGGGAAGTATCAATTGCAATGTCCGCATTCACAGGCTCTTCGTACGGATCTGAAATACCAGTGAACTGCTGAAGGATTCCCGCGCGAGCTTTTGCATACAAGCCCTTGCGATCGCGAGATTCGCACACTTCTAGCGGAGGCTTCAGGTAAACGAGCACGAACGCGCCGTGCGGCTCAATCATGGCCTGGATTTCTTTGCGTACCGACTCGTACGGCGCAATGGGAGCGCAGATCGCGATGCCGCCATTCTTTGTAATCTCAGAGGCGACAAAGCCGATGCGCCGGATGTTTATATCGCGATGCTCCTTTGAAAATCCAAGCTCTGAGGACAGGTGCTTTCTTACCAGATCGCCGTCCAGCAATGTGACGGGCCGTCCGCCCATCTCGAGAAATTTAACTCGCAGGATGTTTGCGATGGTTGACTTGCCAGAACCGGAAAGACCGGTGAAAAACAATGTAAATCCCTGGCGCTGGCGCGGCGGATAGGCGCGCTGCAGCTCATGCGCTACTTCAGGAAAAGTAAACCAGACCGGTATCTCGCGTCCTTCAGAGAGCCGCCGGCGGAGCTCGGTTCCGGAAAGATTCAGGGTTCGAGTATCCGGCGGAATCTCGTCGTCGGGCGCGAAACGATCTTGATCCTGGAGATAAGTCATATTGCGGAATGGAACGAGCTTCACCCCAAGCTCGGCCTCATGCTTCCTGACTAATTCCTGGGCTGCATACGGGTCGTAAAACGGCTTGCCGTCGGCGTCGCGGCCGGGACCTGCATGGTCACGTCCCACGATGAAATGGCTGCAACCGTGATTCTTGCGGATGATGGCATGCCAGAGCGCCTCCCTGGGCCCGCCCATTCTCATCGCAAGCGGGAGAAGCGCCAATTTGACGGTGCCCCTCGGGTAACGAGAAAGCAATGCCTGATAACAACGCACGCGAACGTAATATTCAACGTCCCCCGGTCTCGTCATGCCGACCGAAGGATGAATGAGGACTGAAGCTTCAGCTTCTTTCGCCGCGCGCAACGTAAGCTCAAAATGCGCGCGATGCATGGGGTTGCGGGTCTGGAAAGCAACTATTCTTCGCCATCCGAGGTTTGTAAATTCGCGCCTTAATTCAGCAGGGGTCAGGCGCAGAGTTCTGAAATCGTAGTGAGAGGGAGGCTGTATGCCTTCGAGCCTTCCCGCCACATAGCACGGGTTGGTCCGCCGGAGAAGATATTCTACGCCGGGATGAGAGAGGCTGGTGGTCCCAAAGACAGCCTGCGCTTCCTCTTTGCGGTCGGGTTGCCACACGTGATCGATATGCAAGGCGGCCAGCATCACGCCCTCAGGGTCGCGGAGAGCCACAGAGCTACCCGCGAGGGCTGATTTGAGGAACTCTTCCGTCACATCGAGGGTGATCGGCATCGGCCATAGTTCCCCGCCTCCCAGGCGTGAATTGGCGCAACAGCTCTCGTAATCAGGCTGATTCATGAAGCCACGCAGAGGAGAAAATCCCCCGCTCAGGAGCAGCTCCAGATCGCAGAGCTGTCTGGCCGTAAGATCCCAGGACGGCCAATGTTGCGAGATGCTTTTGATCTCGGCGGCGCGTTCAGGTGATGCGATCAGGTTTACGAGTTCACCACCGTGGGGTGGAATCAAGTGACGGCTCTCTGTCAAGGTGTCGACCATAAGGATTGGATTCAGAAGCGGATTTTACGTGATACCATGTTGACGTTATAACCGCAACCTTTCCGACCTCAAAATACAGTATCGATGCATCGCAAGCCGCTCTTTGTCGTGCCATGAAGTTTACAGTTCGACTGGCACCTGAGTTTGCCACTAAAATTTCTGAACTGATAAGCAGAATCGGCGCGGTGGAAATCAAGTCTGGAACCGAAATTCTCGGACCGCTGTTTGGAACCAGGCATGACAGCCTGGTGACCGTCCAGACGTTCAGGATGCTTCCAGTTCACGATTTAAGGACGCGCCGGCCTGAGTACTTCGGAAGAGCCTTTGAGCGTTTGCTAGCAGTATCGAAGAGTGAGCTCAGCTCACTCGAACTGATCGGGTGGTGTTGCATCCGCTCTACGGACAGCAAGGGACTGCTCGATACGGATGCTGCGTTTCACAACCATCGCTTCTCCGGAACAACGGACATTGCGCTCATCTTGAGACCCGACCAGCGGGCGCGAGTATCGGTGGAGGCCTATGCAGCATCCCCGAATGGAACCATATCGCATGCAGAGTGCTATTACGGCGCGGGCAGTTTCCCCATGGAAACTCCGGCGAGTGGCTCGTTAGATTTTCCCCTCGAACTGAAGGAAGAATTTCTTCAGGATCGTGCATCATTGCAGGGGGGCGCGAGAGCGGCAGATCGCTCGCGCCTTGCATCTCCCCCGGATGCGGCACTTGCTCCCGTCCCTCAGCGAGGGAGCGAATCAGCGCTCTCGGTTTTCTCGTCGTTTCGACCAAACCGACTCTACTGGAGTTTGGCGGTGGTCGTCTCAGTGATCGCAGCGGGCGCCATGTTCCTTGGGCTTCTGCACGCAAATTCGACCACGCCTGTCGTGAACCCGCCCAGCGCATCCGCCCCACCCCCATCAGCTTCCGGAGTGGGCATGAAAGTAGAGGCCCAGCAGGGTGATCGATTGCTTATAACGTGGAATCGTGAAAGCCCAATGGTGCAATCCGCTAAGTACGGCATCTTGTACATTGACGACGGCACTCAACATAAAGAGATCGTTTTCGCTCCCGGTGAGATGAAGAACGGTTCGATTCTGTATCGGCCGGGATCGGATGAAGTGACGTTCCGTCTGCAGGTGCTCGGACGCGATGATGCAATGGTTACCGAGAGCGTGCGCGTGCTGGATGGATCAATGGCTGTGGCATTGAATGCAAATGCGCAGAAGCCGCAGATGTTTACGCCAGAGATGCGCCTTACCGCGAACCGAGATATGGAGGAGCTGAAACCAGCGAAACCATATCCGCTTGTCACACATGAAAACCCATTAGGTTCCCCGAATCCAGTCCCCGAGCTCAAGAAGTTCTCTGCGGCGCGCCTGGAGAGCAGCACCAGCTCTGCATTCAAGCCGGCGCTTAGCATTGCGCCGCCGCCAAAATTGTCCATCAGCACGGCACCGCCGGTGTTAAGCATGGATATGCATCCCTTGCCACAGGCGCCGCCGCCGTCGTCCGGGTCTGCAGTACTGGGAAGTTCAAGATCGATGCCGGCCTATGCGCCACCGCGACCCTTGAAGCAAGTTCTGCCCAACACCAACCTTCTCGGATCTTCAGAGATATCCGGACGCAAACGAGTGGAGGTTCACGTTGACATCGATAAGGCGGGACACGTGAAGCGCGCGACAGTGGTCAAGACCGGAACAGATATCCCCGAAGCCTTGCGCGATTCCGTGCTTCAGGCTGCAAGCCAATGGACCTTCACGCCGGCAACGTTACATGGCAAACCGGTCGCGAGCGATCACACGATTGTGTTCGACTTCCGGCCGCAAGGCCAGTAAACAAGAAGACAATCTCCCTATCTCAGGGCTACGCGCCGTACAAACTTGACCGCGTTGTGTTCCAGGATTTGCGAAATGACTGTATCCGGGACCGGCTGGTCGGTCTCGATGATCGAAATCGCCTGAAGCGGCTCGCCGGATTTTGAATTCGCGGTTGCGCCGGGATCCTGGCGACCCAGAGCAAAGTTGGCGATGTTGATGCCATTCTTGCCGAGCATGGTTCCGAGATAACCGATTACACCCGGCACGTCTTCGTTCTTTGAATACATCAGATTGCCATCAAGCGTCGCTTCGCAGGAGATTCCTTCGACTTGCAGGAGACGCGGCTTATCGAGCACGATAGCGCCTACGGCTGAGAAAGAACCGGCTTCCGATTCGAGCTCCATCCGAATAGAATCCATGTGCAGATGGCCTGGCTCGCGCTGCTCAGCTATCCGGAAACCTCTCTGTGTAGATATCTGCATAGCGTTAACAATGTTCGCCCGATGCTCCATAGAGCGGCTCAACACACCCGCCAGGCCCGCATTCCGCAAAATTTGCGTGTTCTGATCGGCCAGGCGGCCGAAGTAGACAAGGCGGATAGTGTGGGCGTTGCCGACCGAGATGTGGCTTAAGAACTGGCCTAAGCGCTCGGCCAGGTTTACGTACGGGCCCAGAGTGCGATACTGCTCGGCCGTGAGAGCCGGCATATTGACAGCGTTGAGCGCGACACCGCTCTTCAAATATTCGACCAGCTGTTCGACGATACGAATCCCGACAATCTCTTGCGCCTCCTCCGTTGAACCGGCGATATGGGGAGTCGCGACCAGCGGTTCTAAGCGAAGCAGAGCACTTTCTCCAGGGGGCTCTTTTTCGAAAACATCCAGGGCCGCGGACGCCACCTTGCCGGTCTCGATTGCGCTTCGAAGCGCCTCGGCGTCGACCAGTTCGCCTCGAGCGCAATTGACCACGCGGACGCCGGATTTCATTTGGGTGAAGGCTTCGGCATTCAGCATGTGATCGGTCTCGGGCGTCAACCCGACATGCAAAGTGATGTAGTCGCTTTCGCGATAGAGATCGGGCAAAGACATGAGCTCAACGCCCAGGTCGCCTGCGGTCTGAGAACTGACGTAAGGATCGTGCCCGACGATGCGCATCTCGAAAGGCTTGGCGCGTTTCACCACTTCACGTCCGATGCTGCCGAGACCGATGATCCCCAAAGTTTTGCCTCGAAGCTCATTGCCCAGGAACTTTTTCTTTTCCCACTTGCCGGATTTAGTGGAATCGCTCGCCTGAGGCACCGAACGAGCCATGGAGAGCATGAGGGCCAGCGTATGTTCAGCAACCGATACGGCGTTTCCACCCGGCGTGTTCATAACCAGCACGCCGGCATCGGTAGCTGCGGCGAGATCGACATTATCGACGCCGACCCCAGCGCGTCCGATGATCTTCAGTCTGGGAGCTTTCGCCAGGACGTCTTTGGTGACTTTCACGGCGCTGCGCACAAGAAGCGCATCGCAATCCGGCAGATGAGATTGGTAGGTCTTCGGATCTGCAACGACAATCTCCCATTCGGACTGGGCACGCAGCAGCTCGAGGGCCGCCGGCGCGAGCGGTTCAGCGATAAGGATCTTCATCAGAGATTGTCAGCTCAGGGCGAGAGCGGCTTCCTTTGGCAGCGCGGCGTCGGCATAGACGTTCTGGACAGTTGCGACACCAGATCCGAAACGCACGGAATGGCCCTGCGACGCGAGAATGATTTCCAGCTCGGCGACGATAGCGAACAGATCATGGAAGTCGAAATAACCGAGATGCGCGAGTCGGAAGATCTGGCCCTTCATGGTGCCTTGGCCGTTGGTGATGATGGCGTTGAAACGGCTGCGAAATTCTTTAACGATGACGCCCGAATCCATTCCTGCGGGTGGGCGAACGGCTGTCACCGATGACCCAGGCGAGCTGGAAAACACTTGCAAGCCCAATTCAGTGACCGCTTCGCGCGTCGCTTTCGCGAGCAGCTGCGCGTTCTGAACCAGCTTGTCCATACCGATTGACTTGATGAACTTCAGCGATTCGGCAAACGCCAGAAGGAGGGCCGTATTGGGGGTCCACGCGGACTCGCCAGTCGCCGCATTCTTTCTCTCCCGCTTCAGATCGAAATAATAACGTGGAGTCTTCGAGGACTCCGCCATATTCCACGCTTTGGGGCCGATGGCGAGGAAGGCAAGCCCGGGCGGGATCATGAAAGCTTTCTGAGAGCCGCCGATCACGATGTCTAATCCCCAACCGGCGATATCAAGCGGCATGGTGCCGATTCCAGTGATGGCGTCCACGACGAAAATGGCGTCAGTCTTCTTGACGGCAAGACCCATCCGTTTAACGTCGTGCTGGGTCCCGGTGGATGTTTCCGAAGCCTGGACGAAGACGCCCTTGATGTTCCCGTTCTGAGACAGCGCCTGCTCTACTGTTTCGGGTTGGACGGCCTCGCCATACGGAGCGCTCAGGACAGTGGCTTTCATGCCCCAAGCTTTCATCAACTCAACCCAGCGCTCGCCGAATTTGCCGGCCGAGCAGACCAGGACTTCGTCGCCGGGCGAAAAGAAATTTTGTGTCGAAGCTTCCAACGCGCCGGTTCCGGAAGAAACCAGAACCAATACGTCGTTGGAGGTGTTCAGGACCTCTTTCAAATCGGAGAGAACCTGCTTATATAGGTTGCGAAAATCCTCTGTCCGATGGTGGATATCGGAGCCCATCATGGCGTGCAGCGCGGAGGGCAATAGAGGCGTCGGACCGGGCGTGAGAAGCCGTTGCTTTTTTATGTACATGGATAGAGCGAAGACCTAGAGCTTAGTTGGATTTCCGGGACTATTTCGATTGACGGAAAACTTCAGAATATCAGAGCGGGCGTCGACGCCGAAGCCGGCGTGTGGTGCCTAGTCTATCTGATCATATCGGCAGGACTCAGCTCAGGGATTATGATGAGCAGATCGTATCCGTCTATGAGACGACCGAAGTCCGAATCGACACCCGCAATCTTTTGAAAACGACGTCGACGCAGGTCATTGAAACTGCATTCCGTTCATCGGCCGAAATCCCGGTGCGCTCATCGGCTCTGGCAACCCGAGATCACCCGAGTCCGGTTTCTTCTTATCCTTTCCCCATGTCCAGTACATGCCGATGTACGCATACTGCTCGGTTTGGCGGGCTACGGAATGGCCGTAGCAAAACAAAAACTGCTCCCCTGGGTGATGCCTGAAGTGGTAGTAACCGCCGATGTCGATCATCGTTGAAGCTTCGGTTTGCGGGGTGGCGTAGCCCTCGCGTCCATGGGAAAAGACCTCGCCTCCGAGTTCCAGTCGCTCGCCGAAGGCGTATTTCAACAGGAATGCGCCGTATGGGAAGTTGCGATACTGGGTTTGCGGAACGATAACCTCTCCGGCGCCGCCGTCCAGGAGCCAGTGTCCGAAGTTCTTCTGCACCCACAGGGGAACTTTGTACCAAACCTTCCCCACGCCCAGTCCCTTGTCGTAGTTACCGCTCGGTATTTCGAACATCGTAAACGTCCCGATCTGGGGAATGTACTTCGATTCTTTGATGAACGCGATCTTGGCGCCGAGTTCCATATCGGTGTACCCGAAGGCGGACGGACCAATGCCGCCGGGTGCGTAAATCGGATTGTTCGACGGGTTGATAGTGCCCCAGGGCGCGATGATATGTAGCTGCACCCTGGGAATGGCGCCCCAGTTGACCTCGAACGCCGGACCAGTGGAATCGATTTCCGCCGGCGTTCCAGCCATACCTCCGAATATGTAGAACTCGTAATGGTGCAGGTCGACCGGAACCGGATCGTCGGTTTGGAACGGAGGTCCCTGTGCCCACAGGCCGGAAGCCGTAAGCACGAAGAGCAGGAACCGACGCCTACTCCGCGTGCGCTTGTCTCGGGGCTTGAGAACGCGTCGCGCCAAGGTATTCCAGATAAATGACATCAGGACCGTTCGCGCACGGTATTCGCGAAGTTTCTTGTCAAAAGGTGATCAATAGAGAGAGGTCCCGGTCCCACGACTAACAGGAAGAGCAGGCCCATCAGCATCGAATAGTCGGCACGCGCTTCATGCGCCATGCCCCACAGGTTGCCCGCAAATAGCATTGGCAGCTTGGTGGAAGCGATAGCAACCGAAATCACTGCGAGAAGCGGAACAGTCGCCAGTCTGCTCAGCAAGCCCAAGACGAGAAGCGATCCGCAAACGATTTCGGTGGCGCCCACAAATGGCGCCATTACCTGCGGAGCAGGGATACCGATTTTGAGAAAGCGCCCTGCCCCGAGGCTTGCTGGAAATAGGAACTTCTGAATCCCCTCTGATAGGAACACCAGGCCAACCAAAAGCCGTATGAGAAGCGTAGCTTTAGGCGCTGTGGAAACGAGTATCCGCCGATAAAATGGCATCGCGAACCGTGAATTCTAAATCCCAGACGCGGGACGCACAACGTGTATGGAGCTTTCTAAATCCCAGACGAGGGACTACGAATCTTCTTCATGATCTTATATAAGACTTGGCGACGCCCCGATCACGAGTGGTGGTAATTTCGCGCGGACGGCAGGCTTCGCCGTGACTAACGAGCGCCGGAAGCAAAACGACTGGAGTTGTCCGGCGCGACCAGCCCCGCGCTCTCGATCTTGCAGCGCGCGGCGGCAGGAAGCTGGAAAGCATTCCAGATGCTGTCATGGACGAGGTGCCGGCAAAGATATCGCCGATATTTGAATAGAGTCCGGTTCGCGTTTGGCTGTGCCGGTTGTCGCATCAGAAGAGCTTCCTCTTCTTCGGAACGCCCATAAACCGGACCAGTTCGTTCCATTCGAATTCCAGATGCGACGCGCTGTAAACAACAGGGACGCGATTGTGACCTTTGAGCACGGTCTTGATCGTGTTGATCACACTTTCATCTCTTCCTTGCGTGCTAAGAGCGGAAAGGGTGTGTAGCAGGGTGTTGGGCTCTTGTGGCGGAGGATAAGGACTCGTATCTTCCAGCTCGATGTCCAGGTAGTTGCGGGGCGACGGCATATTCTTCGCATACCAGCGGGCGAAATCATCAGCGCTGAACTGAACCGAGGCGCCGAGCAGGTGATCTCGTAACTCACAATCCGATCGACGAGATGACGAAAGCCATCCTCGGCCAACGGTACATGCCTTTTTTCCTGCGGAATGTTGTTCAAGATCCAAAATGCCAGGAAGTCTTGAATCGTGTGCCCGTGCCTTCGAAAGGACGAGAATTCGTCTGAGGCGGAAGGCTCGCCTGAGTAAACCGGGGCTCCAATCTGTGCGGCGGAATAGGCAGCGATAGTGCTTTCATCGCAGGCCTTGTTAGGGATGTTGTAGTGTGCCGAACCGCACTGCTGTACTGTGCGTTCACAAAAGGCAGAGACTTGGGACGGATCGACTCGGGGGATTCAAGGCCAGCGCGGTTCGCCCGCATTTATCTAGACTGCAGGTAAACTGCGGCCGCGTGTGCCTGTTGCGGATCTAAGTCGCGCGTCACCATGGTCATTTCGGGCGCATGCCTGCGATCACCTTTGCGGAATTTGTCCAATTGACCTTCCATGTATTCCGCGTTCTGACCTGCAAGGCGCGGAGCTAGTCCCTTGCCTTGCGCATCGGGCCCGTGGCAGGTCATGCACGGAAGGATTTTCTGCGCGGGCAGCCCCTTGGTAAAAAATTCCCTCCCTTCTTCTATCAGCGCCTTATTCGCTGAGTGTCCCGAGGGGGGAGGCTGCTTCGCATACCAGAGCAGCGCTTCCTTTATGACGTCGGGCTTGGCAGCGTGCGCTACACCTTCCATGTTAATTCGCTCGTTGCGGGTCGCGTTACCGGCATATTTTTTTGCACCCATGACCCTCAGGGTCCACCAGAACAATTCATCAACCGGCGGAGAGTTCTCCTCGAATGCAGTCAATTTCTTTTGGGCGTAGGTCACGTCGAGCCCAGCTAATTTTGGGAAATACGGCAACTGGGCATTGCCGTCAACCCCATGGCATCCGGAGCAGTAAGTCGTGACGATCCGCGGTGCATCCCAACGTCTCTGGCCCTCAGCGTTGTAGCCGACGGTAAAGAGCGCCAGTGCTGCCGCCGTCACTTTAGTAACTAGCTTGTGGATTTGCACGGCGTGGTCCCCAGGCATCAAAACGCGAAGAAGATACTGATCCAAAGCGTGTTGTTGTCGCTCGGCTTCCGACCCAATCCATCGATGTTGCTACTGAGTCCGTTGAATTTCGTGAAGCCGGTGTATTGGATCATTGCCAGTACGTTCTGAGTTAGCGTCCGGTCAACCTCCAGTTCATAGCCGGTTGTGTTCGGCTTTGCCGACAGTTGATTCCCGTTCGGGTCTGTGATCCCGTACAACGCCGCGTTGTTGCTTCCATTGCTTAGCATGTAACCGCCTGTGAAGGTCCAGGCGTCGCGCAACGCAAACGAAGCACTCAGGTTCACGGTTTTAAGGTTACCTGTCGGGTTGGAGACATTCCCTAATGGGAAGCTACCCGTCCAGGACTGCTGTTCATAGACGTATGAGCCTCGCAGCGTAAGCTTGCGCGTATCACCCAGATACTGATATTGCGAGTCGAAGCCGGTATCGGCAAAGCTATCGGTTGGACCGGTCGGGGCGGCACTGTCCGGATAGACATCGGAGTGCATGCCAAAGGCACCAACCATCCAGACGTTCGGGCCATGCTCCTTGGTCCAATAGGCACGCCAGTACGGGTTAAAGCCTTTCAAATACTGGGCCCCGGTCTGGTATGACGTACCCGCGTTCATGAAGCGAAAAAATCCTGTGCCTACGTGGTACATGGAGACCTCCGCATAGAACTGGCGATCAAATAGAGCGTAGGCCCCAATACTGCCGGTCTCTTGGGCCAAACTCGCAATCATCGGACTGCCGGGCGCACCGGGCGCTTGCGGCGAGCCATAGAAGGGATAAGTCCAGCTCGGAACGGTGTTCCATACGTCCTGCAGCGTTGGGTCGTTATTGCTATCAATACCAAGCAGCAGTTCGTGATCGCCTGGATGGAAGAAATGGGTCGCTCGTATATCGATGGGTCCGGAAGCACCTTTCCAACCAGGGAATGTGTTGCTCACTCCATATTCAGCAAAGACTCCTGCCCAATCCGTTAGGTTGGTACCCAGCTCAGCGGTGGCCCCATAAAATTCCGGAGCTCCGTTCTGTGTCACAACAGGCTGCCCCTGCGAGTTGTTCGGCTGAGCCGCCCAGGTGAGTCCCGCTTGCCCGAGAATTCCCAGAGGCACGTACTGAATTCCTCCTTCGCCCGGATCGAACAGAGGCTTGCCGGCGGTATATCCTGCAAGCTTGAAAAAACGGCCCCACGGAGTGAGCTGTGGCCAATTCCCGCCTACGTGACATGCTGCACAGCGTTGTCCGGTCTGGCGTGCGAATGACGGCAGCGCGTACGCATCCGGCAGAGCACAAATTGCCGACGTAATCAGCAAAAGAACTCTGGCGAGCCATCCGAGGCTACGGCTTCTCTGTGCTTCCAGTTGCTGCGAGTGGTTCATCAGTAAGGTGGGCATAGCTGCAAAGCACATGCCCGTAATGCTCTATTACTTTACGCACTCTCAGCAAAACATACAAGTCTCTTGCTGCATCAAAATCAGCTACGTTGCCGCTGGGGGAGCGAAAACAGCGCTATCACCGAGTGAAGGAAGGAAGCGTCACTAGCGTGCCACGATGTCCTGCTATAGGCACGCGCGATCGATTGCCTCGTATAGCAACTGTAGGTGAGGTGTTTGGTGGCTCAGAACGAGGGCGCGGACGTCGGCGGCCAGCGCGGCCATTTCTTTAGTTGCATGGCGTGTATGACGTGCAAAATAGAATTCTCCCCGGGGGAAGCGAAGAGATGACACCAATAAACGACGGCAAAGGGCAGTGGAACCCAAGAGAAGATGGCGCGTAGCGGAAGCGGTGGCGGCCGAATGCCACGCCGGTCAAGTGCCGACCAGCCTTCGCGTACAGCGAGGATAAACGTGCCAACAAGTTCTTTATCGGACGACAAAAGCCGGGCATCACACTTCTTTTGATAGAGCGCCGCGCCAACAGCCGTTACGAATACTGCATGCCGTTTTAACCATGAATCCATGTCCGTCACGAGCTGAACGCGAAAGCCAGCGCTCCGTAGGATTGCGGCTATGTCAGGCGCTGTATGCTCGATGACCGTCGGCTGCTCGGCTACATCGACGTAAACGTCGATGCCGTTTTCAATAGCTCCGGCTGCCGAGGGAAATCCAAGCACAACGCGCTCGCGGCCTAGCGCGGCAAATAGGCGATCAGAGCCATTCGCATGGTTAACCATGAAAATGATCCGTCCGATGGCAGAAGCCGCGCTAAGATCTGGAAGTACTTCCTCAAGCTGCTCGCGGCGGACAAACACAAAACAGACATCTGCACGAGTGTCCGAAGCGAGTCTCTCGATTATCGGCAGCGGCATGGCATCGCTGCGTCCAGTGATTGCATTGCGGACAACAGCGCCTTGTGCACGGAGCTCAACTGCGCGGTTTCCTCGGGCGACTAGGGTGACGCTATGACCAGCATGGGCAAGGCGGACCCCGAAGAGTGTTCCCTGAACGCCAGCTCCTAAGACTACGATGGTCAGGTATTGGTCACTCCTTCTCCGAGGCGGCCGAAATCAGTCGAGTTAAATTGGGCCGTTCGGGAACTCCAGCATGATCAGCACGCCCCCAGTCCTACAGCGCACTCAGACTCACGTCGGCCTGAGATGGGTCGAGCTTGCCCGCCCCAACGCCTGCGCCAGAAGCAGCAATGCCCCACCAAATAGCAGCGTGTCCGCGATATAGTTTACGGCTTCGTTGATTTCGGAGGCCTGTTTGGCCACAACCAGCAAGGGTGAGTAGATAACAATAGTCAGCACCACCATTAGGAGGCCGACCAAGGCCGCACCTGAGCTTCCTCTCCTGGTGGCAAGGATGATCATACTCCCCGCCAGCAGGATGACGCCGGTCAGATATCCCCACAACGACGGCGCGGGAATCCAGGGAGGAGTCATCTTTTCGAGCGGAACTCCAGGTGCAAATGCAGGGTGCAGGAAGTGCTCGATTGCGAAAAACAAAAGCACTATTCCGATGCCAAAGCGTCCCAGGGCGAGCATCCAATTCGATCGCTTGCCGTTCCATTCCTGGGTACCGGCATAGGCCCATGCGGCAGCTCCAAAAGAGAAATCGCGGAGTACCACGGCCCAGGCAAAGCGGTCCTTTGGATGTGCCGCAGCATTGGGCAGGTGTATTAGAGCGACAAACAAGAGGAACATAACCCCCACAAGCGTTCCCGACAAGCGCACGTGCCGGCCGAGCGTGAAGCTTATGGCGGTCGCGATCAGGGCCACGCCAACGAAATAGGCCCAGAAAAGGCGTCCCGGCAGCCATGCGGGAACCAGCTGCATTAAAAAGCGCGCGCCAGCCAGGTGCTCAGCGCCAAAGACCGCCAGAGGCGTTGCGAAAAATATCGGACCAAGGACGACCAGTTTGTCGATACCGGCGGCCCTGGCGAGATTTTTTTGCATGGCAACCAGACCGATGATAAGGAATATCAGTCCGGTAAACCACGGCCAGAATAGGAATCTTGTGAACACGCAACCGCCTCCCGCTTCCTTTCGGGATCATCGTTGCGTCCCGCTGAAATTAGCGTATCTTTTCACATTCGAATGGGGACGCGTGCGCGGAAAGGTGGGTCGTTGCGGAACAAAACTGGACCCGACCGCGTCGCACGGATTGGGGAGGGCGTAAATGAACCGAGAAGTGGCTCTGAAGATCGTGTTGGCGTTGGTAGGATTGCTCTTCTTGGCCTTAGCTTATCCCTTGATTATGTTTGTGCGGCAAGACCCTGCGCTGTCGATGATGCTCAGCATTTATGTCACGTTGGGCGTTTTCTTACTTCTCGCAATCCGCAACCCGTTGGCGAGTCGCAGCCTGATCGCTTTTACCGCGTGGTCGAGCTTCGCTCATGCCGCGGTTATGGGCACGCAGGCATTGCGGAATATGATTTCACGTGGAGAACTGGTGGGCGTGGCGGTCCTCGTCGCCATCGGAGTAGCCTTGATCGCACTCGCGCCAGCACGGCGGCGCGGCGCGCCCGGCCTCACGCCGTACTAGCCGTTATCAATCACCTTACGAAGTTGCTGGAGCGGGCGCAAGAAGCGCCATATTACTTCAGAGGCTATTGTTAGGGTTGCGCACCTCCCGCCATTTTAAGAGATTTGATGCCGTGCGAATGCTTTGTGCAGGCGCGCTTAAAAAGGCGAACATGCCAGGGGGCTGTAACATTCGTGCCTGTGTCGTTCCCTTCGTGCTGGTCCTGGGCGGATGCATTCCCCTGGCGTTCGCGACCCTGGGCGGCTCGAAGCCGTTGACAGCGGTTCACGGAGCGGAGCTTAAGTGGGAGAAGTTCCAGGACCCATTGGAGCGGGCATTCACAATAGAAGTCCCGCAGGGTTGGACCGTTAGGGGGGGAATGTTCCGGGTGGGGTATTCCGACTACCGTCCAATGCTGGACTTGCGATCGCCAGATGGTGAAATCCGAATCCGGTCCGGCGATGTGGCGATCCCGTCCTACACGCTTCTGAACCAAAACCATAGAAGGGATGGCGAGATCAACGACCTGGGTGCGCAAGCGCAAAGTGTATACGCCAGATACCGCACAGGGAAAGACTTTGCGGGACTCTACGCGCTGACGCATTTCAAGACAGTGTGCCGGACCCTCACTCCCCAAGAGATCGACCAGGCTCCGCCGGTACAGGAAGCGGAACAAGAGGGCGCAAGGACCTCGGCAGGCGCGATAGCCTATCGATGCGATTCCAGCCAAGATTCGCGGATGGCCTATGTGTACGCGAGAACGACGGTTTTACCACCGCTGTGGCAAGTGACGGAGCTGGTCAGCTACGTCGCACCACCTAATAAGGTCTCGCTCGTGCGCGAGGTCCTGATGCATGGCTCGCAAACATTTCAACTGAGCCCATCCTGGATCGAATACCAGAAGAAAATGGACGCGGACGGGTTGCAATACCAGAGTGCGCGGCAGAGGCGGCGGATACAGGTGCTTGGACAGCAAGTGCAGCAGTTCGAAGCGCGCATGCAGAGCATGCGGAACCAGGTCAGCGCGTTCGAGCATCAACAGAATGCCCAGGCTGGCCAGGCCGCGTTATTTGGCAACATTCTGACCGGTATCACACCGACGGTCGATCCACTCAACGGCGAGACTCGGGACGTGTGGACTGGCCCGAGGAGTGGATACTGGATCAATGGGCAAGGTACGGTCGTGAATTCAGACAGCTCCCCCGGGGCGGGTTTTCATCCCCTCCAACCCTAACGACTCCGCTGCGCGCAATGCCGCTTAAAAGATTGGCGCAGGCCGGTTATGCGTTGCGCTCCATCTGCCGTCCGCAATCGAACACGAAATCCAGTTTCCGAACAAGGGAGGGCGCGTTTAGTTTGGTTTTGCAACAGATAGTCATGGGCTGGAACGTGCGATCATTTCACCGCGTGAAAGCAATATACCGACTCTGCGCGTGTTTACTTGGCCTACTGCCGCTCGCCGGGCAACATCGCGAGCCCGTCATCTCTAAGGAGACACTTTCCGTTCATACAGTCGAGCGTGGCAATATGCCTCTTTTCGAGCAGGCGACCGGATCGCTTACGTCTTTACATCCGCCCCGAGCCGTACCCGCGCTCTCCAGTGCTAATGGCGAGTGTAAATCCGGAAGTAGCGCCAGAATCCAGATCGAGCCGTTTCCGAGAGGAATTGAAGGAAAGGTGGTAAGCGGTTCGAAGGACAGCTGCGAGATCGAGCTGTCTGAGGGACTCCCGGAGGGCGCGGCCGTGGGTAACAAGGCTCGAGCGCTTGTCGAAGCCGGGGAAATGAAAGACGTGGTGTACTTTGCCCGTCCGGCAGACTCTGTCGCGAACGGCGTGGCGACACTGTTCCTTTTGGAGCCGGATTCCGCATTCGCTCGCCGCACGAAAGTAAAATATGGTGAAATTTCCGGTCCCTTCATTCAAATCGTTGAGGGACTCGCACCGGGTGATCGCGTCGTTGTAACTGACATGTCTAAGTGGACCAGTTACCCGCGGGTCCGGATCCAGTAGATGCGCGGGTGACGCCGCCGAATGCGAGTTTAATTCCTGGGGACCAGGAAAGTGGTAACATCGCGTCCGATAACCATGTCGAAACGCGCTACCTTCACCGTAATCACCACTGTTTTTCTCCTTTCCGGTTTGGCGTTCGGCGCTTCGGCGCAATCGCCGGATAGCACTCCACGAGCTATTGTTCTGCATGCGGCGCGATTGCTGGATGTTCAGACTGGACGGATGGTAACCCCCGCTGAGGTGCTGGTCGAGGGCGAACGAATTAGTGAAGTGGGGCCGAAGGTGACGCATCCGGCAGGAGCGGACATCATTGATTTGGGCGATCGTACTTTGTTGCCGGGCTTGATTGATGCGCATGTCCATCTATTTCTACATCCGGGCGCAGAAGACTTGCAGACGGTTGAAGAATCGGTGCCCCAGCGAACGATTATGGCCACTCTGGCAGCGCGCGCCGATCTGATGGCGGGCTTCACGGCAGAACGCGACATGGGTACGGAAGGCGCAGGCTCGGCCGATACGGCAGTGCGAAACGCAATCAATCACGGGCTGATTCCGGGACCCCGGCTGAGGATCAGCGGCAACGCTATCGACATAACGGGCGGGCATGAGGACGCGATCAAGTTCAACCCCGCGCAGCACGTGCTCTCGAACGCCACGTATGCCAACAGTGCCGAGGAACTGGTGGCCGCGATTCGCGAGGAACTTAAGGAAGGCGCTGATTTCATCAAGATTTATGAGACCGGCCCGGATTCGATTCGAGATGGCCAGTTTCACACGCCTTATCAATACACGGAAGCGCAACTCAGCGCCGCTGTGCAGGAAGCGGCTCGGGTGGGTAAACGCGTAGGGGTGCATGCGACGGGCGAGCCGGGGACGCTCTATGCGGCCGAAGCCGGAGTGGAGTCAATCGATCATGCCAACCAACTCAGCGAAGAGACCATGCGGCTAATGCGTGAGAAGCAGATTCCTGCTGTTCCGACGTTCACGATCTTCGAATATTTTGCGGAGCATGCGGCCACCCCCGAAGATGGTGCGCGCGAGCATCGGATGCTCGACATGAAGGTTCAAGAGTTTCGGAAACAGCTTGCGGCGGGAGTGCCGATGGCGGTCGGTTCTGACGTGGGTCCTTTCCCGCACGGAACGCAGGCGCGGGAGTTCGTGCTGATGGTCAAGTACGGAATGAAACCGCTGGCCGTGCTTCAGGCGGATTTGCTGAATGGAGCCAAAGTGCTGGGGTGGGAAGGGCAGATCGGAGAGTTGAAGCCCAACTATTTGGCTGACGTGATCGCGGTTCCCGGCGATCCGCTGCAGGATATCGGTGCGTTGGAGAAGGTGCAGTTCGTGATGAAAGGCGGAGTGGTGTATCGGAGATGAGAGATTTGGTTGAGTCGTGCCGCGAGCGGTATGTGCAGCCTGGCGCTCGTCCTATCTGCCCTTCCCCTGTACTAAGCTGGGATCACGTCAATCAGAGCTTCGCGTCTCGAACGCTTTCTTCATTAAGAAGTTTTGATATGGGAGTTGATCGGGGGCAGGCGTGAAACCCGGCGGATTGCCGGACGTCAGTGGAGGACAGGGAGAGGAGCGCGCGCTTGGCGCACCACCAGAGCCAAAAGCTCAGCGAACCCAAGCTGAGCGGTAATGTCATCATCGGCGAACTGATCCGGAATATGGAGTTGGGCCGGTTCGAGATGACCTACACGGTCCTGCTGCCCTGCGTTTTCACGATCTACTTAAACCCGGAAGACCATACGACGCTAAGCGGTGTATTCGATCTCATCATCGAAGATGCGAAGCGGGCGCTGCGTTCCCGGGTAGTTGCATTCAACACCAATTCCAGCGTCTTTGGTGTGCGCCGTCGTCCCAAGCAGCCGAAGGAATACAAGATCGCATGCCGCGATTGGAGCATCGAGTTTCTACCGGATTCCGAGGTGCCGTCGGGCGATGTCGAAATTCATTCGGAGCTCAACGAAACGGTCCAGCCGGGCTACCGAGGCACGAAGACCACGCTTATGGAGCGCGAGCCTTCCGCATCAGCGCAGCGGACGACCAGCCAGCGTCAGGAAGCGCGCCGGGCAGCGGACCCCGTCTTTGCGGAGATCCGGTATGAAGACGATTCCGGGCCGCAACATTATTTAATAACGCAAAACCAGGTGCGCATCGGAAGGGGCGGAGATGATCAGCCGATGGATCTCGCGCTCTATACGGGCGATGAGGTTTCAAGAGAACATCTGATTCTTCGCCGCGATTCGGCGTCGGGGATCTTTTTCATTACGGACGCGAGCACGAATGGAACCTGGGTCGGCGGCAAACGGCTGCGGAAGGGGGTCGAAGAAGTTTTGCCGAACCGGGCGGAGATTGGCGTAGGACAGACTCTCACTCTCGAATTCGAAGTGCGGCCATGAGGTTTCTGCACGTCACCGGGCCTCTTTTGCAATGGGTGCTCATCCTGTTTGTGATCGGGTTCGTATGCCTCAATTGGCGAGGTCCGCGACGATCATGAAGACAGCCGCAGCATGGCGGACTGGCGCTGCCACAGATCCGGGACTCAAGAGAACCGTCAATGAGGACCGCGTCCTTGCGGACGACGTTCACGGAATCTTCCTTGTCGTAGACGGCCTGGGCGGGCACGCCGCGGGCGAATTGGCTGCCGAAACGGCGGTTCGGGTCATTGGAAAAAACATGATCGCCGCGGACTTGGAAGATAGTGGCGTCCGCATTGAAGAGAAGATCCGTCAATCGATCACGGAGGCGAACAACGAGATCTACTCAATGGCCCAAAGCAATGAAGAGTGGCGCGGGATGGCTTGCGTTCTCACTCTGGCAGTGGCGCGCGAAGATCGCGTGACCATAGGGCATGTGGGCGATTCCCGCCTTTATCTGGTGTGGAACGGAAATCTGCGGAAGCTGACATCGGACCATTCGCCGGTGGGAGAGCAGGAGGATGAGGGCGAGCTGACCGAAGAAGAGGCCATGCGGCACCCGCGCAGAAACGAGGTTTTTCGCGACGTCGGTTCCCACCCGCGCGAAGCGCACGATTCCGACTTCGTCGAAATCAAGACATTTCTGTTCCGGCCCGACGCAGCGCTGTTGCTGTGCAGCGACGGATTGAGCGATGTGCTCACTTCGGCCCAAATCACCGCAATTATTGAGCGCTATGACGGCAGTCCGGAGGGAACTGCGCGCCAGCTTATCGACGCCGCAAACGATGCGGGAGGCAAGGACAATGTCAGCGTAGTGTTTGTAGCGGGGCCTGAGTTTCTCGGCAGCGAATCGAAGACGCTGGCAGAGGTGCGTTCGCGCCACGGCGTCACGCGAATGCGGCGAGAGGGAACCCGATGGCGTACCGCGATCATGAGCGCGCTGTGGCTTCTGGCAGGCATGCTTCTGGGCGTCCTCCTGTGGAGCACTCTGGAACGCATGAGCCCACGTCCGGCTCCGCAGCCAACAAAAACCGCAACTGTGCAACGCCTGCCCACGCATATCGCAGTGAATCCTGCTGACGCGCTCGGCATCATCAATGCTCTGAGTATTGCCCGCCCCGGCGATACGATCGAAATCCCGCCGGGAGAATATCTGGGCCCCATTCAGCTGAAGGAGCATGTAAACCTCGTCAGCGATGTCGCAGGCCAGGCAGTCGTTCGGAGCAGTCCCACCTCGGTGACAGATCCCGGTCTGGCAATGATTGCGCGAGGCATTCGGGACGCGCGTGTGCAGGGTCTGCGTATTGTGAGTGACGAGGCGCATCCGCTGCGCACGGGAATTTGGATTGCGGATTCATCGGTAGAGATCGAGGACGTAGAGGTTTCAGGCGCAATCGAGGCGGGAATCCGCATCGATGGAACCTCACAGCCAATTCTTCTGGCCAATTTTGTGCATGCGAATCCTGGAGCGGGAATAGTTATTAAGGACCAGAGCGCTCCGCGGCTCGCCGGAAATTGGATTTCGGAAAACGGCAGAGTTGCCGGAGCTCTTCGATCGGGCGTGGAGATCGATCCAGGCGCGCGCCCGGTGCTAGAGAGAAACTTAATTGCGCGGAATGGATTGGCTAAACCGGGAGTCAAGTGATGCTTTCCTAGGTGGAGCGCGAACGCGTGGTTCATTTCCAGAAGTTCGGCAAATACGACATCATACGCAAGCTGGGACGCAGCCTGACGGATGTGTATCTGGCGCGAGATGGCGAGATGAATCGCCGGGTCGTGTTGAAGCTTGTCGAGCGTCTGCGCGATGATTTCACGCAACTTGTCATTGAAGCGGAAAGCCGCGGAGCACTGATACAGAAACAGCTGCATGAATTAGATCCGCGCATCCTGCAGATTTACGATTGCGGCGAACAGGACGGCTGTTTTTTTGTCGCAATGGAATATTTTGAGGGCAAGACCCTGGCGCAAATTCTGCACGAAGAGCGCAGGCTCGACGCTAAGCGCGCCGCCCGGTATGCCGCCGAAATCTGTAGCCAGCTAAGAACGCTGCATTCTTTTGTGTCGGATGTAGACGGGCGAAAGACTGCGGTGGTGCACGGAGATATCAAACCATCGAACGTGCAGATCGGCGCGAGCGATGAACTGCGGCTGCTGGATTTCGGGATCGCGAAAGTCATTACTTTCACGCATAACCTGACCCACCACAATCTGGGAAGCCCGAGCTATTGCTCGCCCGAACGAATCAGCAAGGGGCAGGTTGATCCGCACGCGGACCTGTGGGCCGTCGGCATCAGCCTGTATGAGATGGTCTCAGGCGCGCCGCCGTATCAGGCTCAGAACACGCGAAAGCTGGAAAATTTGATTCAGTCGCGAAGGGCGCCGCGGGCTCTCCCGCAAAGTTGCCCGGCTTCGGTGAAGGCCATCATCGCTAAGGCGCTGGCCGGTGACATGGCACGCCGTTACGGGTCAGCGGAGGCATTCGAAAGCGATCTGCGGGCCTCTTTAGACGGCCGATTGACGGTTGCGGCAGGCGAGCGGCTTGCGGCGTGGGACGCAAACGCGACTCTCGAAAGGAACCCGGCCGTTGTGGATTCGACGAGTCCGCCAGCCGTTAAGGGGCGGGTTGCGGTGAAGATCCGTCCACCTCATGCTCGTGGGTGGAACGACTTAACCAACGTGGCGATTGCTCTTTTGGCGGGCGTGCTGGTGGGGCTGCTGGTTTTCATTCCCGTCGGCTACTATTACCGTTTCTGGAGCATCAGCAGCCCGCTGCGCGTCCAGACAGATTACGTTCACGAAAGCGCACAATCCCTTTCCGCAGATTGGGCTCTATACCAGGATTTGAAACAGCGGAACAGTTTCCTGGGTGAATTCTCGCCCGTTCTCGGAATAGAAAGACCGTTTCGTTCCAATCTCGTTGCGGCGGCTGACAGCATCCTGGACCATTTCCGCAGCAGCTCGGACGAACAGCTGGGAGATTTTGACTGGTCGAAAGCGCGCACATGCCTGCGTTACGCGCTGGAGATTGATCCTTGGGATTCGAAAACCAGAGGCAAGCTGGCGCTCTCGAACGGGTATTTTAATCTCGCGCAAAATCCTCCGAAAGCGGCGCAAAGCATCAGTAACTTCCGGCAAGCGGAATCTTATCTGCCGCGATCGGCTGATCCCCATCTCGGGTTGGCGCGCGTGTATGTGTACGTCTCGCACAATATCGGTCAGGCGCTCGGCGAGTTTCATCAGGCCGAGCAATTCGGCTACAAGCGCGGGCCAAAAGAGATCGAAGAAGAGGCGGATGGATATCTCTTTCGCGCGCAATGGGAGCTATCCCGCGCGAAACGCACGCCTGCAGACGCCCGGCCCGACAAGGCCAAATGGCTGCAAATGGCGCGTGACGATATTGAGCGAGCACGCACTCTGTATGAGCCGATCATCGGCTATTCGAATGTGAGCACAAATCTGGAGCAGGTATATGAATACCAAAGCGAGCAGATCAGGTTGCAAACGGCAGCTGTGCGGTACGTTCCCGCGAAACAACACGCACCACGGCACGCTTCGAGTTCACGGCGATGGCAGTAACCCAGAGCTGGCAGGATACCGTCGCGGCGAAGATCGATTTAGCCGCAAAGTTCAAACCGTTAGAGCGCCGGCGCGAGCTGTTCTGGCTTCTCGGGGCGTCGCTGCTGGTTGTTTGCGGATTGGCATTGGTGGTGGCGGCGAAAACGGAAGATTTTCCGGAGCTGCAGGACCGCCTGAATCACGGTGAGCTGCTCAATTTGAACCAAGTCTCCGGACCGCAGCAGATCGCCACGGTTCTGCAGATCTTCAATGATTCCGCAGAGCGCGAGCTGGTTGCCGAGCGGATCTGGAATTATCTTGAGCAGCGCAGACCGGTTCCGAACGTCGGAGTTCTGGCGCGGCTTCGAGTTACTCGGGCGGATCTCGAAAACGATTCGAGATGGAGCTCCCTGCGAGCGCAACAAAAAAGCTTGGGCAAAACCGGCCGCTCGAGTTTGCCCCTGATTCCGCTTGCGAAGGTCAAACCCTTGCTGGTCGTGCGAACGCCGGAAGAATTTTTACGGACGTGCGCTATTTGGATATCGCTTTATGTGGCCGCATTCTGGCTGGTGCATTTCGCCTGGCGACTGCGGCGATTTCGTGGCGATCCGGCAATACTTCCCGCGTTGCATTTATTGACCGGCATCGGACTGATATTGATGATCAGCCTTCGCGATCCGCTGCGAGATACGCTTGAGTTCAAAAAATTCGCGTGGGGTGTTCTAGTCGGCTGCGCGAGTCTATTGTTGCCTCTGCTGCGACCTTTCCAATACCGGAATTTCTCGCGCTGGGTTTACACGCCTTTGCTGGTTGCATTCGCCTTATTCATTGGTCTTTTGAAGCTCGGATCGGGACCGACCGGCAGCGATGCCAAGGTGAACCTGGGGCCGTTTCAGCCCGTCGAGGTGATCAAAGTATTGCTGGTCTTTTTCCTGGCAGGTTATTTCGCGCATAACTGGGAACGGCTCCGAGATCTGCACCAGAAGAAATTTGTTCCACGATGGCTGCGCTGGCTGGAGCTGCCCAGAGTGAGCCACGCGCTTCCGGTCATGTGCGCCGTCGCTTGCGCGCTGGCGCTGTTCTTCCTGTTAAAGGATATGGGACCGGCGCTGGTGATGGGCTTTCTCTTCTTGACGATGTTTGCCGTCGCGCGAGGGCGCTCCGGGCTGGCTTTGCTCGGCGTGCTTGTGTTGATATGCGGGGTTGTGATCGGCTATCACCTCGGCGCGCCACACACCGTGGTCGAGCGCGTTTCGATGTGGCTGTCGCCTTGGGACAACGATATCCGCGGAGGCGATCAACTGGCGCATTCGCTGTGGGCGTTTGCTACAGGCGGCCCGTTGGGGTCCGGGCCCGGATGGGGCGATCCGAGCGTTATTCCAGCCGGACATACGGACCTGGTGCTTCCTGCTATTGCCGAGGAATGGGGCTTGCCCGGAGTGTTGAGCATCTGCGCGCTTTTTGCTCTTCTGGTGCATCGGGCCTTTAGGATCGCGCTGAATGCGCCAGAAGAATACGCCATGTTTCTCGGCGTGGGATTGGGCACTCTGATCGCGCTCGAGATGCTGCTGATTTCGGGTGGCGCCCTCGGTGCGATTCCGCTTTCGGGTGTGGTTTCGCCATTCTTGAGCTCCGGAAATACCGCTATGCTGGCGAACTTTGCGATCTTCGCCGTTCTATTGGGAATCTCGAATCAATCGGCGCGGGCTGCGGCAGGCGATGAGGAGCTTGATCATGATGATCGCAAAGGTATCAAGCTGCCGTTCAGCGTACCGGTTCGGGTAGTCGCGCTAGCTTTAGGCTGCTGTGCGATGGCCCTCTTCGCACGCGCTGCATACATCGAGGTGCTGCACGATCAGGAACTCATCGGGAAGAATGCGCTGGTGTTTACGCAGGATGGCGTCAAGCGGCCGCAGCGTAATCCGCGTCTGAACCTGCTCGCTGCCTCCATACCCCGAGGCAACATTTACGATCGCAACGGATTGTTGCTCGCGACGAGCAGTTGGACCGCGCTCGAAAAGCGCCGCGCCGACTACGAGCGTTTGGGAATCTCCATCGATCAGACGTGCTCGAGACTGGACAACCGCTATTATCCGTTCGGCCCTGCTACTGTGCACCTCATCGGCGACCTGCGAACCGGAGAGAATTTCCACGCCACGAACGCCTCGCTGATCGAGCATGATTCGAACGCGCGCTTGCAGGGTTATACGGATTATGCGGAGCTTGCGCCCGTGGTGCGATACCGGCATCAACACGGCAATCCGATTCTCGAAGCGCTGCTCAACCGGAATCGCGATGTGCAAGCGACCATCGACATACGCCTGCAGCTCAAAGCTGAGGAAATTCTCCGGAACCGCCTGGAGCCGACGAACAAGAAAGGCGCATTGGTGGTTATGAATCCGCAGAGTGGAGACGTGCTGGCTTTGGCCAGTTGGCCTGCGCCGCCGCAAAATGGAGAGACCACGCCTGATGAATTGCTGGACCGCGCCCGGTATGGCCAATATCCGCCGGGTTCGACGTTCAAGCTGGTGACCGCCATGGCGGCGTTGCGCCTGGATCCGAAGGCGACCGAAAAGACTTATACATGCAGAGGATTGGGCGACGGGCGCGTGGGCACGATTATCCCGGGTTGGCGGCGGCCCGTACGCGATGACATCAAAGATCATGCGCACGGAACCTTGAACATGGCGAACGCAATCCGTGTGTCCTGCAATGCTTATTTTGCCCAGCTCGGGGTGTACAACGTGGGCGCGAAGGCGCTTCTCGAAACTGCGGATTTACTCGGGGTTCCTGCGGGCGAGCTCGCTCAGATAAAGAAGATGATGCCGTTCGCTTCCTATGGGCAGGGTCCGGTGCTCATAACGCCTTTCAAAATGGCGCGCGTGGCGGCCACCATTGCGGCAGGCGGGCGCATGCCGGAGGGACGCTGGGTAACAGATGCGAGCAATGCGCGAACTGCCGCTCCTATTCCGGTGCTTGCGGCGGATTCGGCTCTGTTTCTGCAAAAGGCGATGAGGTCCGTCGTGATGGCAGGGACAGCGCAAGCCGCAATGGCCGGAGTGAAGATCGACGTCGCAGGCAAGACAGGGACCGCGCAGCTCGATGAAGGTGAGCCGCACTCGTGGTTTGCTGGATTCGCGCCTTACGACGCCGAGCCGGGCAAGAAAATTGCCTTTGCGGTCGTCGTCGAGCATGGCGGGTATGGTGCGCAATTCGCCGCGCCCGTGGCACGAGAAATTGTAGAAGCAGCGCAGCAGTTGGGAGTTATCGCCGCTGCAGTTTCAGAACCGCGACCGTCAGGGAGCGCTAAAGAGAGTTCAGAAACCAGGTGAATACATGCCCATTTCAAATGTGATCGAGAAGCTGGGTAAAGCCATATTCGAGACGCCATTTGGCGCGAATCGCATTGCCAAGGACGCGCCGGAACTCGCCGAAATCCGACTGGCGGTGCTCGACACCATCAAAGCCAACAGTCATCGCGCCAGCGGCAAGAATGTGTTCCCGTACAATCTCGTCCGCATTCGACTGCTGGGCGTGCCCGAAGACCAGTCCAACGTGTTTCAGAGCGAGTTCTTGACCAACTACTTCATGGAAGAGCTAAAGAGCGGGTTGACGCGATCGAGCTATCGATTCCCGTCCGACCTGCGAGTCGAGATGTGGACGACTCCGAATTTACCCGGCAAAGGCGAACGCTGGCTGTCGGTCGAAACTGTAATGGATCCGAGTAAGACCGGTGAAACTTCAACCCGCGGACGAAGACCTGCCAAGCTGGTCGTGGTTCATGGAACGGCAAACCAGGCGCACATCAGTTTAGACAAAACAAGAACAAATATAGGACGGACGAGTGAAGTCTATCGCGGCGCCGGGCCGTCGCGAAGAAACGACCTGGCATTTACCGAAGACAACGAGGTCAACCGCACCGTCTCGCGCGAACACGCGCATATCCTCTATTCGCCGAAGACCGCGGAATACCGGCTGTTTAATGACCGCTGGTACAAAGGCGAAGCAAATTGCGGGCTATGGATTGTCCGGGATGGTTTGAGCCAGCCTGTACATCGCGGCGGTCGCGGAGCGCTTCTCAAGTCCGAGGATGAGATTCATCTAGGCACGGCCGTTCTGCGCTTTCAAGGGAAGTAGCACGAGCGCTCCCGCGCGCAAAACGGCAACGTGTTTGCCGCGCGTTTTCAGCTGAACGGCTAGTCGGCTACGGTTCCCAATGCTCTTCCGCCGGTTGCCAGCGGTCAATTGACGGGTGCGCGTTATACGCCAACTTGGGGACCGAGGCGGGGTAGATCTACACTGCGTGACCACAGGGGATCTATGGACACGAGGCTTGTTCTGTCCGGATCGCCGACCGTCCGGACACAACCTGCACGGCGCAGGATGAATCTTGCTACTATGATCTGTCAATGGAGGTGTCGTGCCGTTTCATTTCATCGTAAGCTTCCACCCAGAGCTAAGCGACACTCCTGTTTTTCGCGAAGAACTGCTGCGCGTAAGTGGAAGCGTCACGCCGAGAACCAGGGTGTATCCGCATGGACGTGTTCGAGTCGTTACGCCAGCCGTCCGTGTTCGCCATTCACTCTGAATGGATCGACGAGGCCGCATTCGATTTGCACGCAACGCTCCCGCATACAGTGCAGTTTTTGTCAGCGGCGCAAAAATTGCTCGGACGCCCGATCGAGGGTCTGCGCCTTGCGGCGGATGCTCGATGAACGCGGCTCTGCCAAACCCCAATTTAGCTAGGACTCAAATCGCGGCGGCAAATTCTGTTTTTAGATGTTCTTCGAAAGCAGCAGCGGTGGTGGTACTCGCAGAACTGCAACTTGTGTTCCAGTAATGCTAAACTCGCGTTCCGACGGGAGGTGAGCTGCACAGCAGTGTCGAATATTACTAGCGGCGAAGCCGATTCTGGTCACAGCGCGCTGAGGAATGTGAGCGGCGCGATAGGACTCGCGCGGCGTCTCTCCCTCGCCGATTCGGTCGCGATTGTCGTGGGGATGATGATTGGCGGTGGCATTTTTCTGGTTCCCAATCTGGTAGCGCGCAGCCTGCCATCCGCGCCCATGATGATGGCCGTGTGGGTTGTGGCCGGTGCGGTCTCGTTACTTGGAGCACTGGCTTGCGCCGAGCTGGGCGCCGCGTTTCCTGCAACTGGCGGCCAGTACGTGTTCTTGCGCGAGGCCTATGGGCCCGCAGCCGCGTTTCTCTGCGGCTGGTCGCTTTTCACTGTGGCGCGTACTGCGCAAGCGGCTTGGCTGGCCGTGGTCTTTTCCGTTTACCTTCGTTACTTCGTGCCGCTCGGGCATTTGCTCTCGATGGTGGTCAGTCTGGCAGTGCTGGCTATGTTTTCATGGGTGAATTATCGGGGAGTGAAGTTCGGCACGGTGGTTCAGAACAGCTTCACTTCTGCGAAGGTCGTAGGACTACTCATCATTATCGCGGCCGCCTTACTGCTGGGCGGCCACGCGACACCTTCGGTCGCGCATAACGGGCATCTGCCAGCCTATGCGGTACCGCCCCAGGGTGCAACTTCCATTTCCCTAAGCAGTTTCGGAGTCGCACTCATTGCCTGCTTGCTTTGTTACGACGGCTGGGTGCAGCTCACCTTCGTCGCCGGCGAGATCCGGAATCCGAAGCGCAATGTGATGCGCGCGCTCGTCGTCGGCACTCTCGCCGTGGCAGGCATCTATCTGCTTGCAAACATCGCGTACTTGCGCGTGCTATCGATTCCCGAAATCGCGGCTAGCGTGCACGTCGGCGCTGATGCCACAGAACGAGTGCTCGGCCCTGTCGGAGGCAGCGTGGTATCGCTCATTATTCTGATCTCGGTGCTGGGCACTCTAAACGGTTGTTTTCTGACTAGCCCGCGAGTATATTTCGCACAAGCCGCGGATGGCCTCTTCTTCCGCAAATTCGCCCACGTGCATCCGACATACGGAACCCCCGGTTTCGCGATTGTTGCGCAAGCCGTTTGGTCGGCGGTGCTGCTGCTCAGCGGCTCTTACGAATCGCTAATCGATTACTCGTTATTTGGTATTTGGCTGTTCTATGGGTTGATGATTGGCGCTGTGATCGTGCTGCGGCGTAATCGGCCCGCTCTATCTCGCCCCTATCGTATGTGGGGTTACCCAATCACGCCTGTTGTGTTTCTGGTGGTTACGCTCTGGTTTTTGGTCAACATGCTGATCACGCGTCCTCAGGCTTCTTTCGCTGGGCTGGGGTTGATCTTGGCCGGCGTGCCGGCGTACTTCCTCTGGCGTCGATATGGGAAACGGACCGCGTTGCGGGAAAGTGCAGTGGCGGAGCTCTAGTTTACCGTCAGAGATATGGACGAGCTCCTGAAGTGGCGGAAAGAGTTTCCCATCCTCGAGAAAACTACCTATCTCATCAGCCATTCACTCGGAGCCATGCCGCGCCGCACCACGGCTGCATTGCAGGAATTCGCTGAAACCTGGGCGCAGCGCGGTATTCGTGCCTGGGAAGAAGGATGGTGGGAGATGCCGATGACCACCGGAAATCTGATCGCCTCAATCATCGGTGCCGGAGCGGGCGAAGTGGTAATGCATCAGAACGTCTCGGTATGCCAGATGCTGGTTGCTTCCTGTTTCGACTGGAACACCTCGCGTAACAAGCTTGTTACCGATGGCCTGAACTTCCCGTCCAACGATTACATCTATTACGGGTTCGAGCGGCAAGGAGCGCGTGTGTGCCAGGTTGCTTCACCCGACGGCGTGACGTTGCCGTTGGAGCTGATGCTGGACGCAATTGACGAATGCACACAGCTCGTCTCGGTCTCACACGTTGCGTTTCGCAGCTCGTTCGTACAGGATCTGGCCGCCATTACTCGGCGTGCCCATGAAGTGGGGGCATTTGCCATTGCTGACCTTTACCAGTCGGCCGGAACAATGCCGGTTAACGTTCGCGCTCTTGGCGTAGACTTTGCAACCGGTGGTTCTGTCAAATGGTTATGTGGCGGTCCTGGTGCCGGTTACTTGTATGTGCGGCCGGATCTGCGCACGCGATTGCGGCCAACCGCTACAGGCTGGATGGCGCACCGGCGCCCCTTCGAGTTCGAGTCCGGTCCCATCGACTTCGCTGAGGATGCATTCCGGTTCTTGAATGGAACGCCCGCGATTCCTGCTTTGTACTCGGCCCGTTCAGGGTATGAGATCGTGAATGAGATCGGAGTAGGGGCAATCCGTGAAAAATCTTTGCGTCAGACGCAGCGCCTGATCGACCTTGCCGATAATGCAGGCTTTGCGGTGCGTTCCTGCCGCGATCCGCAAAGCCGTGGCGGAGTTGCCGTCCTCGACGTGCCAAGCGGAGACCTGGTTGTCCGCGAACTTGCCCGCCGCGAAGTGTTGGTCGATTACAGGCCAAACGCCGGCATTCGAATCGCGCCCCATTTTTATAGCGCGGATGAAGAGCTCGACCGGGCCATCGCTGAAATCGCCTCGATTACAAAGAGATGAAGCCCTTCATCGCGAAGGCGAACTCGGTGGAGTGACGTAGCCTCACTGCCGTTCATCTTCCTTCGATTAGCACAAATTAGAGAAGAATGGCCCAAACCCACCCAGGCCTCACTTAGCGGCCGTGCCCCGCAATTGGTATAGAGCTTACGCGCTGCGAGATTGTTCGTGCTTACGTTCACGCAAATGCGCTTGGCATTCTGGGCAGTAAACCATGCGCCAATCTGAGCCCTGAGTTTATGTCCAATGCCGCGGCCGCGCTGTTGCTGATCAACGTCGATCCACTGCACTTCACCATCACAATCGAAGCGGCGTGTTCGGTGTCCTGCGACAATACCAACTGTTTTTTCCTCATCCGCCGCAACGAACGCCGAACGAAGCGGCGCACATTAGTAAAGAATGACGGGCAACCCGGAAACTGAACCCACCGGCCGCATAGATCGTTCTGACGGCCGAGTGTACATCTGAGGAATTGCTCTGCCCGGGCGGATTACTCGACACTGCGCGACTACACGCGATTATCGGGTCCGGGGATGCACTTTTGTTCCGATGACCGGCGATAAGCCCGCTGCTTGCGGCTTGTTATGACGACGATCTACCTCTCAATGTTGTTGCTCATTCTGAATCACACGCCCCCGGCCTTCAGCGCGGCGAGAAGACGGTCGTCCCGGAAGGGAACTCTTCGGATGCGAACGCCCGTAGCGTCGTAATCGCGTTCCGGTGCGAAGCGGCGTTTCCCACAGGGTTGGCAGACCAACCACCTCCCCAACCATTCTGCGATCGCGAATGGCGTATATGTCCGAGGGCATAGCGGCACTGCCGGCGCCAGGCTTTGCGCGCCTCGATCCCATCGATTGCGCAATCAGAACGGTATCCGGCTCCTTGTATCCGACATGGTTGTAGTCGCACGAACGTGCGTGGAAGTCGTACGCGACCAGACTCCCATCCGGGTCAAGCGCACCGCGAATCTTCACGAGAAATGCGGCCTTTTGCATCCCAAGCCGTCTCCTCCTCTCTGATCCACTGCATGCGAACGGGTCGGCCGATCTCGCGGGCAATCCAGGCCGCCTGAAAAGCCGCGTCGTCCGCCGGCTGAACGGCCGAAGGCCTGCGGACTCATCATCCAGATCACACGCACACAGCCCGGGGGCATGCCGAGAAACCCAGCGACGCCTCTCCGCATGCTGTAGGCTTCATGTCATTTGTATAGACCGTCATCTGGCCGGTCGAAGGGTCGGCTAAGGCATGCGCGCCCGCAACAGATCCGCCGGCTCTCCCGTTCACCTGATACGTAAAACGCGGCAGATCACTTTCCGTCAATGAGGTCCCTAATACGTACAAACCCACCGTAATGAAGGTGCAATCCGCAGGTGTGACATCCGGCAAAAACCCCGATCACACCTCTTCCCAGATATTCCACACTTCCTCTCCACACCCGCTAAATCCCTCTTTTTAGCTACTTACGGAAACCCACTTCACCCGCTCGAGCCCACTGCCTCTCAGCCGACCGTTTCCCTCCACTATCTTCAAAACAGCCGAAGGCCGCGCGAATGGCGCCGACACCTCGGCCATTTCTCACTCAGGAGTTCACCCATCATGTCAACCGACGCTCAAATGGCAGCGAACAAAGCCAATGCTCAACACAGTACCGGTCCCAAAACCGAGGACGGCAAAGCCGTTTCCTGCCTCAACAATTTTCGCTGGGGATTCTGCGGAGCATTCAACGTTCTTCCGGCCGAAAACGCCGAACAATTCGAAGATCTGCGGATCGCTCTGCAATTGGAACACAAACCTTCTACCCCCACCGAAACCATCCTGGTCGAAAAAATGGCGCAGCATCACTGGCTCAGCCAGCGTGCGCTGACGCTCCAAAACATCCTTCTCGAAGACGGTCTCCCAGCGCACGAGCATGAAAAGCAGTTCGCGCTCTTCATGCGTTACCAAACCACCAACGACCGCGCCTTCCATAAATGCCTAAACGATCTTCTAAAACTCAGAGCCGAAAAGAGAAGAGCAGAAATTGGGTTCGAACGGCAGAGGCAGCGAGAAGCTGAAGAAGCGCGCAAAGAATCGGTCGAAAAACGCAAGCAGGACCTGCATCGGATGAACGTTTTACTCGCCGAAGCCAAAGCCGACCACCAGATTCAGCTGAATTCGCAGCTGGAACACTCCATGCGGATGGCTTCGTTCAGCGAAAATCGCTCGGCGCAGGAGCAAAAAGCGGCATAATTTCCTCCAGCTGCCGCTCGCCTTCTGCTTTCCACATTCGAGCTGCGTCATCTTCAAACCTAAATGCGTTCATACACTCAATCTGTGGTAAGTTGAACTCCGGCACAAGCGAAGATGCGAGATCGTCAGTGGCGTCGTTATAGAAATTACGTTTTTCTGATTCCGCTTTTTGCGGTCGCACTCTTTCATCAGATCGCTTATTCCGTTGTCGACTTTCATCTCGCCACCCATGACACCGAAATATCCGAAAGTCCGTTCAGCACGGGCGACGGAACCATAAGAGCAGTTAACGAGCAAGCCGCGAAGGCGGGCCTTCATCCCGGCGATCGCATCCTCACGATTGACGGAAGAGATCTCAAGAACGAGCGCGTGCTCTATCACGAGATCCGAAGACACAAGCCGAACGAGTCACTGGTCCTTACGGTCATCCCAAAAGGGAAATCCACGCCGGAAACGATCCGGGTGCCTGTGCCGGCGAACAGCATCACACCGATTACGGCGAGTGATCTGGTGGTAAGCAGCGTGCTCATCGCGATGGAACTGTTCTGCGTGATTATCGGCATCTACGTTGCCGCGGTCCTGCCCAACGATTCCCGGGCGCTGATCGTGTTCGGCCTGATGATCTCGCTTTCCCAGATAGTGAGGTCTGCCGCCTGGTATCACTTTCCGGAGCTTTTGTGGACATTCGCGGATGCCTGGTATATTGCAGCGCTCATGAGTTGGAGCATTTGGCTTATTGCGTTTGGTCTTTCTTTCCCGGAGAGATTTGAGTGGGATGTGAAGCGGCCCTGGGTGAAATGGTTGTTTCTTGGTCCTCTGATCGGGTGGATATCGCTGATCATCGTGGATGCGGTAAGCGCACAATTTGACTACCAAGCTTTCCATGGGCTGAATCGCATTATCGACATTCCGATCCTGAACGGCAGCCTGATCATAGCGGCGGGTGTCAGCTTTTTCTTCGCAAGTCTTTTCACAAAATTCGGCACAACGAAAAACCGGGATGCGCGGCGACGGCTGCGGATTCTGCTTGCAGGGTCCTGGATTGGTCTGACGCCACTGGGTTCCCTGATCCTCTATCAAGCTCTCGGTAAAACAAACGAATTCAACCAGGTCTCGCAACCGATCGTAATTGCGATTTGCCTCCTATTCTGCCTTTTCCCATTGACGCTTGCGTACGTCATCGTGGTCGAACGGGCCATGGATCTCAGAATGGTAATCCGTCAAGGCGTCCGTTACACTCTGGCGCGCGGCGGATTACGAGTGCTGCTGAGTCTCGCCGGGGCCGGCATCATTTTCGGTCTCAATGTGTTGGTGTTCGGATCACGCATGAGCCTGACCGGTAAGATCGGCACCATTGCGATCGCGGTGATAGCGCTGAGTCTGCTGATTCGAAGGACTCGCAAGCGTCTGCTGGTTTGGATTGACCGCAAATATTTCCGCGAGGCCTACAACGCGCAAGTCATTTTGGAAGATCTGAGTGAGAGCGTGCGGTCGATGGTGGACGAACAGCAGTTGCTCGATACAGTCGCGCGGCGCATTTCGGAATCGCTGCATGTACCGCAAGTTGCAATCTTGCTGAACGGGGAGGGCGTGTATCGCCCTGTATATTGCCTGGGCTTTGAACCTCCCAAGCAGCTGGCTTTGTCTGAGGGCTCCAAGACGGTAGACGTCATCAAAGATTCCAAAGAGCCCGCGCGCATTTACTTCGATCGCGAAGATAACTGGGTTCATGAAACGCCCGAAACTGAATTATTGACGCTGAAAGCCATTCACGCACAGTTGCTCTTGCCGGTTGGTCTGAAAGACAAGCTGCTCGGGATTTTCAGCCTGGGTCCGAAGCTTTCAGAAGAGCCTTACTCGCCGAGCGATGTTCAACTGCTCCGCTCTGTCGCTCTGCAGACGGGGCTTGCGCTTGAAAACAGCCGCCTGACCACCGCCATGGCGAAAGAGATGGCGCAACGCGAGCGCTTGAATCGGGAGATCGAAATCGCGCACGAAGTGCAGGAGCGCCTCTTTCCGCAACGGTTGCCGGTGATCGCGGGCATTGACTATTCGGGAGCTTGCCGCCCCGCTCTGGGCGTCGGAGGTGATTATTACGATTTCCTGACCCTCGCTAACGGGGATCTTGGAATCGCCATCGGCGATGTGTCAGGGAAAGGGATTGCAGCGGCGCTTTTGATGGCGTCCCTGCAGGCGTCACTTCGTGGGCAGGCCATGATGGGCCAAGGCGATTTAGCACGTCTCATGACAAACGTAAGTCAATTGGTCTTCGATGCCACCCCGACGAATCGCTATGCGACATTTTTCTACGGTCAATACAATCGCGATAGCCGTGTATTCACATATGTGAACGCTGGACACAATCCCCCGATGGTGCTGCGCCGCACAACCGACGGAACAATTCACGTGATTCGGTTGGAGACCGGGGGTACGGTTGTTGGACTGTTTCCGAACACGCCATATCAACAGGCGTCGCTCGTCATGGAACCCGGTGACATTTTCGTCGGCTTCACCGATGGGATCAGCGAAGCAATGAACAACGAAGACGAAGAATGGGGCGAGGAGCGGCTGATACCAGCGGTCGAATCAAATGCGAATCGAAGCGCCGCCGAGATGATCCCAAGCCTCATGGCCGAGGCTGACCGGTTCGTCTCCGGCGCGCCGCAGCACGACGACATGACCCTGGTGGTTGTGAAACTGTGTGTGTAAGCTGACCGTTACGCGTATTCACCGCGATCGGGTTCGTGTGCACAATCCGCGATCGATATACCCTGCTCCAGCCGCCCTACGGCGGCTAATTTGAATTGATTCGTGAACTGTCTGCGAGACAATCCCATAGACTCAATTCTCTATCCGCTGAATTTTGAGTCTTAACTGTTTGTCTCACCCAGGGCCCGGAGGATTCATTACGGTTTGCCGGCGCTCGGTACGGCCAGTACTGGCAGCTCCGGCCGTAAGAGCGTAGAATTCAACAAGTTTGCACTTCCGCTCCGAAGGAGATTACGGGATGTTGGCCTCGCGATTCATTATTACTCGGCGTTGGATTGTCCTGCTCCTCCTTCTACCGAGCCTCCGGGCGCACCAGGCCCGCGATGGCGCTTCCCACACCAGTTTTCGCGACCCGCAAGTGATTCCTACGAATTACGTAGGCGATGCATTTCCCGCCAGCGCGGTGCCTTTGGCGCTCGCCGAGGGCGATTTCGATGAAGACGGAATGCCCGATCTGGTCAGCGGCTATGCGACATCCGGTAGGTCCGGAATTATCACCATCCATCGTGGTAACGTAAATGCCCTGTGGCCTTATGGCCCTGAGCTTCGCAACGGAGAACCGCCTGCTTTCCTGCCAAACGCGCGAGTGTTCTCCCTCCTGGAGGCGCCCCAGTTTTTGGGTGCCGGCGATTTCAATGCGGATGGGCACTGGGACGTCATTACGGCACGCCGGGGCGGCAACAGCCTGTATTTGCTCCCGGGAGACGGACACGGCGGCTTCGGTAAAGTGCAACGCATCGAGCTTCCAGGGAGTGTGACTGCCCTGGTAACAGGCGAGATGAACCGGCGCTCCAGGCTCCCTGACATCGTGGTCGCAATCAACGGTACAGCCGGCCCACAAGTGCTCGTCTTTGAATCGCCCAAAGGAGCGATAAACGGAACCCCTGAGGTTTTAACCATTCCGGTCGTTGCGACGTCGCTCGCCTTGGGCCCGCTCCACGGCTCCGGTCACGGCGATCTGGCAATTGCGGCAGGCAATCAAGTCGTGATCGTTCGCGGTCGCGACAGGAAGTTAACGCTTGACGAAAAACAGCAGCAGCAGGTCCCGTCGGCCGTTATGACGGCGCGAACATTTCCTTTCGTTGTAGCGGCAATAGCCACGGGGCGCTTCACCGGAACATCCCAAGCAGACCTCGCTCTGCTGTCGAACCAAGGACGGGTGTATCTGCTGACGCCGTCTCCAGCCACTGCCACAGGGGCCGAAGCACTCACTGCCCCGGGGCCAGCTGCACCAAATAGCGTCGTTAGATCGGCTAAAGTGCCATTCGGCGCTCTCGCGTCTGCAACGTCCCGCGTGAGTGCGCTCGCGTCTGAAGCAAACCAACCCATAGACAATTGGCAGTTAATCGAATTCGGCGCATTACCAGCACAGGCGAGCAGCTTGGCGGTTCGCTCGCGTGTATCTGGATCTTCAACTGATGATCTGATGCTTGCAAGTACTGCCGGTTCCCAACTGTCCGTGGTCCGATTCCGCAGTGACACATCGGGGACGACAGCCTCGATGGCGGGTTCCGTTAATTTGGAAGATCAGCCTATGGCCGTGTTGCCGATGCGCCTGACCGCACACAGCCGCGACAGTCTGGTCGCCCTGCATGCTAACTCGAGCGCGCCTATGATCATTGCCCCTAACACCCCGATGACATTCACGGTCAACACTGCTGACGATCACGATGACGGCTCTTGCACGCTGTCCGATTGCACGTTGCGGGAAGCGATCAATGCGGCTAATGCAAACAGCGGCGCCGACACGATCGCTTTCAATATCCCGGGCTCGGGAGTGCACACGATCAATGTCCACTCCGCCCTGCCTGCTCTCACAGACGCCGTGATTATCGACGGCTACACGCAGCCAAGCGCCAGTCCCAACACGCTGGCCAATGGCGATAACGCCGTGTTGCTCATTGAAATCAACGGCGCGTCGGCGGGCCAGGGAAGCAGCGGCTTGCAGGTGGCTACAGCTAACTGCACCATTCGCGGATTGGTGATCAACAACTTCAGCTTCCGCTTTGACTCGAGTTCCAATACGGACGATGGTGGTATGGGGATCGATTTCTCCTCGAATAGCGGCGCGAGCAACAACATCATCGAGGGCAATTTTATCGGTACGGATCCTACCGGTACAATCGCTCGTCCCAACAACAATGCCGGCATCTGGGTGTTTGACAATTCGAACAACAACACCTTTGGCGGAACAGTGCCTGCCGCCCGCAACCTGATCTCTGGCAACCAGCGCGGCAACCTCAACATCTCCGTGGGCGGTGTAGCCTCTGGAAATATCATTGAGGGCAACTTCATCGGCACCGACATCACTGGCACGTTGAGCCTGAGCACAACCGCCGGCGTTTTCCTTTACAACGCGCAAAACACAACGGTTGGGGGAACTGTGGCCGGAGCGCGAAACATCCTCTCGGGAAACTTTCCCGGTGTTGAGTTTAATGCCGCGGGGAGTCCCCTGAACAATCTCACGGGAACTGTGGTCCAGGGCAATTTTATCGGGCCTGACGTGAACGGAAACACGTTGGGGAATAGTGACGGGATCGATTATGGGAATGCTTTCGGCACGATCATCGGCGGACCTACGGCCGGATCCGCGAACGTCGTTTCCGGGAACTCCGGGAACCCCGGCAACGGCATCTACTTGTACGGCGCTAACACAACAAGTAACGTCATCCAGGGAAATTTCATCGGCACGAACGCCAACGGCTCAAATCAAGGCAACTCCGGCGACGGGGTTACGATCACCGATGCGCACGATAACACGATCGGCGGAGTAAGTGCCGGGACGGGTAATGTTATTGCTTTCAACGGGCATAATGGAGTGACAGTTACGGGTACGGGCTCGGGCGACGGCACTAACAATGCCATCGAAGGAAATTCCATTCACGATAACGGCTCTCTGGGAATCGATCTCGGAAACGATGGAGTGACCGCCAACAACCCATGCAATTCGAATCAAGCGGGCCCCAACCAGCTCCAAAACTATCCAGTTTTGACGAGCGTACCTTCAGGCAACCTTATTGTCACGGCGACCGCTACTGATCCTAACGGGAACACCTCGGAGTTCGCTAAATGCGCCACCTTGTCGTCTTCCAGTCGAAATCTGAAGATAAGCGGAACTCTGAACAGCACGCCTGACACGACTTTCCGGATAGAGTTCTTCGAGAACGCCGCGTGCAACCCCTCTGGTTTCGGCGAAGGAATGACTTTCCTCGGGTCGGCGCAGGTGACTACCGGGAGTAGCTGCTCAGCGAATATCAACACGACTGTTTCAGTGAACCCGCCCGTGCTCAGTATCACGAAGACACACAGCGGCAACTTCGCGCAAGGACAGGAAAACGCGACCTATCAGGTGCTTGTGTCGAATGCTGCCGAAGCGGGATCAACCACCGGAACCGTGACGGTGACCGAGCAAGTTCCATCGGGTCTCTCACTGGTTTCCATGAACGGAGGGGCCACCTGGAATTGCAGCGCAAACACCTGCACCAGCAGCGTCGTGCTGGCGGGCGGACAAAGTTATCCGGCGATTACCGTGACGGTTAACGTAGCGTCCAACGCAACGTCGCCGCAGGTGAATGCCGTGTCGGTATCGGGCGGCGGCTCCGCGAAAGCCAGCACGACCGACTCGACCATCATCTCGTCCACTTCGCAAACCCCGGTAATCACCTGGTCGAATCCCGCGGATATTCTCTTCGGCAGCGCACTCGGACCAGGCCAATTGAACGCAACCGCGAACGTGCCCGGCACCTTCGCGTACACGCCGCCGGCTGGAACGGTTCCGCCCATCGGCGATAACCAGGCGCTTAACGTGAAATTTACGCCATCCGATTCCGCCCACTATACGACTGCCACTAAGACAGTCTTCATCAATGTCAAACCGGCGAGTTCGCCTGGCGCGCCCGCGAATCTCGCAGTGACCTATACTCTAGCGCGCGATAAGGCGACGCAAAACGTTACAGTGAAGATAACGGTGGCCAATTCGGGCGGGACCACCGCCACCACCGTGCAACTGAACGCCGCGCACGTGGGCGCCACCAATGCGACGCCCCTCCCGCAAGCATTCGGTACGATTGCGGCGGGCGGCCAAGCCTCGGCGACGGTAACACTGCCGTCATCGGTGGGACCTCCCGGAAAAGCAGGTATCTTAACCGTCGGTGGCACTTACGTGGCCAGTGGGTCCACGGGCAAATTCAATTTGCAATCTAAGATAATTCTCCCTTAACGAGGCTCAAGCGATGCGACGACTTATTCAAGCAACCGTCCTGGTTTCAGCTCTGACACTCCCCTTTTTGGCGCACGCGGACACCGTCAGCATCGTCTTGGACCAGTCGACGCTCTCGGGAGCACCCGGCTCCGCCTTGTCCTTCACTGGCACTTTGAGCAACACAAGCAGCGCGACGGTATTCTTGACGGGCGCGGATTTCAGCATCGCGAACTCATTTCTTACCACCGATGCTTCCCCACTTCTGTTAAACGGCCCTGCGAGCTTGGACGCCTCCCAGATGACCGCTTCCATCGAGCTTTTCGACATCGGCATCCCAGACCCGTTTCCGTCCGGTCCAGGCAGCTACTCTGGGTTCTTTGACATTTTTGGAGGTCCTACCTCCACAGACCAAAACCTCATCGGCCTGGCTCAGTTCACCGTGGTTGTGCAACCCCAGATGACCGGCGTTCCGGAACCCTCCACTCTCTGCCTCGCACTGCTCGTTGGGTGTGCCCTTCTGTTGTCCGGATTAGTTAAGGCAAAGGAACTGATCGCGAAGCCGTCGGTAATGTTCTCAGGAAAGGACTGAGGCTGCCGAAATGCCCGCAACAGCGCCGACGTATTAGCCGGCCGGCACGCTCGCTTCACCCGGAAATCAACGAGGCCGTAGGGGCCGAAATCGGAGCGCCGGCACCCATTTGAGTCATCTCGGGTTGCACGCCCGGTAAACTGCTTCCTAAACTTTGAGCGTCGCCCGATTAGCGATGGTCATCCGGCTGAAGACCGGCGGCCCCGTGGTTGGATTATTTCCGAATGGTCCCTATCAACAGGCATCGCTCGTCATGGAACCCGGCGATATCTTTGTAGGTTTTACAGACGGGATCAGCGAAGCAATGAACAACGAACACGAGGAATGGGGCGAGGAGCGGCTCATACCCGCAGTCGAATCAAATGCCGATCAAAGCGCCGCCGAGATGATTCCGAGCCTTATGGCCGAGGCCGACCGGTTCGTCTCCGGCGCGCCGCAGCACGACGACATGACGCTGGTGGTTGTGAAGATGTGTGACGAAGCGGTTCACTGACGCGGCCTCGTGCGTTCGCCCAATACGCCAGAGTATGATCGTTTACTAACAACATGCTCCGACAACTCGGCAGGTACCAGGTCAAAGCCGAGCTTGGCCGCGGTGGATTTGGCCAGGTATTTAAGGCTTTCGATCCGACCGTTGGACGTATGGTCGCGATCAAAGTTCTGAGCGCCGATGGAGATGCGGATCTATTAACTCGGTTTCGCAACGAAGCTTCCGCGTCTGGAAGACTCCGGCATCCGAACATTGTCACAATCTATGATTTCGGTGAACAGGATCAAACGCCCTATATCGTTATGGAGTTGGTGGAAGGCGAGGACCTGCAGCGTGTAATCGCCGGCCGCCAGCCTCTTAGCGTGTTAGAGAAGGTCCGCGTAATGGCGCAAATGGCAGCGGGACTGGGCCACGCTCATGGGCAAGGCATAGTTCATCGCGACGTGAAGCCGGCCAATGTGATGCTTCTTGCTGACAAGAGCGTCAAGATCATGGACTTTGGGATTGCGCTGGTCTCGCAGGCAACCCATTCGCGGCTTACCCCAAGAGGTGCCATGGTTGGTACCTTTCGATACATGGCACCGGAGCAGTTCCTCGGTGCTGATCCGGACTTTCGGTCCGACATTTTTGCATACGGGCTTGTCTTCTATGAGCTGCTGACGGGCGTTCACCCCTTCCATGCACCCGAAGCGGCCGCGCTAATGTACAACGTTCTGCACCTTAACCCGGTACCGATCTGCGAGGTATGCCCAAACTGTCCGGAGGCTCTCAACGGGATCGTTGGGCACCTGTTAAACAGAGATCCGGAGCTTCGATATCAGGCCCTGGATGACGTTCTGTTCGATTGCGAACCGGTGCTTCTTCAACTTCGAAAGGCGACAGCTTGCGATTTACTTTTCGAGGCCCAACGGCTGAAGAGTCAGGCCCAACTGGAATCCGCGCAGGCACTAATTCGGTAAGCTCTCGAGCTTGACCCGACAAACGAATCCGCCCGAGACCTTCGGGAAGCACTGCAGAAAGAGCTTCGACGGAAGATCATTCAGCCCCGTTTAGAAACCCTTTTACGCGAGGCGAGGGGCGAGTTGTCGGCGGGTCATTTCGCCGAGGCCGTTCAGCGGTTCCAGTCGGCCTTAAGATTAGATCCCGACGATTCTCAGATTCGATTGGGTCTTGAGAAAGCACGGGAGGCGCTGGCTCAATCGCGGAGAGTTGCGGAACTTCTTGCAGCGGCGAAGACGGCATTGCTTGCCGGCGACCTTAGTGGCGCCCAACACCATGCAGCGGAGGCGCTCCGGGTAGCCCCCTCGGACGACCAACCCAGTGACATAATGCGCCAAGTCCAGGCTGCGCTGACGGAGCGGGATCGCCAACGCCGCCTCTCTGAAGGCGTCGAGCGGGCGAGGCGCTTGATCGACATTAGCTCGTGGAGCGAGGCTGAAGCCCTGCTGCTTCAATTGAAGGTTGAGTTCGCCGCCAATTCAGAACTAGCCGACTTGTACGCCAAAGCCCAAGCGGGCAAGCAGGAAAAGCAGCGTCAGCTTCGGCTTTCGAATGGACTTGCGGCGGCCCGACAACAGATTCAGCTTGGTGAATTGAGTGCCGCGAGCGAGCGCCTGCAATTCCTTTCAACGGAATTCCCTGAATCGTCGGAATTACAGCAGCTCCGCTCCTTCGTCGAACTCGAGAGGCGGACTCGCTTAAGGCATGAGCTGGTTGAGCGTACGATTCATCGTGTTCAGGAACTTCTGCTGGAGGACAAGTTTGCGGATGCGAGAGAATGCCTGGAAGCGGCACTTTCGATTCATTCAGATGAGCCAACCTTGCAGCGTGAGCTGCATTCGGTCGATACCGCTGCGGAACGGGCAAGAAGGCAGAGATCTTTAGAAGAAGCGCTCAAATCTGCTCAGGATCTTCGAGTTCAGAATTGCCGAAGCGAGGCTCTTAGGGCACTCGATTCGTTTACCCGCGAGTATGGCGCCACTCAGGTCGTGGAAGAACTTCGATTGGGAATCGAAACAGAAATGGAAGAGGAATGCCGCGCAGTGGAGTTGCGCGAGACGATTCGGCGTGCCAACGAGCTGCTGTCTCAGGAAAATGTTGAGACAGCAACCGAATTTCTCCGGGAATCTCTGACCCGCTTTCAAGATCAGCCGGAACTCAGGCATTTGCTTGATACCGCTGAAACGAAGCTGAGCGAACAGCGGCCGCCCCAACAGGTGACCGAGTTGATCTCCGCCACTGCAATCTTGGTCAGCGAGGGCAAATTCGAAGACGCTATTGAATCGCTGGATCGAGGTCTGGCGAACTTTCCCGAAAACGATGCGCTCCTCGAGAGTCGCCGCCTAGCTCGCGAGGCGAGCGATGCGCACAAAAGAGGCCAGGATCGTGATCGGGATCAGCCAAGCGCAACCGCGGCGCCAGACGTTCCCGACATCGAAGCGAACAGCGGGTCTCTCGGCATAGCTGCCCGCCCCGTGTCGCGATTCCGGTTTCATCACGGGTGGCTGGCTGCCGGGATAGCTGCTGTCCTGATCGTCGGAGCAACGCTCTACAAGGTCGCGCCGAGTGGGAGCGTTCAGACGCACTCGAGTCCGGCGGAGCCTGCGCCAGCGAACGTGGATCGCCCTCAGCCGTCAAATTCCGAACCGCCGACTGCGGCCGTTTCCCAGGAGTCAAAGATTGGCCCGTCGCCCCTAACAACAAGTAAGGCGCTTCCAAGCAACGGAAATACTCGGCAGACTCCTACAGACGATCGCTCAGCGCCACATCCTTCCAGTGTTCCGCAACTGAAGGCAGCTCGTTCGACCCCGGAATTTAGCTTGCCCGTCAATCCGACGGCTCCGCCGAACGCTGCCGTGGAGGATGCAAATAACAAATCCCAGCAGAGCTCGATCTTAAGCGGAGGGCCCAAGACGGCCTTCCCTTCTTCGCCAGATGTACCGCTGGAAGCCTCCGATCCTCTCAGACCGCGAATACCATCTGACCTCAGTAGCAACACCAAGGGTGCTACGAGCGTCGATTTCGCCTCTAAAGCAAGTGAGGCAAACTCTCGCGGCGTCCATTTTTTCAACCTCGACATGTACTCGGAAGCGATTGTCAATTTCGATGAGGCGATAAGATTACGACCTTTCGCTGAAGCGTATTTCAATCGTGGGATGGCTTACCAGATACTAGGCAAATACCCAGAGGCCATTGACAGCTACAATCACGCGCTCGCTATCAAGCCGGGCTACGCTCAGGCTCTGAGGAGGAAGGAGGATGCCGAGGAAAAATTGGCTGCGGGAGCACAGGGAGTCGCAACCGGCGCGTCTCCTCCTGTCCTCTTGAAGCTCGCGGAGCCAGCGTATACGAGTGATGCAATGCGCGCGGGCGTGCGAGGTGAGGTCCGTGTCGAATGTATTGTTGATGAGCAGGGCCAGGCTACCCACATTAGGGCGCTAACATCACCTGGGTTTGGGCTGGAAGAGGAGGCGATCAAGGTTGTAAAGCAAGCGACATTTCGTCCGGCCCAAAAGGGCGGGAAAGCTGTTCCGTTTGCGGTTGAGCTTAGAGTGCGATTCCATGATCCTTGATCCTCAGTCAGAGACTCACCAGGTACCGGACCCCAAACCGAATATCCCGAAAAGGGGACGTATGCAGAAACTGCCTTGGGGGGCACGTTCTAAAGCAAGCGGAAGTTTACTTCTACTTGATTCTGCGTAGCTACCGGGTGGCCGTCCTTCATTCCTGGGCGAAAGCGCCACTTCGCTACAGCCGCAATGGCTTTTTCATCGAGGCCGAGACCGAGTGGTCGAATCACGTGGATATCACGGGGGAGGCCGTTGGAATCGACCACGATAGAGAGCAATACAGTGCCGGAGTACTTCGCCTTCCGCGCCTCTTCGGAGTACTTAGGCTCGACTTTGTGGATCAAAACAGGAGGCGACACATCGCCGCCGACCCGGAAAACCCCACTACTTACGCTCGCTAGATCCGGATCGAAATGAATTGCTCTGGCCCAATATTTTTCACCAAGTGTCTTGAAGATCGGCGCGGTTGGAGACAGTCGAGCATTCGCTTTTGCAATGACCCGCGCGGCCGAGGCACAGAGGAAAGCCTCGGAGCAGGAATCCAGAGTTGCACGGGCCCGCACTGCGAACTCTGAGGCTGCCGCGAGGTCGCTCCTATGCGAGGGTTCACCGGTCTGATAGTCTAGCGCGTCAACACCAAGCACTCCGAACCCGTAAAGCCGCCCAAGAAGGATTTCGTACTTGCGATCCTTTTGGATGAGATCAAGAATGAGGCTTTCTGCTTGCAGAGGGTCGTTAATCAGAAAGTACGACATTGCGTGGTCGGTCACAGAGAGTTTGCCTGCCGATTTCGCAATCTGATCCTGCCAAATGGACCTTCCTTCTTGATAAGTCGCTTCGTCAGAGAGCGGCTCCCCTGCCCGATTCAAATGGCAGAGAGGCAGACCCAGGAGGGGGGACTCTGGATGGTTTCGAGCGAGCCAGAGGATATGCCGAGCCCGCACCTGTTTCGCGTAGGAAGGATCTTCTATGCCTTTGCCCGAGGTATAGAAGGAGATTATCTGAACGCGGGCCCCAGCATTTTCGGGTTCCCGCTTTAGCTGCTCCTCCAGAGCGGCGGCGGCTGTTGATAAGTCCACGGGGGTCGGCTCGAGGTAAAAAGTGCTAACTGTGACCGTAAAAGTGTTTGAGGTCGCGAGCGGCGCGGACCAACTGCCCTCCGCGCCAAGATACAGGACTTCCCCAGGTGAGATGCGGGACGCAATCATGAGGTCGTCGCGCTGATTTACACCCCACGCATGGGCCAATGACGACTCTTCAAGCGGGTCATATGGGGCTGCTTCACCGCTCTTCGATGGGAGTAGGTCGAATGATCCGTTCGCCTGACCGCCTCCGACTGAGATACGCATCACAAGCAGGGCCGGACTGCGAAGTCGGCTACCGTCGATCTTTTGTCCTGAATACAGGCGTTTGCCATATCCTGGCGCGCGAAGCGTGCCCGACCATGGGGCCGAGCCTCCAGGGGCGAGCACCAGGGTGGTAGAGTTCAATGTCTGCCCGCCAGACGAAGGACGGGGAGGCGTCACCCCATTTGGCGTGCTCATCAAACGATAATTGACTTCTACTTGTGCGACGCTAGCGACCGGCTCTCCGTTTTTCATCGAAGGTCGGAAGCGCCATTGCCGAACTGCTGCCACAGCCATTTCATCCAGGCCGTACCCGCAGCCTTGAACCAATTTGAATTCTCCTGGAACGCCCTTCGCATCTACGACTATTGACAACCGAGGCGAGCCTTGATATTTTGCCTCTCGGGCGGTCTCGCTATACTCCGGTTCCACTTTGTGGATCAGTACAGGCGCGCTTACTTCTCCGCCGATCTTCAAAGCAGGGCCGGTCATTAGGGATTGCTCGGGCAGGACTGCTGCCACTATGCCGGCACGAATCTCAGCTGCGCGCTTCCAATAAGGAGCACCGGCGTCCGCCCGTCCGAGCACGTCTGCCTGAAGCTCAAGGGCGAGCGCCAGATCTGACAGTTTTGTGTCAGCGTGAGCCTCCCGGATCTGGAGGGCGCGCTGAACCAGCGGCGCGGCATTGGTTCGCCATGTATCCGGAGGGAGGCTAGAGCTCTCCGACGTACGTGTTGAGGAGAATCGAATCAAAAGGGCCAGAAAATCCAGCGACTCGGCATATGCTGGGTCATCGCTCGCCGACTTGGCCCATATCGCATTCGCCTTTCTCAGGAGTGAAATCGCTTCCTGATTTCCGCCCGGTTTCGCGAGAACGAGCCTCGCTTTTTCCAGCAGGCCCTCCGGGTCGGGACTGTCACCGAAGCATATAGCCAATGAAAACAGGATGATTCCCGCAAACAATTTCATAATCCTCTACCTCATTACTTCGCCGCTGAGAACTCAATTACAATCTGAGCCGCGAATGCATCGCATCGTATCATGAGGGTGCCAACGCCAGGATGTATTCGGAGCTGCTTCTACTAGAATTGGCATTGCACCTTGATGACATCCGAGATCGACCTGCAGCTCAGGCGCGAATTTCGCGTGCGCGTGACGGTTTTCGTATTGGAACGATTGATTCTAGAGCTTATGAACATGATCGGTATCAGCTTTGGAGAACTCATCCAGCAGCTCGTTTAGGGCAAGCCCATTGCGTTCGTGTAGCCCTGTGATGTGGCACCACAAGGGCTCAAACCGAAGGATCCATATACCAAGCTTTCGGCAAGTAACTGCACTTCCTCTTCGCTAGAGCGCCTCGCTCCGAGATGAAGGACACCGGCGGCCGCATCCCATCACAGGAATAAAAATCCAAAGAAATGCCGGCTTAAGCCAGCGTATTTCTTACTTTCTCGAGATCCGCGGGTTCCCCGAACTTCACACCTTGCAGACTTGAATCGATGTTGCGGCACAAACCCAACAGTACGGAGCCCGGTCCGGGTTCGACAAATCGCCTGATGCCTCGGCTTACCATCGCGCGTATGCTATCGGTCCACCGAACCGGATTCGGAACCTGCTGATAAAGGCCTTCCCGAGCTTCCGCAGCTTTCGTAATGTCCCGAGCCTGCCAGTTGTTGATTAAGGGAATCGAGAGGTCCCTGAAATCGGTTGCGTACAGCTCATTTCTGAGACGTTCTTGAGCGGGGTGCATGAGCGGGCAATGGAATGGGGCGCTGACCGGCAGAGCAACGGCCCGTTTCGCGCCGGCTGCTTTCGCCAGCTCCATGGCGCGAGCAACGGCTCCCGTGTGACCCGCGATGACCACCTGATCAGGCGAATTGAGATTCGCAGCGGTGACGATTTCGCCCTGAGCTGCCTCTTGAAGAATCTCGTCAAGCTTGCTTTCGGGCAGCTTAAGAATGGCGGCCATTGCTCCCACTCCTTGGGGAACCGCTTCCTGCATATACTGGCCGCGCTTCCTGACCAGCCGCAACGCATCCGCAAATGTCAACGATTCTGCGGCCACCAGAGCGGAATATTCGCCGAGACTGTGGCCCGCTACCAAGTAAGGCCGATATCCTTCTTCGTGCAAAACCCGATAAGCGGCAATCGAGACCGTCAGGAGCGCCGGCTGGGTATTCTCGGTCTTCTTTAAATCGTCCTCCGGGCCTTCAAAGCAAAGCTTTGAAATCGAAAAGCCAAGCACGTCATCCGCTTCGTCAAAGACTCTCCGGGCGGTGATGAACTCGCTGGCCAGCAGTTTTCCCATGCCCGCATATTGCGAACCCTGTCCAGGGAACAAGAAAGCGATATCCGCCATAGGTCGAGTAAACCTTCCGCCGATATAGCGCAACGAACCCACAACGCTTTACATCATCTTAAGCTGGGCCGTGTAGAAATTCGGCGAGCGAATTGACGGTTTATACGTACCAAGACTCACTTGACCTCCGATCTGTTCTATAGTGAAAGCAGGAATGAAAAAGAAGCCGATCGCCGAACCGATCATCTCGCCAGAGATTTTGGAGATGGCGAAGAAGTCGGTCGAAACCGAAAGACCGCCGGCTACGGAGAGCTGCGCAGTGTGTGGCGCTCCCTGCACGCCTTTGACCGGGCCTAGCACGTCTGAAAGCCTTTGTTGGGTCTGCCGGCGTCTGAAGATCAGCGCCTGGCGCGACTCCGATCAGCAGATATCGGCGCAAGAATAGACGCGCTTCTATCTTTTAACTTCCAAAACGAACCCCAATTCAGAAATGGTACGTGCCCGGCGTTTCAACATGAAACAGTCGAGGCTCTACCTGAATTCGGGCCTTTGCTTTTCAAGTACTTAGCTTCACCTTAGCTGTGGCGCGATAGCTGCCTAAGCATAGGCATGAGCATCCTGATAATCCTCCTGGCCGTTCAAGTCCTGATCACAGTCCTGTCGCTGGTTTTTGAATCCGGTGAAGATTCCAGCTTCGAAGGCGACAAACTCATCTACCGCAGCTAAACCGGGTTTGGCTTGTGTCTTCGATCCGCCACGATAGTGACTTCCATGTCATGTGCAAGGCTGACCACCTGGTTCACCAGGCTCTTGCCCAAGAGGCGATCCATACCCTTGCCTACGAACCGTGGCAGGAAGATCTGCCGGGCGTTGTGCAGCCGCGCGAACTCGACTAAGGACTGGGCATGGTCGCTCCCCATAAGCACTCGGGTCTCGACGTGCAAGTTGCGCGCGAAGTTCAGATGCCGCTCCACTGCTTCCCGTTTTACGGCAGGCAGGCTTTGCAGATCGGTATGTTCGCTGACGAATACCGCGAAACAATCCGCATGAATCACATCGGCCACGCGTTTGCCGCGGCGGATAAGCATTGCGGTGGATGGATCGTCGCTGATATAGATAACAACCGCGTCATTCAGACGGTGTCCCGTGGTCGAGGCATTAGAATCCGATCCTGGCTGGGCTTGCCCGTCGGCGTGCTCCATGCCGCTTTCCATCCGCTCTTCGACTTCCTGAGCAGTTTGGCGGAGAGCCATCTCTCGAAGGGCGACCAGCGTGGATTCTTTGAAGAAGTTTTGCAAAGCCGCCTGTGCTTTGTCGGGCGGATATACAACGCCACGCTCGAGGCGGTTCAACAATGCGCGAGGCGTCAGATCTACCATCACCACCTCATCGGCTTGCTTCATTACCCAATCGGGAATGGTTTCCCGAACCGTTACCCCGCTAATCTGGGCCATCTGGTCATTAAGGCTCTCCAGATGTTGCACATTCATGGTCGTCATCACGTCGATGCCGTGGTCTAAAATCACCAGAACGTCTTCCCAACGTTTCTCCCGGGCCGATCCCGGCACGTTGGTATGGGGAAACTCATCGATCATCGCCACACCGGGATGCCGCGCGATGATCGCCTCTGTATCCATTTCTTCAAAAGACGAGCCGCGGTATTGGATTATCTTTCGTGGCATGATTTCCAAGCCCTCGGTTTTGGCAATGGTATCTTTCCGCCCGTGCGGTTCAAAATAGCCGATTACTACGTCGACACCTTTCCCCTTGAGAGCTTGGGCCTCTTCGAGCATTTGATAAGTCTTTCCGACTCCGGCCGCATAACCCAGAAAGATCCTCAGCTTGCCGCGGGCGCTCATGATGCAGGGGATAAAGCGAAACGATAACCGACCCACGGCTCGGTCAGAATATAACGTGGGTGAGCCGGATCGACTTCAATTTTCTTTCGAAGCTGGCTTACGAACACGCGGAGATATTCCACCTCATCTCCGTACTCGGGACCCCATAAAGTCTGTAGCAGCTTGCGATGAGGAATGGGTTTGTTCGCGTTCGAAAGCAGGTATTGAAGCAGATCGAATTCCTTCGGAGTGAGGCGTACTGGCCGCTGCCGGACAATAACTTGGCGTGCTGACAGGTCTACGGTTAGATCTTCGGACACAACAATGGGTTCTGCCTGTTCCTGCTGACTGGTGAGCCGTCTCAGATTTGCTCGAATTCGCGCCATAAGCTCGTTAACGCTAAATGGCTTTGTAATATAGTCGTCCGCCCCCGCGTCCAAAGCTGCGATCTTGTCTCTTTCGCTATCACGGACGGACAAGATAATTATTGCGGCCTCGGATGCCGCGCGAATCTCCCGGCACGCGGCCATGCCGCCCATCCCGGGCATATTCATATCAAGCAGGATTACGTCGGGGTTGTTTTCTCGAAGTGTTTCTAAGGCTTCTTCTCCGGTGCGCGCCTCGTGCATTTCGTAGCCGTTCGCGACAAGGGCCGTTTGCATCACACGCCGGATCTGAGGCTCATCGTCTACAACCAGAACGCGGCTGGCGTTCATGCCTTTTGCGGTTCCATTTCCATGGTATGCGGCGCGGAATGCAAGCTGAGGCTGAATCGTGAGCCTTGCCCAACTTGGCTCTCCACCCCGATATGGCCTCCATGCGCCTCCACGATCTCTCTCGCGATGGCGAGACCCATCCCGGTTCCCTGCACGGCGGAGCGATCATAGCGTCCCCGGTAGAATTTGTCAAATACGCGCCCTTGCTCCAATTCGGTGAGTCCTGGTCCTTCGTCGCGCACTGAAATCGACACGAGTCCATCTGTCTCCTTTGCCGAAATCGTTATTACAGATCGCGAAGGGCTGTACTTCAGGGCATTGTCCAGCAATTGCTTAAGTGCCTGGATGAGCAGTTCTCGATCGGCAAAGACGGGCGGGAGATTCTCGGGAACATCGATATGAACCTGGTGAGATGTTACGCGGTCTCCGATCGAATGGAGCGCTGCTGAAATCACCTCACTGGCGGTCACCGATTGGCACTCGAGCTTGAGCTTCTTCGCATCGATGCGCGCCAGATGAATCGCTTCATCCACTATGCGCCGGAGTCTTCGCGATTCCTCCTGAATTACGTGCAATAAGTCATCACGTTGTTCAACGGGCACCTCAGCAGGTTGGAGAAGCATATCGGCCGCAGCTTCAATAGCGGTCAGCGGCGTTTTCAGATCATGCGCCATGGCGTCGATCATCACCGATTTCAACTCTTCGCTTTTGCGAACCGCCTCGGCCCGGCTGCCAGCCTCTTGCGCTTGCGCCTGGGCCAAGCCAACGGCGACCGTGTTTCCGATTGCCTGGAGCGTCGCTTCGGGTAGCGATGCTCCTCGAAATGCAAAGCTGCCAATATTCTTGTTTCCCAACGTAATGGGCGCGGTCAATTGCCCAGGCTCAGGCTGATCGACAGTGCCGTGTAGAGCGGCACGTCGCAGCTTCTCGTCGGGGATGGAGCTTTCGGCTTGCGAACGATAAAACTGGCCCGTTGCGGTTTCAAACAAAACGACCTCGGCGAATCCGAACAGCTCGATGCACTTGTTAATAATGAGCCGGCGCACGTCTTGTCCGCTGCTGCTTAAGAGCATGGAGCGGCTGAGCGCATGCAGTTTTTCCGCCTCGGTCTGGCGCAGAATCAACTCATCCCGTTGTTCACGGAGCCTCGTCGACAAACGCGTTGCAAGGAGAGAGACCGCCAGGAATACGAGCAGCACAATCCAGCCCTGCGGATCCCCGATACTGACGGAGCCGATGGGCGGAACGAAGAAATAATCCAGGCAAAGAGTCGCCGTTACGGAGGCAATCACGGCCTCCAGCAACTCTTGATATGCGCCCGAAACCAAAACGCCCAACAACAGCACGGTTGCCGCAACCGTGGCGTTGACGTGGATCACATAAAAGCAGAGGAGCGAAACCGTAACAATGCCGAGGACCGCCACCAACGTAGAAAGAACACGCGTCAGCAGCGGTCTCATATCGGCTTGCGGGCCAGGGAGACCTTATTGGCCTGCGGAGAAATGGGCCCGGCGATTGCGTTGGTAGCAGTCTTCCGTGGCGTCGGTGCAGATGGGACGCTCCTTGCCATAGCTGATGGTCTTCAGCTTGTCGCCCGGAACGCCCAGGCCTGTCAAGGCGTCCTTGGTCGCCGCGGCGCGGCGGTCGCCGAGAGCGATGTTGTATTCCGCTGAGCCCCGCTCATCACAGTGCCCTTCGATGGTCACCACGAAGTTCGGGTCCATGGAGAAGATGGTCTTCAGAGCGTTCGCATCGGCCTGAAGGGTGGATTGGTCCTGAGGACGAATGTCGCTCTTATCGTAATCGAAGTGAATGTCCTGGACCTGATGGGCGAGAATCTCGGCCGCCGATTCGGCTGATGACGGTCCCTGAACCGGCGCAGGCGCAGGCGGCGTACTGACGGTCACGGTCGCCTGAGCATCAGTCGATCCACCGGGGCCAGTTGCAGTCAGAGTGTACGTCGTCGTGCCGGTCGGATAGACGGCGCGGCGGCCGTTCGGGCTGACTGATCCGATGCCATTATCAATTTGTACCGTGGTGGCGTCAGTTACGGACCAACGCAGTGAGGAGGGTTGACCGGCGCTAACCGTGGCCGGTTCAGCGGTGAAGTAAGCCACTGCCGGTTTGTTAGCGGGCGGCGTAACAGCCGGAGGGGGAGGCGGGGGCGGAGGCGGCGCCTTTTTGTGACACCCCGCTGCCAAAACCAACATGAACGCTGCGGCTGATGCCAGCGATGCTCTGCGTATTGTCATGATCTTGTAATTCCTCCTAGAGTTTCGTTGTTACGCCTTCGGTCTGTTATTGCTCCGCATTCACCCAAACGGGTTTTTCATTGCTGCCACTTTGGGTAAGCGGATGTTTACCCGTGCCGTCCGCATTCATTACCCATATCTGCGATTGCCTGCCGCGCTGCGAAGCATACGCGATGTGAGCGCCGTCCGGCGCCCAAGTTGGATTCTCGTTACGTCCTTCGTTAGCGGTGAGCTGAACCGTCTGTTGCGAGGACACATCCATGAAAAAGATATTGTAATTACCCGGCTCGAAACCTTTCGTCCAGGCGAACGCAATATGCGCGCCATCGGGGCTCCAGGCTGGGTTCGTAGCCTCACCAGTACCGGCGCTCAGGCGCTGGACATCAGCGCCTTCGAGATTCATGTGATAGATCTGCGGGAGACCCGAACGGCCGGAGACGTCGACCAGGTCCGCGCCGGTTTTGGGATTGATTTTCGCTTCGACCTCGATTGCGCCGGATGAAGTGACACGGCGGAACCCGCGGCCATCGATGCCGGCCATGTATAGCTGCGCCGGACCACCCCCGGCGGTCGATGAAAAGATCACGCTTTTCGAATCCGGAGTGAAGGTTACAAAGGCATTCATGGAAGCGCCGCGTTGATTATAGAACGGCAATTCACGACCAGTATCGAGCGAGAACATTTTAATAGCAGGGTAGCCGGGAGCGTAAGTCGTAAAAGCCACAATATGTCCATCGGGTGAGGCGGACGGAAAGGTGGAAATCGAGCGGTAATGCGTGAGCTGCCTCTGGGCGGTGCCGTCCCAATTCATCACCCAGATTTCTTTCGAGCCGGTACGATTCGAGACGAAGACGATGCGGGTACCGACCAGGCTTTTGCCTCCGAACTGCGCCAGAATGTCCGCGGCATAGCGGTGTCCCGCATCCATAGCGCCGTTTTGATCGAGAGACGCAGTGTAAACCTTGCCAAAGACTTGAGCCTGCTGGAGTGTAGGCATGGAAGGCGAAGTGCTGTACAGCCAGCCGAAGACGACGAGCATTCCCCGGTCTTCCGCGCCGTAACCCATCCCGAGATAGTTAGAAGACACCGGGGGCAGGCTCCAATCGGTGAGCCGGTTGCCTTGAGGCGTTACGGCACCCCGGCTCGGCGGAGCGACGCCGCCTAGGAGATCAGAAGGTTGTTGCGGAATCTGTAGCGGATACAGCGTCTTCGGAATGTAGTTGATGACGGGAGAAGTTTGCAGATCGTTGGCGACGGTCGTATTGAACACGCCGATGAGGGACGCGGCAGCTCCGGAAGCCCGAAAATCGGGCACAGCAACGTGGGGCTTTCCGGGATTCTTTTCGATTTGAACTTGGATTTGCTGGGCCGCAAGCCAGCCTAAACCGCAAGCGATAAGGACAGAGGAAATTAGAAGTCGCATCAGCGTAAGTTGAACGTGAACTGGGCCGAGATGTAGCTTTCGCTCACTTGAGGAGGAAGCCCCGGCAACGGGTTCGAATTATAGACGGCCCGCAAAGCTGTGTTGTCGATGGATGGATTGCCACTCGACTGGAGGACGCGGATGTTGCGAACGCTGCCATCGCGCATGATCTCGAAACTGACGATTGCGGGAACAGACTGCGTTCGAGCATCAAGTCCATTGGTATTCCAATTCTGCGCGATGCGCTCACGAATCAGCTCGGCGTATGCGCCGAGGCGGTTGTTTCCCAGAGGCGTATTGGGCCCAATGCCGACCTGACCGGCTCCGCTTTGCGCGCCGTACATGGGATTTGAAACCGCCGTTCGCGAGCGGCTGTAGACCTGATTCTGAGGCGTCGGCTGCATATATTGCTGCTGACGCAATGGCTTCTCAGCCTGATGCTTCATCTTGTCCGCGATCTCTATTGCGTTCTTGTCGGGCACCGGTTGCTTCTTTTGCGCCTCTTGCTTGGCAGGCGCTGCGGGAACCATGGACTGAGTGTCGCTGGCCACGGGGTTGGGAGGAGCCTCGCTCCGGGGAATGGGAATGTTGTGAACTGGCGAGACGGCGTATGCCGGACCACCCGCGGGATTGATATCGCCCAGGGTCTCGCGCGCCCTACTCATCCAATACCAGCCCAGGAACAGCACGGCGACGACGGACACGTGAATGACCAGCGATCCAACGAAGGGGAAGGCTAGCGGGTCGCGCTCGTCAAGGATATCGATGGGCTCTGCCATTAGCTTCAGCGCGGCTGACGCGCGGCAGAATCGATCGGCGCCGTGACCATTTTTACTTCAAAGTTTGCGTCACCAAGCTCCGCGACAATCTGCGCGATGATGTCCCAGGTGGTTTCCTTGTCGGCCCGGACGTAGACGGCGGTGGGATTGTGGAAGCGCTGCCGAATGCCTTGAGCCAACAAGTTTATGTTGGTGGGTTTGTCATTCAGAAACGATTCGCCGTTTTTCGTGATGCTGACGACCGGCAGGTCCTGAGCAGTGTTCTGAACGCGCTTGACTTTGGGGACCTGGATGTCGAGGCCGAACTCCATCACGTTGGCAGTGATCATGAAGATGACGAGCAACACAAGCACCACGTCAACCAACGGAACAACGTTGATCTCAGACATTGCGGACGGGCCGCCAAATCTGCGCCCAAGATGTCCGCCTTCGCCTCTGAACATGAGTGCCATAACAGTGTCCTTCGATATCCTTACCCGCCGAAATCTCTCTCGGCGAGATTCTGAAACTCGATAGCGAAATCTTCCATACGCGTGCCCATCTCTTTGATACGGGTTCCAAACACGTTGTAAAAGATGGCTGCCGGTATAGCTGCAGCAAGGCCGATGGCGGTGGTGATGAGCGCCTCCGAGATACCGGGCGCAACCGCCCGCAAGCTCGCGCTGCCTGCGTTGCCCAAACCGGCGAACGCATCGATAATGCCCCAAACCGTGCCGAACAGTCCGATGAAAGGTGACACCGAAGCAACGGTCGCCAGCCAATTCATATTCATCTCGAGCTTGGTGACTTCTTCGCTGATACCCAGTTGCAGACTTCGCTCGATGGCGTCTTTATTGACGAGCGCGCCGCGCTGTTTGATTTGGCGCTCGATCTCGCCATAGCCGAAATCGAAGACGGCGACTAAGGGCGCAGAACTGAATTGTTCGCTGGCGACGGCTACGGCCTGTAAGTTGCTCGCTTTGCGGAACGCGCGGAGAAAACTTCGATTCTCGCGCTTAGCCCGGCTAAATATCGTGCCCTTCGAAAACACGATTGTCCAGGAGAACAGCGAAAAGAGGATCAAGAGAACGATGATGGCTAAGGGAACGGGTCGAAGATTTTGAATGATGTCCCACAGGCTGAGATCCGCGGGAAGCGTAAAGGGCAATATCAGGTCGAGTCCTTTCGTTACTTTGTCTTTATTATAGAAAGTACACGGGTTCTGGCCGTCCTAGTGAGCCTGCGTGATCAACACGAGTTCGGTAAGCTCTTTGCCGCGCCCCAGTAAAAGCCGCTTGCTGCTTGGCCGGGGGCTTAGAAAAAAGAGGCGATCCGTTTGAAAGTGAGTGATGGGAGCGGGTTCCCCGCCCTGCAGAGGCTGACGCCAGATATTGCTCACATCGCCTCGGGAAACGATATATTCGAGGCTTTTTCCGTCGGCCGACCAGTAGACTTTGTCATCGCTGCCATCGGGCCGATCAAACACTTTGACGGCCGGTCCGCCTTCAAACGGATAGACACCAATCTTCGCTGTCGATTGTGGCTTATCAAAGATAAAGTAGGCGCAGGCAATTAGCTTACCGTCCGGAGATACGGCTGGAATGGAGTTGGTGTCGTTAGTGACCTGAATTGGTTCGCCTCCCTGAATTGGCACTTTCCAGATCATCGGTTTTCCTCCAATACCGGGCGACCATCCTTGAAAGGACGCGTAGACAACCCATCGGCTATCGGGCGAGGGAACCGGGTGCACGTCCAGATTCCCTGTAGTGAGTTGCCGGGGTTCTGAACCGTCGGCGTTCATGCGCCAGACTTTTCCGCCAGCATGGTACAGAAGATACCGCCCGTCTGGTGTTGCTGCGACTTCCGTCTGGTCGGCACTGGCCCTGCTCAACTGATTTAAATTCTCCCCGGCAGCATTCATCTTCCAGAGATTGAGAAACTGCCCGGTCGATGCTGAATAGACAATGTCTCCCTTCGGCGTCCAGGTGGCTGAATTCAAGCCCGGGATATCTCCGCTCGAAATCTGTCGCGCGGCCTCTGAATTGTCCGCCGGCAGTGTCCACAAATCCTCTGTCCTTTCGCGACGTATCGCCAAGAGTGTTTGCGAGTTGGCGGTCAAGCTAAGCTTCGCGTAATTACTAAGGTCGCGGGTAATGCGCGTGACGTGTCCCTCGGGGTAGGAAACGCGCCACAATTGCAGCTCTTCATCGGAGTGTTCGCTCGCCCCGATTATCAACATGCGGCCATCGACGGAGCTAACCAGGGACCCGGCCTGTGCCCAAGTGCGTCCTGCTACGGGTGTTTCGCGGCCGTTAGACAGCGCGACTTGGACAATGTGATATGCGTTCGCTGTATAGAAAGGCTCCCTTCCGGCCAGACAGAAGACCGAGTTTCCATCGCGAGCCCAGGCGACACCGGATCGCGAATAGTAGTAGGGCCGCCGGCGCGTTGCCAGCTCACGTTCATTGTTCCCGTCCGAATTTGCCACTATCAAAGATTCTTCCCAGTGAGTCATATCCAGCCGGATGAAGGCAATGCGCCGGCCACCCGGAGAAAACGAGATCCGTCCGGTGACATTGCTTAATACCTTCTCCGCTCGACCCCCTGTCGAGCGAATCCGGTACAACGTGCCGGCCAGGTTTGTGGTCTGAACATAGTAAAGGTATGCGCCGTCCGGCGAGTAAATCACGTCCTGGTAATTGCCGGGCTCAAGCGTCGCCATGCGCTTATCTACCGTTGAAGAGAGTGGCCTGATCCATACGCTCGGCGCTTCGCTGCCTTGCAGCAGATAAGCTACGTTCTTGCCGTCGGGGGCGATCGCCGCATCCGTCACAGGCCCGGGTAGCGTTAGCCGGGTCATTTCCATGGAGTCGAACGGCAGAGGTACAATCCGGCGATGTATCGCGCGCCATGTCAACGTGAACAGAATCGCGATCGCTGTCAGTATGCTCACGCCGACCAGCAGCCACTTAAACACAGGCGCTCGGCTGGCGTCTTTCTCAGTCGCTGCTGCGGTTTCTTTCTTGTGGGGCGCCCGGGCGATTGTCGGCGGCTCGTTCAGTCGTACCGCCACACTTTTGAGCTCAGCGAGCAGCTCTTCCGCTGATGAGATACGTTGGTCGCGGTCCTTCTTTAGGCAGCGCAATACAACCTGCTCCAGCTCCGGTAGCGCATCGGATCTGTACGCGGAGATCGGAGCCGGGTCTTCTGCCAAAACGGCTGCCAGTGTGTCGGCAGTTGTCGGGCCACTGAACGGCGCCCTAGCCGTTGTCATTTCGTACAGTACGGTACCGAAGCTGAAGATGTCAGAACGATGATCCAAGGCCAGCCCTCGCGCTTGCTCCGGAGACATGTACTTGACGGTTCCTAGAATTAGACCGGGCGTTGTTAAATGGTCCTGCACGTGACGCCAATCGTTCTCGCGGTCCGTGCCCTCCTCGATAACCCTCGCGATGCCAAAATCTAGGACTTTGACCAAGCCATCCGTCCGAATCATCAGGTTTTCCGGTTTGATGTCTCGATGAACAATTCCGGACTTATGCGCCGCACCAAGAGCGGAAACTACTTGCATAGCGATCTCGAGGACCGAACCAAGCGGCAAAGGGCCATCCTTGAGGCGCGTGCGAAGCGTCATCCCATCGACAAATTCCTGAGCGATGAAATGGAAGCCGTCGCTTTCTCCGATCTCGTAGATGGTCACAATGTTCGGATGGCTGAGTTTGGAGGCGGCGCGTGCCTCCTGTTCAAATCGCGAGAGTTGGTTCGGATCGCGCGCGAACTTCGTTCGAAGGATCTTCAGTGCGACACGGCGCTGCAGGCGTTTATCCTTGGCTAGCCAAACTTCTGCAAGAGCTCCTGCTCCCAGGGGGCCCAGTATCTCGTACCCGCCAACAACGCGCCCGGATAGATCTGTGCATGCTTGACGGCCATTTTGGTTCTTTTCCACCAGAAGAAGCGCCGAACCGTCCAAAAAGCCGTCTTCCAATTCATGTGCTGCGATCAGCCCCTCTAGTGTCTTCTGAAGATCCGTGTCTCCGCCGCATGCGCGGTGCAGGAATGCAGCGCGTTCGTGCGGAGGCACTTCGAGGAGCTCATCGAGGAGACTGTTGATTTGTTCGTAGCGACCCGAGATCATCGCGTAAGTTCTAAATATGGGGCGAATTTCCAGTCGTGGCTTGGGCGGTATCGCCTAACTGAAAATAAAGCCAGGCGCGGGCGCGTTTCCACTCGCGAGTAACGGTCTCCGGAGAAATTTTCAGAACCTCCGCGATCTCGTTGACCTCCAGGCCGGCAAAAAAACGCATCTCCACTACCCGGCTTTTGCGCTGATCCACTTTTTCCAATTCGGAAAGAGCATCGTCCAAAGCGAGCAACTCGGCGGAGCGACCGGGAGAGAAAACCAACTCCTCGTCAAGTGAAATACTCGGAGCCCCGCCTCCCCGCCGCTCTGTTTGACGTCCACGAGCCATGTCGACAAGTATGTGACGCATCACCTGGGAGGCGACGGCGAAGAAATGGGCGCGGTTCTGCCAGTTCAGCGAACGCCTGTTGGCGAGCCGCAGATACGCCTCATTCACCAGTGCTGTTGTTTGCAACGTTTGCTCGTCGGGTTCTCTCCGTAAGTGCCGTTCGGCAATGCGCCGCAGATCGCTGTAGACCAAAGGGACCAATTGTTGCAAGGCGCTTTGGTCGCCGGCACTCCACGCCAGTAGGAACTCCGTGAGCTCTGGACAATCTGCTTCGGCGGCGGGCAATGGCGAGTCCGTCATAGAGGTCCCATAGACGATTATCGCCGCTGTCGCGAATAACGTGGCCCAGATTACAGCCTGAAACATTTCTCGATTACGTGACAGTTTTTGATCCGAGACCTCGCTAATCAGGGTGGATGAGCACGAAAGGAGATCAAAAATGAAACCATCACGCACATGTTTAACGCGCGCATTTCTTGCGGCCGCGGTGGGCGCTTTGTTGTATCCGGCGATAGGCAATGCCGCTCCAACTTATACGTTCCAGACGCTCGACAATCACACTGACCCGACATTTAATGAGCTGCTAGGTATTAACAACACCGGCACGATTGCGGGGTACTTCGGCGTGGGCAGCACGATGAATCCCAACAAAGGGTATACGCTTGCACCGCCTTACGGGCAAGGGTCGTACACAAACGAAAATTTCCCAGCTTCCGCACAGACTCAGGTGATTGGAATCAACAATGACGCTTCTCCTACGACGGTCGGTTTTTGGGCAGACAACAACGCCAACAATTTTGGTTTCGTAAAGGAGGGAAACACATTCACTTCAGTTACGGATCCGAATACTCCTAAAGGTACAACCGTCGTTAATCAACTCCTCGGCGTTAACGACAAGAACGTCGCCGTAGGATTTTATGCGGATGCGAATGGAAACTTTCAGGCGTATTCATACGATATTGCCGGCGCGAAATTCACGCCAATTACGCTGCCAAGCTCCTTTAACGCCACGATGACGACTGCCACCGGAATCAATGATGCGGGTGTTATCTCGGGTTTCTATCTGGACGGAGTGGGCAATGTACACGGGTTCGTGGACAATGGCGGAAAATTTTCGAGCTTTGACGATCCGTCAGGAGCGGGGACCAATACGTCGTTCCTGGGCATTAACAATCACGACGAACTTGTGGGTAGCTTCGCCGGGACCGGGGGCATTACTAATGGCTTCACTTATAACCTCCTCACGAACACCTGGACAACGCTCGATGACCCTCATGCCTCGGCAACTGCCGCCTTCGACGTGACGGGGACCACGATTAACGGCATAAACGACTTGGGACAAGTAGTCGGGTTTTATTCGGACGGGTCGAACGTAAACGGCTTTCTCGCAACCCCGGTTCCAGAGCCCGGTTCTCTTGGATTTATCGGCGCGGGCATTCTGGTGTGCGGTTACATTTCAAAGCGCAGAAAGGCAAACCATGTTTAGAGCCATAGCTGACGCCATGAAAATAAAACTGTACTTGACCATGGCGGTGCTGGCTCTTTCCTCTCTTCCATGTCGGGCAGGCGATATCGAGTTTGGCATCAGCGGGGACGCACAGCTGAGCTCAAACTATATCGATTTTGGCCAGTTCCCGAACGGAGCGCCCTTCGCGCCGGCTCCTGGCTATGGAAGCTATGAGATCTCACTTGTGAATGCCGGGATCTTCTTTAATGCTGGTCTGACAACAGGCCAGTTTGGGTTGGTGCAAAGCCTTAACTTTCAGACGGGCAGCGTGACACTTCCGAGTGCCTTCCTCGCGTTTGATAGTGGCGGATCGAATCTCCAACTCTGGGCGACGAACATTCCAGCAGAAAACGCTGGCGCGTTGACGCTGACCGATATTCCGGACGGAGTTGTCGCAGCGTTCAACGTGAATGGGTTCATCACGGACAGCAACAATCCCAACCTCAACCAGGACTTCACGAGTACATTCGCGCTGACGTTTGCAGGACAGACCTCAGCAACTCTGTTTTCAAATTTTGCGGTGAACAGCCCCTTCACGGCAACCGTCAGTCTGGCTGATCCAATGATCCCTCCACCTGCTGCTCCGGAGCCCGCTTCTATATTGCTGCTGGGCGCTGGGTTACTGGGTCTAGGTGCAGTGAGATTTCGGCGCGCAGGAAATGGGACGCGCAGCTCTGCCCGCGCGCGAACAACCGGCTTGGGACAGAGTCAGCCGTCTGGCGTTCGGCATCATACTGGGAGCAGATATGGCGATGATATTGTCGAAGGTTCCCGATGCGAGCACAGTCACTGAATCCGATGCGAACGTGCCCACGCCGGATGGCACCGCAGATTGCTACTTCGTGCATCCGGCAAGCGGCACAGCTCCAGGCGTTCTCATGTGGCCCGACATTTTCGGCCTACGGCCGGCATTTCGGCAGATGGGCAAACGACTTGCCGAATCGGGCTACTCAGTGCTTGTAGTGAACCCGTTTTACCGGAACAAGAAAGCTCCGACTGCGGAGGCGGGCGCAGCGACGTCCATAGAGCAGCTAAGGCCGCTGGCGCAAACACTGAATGAGCGGACGAATATGACCGATGCGAAAGCATTCATCGAATGGTTGGACGAGCAATCATGCGTCGCAAAGGATCGCAAGATGGGTACACAGGGTTATTGCATGAGCGGTTCGATCGCGTTCCGGACAGCCGCAGCGGTTCCCGACCGAATCGGCGCCGCGGCATCCTTCCATGGCGGTGGGCTCGTCACAGATGAACCGAACAGTCCACATCTCGAAGCGGCGAAAAGCAAGGCGCAATTCCTGATTGCGATTGCGGCTAACGATGATGCGCGGGCGCCGAACGACAAGAACGTTCTGAAACAGACCTTCGCGAAAGCGAATCTGCGCGCGGAGATCGAAGTGTATGCCGAGGCCGCGCACGGCTGGTGCCCCCCGGACTCACGAGTCTATAACGAGACCCAGGCCGAGAGAGCATGGAGTCGCTTGCTTGCGCTATACAGCAAAGCTCTGGCCTGAAAAATCGGTGGAGACGAACGCGTGATCGGTGCCGCGCGAGCCAAGTGGAGATTTGGAGGATGCCCTCCCTGCCGGTCGGGGTTCTGTTCGCGTCGCTACTGGACTGAACGCTGACATCCTCCACGAACTGCATCCGCTAAAGCTGCGGCGAGCAAGCTGAGTCCAACAACGATAAACAGAGCGCTGCGCAAAGAAGTCCTTTGAGCGATGAGCCCGATCAATGGCGCGCCGAAGAGGAAGCCTATGTAACCGGATCCACTCACCATCGCGACACCCATTCCGCTTGGAAGTGAAGTCACGCGACCACCCGCGCCGAAGACCAACGGAACAATGACCGAAAAACCTGCTCCGGTCAGGGCGAATCCTGAAAGGGCCAAGCCCGAGGTGCGGGCCGTCAGTGCGAGCGTCAGACCGCCAGCAGCCAGCAGGGCGCCGGTGCGAACCGTGCGTACCGGGCCGAGCCGTTCCGTGACTGCATCTCCAAGCAAACGGAAGATTGCCATACCGGCTGAAAACACGGCATATCCAGCAGCCGCCAATCCCGCGCCCGCGATGAGAGTTTGTTTCAAATACACGGCGATCCAGTCCGCCATTGCTCCTTCAGATAGGAACATGCAGAAGCCGATGATTGTCAGGGCGACAAGCACGCCTGGTATGCGACTTATGTTCCATCGCTTCACCCGTTTCTGCGGATTCTCGGGCGCCTCGAGCAATAGAGGCGCTGTAGACACACCGACGATGAGAAGGAGCGCGCAGGCAATTGCCAGATGAACCCGAGGCACGACGCCGCGAGCCGCGACGAAGCCTCCCAGACTTGCGCCGATCATGCCTCCGATGCTGAACATTGCGTGAAGGCGTGACATGGTTGGCGTCCCGAGCGCTGTCTCCACAGAGACGGCCTGCGAGTTCATGGCGATGTCGTTGGCTCCCCCCATGGCTCCGTAAACAGCCAGCGCTGCAAACAAGGTTGGCGCGTTTATCGCTAAAGAAGGCGCTACGAGCGCAAGGCAGAACCCGACGGTACTCCAGGCTGTCACTTGCTTGCTGTCAAAGCGCGCTACAAGCCAGCCGGTGACGGGAGCGGCGCCAACTGATCCGACTGCCGTGCCCAATAAACAAAGGCCAAGATCAGCGTTGGTCAGACCGAGGGCGGTCTGTATAGCCGGGATTCGCGATACCCACGTAGAGACGATGAGGCCGTGTATGAGGAATCGGCCGACAACTGCCCACCAAGCAAGCGTAACCCGCGGTCTTTCAGCGGCTCGCGAGCTTTCGGGTTTACACTTCCCGGCAGCGGACTTGGGCGCAATATCTTTTAATTGATCCGCTTTTCTCGTCCGGCCCATTCCTTTTCGCGCAGTACAAACTTTTGGATCTTTCCAGTCGAGGTTTTCGGCAGGTCGGCGAATTCCACTGCGGCCGGGCATTTATAATGCGCGATGTGATCCCGGCAAAACGCAATAATTTCCTGCTCTGCGGCTGTCTTGCCCGGCTTTAGAGCTACAAACGCCTTCGGCCGCTCTCCCCATTGATCATCAGGGATGGCGATAACGGCGCACTCGAGTACCGCCGGGTGCTTTGCGATAGTTTGCTCCACCTCGATTGTCGAGATGTTCTCGCCGCCTGAGATAATGATGTCCTTTTTGCGGTCGCGCAGCTCGATGTAAGCGTCGGGATGCCAGACGCCCAGGTCTCCTGAATGAAACCAGCCGCCGCGAAAGGCTGTTGCGGTGCCCTCCGGGTCGTTGTAGTAACCCTTCATCACGATGTTGCCGCGCATGACTACTTCGCCCATGGTGTGACCGTCCCGCGGCACGTCGAGCATGGCGTCATCCACTACGCGGACCAAGTCGGCTGTGACCTGGCCTTGCCCCTGGCGTGCAAGCAAGCGCGCTTGCTCATCGGCGGACCTCTCGTCCCACTCGTCGTGCCAAGCGCAGCTGGTTATCGGTCCGTAAGTCTCGGTCAGGCCATACACATGGATGGGATGGAAATTCCGCGCTTTCAGCTGGGCCAGCAGTGTAGGCGATGGGGGCGCCCCGGCAACACAGGCGGTCACCGGCCGTTCGAGCCGCCGCGCGGCGGGGTGGTTCATCAGCGTGATCTGCACCGTAGGCGCGCCGCAGTAATGTGTCACGCCCTCATCCTTGAATAGTTGCCACATCTGCGCAGGATCGGCGCGCCGCAAGCAGATGTGCGTGCCTGAGACGGCCGTCACAGCCCAGGGAAAGCACCATCCGTTGCAGTGGAACATCGGCACGGACCACAGGTAAACCGTATCGCTGTCCATCGCCGCCTCCATCGCTTGGCCCAGGGCATTGAGATATGCGCCGCGGTAGGTGTACATGACGCCTTTAGGCTTGCCGGTGGTGCCAGAGCTGTAATTGATGCTGATGGTCTCTTCTTCGTCCTCGAGCCAGCTCGCCACCGGATCGGAAATACCGCCAGCGAGAAAGTCCTCGTAGGGGTCACCGGGGGCTCCCGTATCGGCAATGCTGACGAGCGTGATATCCAAGGTGTCGAGTGAGGCCAGGAGGGGTGCGCATTCGGTTGCGGCGAAGAGCCAGCGAGCGCCACAGTGTTGAAGGATGTACCCGATTTCATAAGCATTCAGCCGGGTGTTAATCGCGACGAGAATGCCGCCCGCAGCAGGCACGGCGAAGTGGGCCTCGAGCATGGCCGGAATATTGGGACATAGGAAAGCGACGCGATCGTGCTTCTGAAGTCCGCCGGAACGCAGCCTACTGGCTAGGCGGTTGACACGCTCCTCGAAATCGCGATACGTGTAGCGCCTTGTCCCATGCACCACCGCTGTCTTATCGGGATACATAGAGGCGCTACGACGTAGAAAGCTCACCGGCGTCAGATGCGTTCGATAGACTTTCTCTGGCGGCACGATCATGCCTCCCAAATCAATATAGGTTAATTGAGCGGCACGCCCGCGAAACGACACGGTAAGCATAGTCCGTGAGCAGATTTCTTGACCACATCACCGTATAATTCGGCTACATGCTTGTGGAACTGTTCGTCGAGAACTATGCCGTTGTGGAGCAAGCTCGCATTCGGTTTCAGGAGGGCTTGAATGTACTCACCGGGGAAACGGGCAGCGGCAAGTCGATTGTAGTGGATTCGCTCAGCCTGCTGCTGGGGGCGCGAGCGTCCACGGAAATGATCCGAAGCGGTGAAGACAAGGCGCGGGTCTCCGGGATCTTCACTCTTGGATGTACGCGTGAAGTTGTCGGGATGCTGAGCGAAGCGGGTATCGAGCACGACCACAGTGAGGAATTGATCGTCGAACGCGAAATCGCGGCGAGCGGAAAATCTCGCGCTTTCGTAGCGAACCGGCCTGTCACTACGGGCTTTCTTCGGCAGCTTGCTCCGGCTCTTGGCGATATTCACGGACAGAATGAGCAGCAATTATTATTCACACCCCATACGCAGCGGGAATTGCTGGACGAGTACGCGCGTGCCGAGGAGTTGCGCGGCGAAGTCTCGGCTGTGTTCAAGAGCTGGAGGCAGACGGGTGAAAAGCTCAATGAGCTGAGCCGGAACGAGCAAGAAAAGCTCAGAATGCTCGATTTGTGGACGTTTCAACACCGGGAGATTGAAGACGTACGGCCCCGAGTGGGAGAGGATGCAGAGCTCGAAGGCGAAAGAAAGATTTTGCAGAACATCACGCGACTGCAGGAGAATGCCGGAGCAGCGTTCACATTGTTGTACGAATCGCCGGATAGCGCGACCACGCAGCTGCGAATGGCATTGAAGCGCGTTGAGGAACTCATACGCATCGACGAGAGCCTGGCCGAGACGGCCGCCTCTCTGAAGCAAGCGGCGGTTCTGACGGATGATGCGGCTTACGCGCTGCGCGATTATCTGGGCCGGATAGAAGGCGATCCGCGGCGGCTGGAAGAGGTGGAGAGCCGGCTTGCGGCGCTCGACCGGCTGAAAAGGAAATACGGGCAGACATTGGAGGAGGTGCTCGCGTTTCGAGACGATGTGGCGCGGCGAGCGGATGAGGTTGAAAATGCGAGCGAGCGCAAAGCGGAGCTTGAAAAGCGTCGCACGGAGTTGGAAGCGCGGTACGGGGAACGTGCAGGCGAGCTAACGCGTCTACGGACTGTGGCGGCGGCGCGCTTAAGCAAACAAGTGGAGAGCGAGTTAAAGAGTCTTGCGATGAGCGGGACTCAATTTCAAGTAGCCGTCAAACAAGGTTCGTGGACCCCGACGGGTCTGGACGAGATTGTTTTTCTGGTCTCTGCGAATCGTGGCGAGGAGCTAAAGCCGCTGGAGAAGATTGCGTCCGGAGGAGAGCTGTCGCGAATCGCACTCGCACTTAAGACGGCCATTGGCGATGCGGATCAGCATAGCGGGATTCCCACGCTGGTGTTTGATGAAGTGGATGCGGGAATCGGCGGTGCTGCCGCTGCTGCGGTGGGCAGAAGACTCAAGGCATTATCGCGCAGAAATCAGGTGATTTGTGTCACGCATTTGGCGCAGATCGCGGGCTTCGCGGATCACCACTACGCTGTTTCGAAGCGCGAAAAGAAAGGCCGCGTGACGACGGAAATCACGGAATTGCCGCACAATGAGAGAGCCAAAGAGATCGGCCGAATGCTCTCGGGCGAGCACATCACGCCGGAAGCGCTCAAGCAGGCTGAGCAGTTGATTGAGGCGGGAGCTAACAGCTGAAGAGAGTGGATCTTCCGCAACGCTCGAAAACACGGGCACTCCCGCATTACCCCATGGTTGAATCGAACGAGGAGGTAGCAGTGTGGCTTTAACGGTGACAGCTCTTTCCAAAACTTACCCGAACGGTGTAAAGGCCCTCAAAGATCTCTCGCTTACGATCGGCAACAACATGTTCGGCCTGCTAGGTCCGAACGGCGCGGGCAAGAGTACGCTGATGCGGACCGTAGCCACGCTTCAGGATCCCGATTCCGGGTCCATCTTCCTCGATGGAATTGACGTCCTCAAACAGAAAAACGAAGTCCGCAAAATTCTCGGGTATCTCCCGCAGGAGTTCGGCGTTTATCCGAAGGTCTCCGCTTTCGACATGCTCCAGCACCTGGCCGTCATGAAAGGCGTCTTGTCCGCATCGGAGCGTAAGGACACTGTAGAGGAGCTGCTTCGCCAGACGAATCTGTGGGATGTGCGCAAGAAATCTCTCTCGACGTTTTCCGGGGGCATGAAGCAGCGCTTCGGTATCGCTCAGGCCTTGCTTGCGAATCCGCGATTGATAATCGTGGACGAGCCCACGGCCGGACTCGATCCGACAGAGCGCAACCGCTTTCTAAATCTTCTCTCTTCGATCGGCCGTGATCGCACCGTCATTCTGTCCACGCACATCGTCGACGATGTCCGCCAACTCTGCCCCCGCATGGCGATCATCGCCTCGGGCGAGGTTCTTCTCGAGGGCTCCCCTGCAGAGACTCTCGGCGCGCTTAACGGCCGTATCTGGAGCAAGGTCGTTGGGAGCGACGCCGAGCTGCGCTCCCTTGAAACCCAGTTCGAGGTTCTGAGCACTTATCTGATCGGCGGACAGCACGAGATCCGCATATACGCGGATAGCGATCCCGGAGAGGGATTCCGTCGTGTGGATTCAAGCCTGGAGGATGTGTATTTCCTGCAGCTTTCCCGCCAGAGCAAGCGCCACGTTGCCAACTAGATCCGCCATGGCACTCTTGTTTGAGTTCTTTTTCTTCGAGCTGAAGTTTCGTGCAAAGAGCGTCTCCACGTGGGTCTACTTCGCGGTCTGGTTCACGTTCTCTTTTCTTTGCGTCGCGTCTGAAAGCTTCGGACCAGTGGGCAGCGGCAATGGCAAGATCCTGCTCAATTCGCCCTACGCCAACACATTCAATGATGTCGGCGCGTCGCTGTTCGGGATCATCATTATCGCTGCGATCTTCGGCACGTCCATCCTGCGCGATTTTCAGCGCGACACATATCAGATCCTTTTCACCAAACCCATTTCGAAATTCGCTTATCTCGGCGGGCGCTGGGCGGGCTCGTTCGCGACCACCGTCTTCGTCTTTTCCGGCCTGCTTTTCGGCACGTTCGTCGGCACTTTCGCGCCCTGGGCCGACCATTCTCGTATCGGCCCCAATCATCTCTGGGCTTATCTGCAGCCATTCCTTTCCGTTACTATCGTCCAGATCTTCTTTATCGGCTCGGGTTTCTTCGCCGTCGCCGCGCTCACGCGCAAGATCTTCATCGTGTATCTGCAGGGCGTCGCGCTATTCATGCTTTACGTGATCGGCATCACCGTATACTCCGCGACGCGCTCGCTCGAGCGCTTCTGGTCCGGCATCCTCGACCCCATCGGGTTCATCCTGTTCGACGACGTCACCCGCTATTGGACGGTCCTCGAGAAGAACTCTCTTTTCGTTACCTGGTCGCCGTCGCTGGTGAATGGCATCTTTCTTTACAACCGTTTGCTGTGGCTGTCGATTGGATTTCTGTTGCTCGCCGGAGTGTGGGTGCTGTTTCCGATGTCAGTAGAGGCGCTCACCGCCCGTTCTCAGGGCCGGCGCGCTGCCAAAGCAAAGCAGCAGGAGCTCGCGGAGAACCGCCCGGTGCGCTCTCTGGTTGCGACCGCACTCCCGCTGGTACACCAAGCCTTCAGATCCTCGACGACCTTCGCTCAGTACCTTTCGTTATCGCGTCTCCGCATTCGCAACATCTTCCGCGATATTCCGTTCTGGGCTATTGTTGCCCTGATCATCGCTTTCGGCGTCAACAACGGCCACTTCGCCGGGCGCCTCGCCGAACGCAACGTGTGGCCCGTCACCTACCTCATGGTGCAGGCCGTCGAGGGTAGCGCTACGCTCTTCCTGTACATCGTCGCTGCGCTCTATGCCGCCGAGTTACTCTGGCGCGAGCGCGATACCCATTTCGACGGGATTCATGACGCACTCCCGATGCGCGAATCCACCGACTGGCTTTCCCGATTCACTGCCGTGGTTGTCGTCGAGCTCATTCTGCTCGCGGTAGCCATGCTGACCGGCATTTTCATGCAGACCATCGCGGGCTACTACCATTACGAGCTCCTTCAATACATGAAGGAGCTCTACGTCATCACGTTCCCGCAGATCCTGACCTTTACTCTGCTTGCCTTCTTCGTTCAGACAATGGTGTCGAACAAGTTCGTGGGCCACGGTATCGTCATCGGCCTGTTTGTGCTCATGCCCATCCTCTTCAACTTCGGCTGGGAGAACACGCTTTATCTCATAGGTCAGGTTCCCGCCTATATCTACTCCGACATGAACGGCTACGGCCACTTCGTGGCTCCACTCTTCTGGGCGATCACGTACTGGCTCTCGATCGCGGCGCTGCTCGGGGTAATTTCGATCACCTATGCTCGGCGTGGTAGCGAGGACTCGCTTCGCGCGCGCACTCGTCTGGCTCTCGCCCGTGCTCCCCGACTGGCGCCTTTAGGGCTGCTGTTTCTTCTCGGCGCAATTGTGGCGGGCTCCTGGTATTTGTACAACGCGCATGTGCTGAACGAATACCGCAACGCCCACATCCGCCGCGACATTCAGGCTGATTACGAGCGGCACTTCAAACAGTACGAGAATCTTCCGCAGCCCAAGGTCACCGCGGTTGACGCGTCCATCAACATTTATCCAGCACGCCGCTCGTTCGACGGCAATGTACGGATGACCCTCCAGAACAAGTTCTTACAACCGATCGCGCAGATCCACCTGACTGATCAGAGGCAATCGGTGAGCCACGTCCACTTCGATCGCTCTTTCCACCTGGTCAGTTCCGCGCCGCGTGATGTCTATTCCATCTACGCTGTCGATCCACCGCTCGCCCCTGGCGATACTCTCACCCTGACCTGCAACATAGGCCACCAGACTCGCGGCTTCCGAGATGGCGATGAGCCTCCTGAGTTTGCCTACAATGGCACCTTCTTCGATTCCGACTACGTCCCCTATATCGGCTACAACCGGGGTGTCGAGCTCGATGACCCGCGCCGCCGCCGGGAAGAGCACCTCCCTGCCCTCGAAGAGATGGCGCATCGCGGCGATCCCGCTCACTCGCTCAACAACATCTTTCCTCTCGAGTCCGACTGGATCACCTATCACACGATAGTCAGCACCTCGCCGGATCAGATCGCTCTCGCTCCTGGATATCTTCAACGCGAATGGCAGACCAACGGCCGCCGCTTCTTCGAATACAGTATGGGCTCAACCCACATCCTCGATTTCTTTGCCTACGTTTCGGCGCGCTACGAGGTCCGTAAAGAAACGTATCGCGGCAAGCAGGGCGATGTCGCTCTGGAGGTCTATTACCAGCCCGGCCATACGTACGACATCGACGATATGCTTGCCAGCTCCCGCGCGGGCCTCGATTATTACCAGCGCGTCTACAGCCCTTACCAGTTCACCCAATTCCGCATACTCGAGTTCCCCCGGTACCGCGGGTTCGCTCAGTCATTTCCCAACACCGTTCCTTATTCCGAAGGCATCGGCTTCATCGGCCGAGTCCTCAAACCCACGGACATCGACTTTACCTATTTCGTCACCGCCCACGAGCTGGGACATCAGTGGTGGGCCCACCAGCTCATCGGCGCAGACGTGGAAGGGTCCAATATGCTGTCAGAAAGCCTCGCCGAGTATTCAGCGTTGCAGGTGATGGCGCACAAGTACGGGCGCGATAATATGCACCGGTATCTCCGCCACGAGCTCGACACGTATCTGCGCGGGCGCGGCAGTGAGACGCGTCACGAACCCCCGCTCGCTTTGGTCCAACGGGAGCCTTACGTCTGGTATCAAAAAGGCGGCCAGATTCTCTACACTCTTGCTGACTACATCGGCGAAGACAAGCTTGACCTTGCGCTGCACAACTTCCTGATGCAGTACCGCTACGCAAACGCTAACAATCAGGTCGACGCGCACGATAACGCTCGCGCGTCTGGGGCTATGGACGGGCCGTATCCCGATACCCGGATGCTGGTCGACGCCATCCGCGCCCAAACCCCACCCGAGCTTCAGTATCTGGTCGATGACGGGTTCAATCGTATTGTTCTCTACGACAACAAAGCCATTTCGGCCACTTCGCAGAAGACCCCGGATGGCAAGTACAAGGTGACGCTCGACGTCCAGGCCCGCAAGGTGCAGGCCGATGGCAATGGCGCGGAGAGTCCCATGCCGCTGGCGGATTACATCGAGATCGGCGTCTTCAAGGGCAAGAAAGACGAGGAACAGCCCCTCTATTTGAAAAAAGAAAAACTCACTCGTGAACGCCAAACGTTCGTGGTCACGGTGGACCAGCCCCCCACGCGCGCGGGCATTGACCCCTATAACAAGCTCATTGACCGCATTTCCGATGACAACATGATCGACGTGGTTACGAGATGAAGGTCCTATGAATTTCGGCGAGCTCGACAAGCAAAACGAGAGTGGCGAAAGGCGCGAGGCGGTGTTTACTCACGATCATTCTGCTCGAGCTTCCAGAGAATCTGCCGCAAGATGCCTAGCCATGTTTCAGCATCCGACGCTGGAAGCGAGAGCCTCCGAACCAAACGTCTGATTTTGAGCTCAGTCGATTTCGAGGTGCTGGGATTGATGTAGCCGGACCGGGAAAGCAGATCCAGGAACAGTGCTGTGATGCGTTCGTAATCCCCGGATGAGGCTAATTGCGCGGCTTCGAACTGCTTTTCAACTGCTGCGGTATCCCGGCGCAATTCGTAGAGGCAAGTGGCAACTGCTTGGCCGAGGTTCATCGAGCCGTGCTCTTCGCGAGTCGGGATGCGGAGCAGCCAATGACAATGGCTCATGTCTTCGTTCGAGAGACCGAATTTCTCGGAGCCGAAGAGCAGTGCGGTCGGTGCAGAGCTTAGCTGTTCCCGGATCAGCCGGCCCGCCGTTTCGAGGCGATACAGCGGAACGTGGAGGTCGCGATGACCCACCGCGGTGGTGCCGACGACCAGCGTGCAATCCGCGACAGCCCCGGCCAGGCTGTCGAACACCTGTGTTTGATCGAGGATGTAACGCGAGCGAACGGCGGAACGGGCCTCATGAAAAGCGACGGTGTAGGGATTCACAAGACGTAAATCGGTGAACCCGAAATTGCTCATGGCGCGAGCGGCTGCGCCTATATTCAAAGGATTGCGAGGGGAGACGAGAACGATCCGAAGACCGTTGGTCACTACTGCTCCAAATAGGTGTAACCTTGCAGGCCCTCTTCGTAGAACTTGAGAAGGCGGCCCGACTCTTCGTATCCGATTCGTTGCTCGCGGACAGCCGTTTCGACGTCCTTACGAAACTGATCGAGAAGAGTTTGGGAGTTGTATTGCACGTAATCCAGCACTTCGCGAACCGTATCGCCTTGCACTACTGTTTCAAGAACCACGTCGCCATGCTCGTCCAGGCTTACATGTACTGCGTTTGTATCGCCGAAGAGGTTGTGCAGATCGCCTAATATTTCCTGATAAGCGCCCAAAAGAAACGCGCCGAGAATATACGATCCGTTGTTGAACGGATGCAGAGGAAGGGTCTTTTTCACATCGCGGCGATCGATGAACTGATCGATCTTGCCGTCCGAATCGCAAGAAATGTCGCCAAGAACCGCATGGCGAGTAGGGGGCTCATTCAGCCTATGAATAGGCATGATAGGAAAGAGCTGCTTAACAGCCCAGCTATCGGGCATGCTCTGAAAAAGCGAGAAGTTGCAGAAATAAGTGTCCGACAACATGCCGTTCAAGCCCTCGAGCTCTTCAGGAAAAAAGTCGAGATCACCGGCCAGCTTCAGAATTTTTCGGCAAATCGCCCAGTAGAAGTTTTCGGCGAGGCTGCGCTGCTCGAGAGTCAAGTAACCGAGGCTGAAGAGATTCAGCGCTGAATCGAGCGCCTGTTGCGCATCATGATAGGTCTCGAGAAGGTTCTTCTTGTTAACTGACCGGTGCGTTTCGAACAAATCAATCAACGGCTGTTCGGAATCTTCGGTGACTACGCCGGGCAACTCTTCCTCTCCAAATCCGCTCACGCCCAACACATTGAATACGAGCACGCTGTGATACGCCGCGACGGCTCTTCCGCTCTCGCTGATGATCGTCGGGTGGGGCACTTCCGCTTCATCGCAGATGTTTTGAATGTGATACACAACGTCGCGGGCATACTCTTCGAGCGTATAGTTCACGCTCGATTCAAAGTCAGTCTGCGACCCGTCATAGTCGATACCGAGGCCCCCGCCCACATCGAGATAAGTCAATCCCGTGCCTAGCTTTTTAAGATCGACATAGATGCGGGCGGCTTCAATAACTGCGCCCTTGATCTGCCGGATATTGGTGATCTGACTCCCGAGATGGAAGTGCAGCAACTGCAGACAGTCCTGCAAGCCGCGTTCTTTCAGGAACTCGACCGCTTTCAGAGCTTCACTGGCGGTAAGCCCGAATTTAGATCTATAGCCGCCTGACGATTTCCAACGCCCCGAACCGCGGCTGGCAAGCTTTACACGAAGCCCGATGTTGGGCTTGACTCCGACCTGCTCCGCATGTTTCGCGATGAGCGCCAATTCGGTAAATTTCTCGACGACGGGGGTGATGCGGCGGCCGATCTTTCGCGCCAGCATGACCATCTCGATGTACTCGTCGTCTTTGAAGCCGTTACAGATGATAGGGGTCTCGTTATCGGCGATGGCCAGCACTGCGAGCAGCTCGGGCTTGGAGCCGGCTTCGAGACCGAAGTGATACGCCCGCCCAAAATGAAAGACTTCCTCGACGACTTGACGCTGCTGGTTTACTTTGATCGGATATACGCAGCAATACCCGCCCTGATATCCGTGCTCGCGCATGGAGCTGTCGAAGGCCTGGTACATCTCGCCGAGACGATGTTTCAGAATATCGGCGAAGCGGACCAGAATGGGAAGCGAAATTCCGCGCCACTCGAGAGTGTCGACGAGCTGCTTTAGGTCGATGCTCCTTTTAGCTTCTTTCGTCGGGTGTACGAAAAGATTTCCGTTTTCGCCTACCGAGAAGTATCCTTTGCCCCAGCTCGCAACATCGTAAAGTTCTGCTGCATCCGTTGTGGTCCAACGATCAGCGGGTTCGCGCACTTGGGCGGCAACAGCAACTTTGGTGTTCAGTGAACGGTACTCCTTGGGCGCGACGACGATTCAGGAACAGAACAACTGCGTGGCCTACGCCTCAATTAAAGCATGAGAAGTCGCGTTTTACATCGATGAAATTCGTTGATCCTCAAAGTCCTTCGAAAGGGCCTTGAAATGCTAAAATAGAAATATCCGGGCTGCGCGATTAAGTCACTGTTTTACCAGTGACTTGCGGCACAGCGTATCCATTCGCAGGAGTTTCTTTTGGCCGATCAAGACGGATCGACGGGCGGCGGTCTTTTCCCGCCTGGTGATAACAAAAACCTGATTCCCACCAACATCGAAGACGAGATGAAGCGCTCGTACCTCGATTACGCGATGAGCGTGATTGTCGGGCGCGCGCTGCCGGATGTACGGGATGGTTTGAAGCCGGTGCATCGGCGCATTTTGTATGGCCTGCATGAGATGGGCCTGCATTACAATCGGCCTACGCGTAAGTGCGCCAAGATCGTCGGCGAAGTTCTGGGAAAATATCATCCGCACGGTGATGTGCCGGTTTATGACGCGCTGGTACGAATGGCCCAGCCCTTCTCGATGCGCTATCCGCTCATTGATGGTCAAGGCAATTTCGGATCAGTCGATGGCGACCCACCCGCGGCGATGCGGTATACCGAAGCGCGGCTTGCGAGGATCGCGGGCGCGCTGCTAGAGGACATCGATAAAGAGACCGTCGATTTTCGCGCGAATTACGACGACAGCGAAGTTGAGCCGGAAGTGCTGCCGACTCGTGTTCCGAATTTGTTGATCAACGGGTCTTCGGGGATTGCTGTGGGAATGGCCACGAACATTCCGCCGCACAATTTGAGGGAGATAATCGAGGCGACCATCGCGCTGATTAATGACCCGCATACTCCGCTTGCGAGGATTCTCGAAATGGTGCCCGGGCCGGATTTTCCGACCGGCGGTTTCATCCTCGGACGGCAAGGGATTCTCGACTACTACACGGGCGGCCGCGGAAGCATTAAGCTGCGCGCCAAGGCGGCGACGGAAAAGATCGGGAAGGATCGCGAAGCGATTGTCGTCACCGAAATACCGTACCAGGTAAACAAGGCGCGGCTGATTGAGCATGTCGCGGCATTAGTGGGCGAAAAGAAATTGGAGGGGATCTCCGATGCTCGCGATGAGAGTGATCGCGACGGGATGCGAGTGGTATTCGAGTTGAAACGGGGCGAGCAGGCCGAGGTAGTCCTGAACAATCTGTATAAACAGACGCAGATGCAGATCAACTTCGGCGTCATCATGCTCTCGATCGTCAACGGACAGCCGCGCGAGCTCGGGCTGATCAACGTAATAAAGCGTTTCATCGATCACCGGCTCGACGTGGTCCGACGTAGGACCGATTACCTGTTGCGAAAGGCGCGGGAGCGAGAGCATCTGCTGCTCGGATTCCAAAAGGCGCTCGACAATTTGGATGCGGTGATCGCGCTGATCCGCGCCGCCAAGACTCCCAAGGAAGCGCGCGAGGGGTTGGTCACGCGGTTCGAGTTCACGGAGCGGCAAGCCCAGGCGATTATCGAGCTGCAGTTACAGCGCCTGACGGGCATGGAGCAGCAGAGAATCCTCGATGAGCTCGCCGAAATACAGCGGATGATCGCTGAATACACCGAAATACTGGGATCGGAGAAGGTGCTCAAAACGCTCGTCATTAAGGAGCTGAAGGAAGTTCAAAAAGAGTTCGGTGACGAGCGGCGCACGCAGATTATCGAGGACACGGGCGAGATCCGGCTGGAAGATCTGGTGCAGATGGAAGACGTCGCGGTGACGGTCTCGCGGGGCGGATATCTGAAACGCACTTCTGTAGACACGTACCGGCGTCAATCACGCGGCGGCAAAGGCCGGATCGGAATGGGCACGAGGTCGGAAGACGTAGTTGAGCACCTGGTGATCGCGTCTACGCATTCCTATCTTCTGATCTTCACGAATAAGGGACGTGTGTACTGGTTGAAGATTTATGAGATTCCCGATGCGGCAACGACGGGTAGAGGAAAGCATGTTTCGGGATTAATCAGCCTGCAGCCTGACGAAAGCGTTAAGGCGTTCTTGCCGGTGAAAGAGTTCGTTCCGGGCAAGTTCATTGTGATGGTGACGCGTCAAGGCGTGATCAAGAAATGTGAGCTGACGGAGTTCGACAATCCGCTCTCGCGAGGAATCATTGCGCTGGCTCTGGATGAGGGTGACGAGCTGCTGGGCGCGACCATCACGAGTGGAGACAACTTTATTTTCCTCGGCTCACACCGGGGAATGGCGATCCGCTTCAACGAAGACGAAGTTCGCGCGATGGGCCGGCAGGCGCGCGGCGTGAGGGCCATGGACTTGGAAGAAGGCGATTATTTGATCGGCCTCGAAGTCGTCGAGAAGGAGGGTTTGATTCTTTCCATTTCGGAGAACGGCTTCGGCAAGCGAACGGCACTAGAGAGTTATCGCTTAACGGCTCGCGGGCGCAAGGGCGTCATCAACATGAAGACGACACCCAAGGTCGGCAAGGTGGTCGCGGTGCTCTCCGTGAAGGAAAACACCGACCTGATGATCATCACTAAGGACGGGAAAATAATCCGCCTCGAGTCAGGAGAAATTCGGCAGGCGGGACGATCCACTCAAGGGGTGCGGCTTGTTCGCATGGAAGAGGGCGATCAAGTGGCTGCGGCATCGGTCATTCGGGAATCCGAAGAAGAGGCTCCGAAAAACGGCGATCTGCCATTGCAGTAAGGCTGTCAGAGTGTGATCAGCGCTCCTCAAGATGCTTCAGACGCGCATCCATCACTTCTTCAACGCGGTGGAATTCTGCGCGCAGAAGATCGCGCGTATCATCAATACGCCGGTTTACGCTGTTCTGCATATCCGACATCCTTGAGTTGGAGTGGATCCAGGCGAGCAGGACGGCGACAAAGGTGGGCAGGGTTCCTAAAAATTGTGAAAGTATTGTGGTGGAGTCGATGTGCATAATGAGTCCGCTTCTTCTAGTTTGTGACAGTCGTGATTAGCTCATGATAGCTATACTTCAACTATGGCCACCCTGGTTGCGCTTCAGGCCACAACCGGTTCGTTTGATGCCGCGGAGCTGAACGCAAAACAACAGGCGCTTTTCGATGGTCTGCGGAGATTGCGCCGGGTGATTGTGGCATACTCGGGCGGAACCGATTCTGCTTATCTCGCGTGGGCGGCACATCAGGCGCTCGGTGACGACACGATTGCGATTACGGCGGATTCAGCATCGATACCGGCCTCGCACAAATGTGACGCGGAAGCTTTCGCGCGGGAATGCGGATTCAGGCACGAATACATTGAAACGCACGAGTTCGAAAATCCGGATTATGTCAAGAATGACAAAGATCGGTGTTTTCACTGTAAAGACGAGCTGTTCATCCGTCTCGAAGAGTACGCGAAGCGACGCGATTACGCACATCTCATTTACGGCGTAAATAAGGACGACCTAGGTGACTATCGGCCTGGACAACGCGCGGCGAAGATTCACCAGGTTAGCGCGCCGCTGGCGGAAGTGGGACTCACTAAAGCCGAGATTCGCGAATTATCCCGGCGTGCCGGGCTATCGACATGGGACCGGCCGGCAGCAGCGTGCCTGAGCTCCCGGGTGCCTTATGGAACACCGGTTACCGTGGACACGATCAAAACCATAGAAGAGGGTGAAGAAGCGATTCGAGCGCTCGGCTTCAAACAATTCCGGGTGCGATTTCATGGAGAGTTAGTGCGAATCGAGATCGCGAAAGACGAGTTGGAGAAGGCGTTAACGCTCGAAACCGCACAAGCGCTCACGCGCATTTTCAGGCAGCTCGGGTTCTTATACGTGACTCTCGATCTGGAAGGTTATAGGCAAGGATCGCTCAATGCCGCACTCGGAATAATAAGGGGCAAATAGCCTTTTATTTCGGGATTATCCTTTTTACAAACGCACCAAACGTGTACAAAACCCAAATCATGCCAGAACAAACACAGGAACCGCCCCTAGTTAAATCAGACGCACATGTGCCAAGCGAGATTGTAACCGGGCTAAAGCCTCTTGTGCGGGATTTAAGAGAGCGCGAGAAGGATAACATCGCATACTTGCGAGTTGAGACGCAAGTCAATGGGTACGCGATGACAATCTATGGAAGCAATTGGGAGTCGAAAACCTTTGAAGTACCGCTCACGCCCAGTAACGTTGTCCTAGAAGATGCTAAGAGAGCGCTGCTTCGGGCTCATCGTAACCCTTAATGGGAGTAGTTTGATGCCCAGTATGCCCCCGCAACGCTGGCGGCCCCAAATAGGGCGCCCAAAATAATCCTCTCGGGATGCCACTCAACTCTCACCTTGTCCGTGAAATATAGATCACGTGCGGTGGCGAGATATCGCCACGCAAAGGATGCCAGCACGATAACAGTGCCCCACGCAATCTTTGGATTGCTGATATGAAAAGGCCCGGCCACGATCCCGGTTAATAAGCAGACGAGTCCAAAAAAAAACAAGAAGCTGGCAACCGTCTGTAGATCTCGGAAGATCTGGCCCACAACGGAGAACCACCCAATATCAGCCGCCATATCCATTTCTCTTGCTCGACCGCTTCCACTTCCGTTCGGATTTGACCTTCAGAATGTCCGAAACCGCTTTATCGAATGTCACTGGCCGAAATCGTTAGGGTTTGTCAAAGGGATAATCACGTTTCATTTTGTTTCAGACGAGCTGGACTTCTTGTCGCTCGAAGAGCCGCTGGCCGGAGCTGGCGCACTGCTGGAATGCGAGCCAGACGAGGTCCCCGCAGGCGCATCCGTCTTCTTAGAAGCGCCGTTATCACCGGAGCTTTCGCTTTTCTGGGATGAGCTTTCGTTTTTGTGGGATGAGCTCTCGGTTTTCTCCGCTGAACTTCCACCCTTCGCGTAATCAGTCACGTACCATCCGGTGCCCTTAAACTGCAACGCCGGAGCGGAAATCAGACGATGAACTGTTCCGCCGCACTTCTGGTGTGTTTCGAGCGGCGCATCAGAAAACTTTTGAATCACTTCGAATACGTCGCCGCAGTTATCGCAACGATATTCGTAGAGAGGCATTGGTCTTCTATAGATCTCGATTCAGCGCTCGGGCTGCTGGGGGCTCTTTTGGGTAATCGGATGCTGCTGATCCGTTATCAGAGGCCCGTCCACCTGATTCATCAGCTGGGCCATGGTGGTTTTTCCAGTTACCAAATCGATGGACTGCTTCAACAGATTATCTTCCGTGTTCTTTGGGGCAGAGCCGGGGATGGGATTGCCGTCCTGATCGAGCTCGGGCGCATTGTCGTTTTCGGCGAGCTGAACGGACGGAACGACGCCGGTATCCTGAATCGCTTTGCCCGAAGGGGAGTAATACTTAGCGACCGACAGGATGACCGCTCCTCCGTCGTCCATCTGGATAGTTTTTCGAAGGCTTGCGTCACCGTAACTCCGCTCGCCTACAACCTGCGCTCTCTTGTCGTCGAGCAGCGCCGCAGCGGCGATTTCCGCTCCGCCTGCGGTTGCGCGGTCCGTGATGATCACGAGAGGACCTTTCCAGAGATCGTCTTCCGGCTTCGCGTCGTATTCTTTTCTTTCCGTCTTCTGTCCCTGCAGATATGCAATCTCGCCCTTATCGATGAAGATATTCGCGAGCGGGATGCCCTCTTGCTGTTCGCCCGTGGAGCAGTGACGAAGGTCGAGCACGATGTACTTAGCGCCTTGCCTCTTCAAGTCTTGCAGCCTGGCCTTGGCTTCCTCAATCCGATTGCCGGCCACGCTGGAGACGTGAAGATAGCCGACATCGTTCGCCATCAACTTAGCAACGACAGGCGGAAATTGCACGTTGACGCGCGTGAGGGTAATCTTCTGAGGCTCCGGATTTCTTAGCCTTAAAACCGTAACTTCTACTGTAGAACTGGGGTTGCCTCGAAGGAGCTGCTCGGCATACGCCAAAGGCATGTCTCTCGTCGCAACACCATTGATGCTCTCGATCAGGTCACCCGTCGCAATATTGGCCTTGTCGGCGGGCGATCCAGGAAGCGCATCCACAACCGCGACGTATCCGTAGCGCTTCGCAAGGATAAGACCGACCCCGGCCTTAGCCGTGTCTTCGCTCTTTTCGTATTGCCGGTACTGGTCGGGGTTCAGATAACTTGCGAATGGGTCGACGGATTCGAGCAGGCCATTGATTGCGCCGAGAGTGACACTTTTCATGTCCGGCTCTTCAACGTATTCCAGCTTGATACGTTCGAGCACTTCCGTGTAGACCTTCAAATGCCCGTAGACGTCGTCGGCGGCAACGGCACGGCTGTTCCTTGCGCCAAGTAAAAGCAGAACTACGACGCAGGTTGAACTGCCGATGATGGTCCATTTGAAACGACTGTTCATGAAGAATGGTTCCGGGGGTTATCTAAAGTATATCGAATGAAAGGACTTGAACCCGATCGTCGCGGATCTTAAACCCTTCACGTTAGTTTGGACGGCCACATTGCGCAAGCGTTGCAAATTACCAGAAGCTGCTATACCGGCACGGGCGCTGCCATTTCGGCTTCCGCGGGCAGGACGCGCGGCGCCGACGAAACTTCCAGGCGCGCGGTGAAATGGAAGGTGCTTCCGCTACCTGCCTGGCTCTCTACCCATAGACGGCCTCCCATCATGGCTGCCAGCTGGTAGGAGATAGTGAGTCCCAGACCCGTTCCGCCATATCGCCGGGTGGATGAGGTATCAGCTTGGGAAAAAGCCTCGAAAATGGTCTTCTGTTTATTCGCCGGAATGCCAATGCCCGTATCAGCGACAGCAAAATGCAGGAGAGCTGCGCCATTCGAAAGTTCGTCTATCGTCGCCGACAGCGACACGCCGCCTTTGGTGGTGAATTTTATGGCGTTATCGAGCAGGTTGAGCAAAACCTGTCTCAAGCGAAGCGGGTCCCCGACCACATCATTGGGAATTCCATCCAGTTTTGCGGTTAACGAGAGATTCTTCTGGCGCGCACGCAGTCCTAATGACCGGACAAGCTCATCCAGCGACTTTCGAAGCTGGAACGGCGTTCTATCCAGGGTTAGCTTGCGTGCTTCGATCTTGGAGAAATCAAGAATGTCGTTGACGATTCCCAGAAGTGAATCGGCGGAAAACTTCACGAGCTCCAGATACTCACGTTGTTCAGGATTGAGTTGCGTGCTGAGCGTGACGTCCGTCATCCCCAGGATTCCGTTGATAGGAGTGCGAATTTCGTGACTCATGTTCGCGAGGAAATCGCTTTTGGCGCGGCTGGCGCTCTCGGCTGTTTCCTTGGCGAGAATCAGCTGCTCTTCCGTACGCCGCCGAACCGCTATCTCGGCCTCGAGGGCCTGATTTGCGCCAACCAACTCGCTGGTACGCTCCTGAACGCGAAGCTCCAATTCATCGCGTGACCGGCGAAGCTGGCTTTCGCTCTCCTGAAGAGCAGAGGTGCGCTCGTTTACAAGAAGTACAAGCCTGCGCTCGCGAGCGTGCAATTGGCTAACTCGCAACCGGTAAGCGGCTGCAAAGAGAGTTATCGCAGCAAAAACGACGCCGAAACCGAATGTTCTGGTCTGGTAATAGTGCGGCTTCAGCGTGAGTGAGACCAGGGGTCCGCGCTCGCTCCAGAAATCATCACTACCGGCGCGGACGCGAAAGCGGTATTCTCCGTGCGGAATATTGGTGTAGTAGGCGATTCGGCGCGTTCCGGCTAATGTCCAATCTTTGTCGAAGCCCTCCAGTAGATAGCGAAATTGAATCTTCTCCGGCGCGATGAAGCTAGGCGCAGTGAATTGGAATTCCAGCTGTCCTTTGCCTGGGGGGATAATCAGAGGCTTATCGAATGGAACGTCTTTGTTGTTGACGAGAACGCGCTCCAACACGGTCTGCGGAGGCTTAACGCTTTTGACCAGGTTGGCCGGATTGACCATCGCCAAACCGCCGGTCGTGGGAAATAACAGGCGGCCATCTCTGGTGCGCCAGCCTGCAGGCTGAAACGCGCCGTTGCATTCCTGGCTCTTCATTCCATCGGCGGTTCCATAAACTGTCGAGGTGATGGATGCGATTCGCCGGTCCGCGAAAGCATCCAACTGCTTTTTGCTGACCGAAAACACGCCCCTATTAGAGCTCATCCACAGACGGCCAAGACCATCGTCCAAAATCTGAAACACAGCATCGTCGTAAAGGCCCTTATCACTTGTGTAACTGGTGAAATTACCGCGACGAAAGCGATCTATTCCTCCGCCCTGGGTGCCCAGCCAGAGCGTTCCATCGGTGTCCGCGAAAATCGAGAAAATAAAGTCGCTGGAAAGTCCGTTCTTGGTGGTGTAGGCGCGGAATCGGCCGTTCTTCAACTCGTTGAGGCCGCCGCCTCCCGTTCCCACCCAGAGGACACCATCTTTGTCTTCGTAAATGGCGAGCACGTAATTATTGGACAATCCGTCCCGAGTGGTATAGGTGACGAATTGGCGCCCGTCAAAATGGGTTAAACCACCGCGAGTTCCGAGCCACAGATCCCCTTTTCGATCCGTATAAGTCGACACAACTAAGTCGTTCGGTAAGCCATTTCTTGCGCTGAAAGCGTCAAGTTTTCCGTCGCGCAGCCGGACCAGACCCCGACGCGTTCCGATCCACATGCTGCCTTGATGGTCCTCTGTGATCGAGAAGACCAGGTTGTCAGGAAGGCCCTGTTTGGTCGTGTAGGTCGTCACGCGTCCATCTTTCCATCGCATGAGTCCTCTGTCCGAACCCATCCATAAAGCACCTTGGCTGTCTTCATAGACCGGCAAAATGGTGTCGCTGATCAGGCCGTCTGACGTGCTCAGCGTAGTGAATGAACCTTTCTTCAGGCAGTTAAGTCCGCCGCCCGCTGTTCCGATCCACAAGCTTCCCTCACGGTCCTCGAGAATCGCCCAGACGTCCTTTCCGAGAAGACCGTCCTTTTCGGTGAAAGAGCTGAATTTCCCGTTTGCGAGACGATCCAATCCGCCCCCTCCGGTTCCAATCCATAGGCTTCCCGCCGCGTCTTCGTACATCGAGAGTATTGCGTTGCTGGTCAGGCCGTCCTTTGTGGTATATCGCGTGGTTCCGGTGGGTTCAAGCCGATAGAGGCCCTCCCCGTTTGTTCCGACCCAGACAGTTCCATGCCGGTCGACGTAGACGGAATGAATGCGATTGCTGCCGAGGCCTTCTTTCTCCGAAAAGGAGTGGAATACGCCGTCCGATAGCTTGCACAGCCCGCCGTGCGTACCGATCCAAAGGTTGCCGTACGCGTCTCCCGCGATTGAGAACACCACGTTATCCGGAAGCCCATCAGCTTTTGTGAAGACATGAAAAGCTCCGTTTTCGAAGCGTATGAGTCCGCCCCCGTCCGTTCCAATCCACAGTGCGCCGCGCGGGTCCTGGTAAAGCGAAAGAATCGAATCGTTTGAGAGGCCATTGCGGGTTGTATACGCGGTGAACTTCCCGTGACTAAACTTCGAGAGGCCACCGCCGGTTGTGCCGATCCAGAGGTTCTGCTGCCGGTCCAAAAGAAGGGTCTGGACTAAGTTGTTTTGCAGACCGGCGGTATGCTTATCGAAGGTCGTGAACTTAACTCCATCGAAACGAACCAGCCCTTCTTCAGTTCCCATCCACAAATAGCCGTCCGCGGTCTGCGCCATTGAGAGGACGGAGTTTTGCGGCAGCCCTTGGGCGGTCTGCCAACCCTGGTGAATGTATTGCGCGATGGGCCTGTCCGGATCGAGGCTGGCGGTTGCCGGGCCGGGTGCTACCTGCAGAAGCAGTAGGAGGGGTAGAAAGCTTCGTGTTGGCCAGCGCGCCCAAAGGCTTGCGTTTGGACGGAAATAGGGAGCATGGCACTGCCCGTTTCTCAGGACCGCCCTTTTAAGCGCAGGTCTGCTATTGAACAACGGAGACGCTTACCCTTCTATAACTTGATCGGCTGATCAGGCAGGAATATTGAGACACTTAACAAAACGCGGGGCTTAGCCCGTCCAGCACGTCAGAGTTAAGAGGATGTTCTTGGCTTGCTCGCGGTTGTGGGCTGCTTCTCGCCGGATTCAGAATGCGCCGCGCCGCTCCCTCACGGGCGCGGTTCTGAAAGGCGCTGCTGAACCGCGCGCGTAAGCAAGCGGCTGGTGGTCCTCGGGGGCTGGCGCGGAAGCCCTTACCAGATGTATTGCTTCGCTTCTTCGCGCCGCTGGTATCCATCGAGCACGTGGACCACGCGAATCTTTTTCAGCTTGGCGGGCGAAAGCTGGCCCAGCGGTATGTAGACAATTTTCCGATTCACGCGCGCGGCCATTTGCCGGAAGACGCTTCTGGGCGGCCTCGCGGCGATATAGATAACATGCCGCTCAATCGAGTAGTCAAGAGCGGCCATGAGCAGCCTCTCGGCTTTTGTCTCCGCTGAATCGTAGTCGCTATCGCTCCAGACATCGTAAAGCCGCCGCGGTGGGAGAGTCATAAGCAAGCCGCCGTATTCGGCGCGCCCGATTCCCGGTCCGACGATGTGTTCAAAGGGCTGTGTCGAGTAGAACGCCATGTCGGATTCGTTCTGGTGCTCACCGAGCCAAGTCGTCAAATAACGATAACGATCGTTTCGATCTTCATCAAAAACAATGATCAATGCCCCGACGTCGCCTGAAAATTTTCCCAGCTCGCGAACGTACAGCTTCCCCTCATGCCAGTTTCGAAGGGTCTCGCGAAGGTCGATACCGTCGCGAGTAGAAGTAGTAAATGGCTCTACGCGCGACCGCTCTTCAGAAAGCATGGTCTTGGCGTATCGCTTCAGAAATCGCCCATAATTTTCAATTACCAGATCTTCGGGAGGGTATGAGCAAATGGATAAACCACTGGTTTGGCGCGCCCATTCGCCTTTGAATTTCTCTCGTTTCCGCGGTTTGAGAGCGGCGGGCCTCAGCATCTGCTTCATGCGCGGCAGCCTGCGTCTGAGGCGCAGCTTGCGTGTGCGAAGCCAGACCTCATCGCCTGAGATATTCAACGTCTCGAGAGGCGGATCCTCCGTTTGCTGGACGCCGTATCGATTGGCCATCTGCCAGACTTCATAAGCATAGTTGTCATCGACAATTGAGCGCGCGCCGAGCGCGAGATCATAAGCGCCCGCTACCAAGCGTCCGTCCAGAACGGCCAGATTCCGAGTGAACTTGGCAAGCCCGAGCCTTTGCCACGACTGAATTTGCTCGCCCGTATTGATGGAATATTCTTTTTCGGCTTCTCGCAGGAGCGTGAGCTGCCACCGCGTCCTCTCCAATTGAACAATTCCAAGCTCTTGCCGTCGAAGAGCTTCGTAGATCTCCTGGTAGTAGGGCGGTTCGCTGGTCACTTCCGCAAGGCAATCCGGATGCAAGTTGAACAACTCGGCGTCATGAAATAAGCGCGTGCGGGGGGACGGCGGCTCATCCTGCGGTATTTGCATCGCGTCCAAAACCGGGTCGAGCATATTCAGGGAGAGGACGACGCACGTTGACGCCAGCGGATCCGCGCCCTGCAACTTCCAAGCCATCGCAGAAGCGTGAGCCTCGATATCCGGAGTGCGCTGCTGCGGGTGCACCCTATATGCTTCCGCATACCGCTCGAATCCGATGACCTCTACTGCGTAAGGCTCAGGGTAAGCATCGCTCATATGCGGCCTCTCGTGAGTAGCTGGTTCGAGGAAAACAATTTCGGCGGCGAGGTCGCGAGCTGTCCGGAGCGCCTCGACAAAAGGATCGCCCGGCTCGACCGGTATGTAGGTGGCGCGCTCTTCTTCGCCTTCGTTGTCCGGGATCAATACCACGGAGAACTGCGGCATGCGATCCAGCGCCTTGCTGTACTCGCGTTCGAGTGATGAAGGAAGCTCGACCGCGACGACATTTGGCCGGTGTTCCAGCAGATAACGACGAACGTGAAGAGAGAACTCGATGCGTCCCGGAACGACGGGTAGATACGTAAGATTTCCCCGCCTGATTGTTCCGGCCGAACTGGACTCGTTCACCATCAGGTTCCATTTCACCGGCGCAAACTATATCGAAGCGCTTCTTCCCCCAGGATGGATCTCACAGCTGCTTCGAGCAGCGAGCGGTGCGTCCATCCCAGATCCCCTTTTAATTTCAGAGCGTAACGCGCGATGTTGATGCCGTCGCGAACTGTGTAGCTCTCGTCGGAAGCGTGCGCCTGCTGCAGAAAATCCGTCACATACTGCAAAATGTCCTCTGGCGAGAAGGGAAGGTTCTCGCGCAGGATTGCTAGCTCCTCTTCGCGCTCCGGAAAATCGATCAGGATCTGGGGTTGGAGGCGCGAGTGGATGTACTCGGGTAAATCGAAGGTCGAGGAATCGTCGTTCATCGTCGCAACCAGCCGAAAGTTCTTATGAGCTTTAATCTTTACGCCGGCAACGATGGATTCCACATAGCGGCGGCTATCGAGCAGCGGCGCCAGACTTGCCCAACTCTTTTCACTCATCCGATTGCCTTCGTCGAGAATGGCCACACCACCGCGAATCATGGCGGTCACCAGAGGCGAAGCGACGTATTTCAGTTGAGATGTGCCTTCGATAACTGGCGTAATCAGAAGGTCTTCGGGCCGGGTATCCACCGTGGCTTGAAGGATATAGACTTCTTTTCCGAAACGCCGCCCGGCTGCGTAGGCCATAGTGGTTTTTCCCACGCCGGGCTTGCCGAGCAGGCGTGGATTCATGGGAATGTCGCGTTCGTCGATGACCATCCAGGCAGCCATGAGTTGCCGCATGGCTTCCTCTTGTCCTACCCAGGAAACGCTTAGCTCATCCGGGTGAGCGAGATGTAAGTCGATGCCTTCTAGTGCAACTCTCATTTAGCGATCAGCAGCTCCCGATATGAATGGAAAGGCTCCGCGCGGTTCTGAACGAAGTCTATGACCGTCTGTTTCTTCATCGTAGAATGAGAGTGCTCCGGGGATGACGCCAAAACTGCTGCGGCTCCTATACGCGTTTGAGTTCCTCATCGCCCTGGTGGCAATTTTCACTGCGTGGTCGGAGATCGGCGGTCAGGCTGCCCTAGATCTAATGCATTGGGGGTGGAAACTAGGATTGAGCCTGGCGTTAGCGGCTGCAATTGTAGCGTACACGGCATCCCTGATATCAGAGGATTCCTTGTGGACGCTGCGCTCCGCCCGATGGCTGACGGCAATCCTGGTGGTAACGCTCGCAATCGGCGCCGTCACCTATTACTACGCTCTCGAGGAAGACAACGGTGAGTCGGACGAAACGGGCACTATCTCGGCGTCCGCTCCTCTGGAGATGAGTCCTGGGCGGATCGCATGACTTCAGCGACTTCCGATCTAGACCTCGCAACCTGGACTCAAACGGGGACATCGTTCACAGTTACTTACCCCCTTAACCTGTTCCACGAGATTGATTTCCTGGTAAATGAAGGCTATCGCAGCATTCCGTATGGCGGCATCGAGGTTGGGGGGCTGCTATTCGGGCATTCAGACCAGAAATCGGCGCGAATTGATGCCTTGCGAATGATCAGCTGCGAGCACGCTTCCGGTCCTTCGTTTGTGCTTTCCGAGCGCGACATTAGTGGGTTGAAGGAGCAACTGGACGCGGCGAGCGCCGATCCGGATCTGGAAGGACTTGAAGCTATCGGCTGGTTCATTTCGCACACCCGTAGAAATCTGCAAATGAACGATCACGAGTCCGTTGTGTTCGATCAGTTCTTTTCAAAACCGGGAATGATCACGCTGCTTGTGAAACCCGAGAGATTCAAGCCTACGCGCTTCGGCTTTCTGGTACGCGACGCGAACGGCGAACTTGAGCGAGATGCGACCGGACACGCGATCATCTTGCCATTGGGCGCGCCCGCGGGGCGAGCGGCGGGAGCCCCTACAGCTTCTATTCCCGCTTCCCGCGAAATACCAGACCTGCGTACGCCAGAAGCTTTGGACGCGGTGAAAACGGAACCCGTGCCTGAAATACTAGCTCGAGCTCAAGAGCTGGAAGCACCGGCTGAGACGCCGCCTTCGGCTGAGAGACTGGAATCCCCGGTTGACATAGCAGTTCCACCTCCGGGCGCGGACGTCCCCGCTGAAAAACCAATTGCACCTCAGGACGCGGAGGGTCCTTCTGAAAAACCAATCCCAGCTCAGGAGCGGGACATTCCAGAGGGGCCATCCGAAACCGTTACCAGCCTTCCAGCGCTGCCGCAAAAGGACGCGTCATCGCCAAGCGAGGGCTTGCCGGGGAGCCAATCACGAGCTCTTCAACTCTCGCAATCTTTCGAAACTCGCCTGGCGCATGAGCACATAACGCGGCGAATGCGCGAAGATGCCGCGCGCTCTAACGCAAGACTGATCACCGTATTGTTTTTGGCCGCTGCTATGGGGTGCGCAGTTGGATATTGGGGCTACCTCCAACTGCCTTCCCCAATCATTCCCTTGACGGTTCGAACTCAAGGTACAGCCCTGATGGTTTCATGGCCGCCGGAGCAGACCCGCGATGCCGTGTACGCGGGGATCAGGGTAGATGATAGCGAGCCGCGACCGCTGACAGCGGAGGACAAGGCTGCCGGACAGACCCAAATTAACCCTCCCGGCAACAACGTCAAGATTGAACTCATCGCGCAGCATTGGATGCGGGACTCGCGAGGAATCATTCGGTACGTCAGGGGTGTACAGCCCGTGGCGGCGCCAGTACCCTCGCTTCCAGAACCCGAGCAGCCGAACGTCCATCGTCGAGGGAGGAGACACTAAGTCGGACGTCTCGAACAGCGGGTCAGTCTGCGACTTTGGTCAGTCGATCCACTAGCGAGGTGAATTCCGTCGAGACCAGCCGTGGGCGGCCGTCGAGCACGGTCGGCTTGAATTTCCATTGGAGGATGGTTCGTTTGATCGAGTCGCGCACACTGGCGGAGGAACCGGAAACCGCTACCTCGCGGGGATTGCCCGTTGTATCGATGGTGAGCCGGGCCTTAATGGTTTCGTCCGCGTGATCCTCTACGTGCACTGCCACAAAGTCCGTGAGTGCGTTCCTCTGAATGGCCCAGGGGACCGCTAGAGTCCGCTCGCCAGGGCCGCCACGGTGACCTTCAGGGCAGTAACATCCAACGAGCCCTTGTCAACGTCGAAGTCTCGCTGAATCGAGGACGGAGGCTTCCCGAGATCCACGGATAGGATCAAATCCCCAAAGGCGTTCTCGGAGAGTTGCCGGATATGAATGTCTGATAAATCGCCTACCCCGAAGCCGTCGGAGGTCAAGCAATTCTCTTTCGAAACCTGACCGCCCGACCTTGTAAGTGACAGGCGCACGAGGCAGAGCTTTCCAGAGCTCAGACGGTCGGCCAGGAAAAGGAGCTTGCCGGCATCGATGATGGCGAGATTGTGTCCAACCTCGTGCCTTATCCCTGGCGTGGGGGCCGTTGGATAGATGGTGGTCCCAATTTCTTCGGTAGGGTTCTCGTTTGGCTTCGAAGGGACCTTGCGAGGGAAGGGCCGGTTCAGATCGAGTTCTGCGATGGAATCGGACACGATTGACGGGTCCGAGAAGTGCGGGTAGAAACGCCTGAACACAATGATCCCCTTCGGCGTGATGTGGGGCTCGTAATCGAGGAACTCCAGTTTCTCAGTGCCTGTCGCGGCGTCGACGATTGTCGTGAGGCCTGCACAACATCCGATCCAGCCGAAAACGATCACGTCGTCGTCGTAGAGATACGCGGCGTCAATCTCGCTAGTCTTATTCGAGGCGGCCAACTGCCAACTGCGGCCGGAGCCGGGGGAGGATAGGCTGTCAGAGGGCAACTTGCCTATCGCAAGCCGATGCAGTTGGGAACTGTCTTGCGCCTGGTGGCTCGATCCCCTATCCAGGGCAACAACGGCCGACGCAGCGGCAGCTAATATTCCTAGGAACATCGTATTTTGCATCGGTACGCTCGACCTACTGGTGAACCTGCTCGGTCACGTAGACCCAGAGCCCACGTCGGTCATGGTTAGAATACAGGAGGGTCCGCCGCTGGGATTCCAATTGTCGAAATGGGGAGGATGCTTTGCGCAACGGCTGCACTCGTCTTCCACTGTCTTCAGAGTCCCCGGACTGCCGTATCCAGAGAGGAATATCTGGAGCCCGCAGGAGTGGCTGTACTGCGCTACCGTGTTGGTGGCAAGAGGTACGTTACACGAACCGGTAACCGAGTTCACTTCCACAAAGGAATTCGTGTTATTCGCCCCAGCTGGCTTCCCGTTGGTCGCGCCCTTGCAACTCGATGCAACGAGTGCTTTGAGGAAACCGTAGCTATTGCTCTCGCCCGTTCCGTTTAACGAGGCTTGCGATTCGAACGAGCTATTCAACGTCTTTGTGAGAGGCCGCTTGAGAAGCACGCTGCCGGCGCTACTTGCCAATACTGCATCGCGCGGCCGCCGCTCTTGCCGACCGCTTGCGGGTTGACCTCGAAAACATAATTGCCGGTGCTCAACAACAGCGGCCCACAGGGTAGATTTGAAGGGAGACGTTGGCGTTTCAAAAGGGACGGCTTTGTTCAAATACGAGGTCGGGGAGCCTGCCCAGCGCGAGCGCCCGGTCGGCGGGACGAGATGTCGCGGTGAAATGGCCACTCAACAAGTCTGCAATATCTGTGTGTGCGGAGCTTGATGATTACATCCCCTTGTCCGTGATTCACCGCTGTTGCGCAGCAGCGGGCTGTAGTACGACTGGGAGCGTGAGCGTCTCCCCTGAGCGCAGCCGGAGAGCCCCTGAATAGGTCCAGCTAACGTAGCCCTCTGCGCTAAACGTGATTCCGACTGAAACATCTGGCGGTATCAGAACGCGGTACTCGGATTTCAGAGCGGTATCTAGCCACTCGTCCGGCCGTTCAATTCGCCACAGATGAACTCCCGCGCTTATGGGTTTTCCCGAGCCCGCGTCAATGATTTCTCCCTTTAGTGCTCCCGCCTTAGGTCCAATCGTAATATCAACTTGGACTACAGGCCTATCCGCGGTTATTTTCGCAATCGGAATCCCAGTATTGTTGCTATACAAACTGAACGCTAGATCGGGATACCCGTCGTCTTCCTTCTTGCCTAGGACTCGGTACTCATCTGGAATAAGACGATCAAATGAAAATCGCCCTTCGTCGTCACTTTCCACGTACCTGATCGACGCGGCAGAAGGCAACGGATGAGTAGAACGAACAGTTACCAGCGCTTGCTGTATAGGCTTACCTGAGACATCGAAAACTCTCCCCTGAATGCTCCCCTCAATGGCATTCTTCGACTGCGCTGTCACCGTGCTTGAGATCAGCAGAAGTGTTGAAAGAGCACGAAAGGCTATGTTCATGGATTGATCCGTGTGCCCACCACAAACTGGTTGGGTGGATTCACTACACCGTTGATGCTTATCGCATTTGTATGCACGTACCCAGTCAAGGTCCCGATCGTGACCTGGCGCCCCGAAGACACGTACCACTTCCAGGCATCTGTTACGCTGAATCCGCATCCTACGGGCGTATAGTTATCCGAGCTCAGTGTCCATCCATCCGTAAATAATCCGTTAGTAGCGGTGACTGGGCTATTTGAGCACCTGTCATAGTGAATACTAGGTTGAGGTTGCGTACATGACCAGCCGCTGACTGTCGGCGCCTCACAGATGTTGGTAGTCCCCGCATAAGTTCCACTGAAGTTGACGATCTGGTAAGTCACATCACGTTCAACAGTATGTGAGCATCCGCTACAGGTGCCGAGGCGATCACCTTGAACAGTCATGTAACTAGGGCCATCTGCCGTGAAGGTAACAGCATTGCTCTTTACGCCGCCTGCAGTAACCGAAATACTTTCCTTTCTATGGGTGAGTTGAGGCTGATGCTCAGAGTGAAGACTATAGACGATTGAGTGTTCCCTTGGTTGCTCGCACTGAACCCGGAGGGCAGGTTGAGAGTGGGGGTACTTACAAACCCACTACCCTGGATAGTAACTTGAAGGTTGTTGGTACCGACTTTGGCGAGGTCAGGGCTAATACTAGTGATCGTCGGCGTCACCGTCCCCGGCGCGCTTGCTCCCTGGCTCCCCGTTGGGCACATAGATCCGCAAAACTGGGCGACATAGATGGCAACGTTTTGTATGATGGCCCCACAATTCGTCGATCCCGGAGCAATTCCCGTCGCGAGCCCTTGCTGCACCGTCATTATCGAAGTGGACCCCGAGCTCCAAGTTGGATGAAGTGTAATTGAGCTTGCTTCCGTCGCCTTGGACTAAATAAAACGCCTCACCCTGCGTGCCTTTCACCGCTATCGTGAATGACGCAAGATCGATCTCTCCACCCGTCGAGCCGTAACAGGTGATATACGGAGGACAGCACGTCCCCGCCACCGGATTGTAGATTCCGGCACTCACAACAAAGTCACCAGGTCGCGAACATCCGGGCTGGTTCCGGCAATCTTCAGCGAGCCTATGCGCGTGTTGCCCGGGATCATCTGACCTTCCGAATCCGGTTCCCCTTTTCGCACCAGTTCCAGCATCGAAAGCATAACCGAGGCATTCGCCTCCAGGTGCAGTGGGTAATGGATACATGCCGCCTGCCTAGGATCAGCCCGGCTGCCGCGATCGTGCACGAGGCCGTGTACGCCGCGATCAGGATCGATGATAGCGAGCCGCGACCGCTGACACCGGAGGACAAGGCTGCCGGACAGACCCAAATTAACCCTCCAGGCAACAACGTCAAGATTGAACTCATCGCGCAGCATTGGATGCGGGACTCGCGAGGAATCATTCGCTACGTCAGGGGTGTACAGCCCGTGCCCACGCCAGCACCCTCGCTTCCAGAACCCGAGCAGCCAAACGTCCATCGTCGAGGGAGGAGACACTAGCCCGGATTTCTCATGAATAGTTCGCCAGGCAGGGCGAGACTGATGATGCGCGATTGTGAAGGCACGCTCGGATAGCTCGTAGAGTGCTTCGATTAGTTTTGGGCATAGCTCCCGCGGTGAACTCCTCAGAAAGCGGACAGGATTGTCAAAGAGCTGCGGATCGTGCTGTTTGTCAACAACGCAGTTGGGTATAAGCGTGAGCGAAGACTCGATGGTGGGGATAACTGCTGGCCAGCGAGATCCAGACCTTACGGACCGTGATACGGATTTGCGCTCCGATACGCAGCAGATGAGAGCGGATAGTCTCGCACTGCGCCCGCGCCCAATCAGTGCCGGATAAGGCCAATCGGCGCAGGGAGCTCATCAAAACATAGGCAGCCGCTGACAGATACAGACGCAGTTGATTGGCGCGCATGGTCGCGGCACTGACCCGCCCGGCGAACAACGAATACTGCTCTTTAATGCGATTCTCGAGGTCGCCGCGTGCGCAGTACAGCTCTTCATACAGCCGCTGGGCTGGCCAGCTGTCAGAGGAAAGCGAGGTGACCACATACCGCGGATTCTCTTTCCCTTCCAGCTGCTCGGCTTTGGCCACCACCCGTCGCGAACGGCTCCAGCTGTCGTGGGTCTGGTAATCAAACTCGGTGAACACGCGCGCGGCTTGGCCGCTCTGGCGGTGCAGGGCTGCGGCCTCTTGCATCTGCGGATCGATGATTCTCCGTAGCCGCTCGTTACGGGCAAAGCCCAAAACGTAATCCGCACCGTGTGCTTCACACCAGCTCATCAGCGCGTCCCGGCAGAAGCCCGAATCGGCTCGCAACGTGATCTTCACCTGGGGCCACGCTTGCCGAATCTGTTTCACAATGCGCTCCACTTCTTCCAGCGCGCCTGCGCTCGCATCCGTGTTCGCCGCACGCAACCGCACCCCCAGCAGATGATCGCCACTCATGATGTACAGAGGCAGATAACAGTAATGGTTGTAGAAGCCATGAAAGAAGCGCTGCTCCTGGTGCCCATGCACCGGCAGATCGGTCGCGTCCAGATCGATGACGATCTCCGGCGGAGCTTCGCCATGCGCTTCCAGGAACAGGCGGACCAATAATTGGTCAATCGCTTCGCTTTCGTAGTGGATCTTCTTGTACGCATCCACAGCGCCCGCTTCGCCGCCTAATTCCAGCCGGTTCAGAGTGCTCTTGCCCGCCAGCGGTTGCTCCACATCGGCCTTATCCGCCAGAATGCTCATCATCGGATCGGTGCGCAACTGATCGTGATCGTTCAGATCCTCATACCCCAGCGCAAGGCCGTAAACGCGTTGCGCCAGCATCTCTCGCACGCTGTGTTGTACGCGCCCTGCATCCCGCCCGTCCCGAAAGCAGTGCGCCAGGCGATTCAACAAACCAATCCGCCGGTCCACCTCGCCTAACAGCAACCCGCCCCCATCAGAGGTGATCTTCCCGCCATCAAAGCGCGCCATTACCGAACGCGAACCCACGCCTGCAAACTCGAATCCGGATTGGATACACTCTGTGTTAGTCAAAGGGCCGTTCTCCTTTCGGCAAAACTGTTGTTTGGAAACTCAGTTATGCCACGGATCACGGCCTTTTGCTACATCATTCTTGAGAAATCCGGGCTAAGTCGGACGGCCGTGTTGGGCTGCGCGATCGGTGCGTATCGAACAGCGGGTCAGTCTGGGACTTTGGTCAGTCGATCAACTAGCGAGGTGAATTCCGTCGAGACCAGCCGTGCGATGCAGAAAATGGGAGAATCAATCGCTCATCAGAAAAATGCAGGGCCGTTCCGTCACGTGCGCGACCTCCCAATAGCGCTGCAGGATGGAATAAACCATGAGCCCCGTTTCTCCTTCTCCGAGGAGCAAATAACGGAACGATTGGCGCATTGGGTTTTGCCTCGTTAAGCGAACAAACACCGAGGAAGGATGCGTCAGTTCAGTCAGATAGGCAATGGCGTTAGCTTCAGCCACGGCTTGGGATGCCTCGACTAAATACTGCCCGTCCTCTTGCCTGACGCTGAGTTCGAGCGGAGAGAAGAATTCACTGCGGTTGTCGAGCAGATTAACGCGAATGAAAGCCAGAGGGCGGTCCGTGTGATAGTACTGGCCGATCTGCTTGGCATGGCTGGCACGGACGCCTGGATCCAGGCTGGGAACGGGCACTAAATCGACTCTCTTTCGAATGAGGTCTTCCCAGAGCCGCTCGGATTCGGCATCGCAGAAGCGATGGCCTTCGACGCGGAGCTCGGTCGATCTCACATAGCGGCTGATGCCGCTCACGAGGAGAATGAAAAGGATGAAAAGGCTGGCGATGATGATGCCGTCCGTGCGCTCCTTGATGTTGACGATGGTGGTGTAGGCGAAAACGACGACAACGCCCCAACAGTAAAGACCCATCCAATGGGAGCGCTCTTTCCAAAGCGAAATGGCGGAGGCTACTGCGGCAGAAAACATCAATACGAGAACACCAGTGGCATAGGCGCCACCCTGCGCGTCTACGTTAGCGCGAAACACCAGCGTCACGATGACATCGAAAGCGAAAAGAACAAGCACCAGCGGACGAGCATAGGCGACCCACTGTGGCGCAAGCCCCACGCGCGGCAGATATCGCGGAACGAGGTGCAGCAACCCCGCCATGGCCGAGGCGCCAGCAAACCAGAGGATCAGAATTGTAGAGATATCGTAGATGGAGCCAAAAACATTTCCCAGATAGAGGTGCGCCATATACGCTATAGCGCGACCGCTCGCTGGACCGCCTTCTTTGTAGGCCGCGGGCGAGATCAGCAAGGCTGAGACGAACGCGGATATCATGAGAAGCACGCTCATAATAACGGCGGCCGTAATCAGCAGCTTTCGAGTATTTCGGATCCGGGTGTAGGGCCGGTCCTTCTGCTCATCGTTCGCCGCGCCTCGAATAAGCGGCATCACGGAGACACCTGTTTCGAAACCGCTCAATCCGAGCGCCAACTGAGGAAACAGAATGATGGCCGCGATGCCGACGTGGGTCCAACTTCCTTGCGCGCGCAGAGCGTCGAGCCAGTGCGTATACAACGCTGGCTGGGACATTACGACAAACAAGGTCCTAATGAGGACAATTACATTCAGAAACAGATACGGAAGACAAACGATGGTTGCAAGGCGGATTGCCTCTTTGAAGCCTTTCAGAAACACCGCTGCAAGCAGGGCGAGCAGGAACAAAGTGAGTCCCATACGAGCGTCTCCGAGCAACGGATGCAGGTAAGGGTTTTGGGTGGCGTGAGTAGCGGCATCAGCGGCAGAAAGGGTCATAGTAATGACAAAATCGGTGGCCGCGAAGCCAAGGAGCACCAGAACGAGGAGGCGGCCCCACCAGCCGGGCAGAAGATTTTCGAGCATGGCTATGGAACCCTGCCCAACGTAGGAGCGCCCCGCCACCTGCGAATAGATTGGAAGCGCGCAAAGGAGGGTAACGGCAACCAGCACCGCTGTTGCAATGGGGGAGATCGCGCCTGCCGCAAGCAAGGCAATGCCGGGCTGGTAACCGAGAGTCGAAAAATAATCGACGCCAGTCAGCCAGATGACGAGGTACCAGGGCTGCGAGCGGCTTTCGATCTCCTCCTGTGAATGGTGGGCTTCAGCGCCGCGCAGCCAAGCCTGCCAGGGCGACAATTTCTGCGCCGGCGCGGCCTCATCGAATGTGGATACCTGGCTTGAACCCATAGCTCAGCTTATTGAACTCTCATCGACCGACGGCTCACGATCCCGCTTTTCCTGGTCGGCGCGACAGTAACGCGTCCAAGGAACGGCTTCGAGGCGCGCGGGTTCAATTGCGCGGCCGCAATCCAGGCATGTGCCGTAGTCGCCTTCGTCAATTCGCCGTAGGGCTTCCCGCACGTCCTTGAGAGTTCCGGCGGCTACAGTGCTCACGTGAAAACTAGCGGCCTTTATCTCGGAAGAGGTGACCTGATCGATGGGGTCCTCGACTTCAGCCGAACGGGCGGTGCGAGCTTCATCCTCGAAACGAGAGATATCGGCCACAAGCTCTCGCTCCTTTGAAAGCAGTTGCTGTTTGAAGTGCTCGGTTTCTAACTTCGCCACGGTTAAGTATATGATGTAGCAGGCGGAAAGATTACAACAATCCCGTTGACGATTTTCGCCGTTGGAGAGAACGGTGCGGTCAGAAGAATTATCGGTGGGCTGCGAGCGTTCTAATCCGCTCTCCCGAGCCCTGCGCCGGAATCGGGTGGCACGCGAAAAAACGCACAAAGTCGTTTGCGAAGGCGGGCTTGCGCGTCCACACCCAACTGCCGTGGTCATTCCAGACCGGGTCCGTGTCCTTAGCGGCGAAGACGTCGACGGGCAGATCCTCGCAGGCAGAGTCGAAAGACTGTGAGCTTGATCCTTTGCCGGAAAAAAGCGCCGTCACGCGGCTCGCAAAAGGAGCGCACTGCACGGGATCTCCCCCAAAAATGGTCCCGCACAGGCTGTCTTCTGCTACGGTCTGGCGGTTGGCATAAAGCCCGTAAAAGGTTTGTTGCCGATTCACACTCGGATTCTGTTGAACAATCGCGTCAACCGGGGTACCTGCCCGGAGCCATTCGTACGCCTCCCGGTTGGCGTAGGTCCTGGATCCGAGTTTTTGATCCCTAGCGAGCCAGGCAATCTTCGGCACCACGCCTGCATCGGATAGGACGGGAAAGAACCTGAGCATTGCAAGATCATAAATCACTCCGGCGGCTCCGAGGATCAGGAAAGCCGTCAAGAGTCTCTTGTCTCGCGGCCGAAGCGATTGATTGTCGCAATCCGGCGCTGCTATCAATTGGGGCTTGGGTTTCACCGACAGAAGGTCGGCACCGAAAATGAGCAGCATAAACTGCGCAATTAGGAATCCGCGCCAGCCTAAGTCGTTGTTCGCAATAACACCGGATTTCAGGAATGTGCAAGCAGCAACACTGGACGCGATCATTGTGAAGGAAGCCAGCTCGGTCCGCGACAAGGCTCTTTTCTCCCGGCGGAATCTTTGCCAGACAATCCGGCCCACGACAAAGAAAAATCCGAGTTCAAGAAAGTAATTCAGTGGTAGAAAGATTCCATCGCCGATTAGAATCTGCCACGGCCGGTCGAAGCGTAAAGTCTTCAGCAAAATCTCCCCAAGTAAAAACGATCGCACGGTCATTTTGATCAGAGCGCCGCCTGAGCCAGGCCCTCCCAAGCTAATCAAGAAAGGCACAGATAGCACGAAGGCGATCCCGCCTGAAACGATGAGCAAAAGGGTTTCCCGATACCATGTCTTCGCGATCGTAAGAGCGGTCCAGAGAACCAGGAAGATCGCGAAGACGAGCGTCACGTAAATTGACGAGCCGACAGCGGTTGCAAATGCGAATCCAGCCGTTATTGCGGATAGAATTCTACGTCTTCTGCTCGGTTCCCGAGCGGCATCCCAAACGATCAGGAACCCAGTCAAGCATGCAATCAGGCTGGAAAGAGAATGGGGCTGCCACAGCATCGTGAAGATCCAGCCGTCGATTTGGTTATTCCACCACTCAACCGAAGGCGCGATGGGTATAGGCGCGCCTTTGTGAGCCATCCATACCAAGAAGAGCGTCGGCAAAATGTCGAGACCTGTGACTCCCAGGAGTAAAATTCCAACGAGTGTTCGGCGGCAGATATCCGCGCCTGCATTTGGGCTGAAAAATCGCAGGTAGAGAGCAATCGTGCAAATCAGCCCGATTCCACACCAGATAGTGGCTCCGATCAATACTTGCCGGGAATCGATCAGCGGACCACTCATTCGTTCGAGGAGAGCGGGCGGGATCAACCAATAGTAGTGATAGCGGAGGCCAACCGCGTGACCCGGAAAGAAGAAGGGATTTCTCGGCGGGAGTCCAAACGTGCTAATTGCACTGGTGAACGCTGTTCGGACGGCATAGTCGACGCCTATAACGGAGAAGTAGAGCCGACGTCCGATTTGGAGGTCTGCGAGTGACAGGCCCGCAATTGCTATCCAGGCTATTACAGCCGCGAGCACCTGGAAGTGCGCTCGCGAAAAAGACGGAAATAGAGGAGAGGAACGGTTGAGATCCCTTACGAAGAGGAGTAATGCATACATACACAATGCGGCGAGCACCATGCATGCGGCGGTGGTCGAGAGCCATCGTCCTAATAGGTAGATCAGGACCGGAGCCACCGCCATCGACAGCGGCACGCTTAGCGCCAATCGCCAGTAGAGCGCGCGCTCCCGGAACCGCATGGTGTCGAGCAACCATCCCAATGCGTATCCGGGAACGAAGCTTACCAATGAAAACAGACAAACCGCTATGCAGATTGCGGCATAATCCGTAATCATGAACGCATGAGCTGAGCCGGCCCGCACTAAAGCTGGTGGGGCTGAGAAAACTGTTTTCTCTGCTAAAAGTGCCTTGCCGTTCCCGCCGTCAGCGCCGTGTTACCTGGAGGCTGCGGTGGCGCGTCCGCGGTCTGCCGGAAGGACGCCCTCGATGTCTTCGAATTTCTGAGTGCGATGGATGAAGTAATAGACGCAAAGCAGCGTCAGCATGAATAACGCAAGAATGACCATGACTAACGCGAAGTGTTCGAGTTGACGAATGGGCGCTGCGGCTTCATGCTCTGCCTGACTGACGAGCACAGCCCAGCCCAAGTTGTCAAAATGCTGCTTCAGACCCGTGGCGGCAAAACCGACGATGTAGGGGCCGCTTCGAAGATTAGCCATCTGCCAGCCCGTCTGACTGCCTTGCAACGAGACATTCTGATCGCGGAGGGCGTCGAATTCCTGCGATTTCACGCGAGCGAAGACGTCGGCGTTCGGCGCGCTTACGACTGTGCCATCATCATTCACCAGCTCGGCTCTTGCGCCGTTTCCAATCTGGCTCTGGCGAAAGGGCGCTAGCAGATCTGTAATGTTGACTGCGGCGCTGAGAACGCCGTTGGTGGTCCCCGAGGCTGTCTCCGAGACGGGCACGCCGATGTTGACGTAATACGATTTTGAATATTCGTCCTCGACGATGTCGCTGATCTTCACGGTGCCTTTTCCGTTGTTGTAAACTCCTTGCCAGCTGGTATCGCCCGCATAGGATGTTTTCGCCGGTTGCTGGGAAGCGGCAACTACGTCGCCATCAGCATTGGTCACGACGATCGAGAGATACCTCGGATCCAAGATCCTGCGCTCGTGAAGCAGTTGAGATCCGCTGGAGGCGAGCATACCCGCTCCGGCTTTGCCGCCAGCGCCCGCCTTCTGAGTTCCAGAAGTGGCACTGACAACTACCGGATCGCTCGCCAATGCGCGGACAGCAGCAACAAGGCCGAGCATGCTCTGGGAAACATCATTGCTATACAACTGCGCGATGGTCTTGAAGTCGTTTCCGATTGAGTTATCTGTCGCTCTGTCGCTGCGCTGGGTCAAGACAAGACCAACAATGCTCAACGGCACGATAATCACCAGCAGTATGAGCAAAAGCTTGGTAATGGAGACGCGAACTTCGAACCGATCCATGTCACACCTCCCGTGGTGGGTCTTCCGGAGGCGTGCCAATGCCCGGGTTGCGGCGTGGCGATGTCCGCCAGTCGGCCTGGGCCATATGGCCGCTTCCCGCTTAAATCATACTCCAATGGACGATATCGCGGGTTTAAGTGTGTCCAAGTTTGTAAGAAGGGTTTCGGAGGGCGCTCATCACACGCATCCGACCGGAGTGCCAACCCGTTAATGCCGTTGCCAGACAGAGGATTTTCCCGTACTCTGAAGCCATGGAAGTACATTTCACACCCGAGCAGGAAGCGCAGCTTGTGCAGATCGCCATGAACGCAGGTACCGATGCCGAGCGGTTGGTGAAAGATACCCTATTGCGTCTGCTCGAGCGAGATGCTGGCAATTGCGCGGTGCCTCGGGGCAGTGTGGTTGCCGAAATGCGTGCTTTGCGAGCTCGCCTCAAACCTGATCCTGAAGGCTGGACGACGCGCGACTACGTCAACTATGGCCGCCAGTAATGCCTCTGGTAGTAGATGCTTCTGTTGCGCTTGCATGGGCTTTACCCGATGAAAGCAGCGCCTATGCCGATGCGGTTTTAGCCGGTGTTGAGCGGGACGGCTTGCGTGTTCCCGAACTGTGGGCGCGGGAGATTGCGAATGGTCTTGCCGTCGCTTACTTACGGAAGCGCATCACAACCGCTGATGAAAGGGCGTTTTTGGCAGCCCTGTCACACCTGGTGATCAACGTGGAGGAAGCTTCCGCCGTCACCGTGATTCGGGATGGGACAGCGGCCGCCACTCGTTATGGCCTTACGGCTTACGACGCTGCGTATCTTGATCTTGCTGCGCGGGAAGGACTTGCCCTTGCCACTCTCGACGTAGCGATGCGCAAAGCTGCCGAACAATCCGGGATTACTATTTTCCGGCCGCAAGAACCCGGCTTTTAAGTTATCGCGGTGAGGACCTGACCGGATTAGGCCATGGGGAAAGACGCCCTCCGGCATTGGCGCCCGATTCGCCTCAGTGTTAAACTTCCTCAGCGCCGATTGCTTCTTCCCCGAGATCGTCGGAAAGGCCGCCGTTATATATGGCCGCGGTTTCGTCCGAGTAGTCCTGGAGACCATCGCCAAGCGCAAGCTCCTGCTCGAGCAGAGGCTCTTCCTCGATGACGTCCTCGCCTGCGATCTTCACCCTGCGGTAATACTCCATTCCGGTTCCCGCGGGAATGAGCCTGCCCATGATGACGTTTTCTTTGAGACCGCGGAGGTAATCTACTTTGCCGTTGATGGCAGCTTCGGTGAGCACTCGCGTAGTCTCCTGGAAGCTGGCCGCCGAGATGAATGAATCGGTCGAGAGCGATGCCTTCGTGATACCAAGCAAGAGCGGCTTGCCTGTCGCGGGCCGGCCACCGGCTTCGATTACACGATTGTTCTCTTCCCGGAACTTAAATTTGTCGACGACCTCCTCGGGCAGGAATTCGGAATCGCCGATCTCCTCGATTCTCACCCAGCGCATCATCTGCCGCGAGATCACTTCGAGGTGCTTATCGTTGATATTCACACCCTGGAGCCGGTAGACTTCCTGAATTTCGTTCACCAGGTATTTCTGCAGTTCCTTTTCACCGAGAACAGCCAAGATATCGTGCGGATTGCGCGGGCCATCCATCAGCGGATCCCCCGAGCGGACGCGCTCGCCTTCCTGCACGTTGATGTGGACGCCGCGGGGAAGAGAGTATTCCTTCTGGACGCCGTCATCACCCGTGATGTAGAGCTTGCGCATACCCTTGCTGACTTCGCCGTACTTCGCTATGCCATTGATTTCTGCGATTACAGCCGTTTCGCGCGGCTTACGGGCTTCGAAGAGCTCGACCACACGAGGCAGACCGCCGGTAATATCTTTGGTCTTGGTGGTGGCGCGCGGAATTTTGGCGAGCACGTCACCGGCGTGCACCTCTTCGCCGTCGGAGGCCATCAGGTGGGCATGGGTCGGCATCAGGTAGCGCTTTTCTTCCGAGCGTCCCCCGCCTTGCGGCCGAACCACGATCGTGGGAAAGCGCTTCTCGTCCGAGGATTCCGTGACGACTACCTGCATATTGCCGGTGATTTCGTCAACCTGCTCCTGAGTGGTGACACCATCGACTAAATCCTTGAAGTGGATGGTCCCGCTGACCTCAGTGAGAATGGAGAACGTGTACGGATCCCACTCGAGGAGAATCTGATTCGCCTTTATGGGAGCTCCGTCCTCGACGTTGATTTTCGCTCCGTAAACGATGGGATAACGCTCACGCTCACGGTTCTTCTCGTCGACGATGATCAGGATTCCGTTGCGGTTCATAGCAATCAACTCGCCCTTGTTGTTACGGACCGTGTTGACATTGCTGAACTTCACGAAACCGTCGCTCTTTGCGTCTTGAGTCGATTGCTCGCTGATACGAGTCGCCGCGCCGCCGATATGGAAGGTCCGCATCGTGAGCTGCGTGCCAGGCTCGCCGATGGACTGAGCCGAGATAATACCCACCGCTTCGCCGCGCTCGACCATGCGCCCGGTTGCGAGGTTTCGGCCATAGCAGAGCCGGCAAACACCGCGCTTCGATTCGCAAGTCAGAACCGAGCGAATCTTTACGCGCTCGATGCCGGCTGCCTGGATCGCGCTGGCAAGTTCTTCGGTGATCTCCTGGTTGACCTCGACAATTACGTTGTTTTCGTAATCGCGCTGATCCTCAAGAGCGACACGACCCACAATGCGATCGCGGAGCGGCTCGATGATTTCGCCTGATTCGATGATCGGCTCGACATAAATGCCGTCCGTTGTGCCGCAATCGTCTTCGGTAATGATGACGTCTTGCGCAACGTCGCAGAGACGGCGGGTCAGATAACCCGAATCGGCTGTTTTAAGAGCGGTATCGGCGAGACCTTTGCGCGCGCCGTGCGTTGAGATGAAGTACTGCAGCACGTTGAGGCCTTCGCGGAAATTCGCGGTAATAGGCGTTTCGATGATCTCGCCGGAGGGCTTGGCCATGAGACCGCGCATGCCCGAGAGCTGGCGGATCTGCTGCTTCGAGCCGCGGGCGCCCGAGTCAGCCATGATGTAAATCGGGTTAAGGAGACGTCCCGTACGGTCGTCCTCTTCCATGTTCTTGAACATCTTGTCCGAGACGGCTTCCGTAACTTTGGACCAGATTTCAATGATCTTGTTGTAGCGCTCAGACTGCGTGATCGCGCCTTCCTGATATTGCTGCTGAACCTCGAAGACCTGCTTGTCGGCATCCCGAACCAAGCCAGCTTTTTCTTCCGGAACGACCATGTCGTCGATTCCGATGGAGATGCCGGCACGAGTTGCGTACAGAAAGCCAAGCTTCTTCACTTCGTCGAGCATCTGCACCGTGGTTTGCAGGCCAAATTTGAGGTAGCAGTACTGAACGAGCTGTCCGTCGCCCTTCTTCTTGAGCAGGCCGTTGATGAACGGCATCTGCTTGGGAAGCACATCGTTCAGGATCACGCGGCCAACGGTCGTGTCCATGTACTGCTTGTTGAACTCGATCGGCTCGGTATGCATGATGTTCTGATTGTCAAAGGCCTTGGTCAGGTCAATAACCTTCCCTGTGTACCTCAACTTGATGGCGGTCAGTGTCTCAACTTCGCCCATTTCAAGAGCAATCAGCACGTCCTCCATGGAAGCGAAGGTACGGCCAGAGCCCTTTGCATTCGGGCGCATCTTGGTGAGGTAATAAAGCCCCAGCACCATATCCTGCGTGGGGATCGCGATTGGCGCGCCATGAGCAGGCGACAAGATGTTGTTCGAAGCCAGCATTAATGTGGCGGCTTCGATCTGCGCTTCCGGCGAAAGCGGAATGTGCACGGCCATCTGGTCACCGTCGAAATCAGCGTTGAACGCAGTACAAGTCAGCGGATGAAGCTTGATCGCTTTACCTTCGACGAGCACCGGCTCAAAAGCCTGTATACCCAAACGGTGCAGCGTCGGGGCGCGATTCAGAAGAATCGGATGATCCTTGATAACCTCTTCGAGGATGTCCCAAACCACGGGGTCCTGCTGCTCGACCAGCTCCTTGGCTTGCTTAATGGTAGTGCAATGGCCGCGTTGCTCGAGGCGGTGATAGATGAATGGCTTAAAGAGCTCTAACGCCATCTTCTTGGGCAGACCGCATTGATGCAGCTTCAACTCCGGACCGACCACAATGACCGACCGGCCGGAATAGTCAACACGCTTGCCGAGCAAATTCTGCCGGAAACGGCCTTGCTTGCCCTTGAGCGTATCGGAGAGGGACTTAAGCGGGCGATTGTTCGCGCCGCGCAGCACGCGACCGCGCCGCCCATTGTCAAACAACGCATCGACTGCTTCCTGGAGCATGCGCTTTTCGTTGCGGACGATCACGTCCGGAGCATGCAGCTCCATCAGCTTTTTCAGGCGGTTATTGCGGTTGATGACGCGGCGATAGAGGTCATTTAGATCAGAGGTTGCAAAGCGGCCGCCGTCCAAGGGCACCAGCGGGCGAAGCTCGGGCGGAATGACGGGAATTACATCAAGGATCATCCACTCCGGCTTATTGCCGGATTTGCGGAAGCTTTCGACGACACGAAGGCGCTTGGCGTACTTCAGCTTTTTCTGCGCTGAAGTCTCCGTCTTCATTTTTTCGCGGATGTCCAGGCTGAGCGCTTCAATATCGATTCTCCTGAGAAGCTCCTTAACGCCTTCGGCGCCCATCATGGCCACGAATTTGTCAGGGAACTCCTGATCGAGCTGGCGTTTACGCTCGTCGCTGATCACCTCGCCGCGAGAAAGGCCTACCGCCTCGCCCGGATCGATCACGACGAACGCCTCGTAATAGAGCACTCGCTCGAGCTCACGCAGCGTAATGTCTAGCAGGTATCCGATGCGGCTGGGCAGACCCTTGAAGAACCAGACGTGAGAGCAAGCGCTAGCGAGCTCTATATGCCCCAGGCGTTCGCGCCGGACGCGAGAGAGTGTGACTTCAACGCCGCACTTATCGCAGATAACTCCGCGATGCTTCATGCGCTTGTACTTGCCGCAGAGACATTCCCAATCGGCAACCGGCCCGAAAATACGAGCGCAAAATAGACCGTCGCGCTCCGGCTTGAAGGTTCGGTAGTTGATGGTCTCCGGCTTTGTGACTTCACCGTGTGACCAGCTCCGGATTTTTTCCGGAGAAGCGAGACTGATTCGAATGGAATCGAAATCAGCAATCAAATTGGCTCTGTCGTACGGAGAGGAACGATACATTATTTATCCTTGGACACCTTTCGGCTTCTTACCCTTAACGCTTCCCTAGCTAATCCGCCGCGTGCGCCAGATCCTGCATCTCGCGTGGCTTTTTCATCAGCTCCACGTCGAGACAGAGGCTCTGCAACTCGCGAATTAACACATTGAATGATTCCGGCACTCCAGGTTCGGCTGCCGCTTCGCCCTTCACGATGGCTTCGTAAATCTTGGCGCGCCCATAGACGTCGTCGGACTTCGCAGTGAGCAGTTCCTGCAGAATGTATGCCGCGCCATATGCTTCGAGCGCCCATACTTCCATTTCCCCAAAGCGCTGTCCGCCAAACTGCGCCTTTCCGCCGAGCGGCTGCTGGGTGATCAGTGAATACGGCCCAATGGAACGTGCGTGAATCTTGTCGTCTACCAGGTGGCTGAGCTTGAGCATGTAGATATAGCCCACCGTCACCGGCTGTTCAAACATTTGTCCACTCAGACCGTCGTAAAGCTGAATCTTGCCGGATGTCGGCAGTTGCGCTTCCGTCAATCTGGCCTTGATGTCTTTCTCTGTCGCGCCATCGAACACCGGGGTTGCAAAATGAAGCCCGAGTTTAGCCGCGGCCCAGCCGAGATGGGTCTCGAGAATCTGGCCAACGTTCATACGGGACGGAACACCGAGCGGATTCAGAACAATTTCTACCGGAGTTCCATCCGGCAAGTACGGCATGTCTTCTTCCGGCACGATGCGAGCGATAACGCCCTTATTCCCGTGACGCCCGGCCATCTTGTCGCCGACGGAAAGCTTGCGCTTCATGGCGATGTAAACCTTGACGAGTTTAATCACGCCGGGCGGCAACTCATCGCCTTTGCGCAGTTTCGCGATCCTCTCTTCGGTGATCTTTTCGAGAACCGCAATCTGACGCGAGGTCATCTCTTCGATCTCGTCAATCTGCTCGTTCAGGCGGACGTCTTTCGAGGAGAGCCGCATGCGCTTCAGATCGCGAGCCCGAAGCTTCTCGAGGACGTCGCGGGTGAGCGGCGTTTCCTTAGAGAGCAATTTCTTGTTAGTCTTTTCGTCGTGAAGATCCGCCAGAACTTCCCGGCCCTTGAGCAGGTCTTCCAGACGCTTGGCGCGCTCATCGCTCAGAATGCGCTTTTCATCTTCGAGATTGCGGTGCAAACGCTCTTCCTGCAATTGCAAGATTTGCTTCGAGCGCTCGTCCAACTCAGCGCCCTTGCGTGAAAACACCTTGCAATCGACAATGGTGCCCTCGATACCGGGCGGACAGTAAAGAGACGCGTCCTTGACGTCGCCGGCTTTTTCGCCGAAGATGGCGCGCAGCAGCTTCTCCTCGGGAGTAAGCTGCGTTTCGCCCTTGGGCGTCACTTTGCCTACCAATATGTCGCCCGGCTTGACGGTCGCGCCGATGCGGATAATCCCGCTTTCATCGAGATTGCGAAGGAACGATTCCGCGATGTTGGGAATATCGCGGGTGATTTCCTCAGGCCCGAGCTTGGTGTCGCGAGCCTCGATTTCAAACTCTTCGATGTGGATTGAAGTGTAGTAGTCCTCTTTGACCAGTTTTTCGCTGACCACGATTGCGTCTTCAAAGTTATACCCGCGCCAGGGCATGAACGCCACAAGAACGTTACGGCCGAGGGCCAATTCACCGGCTTCGGTGCAAGGACCATCCGCCAGCACGTCGCCCTTCTTTACCCTTTGTCCCTGATGGACAATGGGCTTCTGACTGATGCAGGTGTTTTGATTGGATCGCTTGAATTTGGTGAGCTGATAAATATCTGCGCCCACTTCGCGAGACATCTGGCCTTCGTGCGCGCCACCTTCGACGCGAACGATAATGCGTTCGCTATCCACTGAATCGACCACGCCGGCGCGCTTACAGATGACAACCGCGCCTGAATCACGCGCCGTCACGCGCTCCATTCCGGTGCCGACATAAGGCGCTTCAGCGCGCAGCAGCGGCACAGCCTGGCGCTGCATATTCGAGCCCATCAGCGCGCGATTCGCGTCATCATTCTCAAGGAATGGAATCAGACTCGCAGCTACCGAGACGAGCTGCTTCGGGCTGACATCCATGTACTCGATTTCATCGCGGTGCTTCAGAACGAAATTGCCAGCCTGACGGGCATTCACCAGATCATCAACAATTCGGCCGTGGTTATCGATGGCTACATTCGCTTGCGCGATGATGTACTTATCTTCCTCCCACGCGGACAGGTAATCAGAGTGGGCTTCAAACTCGGCCTGTTGCTTCTTGGCCGTGAGCGCGGTATTTGCCTTCCTGATTTCCTCGCGGGAAACAACCTGGCCCACCTTTGAATCAGTGTCTCCAGGATTGAGGATTCTGACTTCATCGACCAGAGCGCCGTCTTTGACGCGGCGGTATGGACTCTCTATGAAGCCGTATTGGTTGATGCGCGCAAAGCAAGATAGCGAGGAAATGAGTCCGATATTCGGGCCTTCCGGCGTTTCAATGGGACAGATGCGGCCGTAGTGCGTTGGATGCACGTCGCGAACTTCGAATCCGGCGCGTTCCCGCGAGAGACCGCCAGGCCCGAGGGCGGAGAGGCGCCGTTTGTGCGTGATCTCCGAAAGAGGGTTGGTCTGGTCCATGAATTGAGAGAGCTGGCTGGAACCGAAGAACTCGCGAATCGCGGCCATCACCGGTTTCGCGTTGACCAGGTCGTGCGGCATGGCGGTCGACATTTCCTGGTAGACCGACATCTTTTCCTTAATGGCCCGCTCCATGCGGACCAAACCGATGCGGAACTGGTTTTCGAGCAACTCGCCGACAGCGCGCACACGCCGGTTGCCTAAGTGGTCGATATCGTCGACTGCGCCGATACCCTTGCGGAGCTTCAGAAGATACAGGATGGTGTCGATGAAATCTTTTTGGTCGAGGGTGCGCTTGTCGAGCGGCGTGGAATCGGCCTTGTCGTACAACTTGATATTGAATTTCATCCGGCCTACACGCGAGAAATCGTACTTGCGCGGATCGAAAAACATGCCCTGGAACAGTTGCGTCGCTGTGTCGAGAGTGGGGGGATCGCCGGGCCTCAGCTTGCGATAGATTTCAAGGAGCGCGTCACTCTGGCTCTTCACCCCATCCTTGCGCAGGGTCGCCGAGATAACGTTACCGGCGTCATCGCGATCAGGGAAGAAAACTTCGAAGCTTTCGATTCCGGCTTCAGAAAGCTTGCCGATCGCGCTCGAGGTCAGCTCATGATTGGCTTCGATGAGCACCTCGCCCGTCGACATATCAATTACGTCAGCGGCGACAAAAGCGGCTTCGAGGTCATTCGAAGCAACTTCCACCTGCTCGATCTTCGCCTTCTGGATCTCACGGAATACCGAGTTCGTGATCTTGCGCCCTTGAGGCACCACCTGCTCGCCGTTCTTGCCAGTGATCGCGTGCGAAAGCTTCATCCCGATGAGGCTGTCGTTGACGCCCCAGAAGAGCCTATTGTTCTTCAGCGAGATAGTCGAAAGCTTGTAGAACGCGCGGATAATGTCGGAGTCGGTTTTGAGCCCGAGCGCGCGAAGAAAAACAGTTCCATAGAACTTGCGCTTGCGGTCGATTCGGACGTAAAGAAGGTTCTTGTTGTCATATTCAAATTCGACCCAGCTACCCCGATAAGGAATGATCTTCCCAAGAAAGTAGCCTTGCGTCTGAACGCGCTCGAAAAACACGCCGGGTGAGCGGTGCAGTTGGGAAACGATGACGCGCTCGGTTCCATTGATGATGAAGGTGCCGTTCTCGGTCATCAGCGGAATTTCGCCGAAGAAAACTTCCTGCTCCTTGATGTCTCGAACGGTTTTGTTGCCGGTCTCCGCATCCTTGTCGTAGACAGTCAGCCGGATGGTGACTTTCAACGGAGCCGCGTAGGTCATGCCGCGCTCTTCGCATTCCGGCACGTCGTACTTCAATTGAAGCGCCACCGGGTCGCCGCACCGGTTGCAGAAGGTGACGATGTTCTTATTGAAGGTGCCGCATTTGTGGCAGAGCACGTCGCCTGCATGGAACGGATCTGTACGGATCTCTGCGCCGCAGTTAGGATTTCGACAGATGGTCCGAAGGTGATGCAGGCCCTTCAGGTTGCCGCACTTGCACTCCCAATTTCCGATGGAGTAATCAACAAATTCGAGCTGGCTGAGACCACGAAAATCGGAAATGGGAAAAACAGAGCTGAACACGCTCTGAAGACCGGCATCTTCGCGCTCTTTCGGGAGCAAATCCATCTGCAGAAAACGCTCATACGAGCGTTTCTGTACCTCGATCAGGTTGGGAATGGGAATCGAAGTCTTGATTTTGGAAAAATCAACTCTCTCACGAAGAGAGCCGTTTGACACATTGGGCATCTACGCTTGTCCTTTAGGAAACCATTGACACGATGACGACATTTAGCAATTCGCATCCGGGAGCCGAACCGCTACTATGCGGATTCGACCATCAGCGGTGAACCAGGCGATCCACCGGGAAATGCTTGTGCGGCGATTGCGAAATGGGCCGCACGGGTAGAAAAAATGACGAGAAAGATCGTAAGTGACGATAACGATTTGGTAAGCCTCTGGTGCAGTTCAACAAGTCTTTGCTCGCGAGAGGCCAAAAAGGGGACTAAAATTAAAAAGGCGAATTTGGACATGCAAAAGCCCCGCCGATCAAAATAGATCAGCGGGAAAACTCTTACCAAACTGAGACAACAAATGTTATGCTGGACCGCCCCGGCTTGACGTCTTCCCTAGAATAGCACATGAAGGGCCAACCGAGTCAACCAGCTCGCCCTTATCCCAAAAAATACGTCTCCTAGCCCGTGAAGGCGGATTTCTAACTACTTGACTTCAACGGTCGCGCCGACGTCCGTAAATTTCTTGCGAATCGTTTCGGCCTCGTCCTTATTGACACCTTCTTTGATAGGCTTGGGCGCGCCGTCCACCAGGTCCTTCGCTTCCTTTAGCCCCAGACTGGTGACTTCCCGGACCGCCTTGATCACGTTGATTTTGTTTGCGCCAACCGCCGTCAACACTACCGTGAACTCGGTCTTTTCTTCAACCGGAGCTGCTGCAGCAGCGCCACCGCCCGCGCCTGGAGCTGCCACCGCAACAGACGCCGCAGCCGCCGAGACACCAAGTTTCTCTTCGAGCAGCTTGACTAGCTGTGAGGCTTCGAGCAGGGTAAGTCCCTGAATTTGTTCTGCAATTGCGTTTATGTCCGCCATTTCTTCTTTCCTTACTCCTACTGTTTAAATTTGTTCTCTTTCCCCGCTTGATCCAGTACCACCGCGAGATTGCGGCCGACACCGTTGATTGAGCTGACTAGGCGCGTCGCCGTAGCATTAATCAAGTACAGCAACTTCGCGTAGATCTCCTCTTTAGGAGGCATGGAAGCCAAGTCATTGATGGCTTTAATGTCAATAACACGGCCTTCCACCATGCCCGCCTTAAAAGTAAAGGCGGCGTTTTCCCTGGAGTATTTAGTGAGCGCCTTGGCCAAAGCGACCGGATCATTAGACGTATATGCAAGCGACGTCATGCCTTTGAGGTTTGCGAGGAGATCGTTTGCAGGCGTTCCTTCGGCAGCCTTCGCCGCCAGATTGTTCTTTACGACCCGGTAGTTGCCGCCAGCGTCGCGAATGGTCTTACGCAACTGGAAATCCTGGCTAACCGTGAGTTTCTCGTAACTGGTCAGGAAAAGATTCTGGTTCTCTTCGATGGCCTTTTTCAGGTCTTCGACGTCCTTCTTCTTCTGTTCCTTGTCCTTCATGCGGCGTTCCCTTTCAAATCCCGTCTGCCCGGCGCCTAAGCCGATTTGGCGTTAAAAGCGGCCACATCCAGCTGAACACCAGGCCCCATAGTCGAGCACAAGGTAGCGCTTTTGACGTACTTGCCTTTTGCCGCGGAAGGCTTGGCTTTGATGACAGCCTGAATTAAGCTGTTGGCGTTTTCAAGCAGCTTGTCACTCGAGAAGCTAACCTTTCCTAGAGGCGCATGGATAACGCCGGTCTTGTCTACCCGAAATTCGACTTTACCCGCCTTGATTTCGTTGATCGCATTGCGGACGTCGGTGGTAACGGTACCGGTTTTGGGGTTCGGCATCAAGCCCCGGGGCCCCAGCACTTTACCAAGGCGGCCGACGGAGCGCATCATATCCGGCGTCGCGATCACTGCATCGTAATCAATCCAGTTCTCGCTCTGAATCTTGTTGACCATGTCATCACCGCCAACAAAATCCGCGCCGGCTTCTTGCGCCTCCCGAACTTTATCGCCAGAGGCGATCACTAAAACTCGCTTCATTTTTCCCAAGCCGTTCGGCAGCACGACGGTTCCGCGCACCATCTGATCGGCGTGTTTCGGATCGACGCCAAGCCGCATGTGCACTTCGACTGTTTCGTCAAACTTCGTGAACTTGATCTTTTGAACGAGCGTGACGGCTTCGGCGAGCTGATAAGGTTTGGTTTCTACCTGCTTCGCGGCAGCTTCGTACTTCTTACCGGGCTTGTGGCTCATAAGGTGACTGGTCCAAACGGCTCAGGCGTTAACAGCAAGGCCCTCGCCTCCCAAGGTGGCTTGAAATCTTTTTCAGGATAGCACGGGCTATGCATCTGATTGCATGCACTTACCAAATCACCGCCAGGTCCGCATAATTCCGTCGGAGCCAAGCATCCTTCGAGACAAGGGGAACGTGTTCGGACACAGCCTGCGCAGCGATCAGACGATCGAAAGGATCTTTATGCCCTTCCACGGCTGGAAAAAGAGATGCTCGCCTGATATGTGCGCTTCTGATTGGCAATTCTTTGATTCGGAACGCTTCGATAGCCTCATCCACTTGATCAGCTCCGGCCTCTATTTTTCCTTTCTCCGACTTCAAGGCGATCTCCCACACGCTTGCAGCGCTCAATAGAAGAGTTACCTCTTCATTTCCGAACAGGGTACGAACCCTCCGCGACAGCTTCGAGCTGTCAAACATTGCCCAAAGGAAAGCGTGTGTGTCGAGAAGAAAGGAGCCATCCACGGCTAATAACGACCTTCGATGAAGTCGTTGACTTCCTCGTCAGTCATCGGATGCCACCAATTTGGGTCGAGTTCTCGGATCTTCCCTTGTAGGAAGCCGAGAGGACGGCGCTTCTTAGGCTGAATGCGCACAATTTCGACGATGGGCTTACCGCGTCTAGTAATGACGACCGGCTCACCGCGCTCCGCTGCTTCAATCAGCTTTGAGACGTTGCGACTGGCTTCTCCTACCGTTTTTTGCACAACATCCAGTATACGTAAAATCGTTACGTAACTACGTTCGAAAATGTTTGAATTCGGCAAGCATCAAGTAGGCAGCGTCACGGTTTCCATCCAAAAACTTTTAATATCGCGGGCAGCGCTCATTAAGCCGTCAAGAGTTGATGGTTTTTTCAGATATGCATTCGCGTGAGAATCGTACGCACGCCTTACGTCCGCTTCGGCACGAGAGGAAGTGAAGACGATAACCGGAATGCAGCGCGTTTCGGGGTCGTGCTTAATACGAGCCAGCACGTCATGACCGCTCACTTTGGGCAAATTGAGATCTAGAAGGATCAAGTCGGGATTCCAGCGTCTTCTTGGACGCGTGGACTCAAAGACCATCTCCAACGCCTCCGCCCCATCCTTGGCTACCTGGATGTGGATATTCGCATCGAGCTCCTGAAAAGCTTGCTCCAGCAAGCGAATGTCACCTGGGTTATCTTCAACGATCAGAAGCTGCAAAGGCCTATGCAATTGGAGACCGGGCATACTCTGTGGTTCGAGTTGTACTGAAAATAAAGACTGATACGACCTGACAAAGTTGCGAATAGGATTCGCCGGGGCTGGGGAATGTTGGATCACCATTCCTAGTACTGAACTGCATTCTGTAAATCCGTTATTCGTCAGATTTCTTAAAGCTATCCGGCACTTAAGTCGATAGAAAGTCAGAGTTGGATTGCTGATGGCTACCCTTGATCACGGGAACTTACGCGCCGCGACGGTGCCCATCAAGTGGAGTTTAATCGCTCCGGCGACGGGCGACCGGCAGGCCGCCGTTCGGGGCAAGATCCTGATCGTAGACGCATCGGCGGCGAACCGGCGGTCTGTACGAAGCACACTCGGGGAATCAGACCACGAATTGGTGGAGGCCTGTACCACGTCCGAGGCAATCGCGGCCATCTCGCTCCATCGAGTAGATCTTGTGTTAATTGACCTACTCGCGCCGGAGCTTGGGGCTGCGGAGTTCTGCAGAATGCTGAAAAAAGCGAGCGCGACCCAGTTTCTCCCGGTGTTCGTGATGGCGGCTTCCGATGACCTGGACAGCGAAGTTCTTGCGATCGAAGCGGGAGCCGACGAGTTCCTGGTCGCTCCCTTGCGCCCACCGGCTTTTCGAGCGCGTGTGCAGGCGAGCCTGCGGCACAAGGCGATGATCGATTCTCTCGATGATTCCGAAACTGTGTTGTTCTCACTCGCTCAATCGGTAGAAGAGCGAGACCCCGGTTTGGGACAGCATTGCCAACGGCTGGCTTTGATGGCGGCAGCGATGGGCGTAACTTTGGGCCTGCCGGCGCCTGACATCTTGGCCTTGCAACGTGGTGGATACCTGCACGATATCGGCAAGGTAGCAATTCCCGATCATGTCCTGTTCAAGCCCGGCCCGTTGACCCCTGAAGAATGGGAGGTCATGAAAACACATGCCGAGCGCGGCGAGCGGATCTGCAGCAGCATGCGATCTTTAACATCCGTTCTCCCCATCATCCGTCATCACCATGAGAGATGGAACGGAACCGGATATCCGGACGGATTGAAGGGCGAGGAGATTCCGCTGCTCGCACGGATTCTGCAGCTGGCTGACATATACGATGCCTTAACCACTGCACGTCCGTACAAGCGCGCACTCAGCCCGGAAGAAGCGATTCAGATCCTCAATGAAGAGGTTGAGAAGGGCTGGCGCGATCCGAAACTCGTGGCCATGCTGTCGGATATTCTGCCGATGTTCCGGACTCCGACACCCCCTGATTTTTCTCCTTTGTCCCTGCACGCGCTCGCGGCATCCATCGAAAGATTCCGGAAAGATGCGGGTCGCGGTCAATCGAAACCGTCGTTGCTCGAAAGCTCTGAGAGTGTAAAGCTGATCTCGGGATTATAATGCGGCGATGTCGCCCAGGGCTGAACACGCCCCGCTGTTGCGCGTTCTGAACCAAGAAATCGTGGGCTGTTTCCGCTGCCCGCGTCTGGTTCTCCATCGCGAACAAGTTGGCCGGGTTCAACGGCGCGCTTATCGAGGACAGGATTACTGGAGCAAGCCTGTGCCTGGTTTTGGCGATCCCGCAGCGCGGCTTTTCATCATTGGACTCGCGCCTGGAGCACACGGCGCTAACAGAACCGGCCGCATGTTTACGGGCGACCGCTCGGGAGAGTTTCTCTACCGGGCGCTTTGGGAGACGGGATTCGCTAACCAACCTACCAGCATTTCGTGCCAAGACGGGCTGCTGCTGCGAGATGCCTACATTACTGCGCCGGTTCGCTGCGTTCCCCCGGACAACAAACCAACGCGCGGGGAGATTCTCGCTTGCCGGCCTTTTCTGGTTCGCGAGATGGCCATTCTGAGAAACGTTCGGCTGGTCTTGGCGCTCGGCGGTATCGCGCTCGATGCATATCTCTCGGTCGTCCAGGATGCGGGCCTGATTCAATCCCGCTCCCGATTCCGGTTTGCGCACGGAGCGCTGTTACGGACACACGAAGGCGGTCCACTGGTCCTTGCGTCTTATCACCCTAGCCAGCAGAATACTTCGACCAAACGGCTCACCGCCGAGATGCTACGCGAAATATTTTTAAAGGCTCGGTACTTACTCGAGCAGGCGGACCCGGAGAGCCTAACGGTCAGAGAGGCAACGATCCGTATCGCTTTACCTCTACATTCCGGAGTGGTAGAGCAGATGCGTCAAGCAACTGGTCAGGACCACCTCGCAAACAATGATCGAAGAAAGCTCGCACATAAGTATTCACGATCTCTAACACATTTCGCTCGGTAACGATCCTCTGCGGTCAGCATGGATCACACGAACGGACCATCTGTGAAGTAACTGTCCATTGTGTGGTCAGGCAACCGGAGGGTCACCCGATACGCGCCGTTTCGGAGTGAATTCAATTCCTGGCTTGCCAGGAGCTCACTCTTTTTTGCCAGTAAGTCAAACGGAATCCTCCCATGCAAGCTGTTCGTTCTCCGGAAAGGCAAAGGAATATTAATCCACATGAATGGTCTAGATGCGACCTTTGCTGACTTGAGACTGGCCGACCTTATTCTCGATATGCACGCATTCGTCGCAGGCATGCTAGTAAAACGGCCGCCGAGACGAGAAGCCAGCCCGTCGCCGGTTCGGGTATTACCGAGCTGGTCGACGAGAGCCGAGGTGTGATCACCACACCGTCCCCATTCGTGGTGTAGATTTCGGGCTGCAGTGTCGAACCGGTGAGATCGACATCAGCAACGAATCACTGCCGCTCGGATCCGTTGTTGAGACCTCTCCATTAGTCTTGTCAATGAGTTGAAACGTAAACTCGTCCGGCGTGCCGCCTGGCTGCGGATTCTTCGTGAGTTCAAGCCGAAAGGTTAGCGCGTTTCCCGGGTTGAAGAATTGAGAAAACTCGTTGAAAAAGCTCCCGCCGGACGTATTTAGGTTCACAGTTGAGCTGAAGCCCCCAGTGGCGTTGCCGCTATCGGAAAAAGGACCACCACTCGCGGCACTTCCTCCAATTCCAAACGCAAAATCCGACAGCGTTACTGTGTTGACAACCCCACTAGCTGTGTCGCCGCTAGTCAGTTGGAAGTCCAGCGCAAAAGGAGCACTGCCATTGCCGATCAACGATGACGTGTTCAGGCTGACGTTATAGATGAGGTCCGCGCGTGAAATGACCGGCAACGCCAACGAGAATGCGAGAACTCCAATCGAAAGTCTATTCATCCTGTTGCTCCTTATTGCTGACCGCTGCCGGCAAGCACGCGGGTTGTGTACTGGATGCCTTGTAGGGTCGGGTCGCTCAACGTAAGCGTGACTGAAGCCGATTGCCCTTCGGCTACCGACTTCGAGATCGAAATCCACGGACTTCCCAATGGCGCGACACACTTCGTGAGGCCACCCGCGTCGGACACCGTCGCGTTAGAGCTGAGGCCAGTGACAACAAGTGATGCATCCGAAATCGGCGGCCCGAGGTTCGTGACGGTAACAGTTTGGACAAACATTTTTGTCGAGTGATCGTAACGCAGGCCGCCACGCGTCACCGTTACTTGAGTCGACACGTCCGCAGCGCAAGCTGACGGCCGCGCAAACGGCCATACTGCTTGAGCGCCGTTGCCTCCTTCAAGTGCCGTGTTTCCATCCGCCGATATGGCAATGGCGCGGCCTTGGTACTGCGGCCCAGTTAGGCCGGAGCCGACCAGCTTATTGCCCAGTTGAGTCCAGTTCCCGTCACTGTCTCGGGTAAAGGCCCAGAATGCGCCTACGCCCTTCCCTCCTGCTGATTGCGTGAACCCTCCGTCATCAGAGGAAGCGCCGGATAGAGCCGTATTGCCATCGCCGGAGAGCGACACTGCTACACCCTGCCACACTACAGTGCCGATCCCGCCAGTGCCAACCAGCTTGCTCCCTTGTTGACTCCAGTTGCCGTTGCTGTCTCGCGTAAAAACCCAGACTGCGCCCATGCCCCCGTTATCGTTATACCCGCCTTCCACTGCGGTGTTCCCGTCAGAGGACAGTGCGACTGAGGCGCCCTGTTGCGCGCCGTTGAAGGGGTATGCTAGGTCGCCGAGCATTGATCGCGCCGGTGCCGACCAGCTTATTCCCTTGCTGACTCCAGTTGCCCGCTCTATCCCGCGTAAAGACCCAGACCGCGCCAGCCCCGCCGTTGTCTCCCTCGCCACCCTCGATTGCCGTGTTGCCGTCTGCAGAAAGCGCGACGGAAATGCCCTGCTCCGCAGCGCCGGGGCCATTGATCGCTCCGCTGCCGACCAGCTTATTCCCTTGCTGACTCCAGTTGCCCGCGCTATCCCGCGTGAAGACCCACACCGCGCCCGCGTCATTGTTGTCCAAGTGTCCCCCAATCAATGCCGTATTGCCGTCGGCGGATAGGGCCGCGGAGCGGCCCTGATTTGCTGCCCCAACCGCGCCGGAACCAACCAGCTTGCTACCTTGTTGACTCCAGTTCCCGTTACTATCTCGGTGAAGACCCACACCGCCCCGGTGTCGTTGTTGTCGCCGAGAGCGCCGATCAGAGCCGTATTGCCATCGGCCGAGAGTGCCACTGAAATCCCTTGAAGCTGCAAGCCGATACCCCCGCTACCCACGAGCTTCTTCCCCTACTGGTCCAATTTCCGAACTGTCGCGCGTGAACGCCCAAGCGGCACCAACGTAGCTGTTATCGGAAATTCCGCCCTCCAACCCGGTGTTGCCGTCCGCAGAGAGCGCGACGGAAATACCCTGGTTCGATAGACCGACCGCGCCGCTGCCGACCAGCTTGCCGCCCTGCTGAGTGAAAAGTTGCGGCTGCGCAGACGAGCAGGCTAGCAGCGCAACCAAGAAAGCGAAGCAACGAGGAAAGTGCGGGAGCAACATGGCTACACTCCGTTCCGAACTGGGTTGGCACCTCGCGGTGCCTGTACGACCGTATAATCATACAGTAGGCGCTTCACGCAGCTATTAGTCGGCGGCTGAGATGGGTAGCGTTGAGAGAGAAGAAACATTACGCGCCGGGGTTTCGGCGCTTCCGGCACGCCAGCTCCAATAGTTGAGAACTATCAGCCGACTGGCTCGGCGATGACGTGCTGGCCGTCTGCGCCTCCCTCAGATTGCCTCCGTGCTTGGAGGGCATTCCATTGCCGGCGAGGAGTTGAGTCCCTAGCATGCCCCTTCCCGTGCTAAAGCTGAGGCCTGCGACGCTTGAGACGAAGAACGCGTCTCCGCACAAATCAAGGCATTCGAAACCGGCGTACCCTCGGCGCGCATCGGCGCCTGCCACATGCGAGCCACGTTATCTTTCGTCGAAACAGGCGACGTACTGCGCGAAATGAACGCTTCATCCAGCCTGCCGCATACAGCGCGCAGCCGCAGCTCTCCTACTATCGTCCGTTAGTGTCGAGCTGGCGGCCTATTCTGTTACTCGTCAGTCCCCTCTCTCGGCTGCGGCGGATAACTAGGCAGAGCGGGAGGCATCGGAGGCGCCGGGTAAGCGCCCCTCGTGGCGAATAGCCGCTGTGTCTCCTGGTTCAAGAGCACCCAAAGACCATAAATGCCAATGGCCGTTCCGATTGGCACATGGAGCAAATTGAGAGCGGAAACGACAATCATGAGGATGCGCGCCCAAGGCTGATATTTGAGCAATCCCCAGCCGCCCACGATGGAAGGCACTGAAAGCAAAAACAGGAATGCCGCGATGGCAATGCCAACTAAACCAAGAATCGGAACGGCGGTCAGTGCGTCTTTGTCATCACTTCCACTTACCGCCACAATGCCGGCAATTCCGCCGGATACGAGCAGCACGGTAGCCCCCGCGAGCGCACCCAAGCAGCCCAGCACAATATTCAAAATACCGAGAACTTTGACGTGATCTCTCATGGACAGCAGTTTCCTTCGGCCTAACTATCGATGATATTGACTCACAGCGTTTTTTCCAAACGCGGTGGTACTAAGCACAAACGGTAAGCTGGATGACTCACTAACAAACGATACGCTAACGACGTTAAAATGGTCTCAGGTAAAGAGCGCTACAAGTTCGCACTGAAATCAGCCGATGGTCCCTTTGAACGTCGTAATGGCCTTGCTCTTCGCGCAGCCCTCGCTGGGCTCGCGAATTATTACAGGGCTATCAGATGACACGTTTTCAGGAATTTACCGCCTCTCTCCGTTTGATTGGGCGTTACTGATTCCTTATTTCGGTATCCTTGCCATTCTTTCGGTCTACGGCCTGCACCGGTACGAAACGATGCGAAGATACATTCGCTATCGCAAGAATCTTCTGAACATCGCGCCGAAAAGGTTTGAACAGCTGCCGAAAGTTACGATCCAGCTGCCGCTCTATAACGAGCGGTTCGTGGTAGCCCGGCTACTTGAGGAAATAAGCAAAATCGATTATCCAAGAGACCTTCTCCAGATTCAGGTTCTGGACGATTCGACGGATGAAACTCACCCCTATACAGAGCGGCTGTGCAATGAGTATAGAGCTGCGGGGCTTCCGATCGAGTACCGGCATCGAACTAACCGCCACGGGTATAAAGCAGGAGCGCTTCAGGAAGGTCTCGAGACCGCGACCGGCGAGTTGATAGCGATCTTTGACGCGGATTTTATCCCGCCTCGAGACTTCTTGCATCGCACGGTCCACTTCTTTGCGGACTCCGACGTGGGCGTAGTGCAAACCCGATGGAGCTATTTGAATAAGGAATTCAGCATCCTGACGCAGGTAGAAGCCATGTTGCTCGACGGCCATTTCGTGCTGGAACATGGGGCGCGCTGCGGCTCGGGCCTATTTTTCAACTTCAATGGAACGGCGGGGGTGTTGCGCCGAAAAACGATCGATGATGCAGGTGGCTGGCAGCACGAGACACTGACGGAAGACTCGGATCTCAGTTACCGGGCTCAGCTTAAGGGCTGGCGATTCGTGTACGTTCCGGTGCTCGAGTGTCCTTCGGAGCTGCCGGTTGAGACTTACGGCTTCCAAGTTCAGCAAGCGCGCTGGGCGAAGGGCCTTACGCAAGTCGCCAAAAAACTCTTGCCTCGCGTCTTGCGGGCTGATCTTCCTCTTCGGGTAAAAGCAGAGGCGTTCATGCACTTGACGCCCAACATCTCCTATCCGCTCATGATCATCATTTCCATGCTGATGCTGCCGGTGATGATCGTGCGCTTCTATATGGGCGTCTTTCAGATGGTGCTCATTGACTTTCCGTTGATCGTAGCCTCGTTCTGGTCCATATCGGCCTTCTATCTTTACGCGCAGAAAGAGCTGTACCCGAAGACCTGGTGGAAGTCGATTGCCTTCTTACCGATGCTGATGGCCGCAGGGGTAGCGCTCACCATCAGCAATAGCAAAGGGGTGCTGGAGGCTCTCTTTGGAATACAGACGAGCTTTGCGCGCACCCCGAAATACGCCATTGGGGGCGAAAAAATAAAGCTTCGTTCCGCTGCTTACCGCCGGCGCAGCGGCTGGCTTCCTTACATCGAGCTGGTAATCGGCAGCTATTTCGTCTTCATGGTCGAGTTTGCAATCGAGACGCAGAACTATCTTGCGATTCCGTTTCTGCTGCTGTTCGTTTGCGGTTACTATTGGGCTGGATTGAGCACTCTGTACGAGGAATACCGCGGCAAGATGCAGTGGCAGCGGGCGCGGAAGCTGGTACAAGCGGAATAAAGATGAAGGCATTCTGCTTGCGCTCGAGCGAGCCAGCAGGAATACTCCTAGTCCGCGCTCGGATTTTTCCTTAGATACTTTGACCGACACGGTGGCGAAAAGTAGGATATGGAGCGTTTCGGCACTGTGTCGCATCGCGGAGTTTCGGCAACTTTCTACACCGCATTGATTCTGGCGTGTGCTCTCGAGCCGTTCGGCTTGAACGCGCAACCGGTGTATTCGATTGAAAACCTGGGAAGTCTCGGCAGCGGCGCCGCGATGGTTGGCGGCATCAACAGCAGTGGCGCAGCAGTCGGGTTCGTCACCAGCTCGCAAGGCGATAAAGTCCCCGTTACTCTCGACGGCGGAATCAACATTCTCGCCGGATTTGGGCAGGCGAATGGGTTGAACGACCTTGGCACGGTAGTAGGGACGTCCTATTTGAACGGTGTTCCCTATGTCACCGAATGGTCGAACGGACTGAGCACAAACCTGGGCATAGCCGGTTTCGGAACAAGTATCAACAACACGGGAGAGGTTGCCGGAGGATATCAGACGGCGCAGGGCCAATTACACGCGTTTACGTGGAACGGAACCTTGGTAGACCTCGGGACCCTAAGCGGCGGAACCTGGAGTTCGGCGTATGGCGTGAATTCCTCCGGCGAAATCGCCGGAACCAGTTCCATATCCGGTGGGGCGTTTCGAGCATTCTTTTCAAACGGCAGCGGGCTCGTGAGCCTGGGCACTCTCGGAGGAGCAAACAGCCATGCGACTGGAATCAACGATGCGGGTCAGATAGTTGGAAATGCCCAAACATCCCAGGGTGTTGCTAATGCTTTTCTCTGGAATAACGGTGCCATGACCAACCTGGGAACGCTGGGCGGGACACAAAGCTTCGCATACGGAATAAATGACTCGGGTAACATTGTTGGTTACTCGTGGACAATCGGCAACGAAACCACGACCGGGTTTATCTATTCCGGCGGGCTCATGCTGGATCTAAATAGTCTTCTTCCGACGAATTCCGGCTGGACCATCAATGCGGCATACGCAATCAACGGTTCGGGCGACATTCTCGGAACGGGAATATTCAATGGCGAGTCCTATGCGGTCGAACTGCGGTCGACAAAAGATACCAACTCCGATCCACTCACTACGCCTGAACCGGGCGCCCTCTTTCTAGCGGCGCTCGGATTAGCCGCAATCGCGAAAATCTACTACTCTAATCGAAACACGCATCAGCTTCCGTAAAGCGGAAAGCTTTTCAATCGTTCAAGCGCGCTTGCTTAAATAGGAGTTTCTTATGAAGCTCCAGAGCAGCATCATTACGCAGGGAAAAGACCGGGCACCGGCGCGCTCGTACCTGAAAGCAATTGGGTACACCGATGACGATCTGAAGAAGCCGATCATCGGGATCGCGAATACCTGGATTGGTACGATGCCCTGCAATTTCAATTTGAGAGAGCTGGCGGTGGATGTGGCGGCAGGAATTCGCGAAGCCGGCGGAACGCCGATGGAATTCAACACCATCGCCATCAGCGACGGCATCACGATGGGAACAGAAGGTATGAAGACATCGCTGGTGAGTCGCGAGGTGATCGCCGACTCAATCGAGCTGGTGGCGCGCGGGCACATGTTCGACGGAATCGTCGCCCTGGTGGCCTGTGACAAAACAATTCCAGCGGCTGCGATGGCTTTATTGCGGTTGAACGTGCCGGGCGTAATTCTTTACGGAGGAACGATCCTGCCGGGGAGATATAAGGGAAAGGACATTACAATCCAGGATGTATTCGAGGCGGTGGGCGCCAACGCCGCAGGCCGGATGAGCGATGACGAGCTGCTTGCGATTGAGAACGCCGCTTGCCCGGGTCCAGGCGCGTGCGGGGGCCAATATACCGCCAACACCATGGCGACTGTGATGGAGATCATTGGGCTTTCGCCCATGGGCTTGAACGCGATCCCGCAAGTGGATGCACGCAAGCACGACGCAGCACGGCAATGTGGCGAAATTGTCCTGAACGCCGTCCGGACCAATCTGCGGCCTCGCGATATTGTCACGCGAGACGCAATCGATAACGCGATCGCGAGCGTAGCGGCGTCGGGTGGCTCGACTAATGCGGTACTTCATTTACTCGCGTTCGCGCGGGAAGCCGGCATACCGCTGAGCATCGATGATTTTCAGGAATCGAGCAGCAGAACGCCTCTCTTGGCTGATCTCAAACCTTCAGGCAGGTATACAGCGGCTGATGTCGATAAAGCGGGCGGGATTCCCGTAATTGCGAAGCGGCTGCACGAAGGCGGGTACGTGCATTCAGATGCTATGACGATCACCGGCAAGACATTTGGAGAGCAGGTTCAGCTCGCGAATGAGACAGCAGGACAGGATGTGATCCGGGCTCTCGATAATCCGATCAAGAAATCCGGGGGGCTGGTCATCCTGAAGGGATCTCTCGCGCCTGAAGGATGCGTCATCAAAGTCACCGGGCTAAACCGAAACTCACAGACCGGGCCTGCGCGGGTGTTCGACAGTGAAGAAGCTGCAATGCAAGCGGTGCTGCGGGGAAAAATCGATCCAGGCGACGTTATGGTGATCCGGTTTGAGGGACCGAAGGGCGGCCCGGGCATGCGAGAAATGCTAGGAGTGACGAGCGCAATTGTAGGCGAAGGTTTATCTGAAACCGTTGCGCTGGTCACAGACGGCCGGTTCAGTGGCGCGACCCGCGGCTTCATGGTCGGGCACGTCGCTCCAGAAGCTGCAGTGGGCGGCCCTATAGCGGCCGTTCGTGAAGGCGATTCCATCAGCATCGATATAGAAAAGCGGGAAATCAGCCTGGATATTTCCATTACCGAACTTCACGAGCGTTTGGCGAGCTTTTCGCGTCCTGCGCCGAAATATACGTCGGGCGTAATGGCGAAATATGTAGCGCTGGTTGGGTCCGCTTCGGATGGAGCGGTGACTTCGCCACCAATTCCGTGACAGATATTTATCGCTATCTAGAGGATTCGTCCGGCTACCGTGGCGAGGCCGACCAGGTCTGGTTGCCTTCGGACGTGGAGGAGATTCGGGAGATCGTCCATGCGGCCTCTACTCGCCACATTCCACTCACGGTCGCAGGCGCTGGAACGGGGCTCACCGGAGCGCGTGTTCCTCATGGCGGATGGGTCGTTTCGCTCGAGCGGTTCAGAGATATTGAAATCGGCAGCGGAAAGGCGCGATGTGGGGCTGGTGTGATTCTCAAAGACCTGCAGCAAGCGGCCGCGCGGACGAAACAGTTTTTCGGGCCGAATCCAACGGAATCATCGGCTTCAATTGGCGGAATTATCAGCACGAATGCCGGAGGAGCGCGCAGTTTCCACTATGGATCGGTCCGGCGGCATGTTCTTGCGCTCCAGGTGACCCTAATGGATGGCCGGACGGTCAATGTGCGGCGCGGTGAACGAGTCGGCTTTCCAGTTCGCGCCATTCACGCTCCTGCTACGACCAAAAATTCCGCGGGTTACTACCTTCGGCCAAACCTCGAGTCGGTAGATCTTTTCTCCGGCAGCGAAGGTACGCTGGGCATCGTGACAGAAGCGGAACTCCAGTTGCTTCCGGACCCTGCTGCGATCCTGAGCGGAGTTGTCTTTTTCCCGTCCGGTGATCTTGCATTCGATGCCGTGCCGGCGTGGCGGACCATAACAGAACTGCGGCTGCTAGAGTTCATGGACGAACACGCTCTTCGATTACTGCGTTCCCGATACGCGGAGATCCCATCACACGCGCGCGCAGCTTTGCTCATTGAGCAGAATTTACATTCCGAAGCAGGGGACGAGATCGAGGCCTGGACACGCCGTCTGCACGATCAAGGCGCATTAGAAGAAGAATCGTGGTTCGGTTTTAGAGCTGCTGACCGGGAGCGCTTTCGCGAGTTTCGCCACACCCTGCCGGTGATGGTTGTCGATATCGCCAGGCGAAACGGGTTCCCGAAGTTTGGCACGGACTTTGCTGTTCCTCCGGATCGCAATCGCGAGTTGCATAGCTACTACAATCAGCGCTGCGGAGAGTTTTTTTCCGGCCAATATACGATTTTCGGACATGTGGGCGATGCCAATAATCACGTGAACCTCTTTCCCGACACGGCTGAGCAAGGCAAAAAAGTAGAAGAGTTGATGTACGATTTCGCCCGTTTCGTCGTATCGCTCGGTGGAACGGTTGCTGCTGAGCACGGCATCGGCAAGAGTAAAACTGATTTGCTGAAATTGATGTATTCGGCTGAAGAAATTGACGCAATGCGCGACGTCAAGCGCCAGCTTGATCCCGAATGGCTGCTCGGGCGCGGCACGATTTTCAAACTCTGAAGGGTCTTCGTTCAGCTACAATAAGGCTGTTACCCGCTGCCTCGCTCGAAGCAGCCGGTGCTTTCCGGAAGGTGGTGAATTCTTAATTGGCAGAAGTCCATCTGCAAGATGGTGAAACTCTTGAGAGTGCCCTGCGCCGTTTCAAGCGCAAGGTTCAGCAAGAAGATATCGTAAAGGAAATTAAGCGGCATTCGTTTTACCTGAAACCCGGCGAAAAGCGCCGCACCAAGGAAGCTCTCGCCCGCAAGCGCAATCGCAAGAAGCGCCCCCGCGACATCGAGTAATTCACCTCTCCAGCGAATCGAAAGCCCGCCGATCTAAACTACATCGAGCGGGCTTTTTCTTGCTTAAAAATAGCAAACGGGTTAATGACGGCGGGATTCCTCCGTATATCCAGCCGGAACGCTCAGTTTCGACTCGTCCACTGGCCCTGAAATAAAATTGGATGACTGCGTTTCCATTTTGATGAGCGGCGCATTGGGATCGCTATTGCCGCGGCCCATCGGGCCGGCTACTCCGCTTACATCGATATCGTCGAGAACGGGGTACGTATCCAACTTGAAGCTCTCCTTGATAGCCGCTGCGATTCCTGCACTGCTTCCGCCTAATCCTGGACCTCCCGCGAAAGCGTACGCGAACTTCTCGACTAAGCGCTTCTGAAAATCCATCAATTCGCGCTTGGTGGAGTCTGGCGGAACGCCCCAAAGATCCGTCTTTACAACCATCTGTCCGTTTGCGCTAGCGGATTTTGCTGTCATCGTCATTATCGTTTCGGTCGCGGTTTGCCCATCTATAGTTCGCGTCTGCCCCGTCTTGTCCACTTTTACATCAAAATCAATGTCCGAAGATTGCCCTCGATTGCCCCGCTGCTGCATGCGCTGCATTTGCTCGCGCATTTGGTCGAAGGTCATCACGTTGTACGTGTGCTTTTGATGATTGATCGTCGTCACTGTGCCCGCATCGAGATCATAGATCATTGACGTCAACTCGCCGATTTTCGCCATCTTCGAGCCCTTCACATAGATCTTGAAATTCTGATCCTGGAACGCGGTTTTCATGGCGCCCCCGCCCATTCGGCCAAGTATCGGGTTGTTCGCCATGCCTCGCATAACGTCCAGCAGTGAACCGCCCGTGAATTTCGTCGACTGATCATAGGTGACGTCACCGAACAGGCAAACGGCCGCAATCGCAGTAAGTAATGTTATGCGTAAGAGAGCTTTCAAGGTATTTCCTCCAAGTGGAGTGTAGCAACTAAGTGGAATTTCGAGGACTGACTTCTTAGAGGGGCAGGCCCCTGCAACCTGCGTTCCAGGGGCCGTTTTTCAGTGTAGGGGTGTGAAGATTTCCAAGGATTGATTCAGATTAACCGGTAAAGGCATTCCTTGTCTTGCGCCTGAAGGCGGATCTTTTAGCCCATCCAAAGGTGGACGCGAGAGTGCTCCTATTCAGAGAATCCATAACTCATGCCAAAACGACCGATCTGAATAACTGGTTTTTCGCCCGGCGGCACAATTCGGAACGATTCAATTCTTCCGAGCCGCCCTAACCGGCGAGCCTCGATATTTCCGAGAAATTTTCCCGATTGAGCATCGTAGAACTTCACCTCAAGGGAATCGTCGTCCTTTCGCCGCCAGCCAAAGACGTACTCACCGGAGCGCAGCGTCAGATCCCCTACCTTGATCGGAACCTGGGTGATGAAGAAGTTTGAGTACTTTCCTTCGGCCGCATACCCTGCTGTGATCAGCACCACGCCAGCTATGTATTTGCCTTTTCCATCAGTTATCCCGGATGCCGTTCGGAACTCAGTTTCGATATGTTCCTTTTCTACGGGGGCGCGAGCCGGAATCAGATCTTTTAGCTCACTTTCGGTGGCAGGTCTCCAGTTCGATGGCTTCTCGGCGGGTAGAAGCGTTGTTGCCGACACGATTGCTAATGCTGCGAATGCGAAATGTTTCATGAATGCGCCTTTACTTGAAGTGAACGATCCCCCTCTGAATCGCTGTTGTCGCCGCCTGAGTCCGATCGGTCACGCCAAGCTTACTGAGAATGCTGTTGATGTGAGTCTTAACTGTGGCTTCGGAGATTCTCAATTCTGTCCCGATCTCCTTATTGCTGTTGCCCGAGACGATCAACTCGAGAACTTCCAGCTCACGTGCGGTCAATGCGGGACCACCCATTCGCTCGGCCAGGCGTTCCGCGACTAAGGGTGGAATGCGTGCTTTACCCGCGTAGACGGCGCGAATAGCTTCCATCAGCTCCTCGCCAAACATTCCTTTCAGAAGGTATGCGCGCGCTCCGGCTTGCAAGGCTCGATAAATGTCCTCATCGCCATCGAACGTCGTCAGCACAATAATTCGGGCGTTCGGAAATTCTTTTCGGATCTGCGTGACGGCCTCTACTCCGCCGACGGTCGGGAGACGGAGATCCATGAGCGTCACATCAGGCTGATGCCGCCGGAATAGGTCAATCGCCTCTTTCCCATCAGCGCTCTCGGCCACCACTGCCATGTCCGGAACAGTGTTGAGCAGCGCAATCAAACCCTGCCGCACGATGTGATGGTCCTCTACCACCATGATTCGAATCCGCTCACTCAAGGGATCACCGCCGCTACCGACACCCTCGTTCCCTGCCCTGGTGCGCTGGTCACCGTCAGGTCAGCTCCGATCTGTTCTGCCCGTTCACGCATGCCCTGCAAACCAAAATGCCCGTTCGGTCCTGAAGCCACAGGCTTACCGGAGAATCCGCAACCATCGTCCGCGATGGTCATCCGCAGCTTCTTTGGCTCGAACCTCAAATCGATCTTGACGTGCTTGGCGTCCGCATGCCGGACAACATTTCTGACCGCCTCTTGCCCGATGCTCAGCAACTCATTTTCGACATTGCGGGGCAATGGGCGGTAAGTCCCGAGTACTTCGAACTGCACTTTAACCGGTGTCTCCGATGTCACTTGGGAAGCCATTTTCGAGAGTTGCGACGCCAAGTCATCGTTTTGGGGCCCCTGGGATCGAAGCTGCCAGATAGAGCGGCGCGCTTCCGAAAGGCCGTCCTGAACCAATGTCCTCGCTCTTTTCAGTTGTTCCTCGGCGGATTCTACTGATATCGACAGCATGCGGGCGACAACTTCCAACTGCACGGAAACAGCCACAAATCCCTGCGCGAGCGTATCGTGAATCTCACGGGCGATTCGATTGCGCTCCGCAAGAACAGCATTAAATTGCGCTTCGACTTGCCTTACTCTCGAGCGATAGACCTGGTAAGCGCAGAGCGCTATACCGAGAAGCAGCAGCAAATCAAACCAGTAGGTCTGATAGAAGCGTGGTTCTAATCGAAAGACAAACGACGCTCCGCTCTCATTCCAACCGCCATCGTTGTTTCGGGCTAGCACTCGGAATCGATAATTTCCAGGCGGTATGTTCGTGTAATACGCGGTTCTGCGCGTTCCCGCATTCACCCAATCGCGATCAAAGCCCTCCAATTTGTATCTAAATCTCACCCTCTGAGGCGCAATGAAGCTCAGACCCGCATACTCAAATGCGAATCTCGAATGGCCGGGTGGCACATTAGCCACTCGCTCAGGATCGAACGTCTGATCGTCAATCGAAACCGATTCGAGCGCGACTGGCGGCGGAATGCGGTTTCTTTCCGCGCGTTGTGGATCAATCACCGCGACTCCCTTCAGAGTGGAGAACCAGAGTGACCCATCGGCTGTTTTCCAAGCCTCGGGGTGCCCGCCTCCACTGCATTCGCTGACCATCATGCCATCGGCGGTTCCGTACGAGGCGATCGCAATCGTGCTTTTATGCCCTTGCGCGACCGCAGTCAAGTCTTTTTTGCTTGCGCGGAAGATGCCGGTTTTCGAGCTGATCCAAAGATTTTCATTCGCGTCTTCGAGTATTCCGTAAATGACATCCGGAAGGCCAGCGACTGACGGATAGTGGAAAACTCTCTCATCAGTGAACTGGTTTAACCCGCCGCCTTGTGTGCCAATCCACAAAATTCCATCCCGGTCCTCGTAAAGCGCGGTGATGATATTGCTCGAGAGCCCATCCTTTGTCGTGTAGTTCCTGAATTCACCGGCCTTGAAACGGGTAAGCCCCTGCAATGTCCCGATCCACAAATTGCCGCGAGTGTCTCGAAGTAGCGCGCCCACGAAATCGCTACCCAAACCGTCAGTTCGCGTGTAGGTCTTGAACTTTTCGTTCTGCCAGTGCGAAAGTCCTCCGCGGGTAGCTATCCAGATTGAATCATCGGCATCTTTGTAGATAGATCGCACGAAATCGTCAGCAAGACCGTCAGCGGAGGTGAGAATTCTAACGCCTCCATTCCGCAGCACATTCAGTCCATCGGGCGTTCCGACAAGAAGATTGCCGGACGCATCCTCAGCCAACGCAAGTATCACGTTACTGGACAGACCATCCTTCGCTGTAACGCTGGTGAAGTTGTGATCTCGAAAGCGGTTCAACCCTCCGCCATTGGTCCCAATCCAAAGATCGCCGTTCCGGCCCTGAAAAATACACTGCACCAGATCCTGCGAGAGACCTTCTTTACTGGTATAGGTGGTGAATTTCTCGTCGCGAAGCAGCGTGACTCCTGCTGCTTCCGTGCCGAGCCAGAGACTGCCCTCGCGATCTTCGAAAATGGACAATACGATGCTGCTGGACAATGCATCCGTCAAAGGAAACCGCTCGACTTTGTTGTTCACAATGCGGGCGAGACCCAGGTCGGTGCTAACCCAGACGGTTCCCTCTTTGTCCTCGTACAGAGCAGAAATTCTGTTGCCTGGCAGGCCATCTTTCGTGCTGTAGCTTCTCTCGTACGCGTTCTGGCGAACAATCAAGCCCTCTGACGTGCCAATCCACGTACGCCCGGAGCGGTCGACAAGAGTCGCGCGAGTGCTGTTCGAGAAATCTTCGGCAGACTGATGGGCTCTGAAGCCATTGCCGTCGAACTCAGCGGGGCCGTCCGAAGTATTGACCCAGACTCTGCCACCGGAATCCTGAGATATAGACCAGATATTATTGCCCGGCAACCCTTGGTCAGTTGTAAAGGTCGAGACCTCAGAGTCTTTGAATCGAGTAAGGCCGTCCGCAGTGCCGATCCAAAGCGCATGATCGCGGTCTTCGAGCAGACTCCTGATGTTGTTGCTCCTCAATCTGGGAGTGTTCTGGGAATCATATACAGCGAATTTCAACCCATCGAACCGGACCACGCCGCCTTCCGTCGCCAGCCATATGTAGCCGTCGTGAGTCTGCAGAATTGCGTGGACTGTATTCTGCGGCAAGCCGCTTTCGGTTTGCCAGGTTTGGCGGCCATATCGCGTCAGCGCGGTAGTTCTGTCGAGCGCAAATAGCGGCAAGGTAATGAGAATGGCACAAGAGAACAGAAGGCGTTCGGCGACGCCGTAGAAATAAGCGCGACACTTGCACATTGAAACTGGGCTTTGATTGTCTTATACCAGAAAGCACTCAACACATAAGAAAAAGGCCAGACTCTGTTGAGTCTGGCCTTGAAGGGCGCCGTTATTCGTTGAACTATTTCGGATGGTCCTTAGTGTCCTTGGTTTCTTTCTGCTCGGAACGCGAAGCAGGCGGTGTTCCGTGCGCCGGTGGAGCGGGCCTTGCTTCCGTTCGCGTGGGCGGTGGCGTCGGCCTGGATTCTGGCGCCGGGCGCGCCGCGGGTGCTGGCCTTGCGGGCTCAGGAGCGGGGCGCTCCGGTGGCCGTGCTGCCGGGGCAGGCTGGGTTCGTTCCGCAGGACGAGCTGCCGGGGCAGGCTGGGTTCGTTCCGCAGGCCGTGCTGCCGGGGCAGGCTGGGTTCGTTCCGCAGGACGAGCTGCTGGGGACGGCTGAGCTCGCTCCGCATTACGCGGCGGAGGAGCAGTAGCCGGTGCAGGCCGAGCGGCCGGTTCTGCGGGAGCAGTCCGGGCATTCGGAGGCGCCCCGTGCGCAGCCGGTGCGGGTCGCTCCGCGGGTTCGGCCGGAGCAGTCCGGGCGTTAGGAGCCGTAGCAGGCTCTGGGCGAGCAGCCGGTGTCGGTGCCGTTCGCGCGCCTGGTTCGGCGGGAGCAGTCCGGGCATTCGGAGGCGCCCCGTGCGCAGCCGGTGCGGGTCGCGCAGCTGGTTCTGCCGGAGCAGTCCGGGCATTCGGAGGCGTCGCTGGCCCTGGGCGAGCAGCCGGCGTCGGCGCGGTTCGAGCCGCTGGTTCTGCGGGAGCAGTCCGTGCATTCGGAGGCGCTCCGTGCGCCGCGGGTGCTGGCGCGGTCCGGGCAGCTGGTTCTGCCGGAGCAGTCCGCGCGTTCGGAGCCGGCGCAGGTGTTGGGCGAGCAGCCGGCGCTGGTGCTGCTGCGGGGCGACCCGCCGGTCGCGGTGCAACGGCACGCAGCGCCGCAGCATTTCCTACCACTTGGCCTGGATGCACCTGAACTGCCCGTGGTGCGGGAGGAGCCTTCCGTACAACCGTTGCTACAGCGGGCCGGGCCGGCGCAACCGCCTGGTGCAAGGCCGCGACGTTAAGCGGCTGGCCGGCATGCTGCTGAAGATAGGATTGTTTGGCCGCAAATGAAGCCGGAGGCGGTGGAGGCGTAGCCTTGGCAACCACTTGCCGTTGGAGGACCTGAGCCGCTGGACGGGGCGCAGGGCGTGTGCCAGCGGTCGGCATCAGTGCTTGACGAGTGGGCGCTACAGGCGGCGCTACAACACGTGCAGAGGCAACCTGAATTCTAGCAACCTGAGCTGCGGGTACGGGTCTTGCCACTTCGGCGACCGACCGGCCGCTGGCGAATGCGCTCTGCGGCATTGCCATGACGGCGTTCGGTGCCCTCATATTCGCGTAGGTGACATTCGTGACGTTGACCGTCTTGTTCACGTATGTGGTGTTGTACACATTCGTAATATTCACGGTTTTGTTGATCGTTGTATTCGAAACGTTCACGTTTCGGAAGTAGTTTTGGCTGACCCTATAAGGAGGGGAGTAAACCTCACCGTAGCCAAGGGGAACCCATCCCATGCTGACACCGCCGCCAAATCCTCCACCGAAGCCGACGGAGATACCGGCACTAAAACCGGAGCCGCCAAAGAACGCTACTAATGCGGGCGCGTAATAAGGCCTCGCATAACCGCCACCCCCATAACCAACTCCTACGCTGACGCCCACGCCCACACCAGCCGACATTGGTCCGGGACACCATCCCCATCTGCTGCCGACGTAAGCCCAACGTCCGTAATGGAACGGCGCGAATCCCCAGGGGGCGGCATCCACCCACGTATAGCCCCACGGCTCGACCCACGCCCAGTGCCCGGAATGATAGGGAGCCCAACCGGCCTCGACTTGTCGTGGATACCAGACCGCCCCATAAGTGGGCGCCTGCTGCCATCCACCGTAATCGTCGAGGTCCTCATAGCCAATCACAGTCGGAGGTAGATACCGGGCAGATACCAGGCGCGCCTCATGATTGTCTCTCTGCCCACACCATTCGTCGAACTGGTCAGGTGAGGGGGCTGTCTCGACGTCGTAGGACAACTGATCTGTCCCGGTGAGGGTCACGCTTTGACCGGAGCCGAGATTGAATGCCTGGCCTCCTCCCGTTATCTCAGTTTGACCGTTCCTCGTTACGACGTAACTCATATTGCCGTTGGGATCTACCCGAAAACGGTAGACTCCATTGCTCAACAGCGTGACGGCCGCATTGGGTGTGTCGACTTCAAACACCTGCCCCTGGCCGAAGTTCCGCACGCGGAAATACATGTCCCCTTCCGACAGCTTGATCTGCACAGTCTGATCATCGACGTTCAGAAACCCAAAGCTGGTCTGCGGTCCCATTCGCATCACGGCGATATCCATATGCAGCTCGGCTTGCGAATCTTGATCTGTGTACAAGTAGTCGCCGGTTGTGAATGGGCGGTTAATCGCCGCAGGTGCCCAATCGTCGACACCAGCCGGCTCCATCGAAACATTTCCGGTCATGTAGTTGAGGCGCGCGACGCGAGCCGGAGGATCTTCTTGCGCCGAAGCTCCGAACGCGAAGAGTCCTAAGAAAGCCGCAACAACTGCCGTTTTTTTCGTTTTTCTCCCAAGTGCCTGCATATAGCTGGGTGCCCTCCCTGGCTGGATAGATGTGATGGTTCATCCCATCGTTACCACAGGCTCCCGGATTAGTACGGGTTCTAAACCAAAATTAATGGCTGAAGTGGATCTGCTCGTTTTCGCCGAGGAAAGCGCCGGGATCAGTCCGTCAAAAACGCTGTAGTTTTCACTCCTGAGATCTCGAACGTTTTCCGGCAGCGCTGATTTTTACAAGAAGCCTTATCGTCCAACAGCACCATGTAACTTGCTGCTTTCGAAAACTTGGCTCGATCGCGCTCGTCAGCCTGTCGCGGCAGCCTGTCTATCTTACGCCGCATCAGCCAGCGGAGATCGTACGAATTCGAAGTCCGGCAAAAAGGACAATTGAGGGTAGCTTGTTTTACAACTTGCGATTCACGATAAAAGGCGCGTTCATCCACAATCTTGAGTCCTGAATTCGATTAGCGATTGGAGAAACGGAAATTGGAAACCGTGATCTCATCGTTTCCCGGGATATAGAAGCCTACTTTATCCTGCGTGAAGTCGCGCCCATCACTGTCCACTGTGCCAACATCGTTCCACCCGGTGTCAGGCGTTTTAAGCCGGGCATCGATGGAATTCGGCTTGACGGTCAAATCAACTTGCACCCATTCGTTCGATTCGGCGCTAAAGGGAACGCGACTAACTTCCCTCGATCTCCCATCGCGAATCTCGCGTACAATTACATGCTTACCGTCCACCGTAAACAAAATGTAATTCTGGCTATCCTGAAATCCGGCATACCACTGCAGCTTGGGCCGTTTCAGGAAACCCCCGATGGGACCTCGGGCTGCAAAGCTATACCGCCCGGCGACCCTCGGCACGTGATAGTGAACGAACCCGCCTCCCCGGCGAACTTGCGAGCCTTCGATCTCCATGGCGTAATTCGGTTTCACCGACGGGACAGGCGCAGGTGGCGGGGGCGCAGGCTGAGTTTCGGCAACAACCTTCTCGAGCGTTACATCAGATCCCGAGAGCACAACCACATCACCGGTCTTGAAACTACGCTGGAATTTTTTCGACAAAGCCTGTTCCCGACGCAGCTCGATCGTGTGTTCGCCGGGCTTCACGTTGGAGATGTCCGTGTTGCCCTCGGGACCCGTTACCGCAGCCAAATCCTGATCCAAATAAATCATGGTTCCTGGTAACGCGCCCCTGATCTGGAGCGTGGCAATCTGCGGAACTGGCTGGAGACGGAACTCCACAGCCGTTTCTTCCGCTTTCTTGACTTCTACAGTTTCCGGAGGCGGGTCGATGAATCCCGCTTTATGGACCCGAATCATGTATTCGCCGACCTTTAGCGGGATACGCACCTGCCCTCGATCAGTTTTTCGCCGGTACGGCTTCTCATTTACAAAAACATCTGCACCGTCCTGCCCAGCCATCACCACCACCGTTCCAGCATTCGGATCAGATTTCACATAAACCGTCAGAGCCGGGGCTGGTGTGTAAGTGAGAACAAATCGCTGGCGGTCTTTATCCTGGGTTACCTGTATGTCGTGATCCGTCTTTCCCAGGTTGTCAAGCGCCAATCCGTCTGGTCCGACTTCACCGGCAGGTTTGCCATCGAGCGAAACCTCAGAGTGATCCGCATTGGTGACCAAACGCCCTTTGCCATCTTCTTCGGAAACCAGTACGGCCATCACATTCGATGCGGAAGGAAGGCCCACCACGCGCGGCGCGGATTTCTCCGACACATCGTAGCTGAATACGGCAACTCCGCTATTACCTGTCACTTTGATCGAATGCTGTCCGGGTTGCAAGTTATCCAGCACGAGCTCACCATCTTTCAGATCCTGTGGCGGCCCGTCGTCAATAGACACGGTACCTGGCACAAGGTCCGTATAGAGACGCAATGCCGGACGGGCAGACACCGGCGGCTGTGCGCTGGACGCATTCTGCGTGGGCGCCGGTTTTGCGTTCGCGGCCGGCTGAGTTCCCTGGCCCGCCGTCTCTGGCGGCGCCAGGTTGATCCTTCGAGCAGTCTGAATTAAATAGAAGAATGCAGCACAAATGACCAATGTAAAGAACAGCGCAAGATATGTTGCTCGTTGCCAGGTCTTAGTATCGATCCGCGGAACTTCCGACGAGGTCTCGGCCGCTTCGAAACTCTCATCGGCTTGTGCGGCTCGCTTGGGTAAACGCGGCGGCATTCCGTCAGCGGCGAAGGGCGCAGCGGATACTTCGAGCTGACGCGCTCGCTCGATGATCTGTTCCTGCACCTCGGCAATAAGCAATTGAAGATCAAAATCCTCGAGATGCGTCCGGCGGAGGCTCTGCAAACGCTCGAAACAGTGCCGCAGATCTTCGCGCGAGGCCGACTGCTGCGCTTCCATCTGGATCTGTCTCAGATCATCGACTGCGAAATCTGTGTATTGAGACGGATCCACCGAAAGGTAATGCTCTCCACTCGAATTATATCTAGAATGAAAGAATTACTCGCCGCGATTTGCGTAATTCAATTCGTAGAAGTGCCGGTATTCTCCACTTTTTACGTGCTGCACCCAATCCTGATTCGCCTGGTACCAAGCGATGGTTCTGGCGAGCCCCTGGTCGAAGGGCATTATAGGCTGCCACCCCGTCTCTCGCGTTAGCTTCTCGTTCGTAAGGGCGTATCGACGATCGTGCCCCGGCCGGTCAGTCACCCGTGTCATGAGTGTTTCGTTCCTATTCGTGGCCTTTAGAATGCGCCGAATAACTTCGAGATTGGGAAGCGAGCAATTTCCTCCGATGTTATAAACTTCACCGGCGGTGCCCTTCTCCAGAACCGCCCGAATAGCTTGACAGTGGTCTTCCACATACAGCCAGTCGCGCACTTGCTGCCCATCTCCGTAAACCGGCAGCGGTTTGTCCTCCAGCGCATTCGAGATCATCAGCGGAATCAGTTTTTCAGGAAACTGATATGGCCCGTAGTTATTGGATGCTCGAGTAACTGATACGTTTAGCTTGTAAGTTGTGTAATACGAGAGCGCTAGAAGATCAGATCCGGCCTTTGATGCCGAGTAAGGGCTGCTTGGACGTAACGGATAGGTTTCGTCCGCTTCCTGCGGCGGCTCTATGCTTCCATATACTTCATCCGTGGATACGTGTACAAACCGCGGTATTTGGTTTCGGCGCGCTGCTTCGAGGAGCGTGAACGTGCCGTTCAGGTTTGTCGTAATTACGGGAGCCGGCGAATGAATACTTCTATCAACGTGGGATTCGGCCGCGAAATGGATTACCGCGTCGGGCATTTCGCTGCCAAACAAATTCTCCACCGCTTGCGTATCGCATATGTCGGCTTCAACAAAGCGATAGCCGGGATGATCGACGACCGATTGCAGGTTCTCCAGATTACCGGCGTACGTCAGTTTGTCCAGATTCACTATCTGCTCTGCCCACCTCTGCTCTAAAGCCATCCGCACGAAGCAGGAGCCGATGAAGCCGGCGCCTCCAGTAACCACCAGTTTCATTTGTTTTGTAGCTCCCAATCATAGGCGATTTGAGGATCGTTGTAAGCAATGCGCCCTTCATCATTTGGATCGTAAGTGCGATTGGTCACGTAGATGAGAACCGACGGTTGCTCTCCGATAACTTTATAGCCGTGCGCAACGCCGGGTGGTATCAGAAACTGCCAAGGGCGTAAAGCTCCAACATAGAATGTGTTCTTCAGACCGTAGGTTCTCGATCCTAAGCGTAAGTCAACCAGCGCGACTTGGAGCAGGCCCGCCGCCGGGACCCAGTAATCCGTCTGAAGTTTATGGTAATGAAAGGCTTTAATAATCCCGGGGTAATTCAATGCCGCCGAAACCTGGGTTGTTGCATACGGAAATTCATCAATAAGGCCTTGGCCCAGACGCGCTACTTCGAGGAAATATCCTCGATCGTCCGGCCATACCGGGAACGGGTTCACCTGAACATCAGCAATCAAATCGCTGCTTGCGGGCGATAAAACAACTTTGCCGATTCCCGGCTCGGCCGCTGGAATGGCGATCTGGACTCCCGTTTCCAAAACACCTAAGGCTGCCATCGCCATCAGTTGTTTGCTCCTCCGCACTCACCCAGCGAGGTTTCCTTCTTCCGCCTGGTCTCGTTGACTAAGTTCGCCGCTCGGAGGAGAGAATCGAATGTACCGGCGTCTGTCCACCAGCCTTCAAGATAATTGAACGACATCGTGCCTTCCTCTATATAGGCATTGTTAACGTCGGTGATTTCAAGCTCGCCGCGCGCAGACGGCTTGAGAGTTCGGGTTTTGTCGAAAACCGTGTTGTCGTACATATAGATTCCGGTCACGGCGTAATTCGATTTAGGCTTTGCTGGCTTCTCTTCGATGCCGATGATGCGATCATTTTTAATCTCAGCCACTCCGAATCGCTCCGCATCTTGTACTTCTTTGAGAAGAATTTTAGCTCCGCGCTCCTGCCCTTCAAACTCGCGAACAGCTTCGGCGATGGACCCCTCGATGATGTTGTCGCCCAGCACCACACAAATTTTGCTGCTCTCCGCGAAGTGTTCCGCGAGTGCGAGCGCCTCGGCGATGCCGCCTTCGCCCTCCTGGTACGTATAGTTGATGTGTTTCAGCCCAAATTCCTTGCCGTTTGCGAGCAAACGGAGAAAATCGCCGGAATTTCTTCCACCCGTCACAATCAGCAGGTCTCGGATTCCGGCTTCCACAAGCGTCTGAATAGGGTAATAAATCATCGGCTTGTCGAAGATCGGCAGTAAATGCTTATTCGTGATTTTTGTCAGAGGAAATAACCGGCTGCCGGTCCCTCCGGCCAAGACAATGCCCTTCATAAACTCACCGATAGTAACAGGTTGTCCAATCAGATCCCGGACTGAGGCGAGCAGCCGAACACAGCTTCAATCCAGCTTCAGTTGCGATTTTGGATCCGGCTGTGCTGCTCGCGGGCCTCTGCTTTTCAGCCGGCGCGTCACCTGCCGCAACAGCAGCAGCAAAATAGCCAGCCCGATTGCGGTTTTTGAGAAGTATCCGCGCGGAGCCGAGTTATTCAAACCCACAATCATCAGCACCACTACGATTAAAGCCAATCCCGCAGTCCACAACATCATGGAAAACCGCAGGGCCGCCTTCCGCTGCTGTTCAGAGCGCAATTCGTACTTATTCATGGCAGCCAGTCTTCAGCTTATATCAGGACGGCGCGTGCGCGGCGGCTTACCCGGCCATATAATCTACCTGGCAAACAAGCTCAGGAGATCTCAGGGCTTGAACTTAAAGGCACCGTAAGGCATGGTCCTTGTACTCTTCCCTTTGTTGTACGTCGGAGATTCATTGATGTGCGAGGCCGTAATGTAAATGGACCCATCCGGACCTTCGCTGAATGTATCCGGCCACTGCAGCCGCGGGTCTGTGAGTAAAGTTTGCACCTTTCGATCAGACGTTAAGAGCGACACAGCATTCGCCTGAAGATTGCTCAAATAAATGTTCTGTTTAGAGTCCATCCAGATGCCGTCCACAGGAAACGTTTTGGCAAATTTCTCCGGAACAGGTTTGCCGTTTGGATCGCGCAACACGTCGGTTTTTACTCGATAGAGCGTAGTAGCAGCGATTGGCTGGTAATAGAGATACTGGCCATCGGGCGAGAGCGCAATGGCATCCGAATGGAAAGCAGGCGTGTCGCCGGTCGGCCCGAGTACGGGCTTCCCGTCGATCACGATCTTGACGCTCTTATCAGGCATGACGGACGGATCGCCATCGAGAGCACGGTGCGAATTTCCGGTAGAAAGATCAACGACAATGATTCCGCCCAGGCCACTGTCGGTGATATATGCGAAATTGCGCTTATTGTCGATTCGTACGTCGTTCAGATACGTGTTCGTCTTTGCCACTGCGGGCCCAATCGAGATAACTCGCGTCACCTTATTCGTCTTTAGGTCGACTTTCACCAGCTTTGGCCCGCCCGGAATGATACTCATCAACATGGGCGCGGCAGGATCTAAGACCCAGAGCGCATCCGTGTCGTCAACAATCACGCTCTGAACGCATACAAAATGTTTGGCCGCCGATTGCGGTTGCAGATCCCAACGATTCCAGTCTTCATCGGGAAACGGCTTGGCGGAACCGTCCGGCATCACTTCGACGACTGCGTTCAGATACTCGGGTGACCATCGGGGGAAATTAATAAATAACCGGCCGCTCTTTGAGACGGCAATACCCGTGAGCTGGAAATCGTTGTTCTGATAAACCTCCGTCAATTGACCGCGGGCCACCTGGGCCTTTATCACGATTGCTCCCGATAAGCCGAGGATGGCAAGCCAAACGTGAAACCTGTTTACCTTTTTCAAAAAACAAATCTCCTTCCAGAATCCCGCTGCTTTCTGCTTGATAGATACAAAAACTGACATTCAGTAACGGTGGCGGTTTCCCACGTACAACTATCAGGCGCACAGCTAAACTGCAGTGTCGTTACTTCTTACGGGAGCATCTCGGCAACCGGGATGGAGTGATCTGGGTAGCATTCAGGCGAGGCAGTGTCGTGATCGGATAAAGTGAAAACTTCCTGAAAGTGCCCTTCCAACGGGCGGCGATGAACCATGAGCTTGCGTCCGCCTACATCAAGCACCCAATACTCCCGAACTCCAGCCCGAGCGTAAAGATCGCGCTTGAGGCCCGCGTCGTATTGGACCGTGCTGTCCGCGACTTCAATCACGAGCAGCAACTCGTCTCCACGAGGGTGGCGGCGGCGGTAGTCTGCCTTCGAGTCGGACAGAAGCGCCAAGTCCGGCTCAGGCCAAGTCCACTCTTGGTCAGCACTGGCCACCTCAATGGGCAATTGCACCCGGACCGTTGCCGCTCCAAGAATTTTAGCCAGCCATACCAGAAGAACTCGGATCGCATATGCGTGAGGAGGATTCTGCCCCATCTTGTCGATCAAGTCTCCGTCAATAAGTTCAAAGCGCTGCCCGGCAAAGAGACCGGCGTCAAGCATCTGCTGCACTTCGGATCGCGTGAAGCGTTTGCGCGGGGGCAGTGCCTCCGACACGGGCGGTTGCAGAATGGCGGCCGACATACAACTCTTTTATCGCAAATTCCCGGTGCAAGCGACGGAGTAAACTAGCTGTTTATCGCGGAGAGTTCGTAAGCATGGGCAATCGCTCCTTCGCAGTCGCGGCTCTGTTTCTGCTTACGCAACTCACGAGCTTTTCCGCTGATAGCGCCTGGCTTCGCTATCCGGCCATCCAAGAAAAATCGGTTCGTGATCTCTACGGCCGTTTCCCGCCAGTTATCGTAGCGCTCGAGAGATCACCAGTTCTCGAAGCCGCGCAGGGCGAGGTGATCCGAGGCGTTCGTGGCATGCTCGGACGAATTCTGCGTTCGGAACATGGAGTCGTTCCCGATGACATGGTTGTCCTCGGCACGTCGAGCCAGTTGCAGAAAGCCTTCCCGAATTTTTCCGTGCCCGACGATCTCGATACCGACGGCTACTGGCTGAAGAACACGGTGTTGAATGGCCGTCACATCGTTCTAATAACCGCGCCGAACGATCGCGGGGTGCTGTATGGCGCATTCGCTTTACTGCGGAAAATGGCGCTGCATCACCGCATCGATCAACTAGATGAGAAGCAGAATCCGTACGCGCCCGTCCGCTGGGTCAATCAATGGGACAATCTCGATGGCTCCATCGAGCGGGGCTACGCGGGCAGATCGATCTTCTTCGAAAGCGGCAACGTAGTGCCGGATCTCGCTCGTGCCGGCGACTACGCGCGCATGCTCGCGTCTATCGGGGTCAACGGCTGTACGGTAAACAATGTCAACGCCAGTCCTCGGATGCTGGCTCCTGACTTTCTACCGCAACTGGCCCGCATTGCCGATGCATTTCGACCCTGGGGAGTGAAGCTGTCGATTTCCGTCGATTTCACCAGCCCGAAAGCGATCGGCGGACTTCCCACGTTCGATCCTCTCGATGCCTCCGTAGGGAAGTGGTGGAAGGACAAAGCGGACGAGATCTATCGTGCCATTCCCGATCTCGCCGGTTTCGTCTTGAAAGCTGATTCGGAGGGGCGCGCCGGGCCCTCCGCCTATGGACGCACTCACGCCGACGCCGCGAATGTTCTCGCCCGAGCTCTCAAACCACATGGCGGGATTGTGATCTATCGCGGATTTGTCTACAATCATCATCTTGATTGGCGCAACCTCAAGAATGACCGCGCCCGTGCCGCCTACGACAACTTCCATCCTCTTGATGGAGCGTTCGACGCGAACTCAGCGGTGCAGATTAAATACGGTCCAATCGATTTTCAAGCTCGCGAGCCGGTCTCACCTTTAATTGCCGGGCTGCAGAAAACGAACGAGACTCTGGAGCTGCAAATCACTCAGGAGTACACCGGCCAGCAGCGTCATCTCTGCTATTTGGTCCCGATGTGGAAAGAGGTGCTCGATTTTGATCTGCGGGTTAACAATGCCCACACTCCGGTCAAAGAAATCATCGCCGGGAAAACGTTTCATCGCCCGGTCGGCGGTTTTGTCGGCGTCGCGAATGTCGGGCGCGATGGGAATTGGCTCGGTTACGATCTGGCAATGGCAAATCTGTACGGCTTTGGCCGTCTCGCGTGGGATCCGAATCTGACAGCCAGAGACATCACTGAGGAATGGACGCGCATGACGTTCGGGAATGACGCTCAGGTTGTGGAAACCGTCATGAATCTGGAGCTCGAATCCTGGCACGTTTACGAAAGCTACACGGGTCCGCTCGGACTGGGCACGCTTACCGACATTCTTCACAGCCATTATGGCCCCGGGATCGAAACCGCTGAAAGAAACGGCTGGGGCCAATGGATTCGCGCCGACCACGAGGGCATCGGCATGGATCGTACCGTCGCCACGGGGACTGGTTACATCGGCCAATATCCGGAGGAAGTCGCGCGCAGGTACGAATCGCTGGCCACCACACCTGATGAGCTTCTTCTATTCATGCACCATGTCCCTTACACATACGTGCTTCATTCAGGCCAAAGCGTTATTCAGTATGTCTATGACTCGCATTACGCGGGCGCAGCCGAAGCGCAAGAATTCCCGGGATGGTGGAAGAGCTTGCGGGGCCACATTGACGATCAGCGCTACGAGACTGTTCTCAACAAACTCAGTTATCAAGCCGGGCACGCGATTGTCTGGCGCGACGCTATTTGCAACTGGTTTTTCCGCGAATCGGGAATAGCGGATGCCCAGGGTCGCGTCGGCCACTATCCGGATCGGACAGAAGCCGAGTCCATGCAACTCTCCGGTTACGTCGTGCAAGACGTCACGCCGCAGGAAGACGCATCCGGCGCTAAAGCGGTCGCGTGCAGCGCGGAATCGAAAGCCTGCACGGCAACTTTCACCTATAAGGGCGAGGCAGGCTGGTATGACCTCAGCATCCAGTACTTCGATCTGAACAGCGGAAGCGCCAGATTCCAAGTTTTCTTAAATGATCAGCAGGTAGACGGATGGGTTGCCGATGCCGCCCTGCCCTCGAATAAGCTCAACGCCGATACCTCGACACGGCGCACAATCGATGGTGTTGCACTCCGTCCGGGCGACCGCATCCGCATTGAAGGGTCACCTGATGGCGCGGATCCCGCTGCATTCGATTATGTAGAGATCACTCGACATCGCACCCCGACTTCCTCTCCGCAGTAAACTACAAGTGAATGACATTGGAAGAGTTGGAAAGAGAGTACGTTGCGCTCCGGCAGCAAGCTGACGCTGTGCGGAGCTATCTTTGACGCCCCCGCCAAACAATTAGAGCTTCAACAAACGGAAGCCGAAATCAGCGGCCCTGATTTTTGGAACCAACCTGAGAAGAGCCAGCGCATCATGCAACAGCGGAAGCGGCTGGAAGAAGCAATCCGAAGTTCAAGCTCGGTCGCATTGACGACTTCCGACATTGACACGCTGTTTGAATTGGCCCGCGAAGGGGAAAACGTAAACGGCGATCTCGAGCGAGAGATGAAAACGCTCGAAGCGACACTCGAGCAGCTCGAAACCGCGATGCTGCTTTCGGGCGAGAACGATGCCCGCGACGCGATCGTTACTATTCATCCCGGGGCCGGTGGAACCGAGAGCCAGGATTGGGCGGAGATGCTCTTGCGCATGTATCTGCGTTGGGCTGAGCGGCACAAATTCGAGGCCGTTGTGACGGACCGGCTGGAGGGTGAAGGCGCTGGAATCAAATCCGCCACGGTTGAGATCAGTGGCGAAAATATCTACGGACAATTGCAGTCGGAGGTTGGCGTTCATCGTCTGGTGCGTATCTCTCCCTTCGATGCCAACGCGCGGCGGCATACCTCGTTTGCGTCTGTTTTCGTTTACCCGCAGATTGATGAGGACATCAAAGTCGAAATAAAACCAGAAGACTTGAAAATAGATGTTTTCCGGGCCAGCGGGGCTGGGGGCCAGCACGTCAACCGGACCGAATCGGCTGTGCGTTTCACGCATCTGCCAACCGGCATCGTGGTGCAATGTCAAAACGAGCGCTCGCAACATAAAAATCGCGCCAGTGCCATTAAACAGCTTCGCGCGAAGCTGTACGAATACGAACTGGAAAAGAAACGCGACGCAGATCAGAAGCTCGAAGATACAAAACTCGAGATCAACTTCGGCAGTCAGATTCGCAGCTATGTCCTGGCGCCGTACCGGCTGATCAAGGACCACCGGACCAAGTTGTCGATCGGCGATGTGGATCGTGTCCTGGACGGAGACATCGATCCGCTCATTCACGCCTATCTCGTTTGGCGCAAGACAGGCAAAACTTCCGGCGACAGCAAAGAAGATTTACCGGAATAACATTCGAATCGGTTCCGATGAGCATTGCGCCGACTGAAGAGGAGATGGCTCGCGCCGCCAAGTTGATACGGCGCGGCGGGTTGGTTGCTTTTCCCACTGAGACCGTTTACGGCTTGGGCGCTAATGCGCTTGATGCGAACGCAGTAGCCCGGATCTACGAAGCAAAAGGGCGGCCCTGGGCGAGCCCGTTGATCGTACACGTCGCTGATGAAGCGATGGCCAGAACGGTGACTTCCGACTGGCCGAGCATGGCCCAAACTCTCGCCGCGCATTTCTGGCCCGGACCATTGACGCTCGTTGTCACAAAGGCCACTGTTATCCCCGACCTTGTAACGGCTGGACTGGGTTCCGTGGGCGTTCGAATGCCCGCCCATCCTGTCGCGCTCGAACTCATCCAGCGCGCCGCTGTGCCGATTGCCGCGCCCAGCGCGAATCGCTTCACAGAGATCTCACCCACCACGGCTGAACACGTCCGTGCGGGACTCGGCGACCGCGTCGACATGATTCTGGACGCGGGTCCGACGTCGGTCGGCATCGAATCAACTGTGGCATCAATCTGGCGCGACCCTCCGGTGATATTACGTCCCGGAATGATCACGAAAGAGGAACTCGAAAAGGTGACGGGCGTGTCCTGGGAAAGGGAGCTTGGATTACCGCACATTGCGGAATCGCCCGGATTGCAGCCGCGCCATTATGCGCCGCGTACTCCATTCTATTTGCTCGAGCCTGGAGCTGCTGTGCCGGCTGGCAGGGGGCGCATGCTCGAAATGCCGGCAGACTCGCGATCATTCGCCGCCCAGCTCTACGCCGAACTGCACAGCGCGGACCAGGAGGGTTGGGATTGGATCGCCATTAAAGCGCCACCCGATATCCCGGAGTGGTCGGGCATTCTGGATCGCTTAGCGAAGGCTAGCGCACGCTAGCGATTACGCGCTTACCAATTCGAACGCGTTCCGGTGATCTTTCAGGAACTGCTCAAGCCCCTTTTCCGTCAGCGGATGATGGAAGAGCTGGTCAAGCACCTTGAATGGCAGGGTAGCAATGTGCGCCCCCACTTTAGCGACTTCGACGACGTGCAGTGGCCCACGAATAGAGGCAGCCAGAACCTGTGTCCCATAGCCATAATTCTTGTAAATTGCCATGATGTCTTTGATCAGGTCCATCCCAGGCCAGCCGATATCGTCGATACGACCGATAAAGGGACTAATGATATATGCGCCTGCCTTTGCGGCCATCAACGCCTGCGCGGCGCTGAAACAGAGAGTTACGTTCGTGCGTATTCCCTCTTTGGTTAGCGCAGAAACCGCTATGATGCCTTCTGGGATTAACGGTAGCTTCACCACAACATTCCGGTGAATCTTAGCGAGACGACGACCTTCTTGAATCATCTCCCGCGAAGTTGTTGAAACAACTTCAGCGCTGATATCGCCATCAACAAGGTCGCAAATTTTTCGTACTTGTTCCTCGACCGGTACGCCTTCCTTCGCGATGAGGCTCGGATTCGTTGTTATCCCGTCGATGACGCCGTAAGCGGCAGCCTTCTTAATCTCATCGAGATTTGCGGTGTCGAGGAAAATTTTCATTCGCTACGCCTCGATAGTATCAGAGGGTGGCCGCCTCGACGTCCGCCCAACTGAGGATTGCACCCGCGGAGGAGAGCCAGATTCCGTTGATTTTGAGCTTCATTCGAAAGCTGGCGGAATATGAAAGACTTTCGGATGAAGTCGTGGCCGATGAGGAGACTCTGCGCAGTTTTCTGTTCGGGCCGAATCCAGCAGCCGAGGCGGTTTTCGCGTATGTGGCGGACGAGCCGGCCGGATTCGCCATCTTCTTTCCGAATTTCTCAACCTTTTCGGGACGCCCGGGTGTTTACTTAGAGGATCTGTTTGTTGACCCTGCGTATCGCGGTAGAGGTATCGGGAAGGCGCTTCTGGTTCACCTGGCAAAGTTGGCTAAGGAGCGCGGTTACACCCGAGTGAACTGGGCCGTATTGGATTGGAATCAGCCGGCAATTGACTTTTACCGGAATACAGGCGCGACGCCGCTGGAAGAGTGGACAGTCTTTCGATTGTCGGGGGAAGCGTTGGACCGTCTCGCGCAGGAATAAAGCAACTCAATGAATACACATCTGCAGTCCCGCTGTTTTACGCTTGCATCGGTGCTGCTTCTGGCATTAGGATTGCCTGATCGATGCCAGGCGCAGGAACAGGTGGCGATCGATGCCCGCGCACAGACCTCCCCATTTCCGCACTTCTGGGAGCAGATGTTCGGGTCCGGACGCGCCATTCTGGCCTTGCGAGAGAGCTATCGAAACGACCTGCGCGCGGTCAAGCAGGTCACCGACTTCCATTACGTGCGCTTCCATGCCATTCTCCATGACGAAATCGGCGTGTACAACGAAGACGAGCACGGCAATCCGGTTTACAACTTCGCTTACGTGGATGAGATTTATGACGGCCTTCTGCGGAACGGCGTGCGGCCAGCAGTCGAGATCAGCTTTATGCCGAAGAAGCTGGCCTTCAATCCAGACGCGCTGCATCCTTTTTGGTACAAGCAGAACGTCTCACCCCCGAAGAGCTGGGAAAAATGGGACGGGCTGATGACGGCCTTCGCGCGCCACCTGATCGAACGCTACGGCGAGGACGAAGTAGCGCAATGGTATTTCGAAGTATGGAACGAGCCGAATATCGATTTCTGGAACGGCATTCCCCGGCAGAGGAGCTATTTCGAGCTGTATGACCACACAGCGCGCGATCTCAAAGCCGTGAGTCCGCGACTTCGGGTCGGCGGTCCGGCAACCGCAGCCGCTGCGTGGGTCGACGAGTTCCTCAAACATGCCGCACAGAACCATGTACCCGTAGATTTTGTCTCCACTCACGGTTACGCCGACGATGCCGTCCAGGATCTTTTCGGCACGAATGAGGACATTCCCATGGATGATCGCGTGTGCCGTGCCGTAGCCAAAGTGAGAAAGCAAATTCAGAGCTCCGAAATGCCGAAGCTGCCCCTGCTATGGACTGAGTGGAACGTCCCGGGGATGAAAGGCGCGCGTGATACTTCCTACGTAGGCCCGGCGCTTGCGAATACGGTTCGAGAATGTGACGGAATGGTGGACATGATGTCCTTCTGGACCTTTTCCGATGTTTTCGAAGAGGGCGGGCCGATTCCCGAGCCATTTGAGGGGCACTTCGGGCTGAGAGCCAAAGGCGGTATCAATAAGCCCAGCTACTACGATTTCGGTCTTCTCCATAAGCTTGGAGATGAGCGTCTTGCCAACTCCGCTGCGAATGTGATCGTTACAAAGCGCAATGATGGAGCGCTAGTGATCGCCCTTTGGAACCTGATTGATCCGGACAAAACAGGAAGCGCGAAGAAGGTTCGATTGACCTTCGATAACGTTCGGAACAGCGCGATCGTCACTGAGAGTCGGGTTGACGACGACCATGGAAACACTCTGGCGGCATATAGAGCTTTGGGGAGTCCTCGGTATCCAAGCGAGGATCAGATTCGGCGCTTGAACGCCGCAACAGAGCTTCCACCGCCGGCTCAGCATCATCTCGACGGAAATCATCTCGATCTGAGCCTTCAGCCGAATGCGCTGGTAGTCCTCGAAGTCTCTCCTTGACATTCTACACATGAAAGAGGAAGATATGTAGAAAGGCTAGGAGAGATGCCGACCGAAAAATCCGACCTTCTGCAGGGCACGCTGGACATGCTCATCTTGAAAATTGTTGCCCTTGGCCCAGTGCATGGCTATGGTATTTCGCAGAGAATCCGCCAGATCTCGAAAGATGTCCTGCAGGTCCAGCAAGGCTCGCTCTACCCAGCACTGCATCGCCTGGAGCGGCGGGGATGGCTGGATGCCACATGGGGCGAATCGGAGAACGGACGGCAGGCTAAGTTCTACAAGCTCTCCGCAAAGGGCCGCAAGCAACTGGCCGAGGAGGAATTGAGCTGGCAGCGGCTGGCCGGCGCCGTGGCGCAGATCATGCAAACGGCCGAATAGGAGGACTCCCGATGAAGTGGATCAATTTCTTTGTCCGGAAGTCCAGGGTTGAAACCGAGCTGGATTCCGAGATTCGCTTTCACCTGGAATCCGTTATTCAGGAGAAAATAACGGCCGGTATGCAGCCCGACGCAGCGCGCCGCCAAGCCATGCTCGAGTTCGGCGGCCGTGAGCAAGTAAAGGAAGAGTGCCGGCACGTTCACCGTATCGTCACGGTCGAAAATACGGTCGCAAATCTTAAGTCGGCCCTGCGCTTCATTCGCAGATCGCCGGGTTTTTCGCTGACGATCATTTTGACTCTGGCGCTCGGTATCGGCGCAAACAGCGCGGTGTTCTCGGCGATTGACGCTATCCTTCTCCGCCCCCTTCCATACCCCAATCCGGGCGCACTCGTTGTTCTGCATCAATACAATCCCACGCTCAAGAACCCGGAGAACTTTCTCGCCCCGGTCCGGCTGGAGGAATGGAACAAGTACAATTCCACCTTCGAAGCGATCAGTGGCTGGTACACGGAGAACGTTTCCGAGATTTCCGGATCGCTTCCGGAGCGGCTGCTGCGGGCGGATGTTACTCCGAGATTTCTCCAGGTCTTCGGCGTCGCTCCTGAACTCGGCCGTGATTTCACACCTGCGGAAGAGCACTTTGGTGGTCCGAACGCAACGCTCATCAGCGATCGCTATTGGCGCCGCCGTTTTAACGGTGACCCACACGTGTTAGGAAAAACTCTGCGCGTCGATACGTGGTCTGTCCAGATTATCGGAGTGATGCCGGCTACCTTCCAATTCCCCAGCGAGGACGTCGATCTCTGGGAAGCCGTGCCGATGGATGCACCGTATGCTCAGGATCGAAGTTCCACGTGGTTCACTGCAGTGGGACGAGTAAAGCCCGGAGTGACGGTGGCGCGCGCGCGGGCTGATCTCGACGCCGTGCAGGCCCGGCTCGCCAAGCAGTTCCCGAAAACCGACAAGGATCTTACGGCTGAAATTCAGCCTTTGAAAGAAACGATAGTAGGTGGGACGCGGCGATCCCTCTGGATTCTGTTCGGTTCGGTGACCCTGCTGCTGTTGATCGCGTGCACGAATATTGCGGCCCTGCTGCTTTCGCGCACGACGGAACGCGCCCGTGAGATCTCCATACGGTACTCGCTTGGCGCATCACGCGCCTCTGTCGTTGCTCAATTGCTAACGGAAGGTTTTGTGCTCGCGCTGATTGGAGCTGCTCTTGGCCTGTTTATTGCGGCGGCCGTGGTGCGGATTTTCCATTCACTCGCTAAAGCACTTCCTCGAACGGAAGAGATCGCACTGGATTGGCGGCTCGCGCTGTATACGCTCGCCTGCGCGGTCATAGCCACTTTGTTCTTCGCCTTGGTGCCCGCGCTGTTGGCATCCCGGCGTTCAATCTCTTCCTCGCTCGCCGCGAACAGCCGGACGCAAGTTTCTGCCGGCGTGCCATTACAGTGGAGCCTCGTTGGCGTGCAGGTCGCGCTGGCTGTCACATTGTTAATAGGTGCTGGCCTGCTGTTGCGCAGCTTTCAGGAAATGGGACGCGTCTCGCCAGGTTTTGACGCCAGTCACGTGCTGACGCTCCGCATCAGTGGCAATTATGGCGAAACTGCCGACCCGAAGAAAATGTACCAGCGCATGAAGCGAACGCTCGACGAGCTCGCGGCGATTCCCGGTGTGAAATCCGACGCCATGACCGTGACCCTCCCCGGCGCTTCTTATTCCTATCCAGTGGAGATCAAACCCGTCGATGCCGCCGTGTCGCCGGACCGCAAAATTACAGCCGACGGGAAAGTTGTGTATGGCGAATATTTCAAGACTATGCGCATTCCGCTGCTTGCGGGAGCTTCCTGTAAAGAGGGCGCGTTGTGGACGACTGTGGTGGCCAACCGCAGTTTCGTCGAAACCTACTTCCCCGGGCAAACGGCAATCGGTCACCATCTGGCGATCACGCCGAATCCCTTCAACCAGCCGCCCGCCGAAATCGTTGGAATCGCCGGGGACGCCCGCGAAGATGGCCTGAACCATGAACCGGTTCCCACCATCTATTGGTGTTCTACGAACGGGATGCCTGACCCCTATTTCCTCATTCGGGCCCACGGGGATCCCCTGTCTTTGGTGGCGGCCTTACGGCATAAGATTCACCAGATTGAGCCAAACCGCTCCGTGTTCGATATTATGCCGCTCCAGCAGCATCTTTTCGATAGTACGGCAGAGAATCGTTTCCGGATGCTTCTGCTTACGCTATTCGCTGTCACAGCTATCTCGCTTGCGGCTATAGGACTGTATGGCACGCTCAGTTATCTGGTAAGTCTTCGCAGCCGAGAGATCGGCTTGCGCATGGCGTTAGGCGCGCTTCCGGGACAGATTCGCGCGCGCTTTCTGGCACAAGGAGTCGGCGTTTCGATTGCCGGTTGCGCGGCTGGCTTGGCCGCGGCCGCAGTTGTATCACGCGTACTTGTGGGCATGCTCTACGGCATCTCCAGAGCGGATGCCGCAACGTACATCGGGGTGAGCTTGGGCGTGCTCCTCATTGCCGCCGTCGCCTCGGCTGTTCCCGCCCGGCGAGCTGCGCATCTCGATCCCATGCAGGCTTTACGCCATGAGTGAATTGCGACAATAGAGGTGCGATGGCGATGGAGTTCGCCGCAACCGCCTTTTACAATGGCTGATGACTCCTACCACTAAAACGGTTGGAGTTTACTTTGCAAAAGATACTGCTCATTTCCCTCGGCGCGATTGCCGGAGCGAATCTCCGGTATTTCGTCGCTCAATACGCCGCTAAGCTTATTCCCTCGAGCTTCCCTTATGGAACGCTCATCATCAACATCACCGCGAGCTTTATTCTTGGCTTCTTTCTGGTGTGGACCAGCGAGCGCGTGTTGGCCGACCCCCGCTGGCGTTTCCTCATCGCCATAGGATTCTGTGCCACCTACTCCACATATTCCAGCTACGCTTACGAAACGTTTGCGCTGTTCGAAAGAGGCCAATGGGCATTTGCCTTTTGGAACCTGCTTGGCACGAATATGCTGTGCCTGGGAGCCGTTTCTGCAGGAGCCGTGCTCGCCCGGAGCATTTAGGAAGGGATTGGACGATGACTGCTGTACAAGTCACGATATATCTGAATGAATCCGACAAATGGAATCAGATTCTGCAGATGCTAAGACGCGAGAATGTCGCGGGTGCCAGCGCCTTTCACGCGGTAGCCGGTTTTAACGGTCGAAGCCGCGTGCATACATCGGGGCTTGTGGAAGCAGGCGGTAACTTGCCCGTAGTGATTATTTTCGTGGATTTTGAAGAACACGTTTTGAAAGTGCTTCCAAAGGTTCGCGAAATGGCCCCTCACCGCCTCGTTGTTCGCGAGAACGTGGTTATTGAGCAAGGCAATCTGGAATAACGTTTCGGGAAACAGCCTGATTTGCGTCGTTTCCTGTACGCTAAGAGGGCTAGGAGAATCTCGACCGTGCTCGTGGTCATGAAAGCGCAAGCGAGGCCCGCGGATATCGCGCGCGTTTGCGAGCGGATTGAAACGCTCGGTTTCCAGTCGCATATCATTCCGGGCGAGCAGCGGACGGCTATCTGCATCACTGGGAACAGCGGCCCGGTCGATCCGGCAGAATTTGAACATCTGCCGGGCGTAGCTGAGGCGATACGCGTCTCGAAAGCCTATAAACTGGTGAGCCGCGAGACGCAGCCTGAGAACACCGTGGTTGTGGTGAACGGTGTTCGCGTAGGCGGTGACGACATCGTCCTATGCGGCGGCCCATGTGCAGTCGAGAGCCGGGAGCAAATTTTGGAATCAGCGCGCGCGGTAAAGGCCGCAGGCGGTGAACTATTGCGCGGCGGAGCGTATAAGCCGCGGACCTCCCCATATAGTTTTCAGGGTCTGGGTGAAGAGGGTCTCCGGTATCTGGCCGAGGCTCGCGAGAAAACGGGGCTGGGGATTGTTACCGAGGCCATTGACGTCGAGACGTTTGATTTAGTCGAGCAGTATGCTGATTGCATCCAGATTGGGGCGCGCAATATGCAGAATTTTTCTCTGTTGCGGCGTGCTGGACGCTCGCGGAAACCCGTCTTGCTGAAGCGCGGAATGTCTTCGACCCTCGAGGAATTCCTAATGGCAGCCGAATACCTGCTCTCTGAAGGCAACTATAGCGTGATTCTGTGCGAACGCGGCGTGCGGACGTTCGCGGATCACACGCGCAACACGCTCGACCTCAGCGTGGTTCCGGCCGTGCAAACGGTGAGCCATCTGCCGATTATCGTGGATCCGAGTCATGGAACCGGCAAACGGGACAAAGTCGCGCCCATGTCGCTCGCTGCAATTGCTGCGGGCGCATCGGGGCTGATTGTGGAGGTACATCCGACGCCTGACCGCGCGTTATCCGACGGCTATCAATCGTTAGATCCGGCGCAATTTGCCAACATGGCGAACGAATGCCGCGCAGTGGCGGAGTTGCTGGCATCAAGGCGGAAAGCGCGCCTCGAAGTGCAGTAATATTCGAATCGCAGGGCGGACCGGGCTTCTTCACGTCGCGAGATACACTAGCGATTGGCCTCAAACGCCCACTCTGTCGCTTGACCGGCCCATCCATCTATGAAAATTCACGAGTATCAGGCGAAGGCGATCCTCGCCAAATACGATGTTCCCGTTCCGCGCGGCGAGGTCGCTTACACGGTTGAGGAAGCTGAAGCGGCTGCCAAGAATGTCGGAGGCAGCGTGGTGGTCAAGGCTCAAATCCACGCCGGCGGTCGCGGCAAGGGCGGCGGCGTAAAGATTGCCAAGAATGCCGCAGAAGCAGCGGAGATCGCCAAGAAAATGTTGGGCATGACGCTGGTGACGCATCAAACCGGCCCGGAAGGACGCGTGGTGCAGCGGCTTCTCATTGAAGAGACTCTACCCATCGAACGCGAGCTCTACTTGGGTATCGTGCTGGACCGCTCGCTGGGTGAGTCGATGTTTATGGCCTCCAAAGCCGGTGGAATGGAAATCGAAGAAGTCGCCGCGAACACGCCGGAACTGATCTTGAAGGAAGCGTTACTTCCCGGCCGGCCCCTGCAGCCATTTCAGGCGCGCAAGCTTGCCTATGGCCTGGAAATTCCGTCAACGAGCGCCAACGCAGCCGCTGCGGCAATGATCGCTCTGTCGAAGGCGTATGACGCGATTGACGGGTCCCTGGCCGAAATCAATCCGTTCATTTTGACGAAAGATGGCAAGGTGTATGGGCTCGACGCAAAGATCAACATCGATGACAATGCGCTGTATCGGCACAAAGATCTGCTCGAGCTGCGAGACTTGAAGGAAGAAGATCCGCTGGAAGTGGAAGCGTCCCGTTTCGGATTGAACTACATCAAGCTGGAAGGCAATATTGCGTGCATGGTGAATGGCGCGGGACTGGCAATGGCCACCATGGACATCATCAAGTATGCCGGAGGCGAGCCAGCGAATTTTCTGGATGTCGGGGGAGGCGCAAGCGCCGAGCAGGTCAAGAACGCTTTTCGGATCTTGCTTTCTGACCCGAGCGTGAAGGCAGTGCTGATCAATATTTTCGGCGGCATTCTGCGATGTGACACCCTTGCGAATGGTGTCGTATCAGCGGCGCGCGAGCTCGGAATCAAGATTCCTGTCGTAATTCGGATGGAGGGCACCAACGTCGAGCTCGGTCAGAAAATTTTGACAGAATCCGGCTTCAACTTTACTGTGGCGGACGGGATGAAGGATGCCGCGGAGAAAGTAGTGGAGCTGGCGCAATGAGCGTATTAATAGACGCAAACACAAAAGTTCTCTTTCAGGGGTTCACGGGCCGCGAAGGGTCGTTCCACGCTGAACAGGCGATCAATTACGGCACGAAGGTAGTGGGTGGAACCACGCCCGGTAAGGGCGGCCAAAAGCATTTGGATCGTCCCGTGTTTAACACCGTGGAAGAGGCGGTTGCAGCAACAGGCGCGAATGCTTCTATTATTTTCGTGCCTCCGCCGTTCGCGGCCGACGCAATCATGGAAGCGGCAGATGTGGGTCTGCCTCTGGTCGTTTGTATTACCGAAGGCATTCCGGTGAGCGATATGGTTCGGGTATGGGCTTATCTGAAGGCGAAGCCCTCTACGCGACTTGTCGGACCGAATTGCCCGGGAGTTATTACGCCCGGAAAGTGCAAGATCGGGATTATGCCAGGGCACATTCACAAACCGGGTCACGTTGGTATCGTGTCGCGTTCGGGCACGCTGACCTATGAAGCGGTGGGACAGCTAACCAGACTCGGGATAGGTCAATCGACTTGCATTGGCATCGGAGGCGACCCGATCATCGGCACATCGTTCACTGATGCTATCCGGCTGTTCAACGAAGATCCCGATACCCACGCCATCATCATGATCGGCGAGATCGGCGGGAATGCGGAGGAAACCGCCGCCGCTTACGTAAAGGCGCAGGTGAAGAAGCCGGTGGTTGGATTTATCGCCGGCCAGACTGCGCCGCCGGGGAGGCGGATGGGCCATGCCGGTGCCATCATTTCAGGCGGCTCCGGTAAGGCGGAAGACAAGCTTGCTGCGATGGCCGATGCAGGCATCACGGTCTGCCCTTCGCCCGCCATGATGGGTGAGAAGATGCAGGAAGCGCTCGGCGCGAACCAGTAATAAAAAGGACAACTGGATGGCTTTGGAACGCACTTTGGGTATTATCAAACCCGACGCCGTGGCGAAGGGTCACGTAGGCGAGATTTTGACCACCATTGAAGAAAACGATTTTCGCATCGTCAGATTAAGAATGCTTAGGCTGACGACTCAAGAGGCGGAGGCATTCTATGCAGTTCACAAAGCACGTTCATTCTTTCCAAATCTCGTCGCGTTCATGACCGAGGGACCTGTAGTTGTCATGGTATTGGAGCGAGAGAACGCGGTAGCCAAGTGGCGCGAGGTGATGGGCGCCACAAATCCTGTCGAAGCCGCGGAAGGCACCATACGCAAGCGTTTCGCGGATAGTATAGAGCGCAATTCGGTACACGGCTCTGACGCACCGGAAACGGCCGCTCAGGAAATCGCGTTCTTTTTCAGCACAGCTGAACTGCTATAGCGCCCGTTCCCGTTCAAGCATCAGGCGCTCAACGATCATTCAACCCGCAAGGCTGCGGCTGGATCGGCGCGCATAGCCTGCCACGCCGGGACGCAACTCGAAAGGATCGCGGCGAGCAGCAGAAGCACGGCAACACTCGCCAGAATGACAGGATCGGCTGGCGAGGACGCGTACGTGATATCCGCCAATACCGCCGAACCGAAATACGCAATGAGCAGAGTGCCGAGAAGCCCTATTAGAACACCAGTGAGGACCAAAGCACCGCTGTGCTGGAACACAAGCTTTAGCACATCCATCCGGCTTGCACCCAAGGCGAGGCGAATGCCCATGTCGCGCATGCGCTGCAGCACCCATTGCGAGATGACCCCATACAACCCGATTACAGCAATAATCATCGAGAGCGATCCGAACGCGCTCAACATCGCAAGCGTGGTTCGCTGCTGCCATAAAGATTCGTCCACATGTTCCTGCATGGTTTGGATGCGGAACACGGGCAAATTTTTATCGAGCGCAGCGATTTGCTGCAGGATCCGGCGAGGCATGGATCGAGGATCCATCGCAGTCCTAACGATCAGGGTCACGGCGGGAACGTAATTTTGATTCGCGGGCACATACAAAACCATCGGCGGGGTGAGTGCGAGCGATCGTTGAAGCGTGTTCCGAACGACTCCGATTACCACCATGGGAGGGCGACGCGGCCCGTCAAAGGCGGGCCAAACAATTCGTTTTCCGACACAGTACTGTCCGGGCCACATGCGCTCGGCCAAGGCCTCATTCACGATCGCAACCGCCGGGGCATTTTCGTTATCACGCTCGCTGAAATCCCGTCCGGACAGGATTGGGATTTGAAGCGTGGCGAAGTAGTGCGGTCCGACGGAGTTCGCGTCGACGCGCAGACCGATTTCAAATTCGCGGCCGTTGACAATCTCGGATGGGGGCACTTCACCGGGATGGAACACAGAAACGCGGCTACCGAACTCCTGCGGCGGCACCATCTCGGCAAAGCTTGCCGAGCGAACGCCTGGGACTGCTTCGATGCGCTGCAACAAACCGGAGTAGAACTGTTTCGCGCGCAATTCGGTGTAGCCCTGAATGCCTAAATCCATTGACATCAGCAGCACGTTGCGAGAGTCGAAACCCGGATCGAGCGATATCAGGGCATGCATGGTTCGCACCATCACGCCGGTTCCGGCCAGCAACAAAAACGATAGCGCCAACTGAAAAATGACCAGCAATTGCTGTTTCTTAGCCGGCCGGGTACTGCTGGTGCGGCTGGTTTCTTTTAGGGAAGTGACGAGATCAAGACGGAAACACATGAGCGCCGGCGCCAGACCAAGTAATGCTCCCGCGATGACCGTTATTAGCAGGATGAACGATGCGAGTCTCCAATCGAAACCGGGATCAATCCCGCGCAGCAGAGGCGAAGAGGAGCGAAAGGAGCCTATGGCACGACTGATCCAAGGCGTTATCAGAAGGCCCAAGACGCCGGCCACTGCTGATAGAAGGAGAGCCTCAACAAAGAGTTGGCGCGCGATCCGCGCCGACGATCCTCCTATCGCAAGCCGCACCGCGATCTCGCGCTCGCGACTGATAGCGCGGGCGAGTAGCATGGTCGCAATATTCGCAGCTGCGGTGATGAGCAGGATCGCCACCGCGGCGAGCAATAGACCCAGGAGCTTGCCTAATTCCTGCTGATCGTCTGGATCGAAGCCGACACCCGCCAGCAGGCGCACTCTCCTATGCGCGTTAGTCACCGGAAACCCTCGCGCGAGGCGGCTGGATATCGTGGTGAGGTCCGATTGCGCCTCCGGCAGCAAGACGCTTGGTTTCAGCCTGCCGAAGATATCGATCCAGCCCGCGGTGCGATTCTGGAAAATGCCCTTCGAAAGGCTTGGAAAGCCCCAGGGTTGCATGGAGAGAGGTATCCAAACGTCCGTGGATTGTCCCGCGCGTGTCCCCGTGAAATTCGGGTCGGCGACTCCGATTATGTCGAAACTATGCGCATTCAGCGTGACAGACTTATTGAGAATCGCCGGATCAGAGCCGAATGCGCGACGCCAGAATGAATAGCTCAGTACTGCGACCGGTGTTCCGGCCTGTACGGCGTCATCAGGCGGGGCAAGCAGCCTACCGAGGGCGGGTCTCACCCCAAGAACAGAGAAATAATTTCCGCTGACCATATCGCCTCGGATGCGCTCCGGTCTGGGCGCCGCGATGCTCAGCGGAGCCGTGCAGTGCGCGGCGAGAGCCGAGAAGGAACGGTTGTTGGCACTGAAGGCGAGATAATCTGGATAACTGAAATCAGTCGCCGAGAGACCCGGTTGAACCCGCTCGAAGCGCGCTAGTCGCTCGGGAGTACTCACTCCGGCAAGCGGGCGCAGAAAAACAGCATCCACGAGGGCGAAAATTGCCGCGCTTCCGCCGATCGCCAGGCCGAGGAGGGCCCCAGCCAGCACGGTCAGACGGACATTCCGGGCGAAGCCGCGGCATCCCTGCCGAATATCCGTGAGCAGACCAAGCATCCGGCGTCTCTCCTTACAGCTGAAGGAGAGACGCAGATCCAGGTCCGACCGTTAACTTAGGCGACTTTAGCTTCGAATGCGGGGACGTCGAGGGCACTTGCGAGGGCTCTCTTCGTCTTTTCGGCAAGATTCCGCAACCGGGCGTGTTTGGGCCGGCTCAGTCGGCGCTCTACGCTGCGGCGCGCACGCAGAAGCCTGATACGCACTGCTGTTTCAGACCAACCATGCTGGCGTGCGATCTCCTGCACCTTATAACCTTCAATGTAGTGACCTTCGAGCACGACTCGATCGTTGGGCTTGCATTCCGTCAAAATACGCTTTACATCAATTGCAGCCACGTTCATCCGTGGAGGCGCCTGCAACTCCGGCAAAGTTTGGGTCTGGGGTTCGCGTCTCAAAAACGTTCTATGGATATTGAGCGCGATGCTGTTGGTCCACGTAAGTACCAGATTCGGGTCACGGAGCTGCTCTCTGCGCTCCCAACCCTTCGCCCACGCTGCTTGTGCTGTATCAAGCGCTGCATCATAAGACAGACCGCGCGATACCAGAAATCTCACGGTAAGGTTAAACCCGCGTTGATACGCCTTCCCGTATTCTTCTGTTGTCATTTGAATCCACCGCTCCTCAGGTTTTTGGATTTTTGATTCTGCTCCGACCGCGAATCGATGGGAGTCGATGATCTCTTGCGATCATCTTGCGTCATGGTGGCTCTACCACTCACGGCGTAGTCGTAGGCAGTTTTGCTGCCACGCAGATATATCGGTTTTGGAGTTACGGAAGCAAGCGCTAAGACAACGAGAAATCAGCGATTTCCACGGTGAATTTCTATCAGGAATTCCGAACAGCGAAGCTCTGACGCGCAGCAAATCTTTCCGGCAAGATGCAAAATTTTCTGCTTCCTTGATGGAAAAAGTGAAACCTTTCCGCGACGTGGAGCAAGAATCCAGGTAGATTAACGAGGAAAGTGAAAACGGTGGATGCGACTCGAATGGATAAACCAGCGAAGCGTCGCGTTGTGAACCGCGAAGCTACTTCTTGGTATCCGTTGTGGTGGAAGAAGGAGTTTCGATTTTTTCAGGCTCTTCCGCAGCGGCGTTCTTCATGCTGTCGCGGAAAGAACGGATCCCTTTACCCAAGCCCTGACCAAGCTCCGGCAATTTCTTAGGGCCGAAGATGAACAGCGCGACCACCAAGATAATGAGCAGATGAGTCGGCTGCAAAAGTCCGTCAATCATGAGGATTCTCCAAGCGGACACCACAAGACTGATCCGCTACCTTCATGCTAGCACTCTTTTGCAGTCATCGCGGAATTAGTTACGGCAGCAGGTTGGTCGAGCAGAGCACGGATAAGATGATTCACCACAACGATGTGGTTTATCCAAGCTCCGGTTGACATCGCAGAGGCGGTCCGCTATAGTGCTGAAGTACTGAACTATCAATGAGTTGACGTCCTGACTCGACCCACCTTGCAGGCGCGCGACTTTAGAATTGAACACGACACATGGCCGGTCTATCTGACGAGTATGTTGAGACGCCAGGAACCGTCGATAGCAATGACTATCAAGCATTCCTTGATGACTATAGCAGCCATTTCACAGCCAACCACCACGAGATACTCCACGGCCATGTTCTGAGCGTCTCCGACAAAGAAGTCATAGTCGACATCGGCCGCAAGAGCGAAGGACTGGTTCCCGCATCGCAGTTCCCGCAAATAGAAGGAAAGCCTTCTGTGAAAGTCGGCGATGTCATAGAGGTGATGTTCGATCGCAGTGGCGATCACGTCGAAGGCTACATTCTCCTCTCTTACGAAAAGGCACATCGGCTTCAGCTCTGGGAAGACCTCGAGAAGGCTGCGACCGAGGGCACATCTGTAACGGGGCGGGTGATCAGCAAAATCAAGGGCGGATTGGCGGTCGATATCGGTGTTATCGCATTCTTGCCCAGCTCACAAGTGGAAATACGCCCAATACACAATTTGGACCCCTATGTTGGCCGTGAAATTGAAGTCAAAATCCTAAAGCTCAACCGTCGCCGCGGAAATGCAGTCGTTTCCCACCGAATGCTTTTGGAAGATCAAATCGTCGCCCGGAAATCTGAAGCGCTCGCGAATGTTCGCGAAGGTGGCGAAGTCACTGGCACCGTAAAAAACCTGACCGATTACGGAGCATTTGTCGATCTCGGCGGTATTGATGGCCTGCTGCATGTCAGCGACTTAAGCTATGGGAACATCACTCATCCTTCCGCGGTGGTGCAGGTTGGCGATCAAATTACTGTCAAGGTTCTGAAGTTCGACCGGGAAAAAGAACGCATCTCACTCGGCCTGAAACAGATGCATCCCGACCCCTGGGCAGACATCGAGAGCCATTATCGGCGTCAGAGTCGCGTGATTGGCCGCATTGTTAGCGTCACCGATTATGGGGCCTTCGTCGAACTTGAGCCAGGCGTTGAAGGCTTGATACACATTTCAGAGATGAGCTGGAGTCGTCGCATGAAGCATCCCGCGAAAGTGGTGAAGGCCGGCGACACGGTGGAAACGGTAGTTCTTGATATCAAACCAAAAGAGCGGCGGATTTCCCTCGGCATAAAACAGCTTGAAGCGGATCCATGGACCACGGTCGCGGAGCGCTATAGCGTGGGTTCCGTGGTGGAAGGCCGCGTGCGCAAGTTGACAGATTTCGGCGCATTCGTCGAAATTGAAGACGGCGTGGATGGCCTCGTGCACGTCTCAGACATGTCCTGGACAGCGCATGTCAAGCATCCGTCTGAAGTGGTCAAGAAAGGTCAAGTCGTGCAGGCGGTCATCCTGCATATCGATGCTTCGAACCGGCGGCTATCGCTGGGTATAAAGCAGCTGCAGCCGGATGCTTGGGAAACTTTCTTCCGAAGTCATCAAATTGGCGATATCGTGAGAGGACGGGTGTGCCGCGCGGCGGAGTTTGGCGTCTTTGTGGAGCTGCTGCCTGGAGTCGAAGGACTTTGCCACCAAAGTGAGATCACAGGCGAAGCGGGTAAACGGCACAAAGGAAAACGTGGCGCAATGGAAGAGCCTGGGCTTCCCATCGGGCAGGAATTCGATTTTAAGATCATCAAAATGAACGAGGCTCAAAAGCGAATCGGGCTAAGCGTCCGAGCCGTAACTGAAGAAGACGAGCGCGACCGCCTCCGCGATTACAAACGCCAAGCCGCCGCGGCCAGTTCAACGGTGGGCAACGTTATGAAACAGCATAAATCAAGAGAACAGAACAAGGAATAGCAGGCATGACCAAGGCTGAGCTGATCGAGGAAGTGTCCAAGGTGGTGGAGATGACCCGGAAGGATTCGGAAACTATTGTGGAGACAATCTTCGACAGCATTGTGAACAGTCTCCACAAGGGAGAGAAGATCGAGATTCGCGGGTTTGGCAGCTTTCGCACGCGGCAGCGGCAGCCGCGAGTTGGGCGAAACCCCAAAACCGGCTCTCGCGTCGAGGTGCCTTCCAAACGGATTCCCTACTTCAAACCCAGCAAGGAGCTGCGGGATCTAGTGAATCAGTCCGCGCATGTGGGCCATTCGTCATCGAGCAGTGAGGCCGAGGTTTCTACGGCTTTCGCGGATCGCGACAATTTCGGATCATAATCGCTCTCATGACTCATCTGTGGACGCCCTGGCGTTCCACGTACATGAAAGAGAAGAAAGACAAGAGCCGCTGCCTCTTCTGTGATGCGGCGGCCAGTACAGCAGACCAAGAAAATTTGATCGTGCATCGCGGCGCCTGGAGCTTCGTGATGCTGAACCGGTATCCGTACACTAGCGGCCATGTGATGATAGCTCCGTATGAGCACGCCGCCCGGCTCAACCAGATCAATGAGGCAATGGCGGAAGAAGTAATTCGGCTGGGCCGCCTCGCCGAGCAGGTTCTCGAAGATGCATATCATCCTGACGGGCTGAATCTGGGCATGAATCTGGGGCAGGCTGCAGGCGCAGGAATCGACCAGCATATCCACATGCACGTATTGCCACGCTGGAACGGTGATGCGAATTTCATGACCAGCGTAGCGAATACGCGAGTGATCCCGGAAGCGTTAGAAGATACTTATAAAAAGCTGAAAAGCGGATTTGAGAAGTTCTAGCACCAAATTGCAGGAATCAGTGATGATGCCGGAACCGAGCCCGCTTGCTATGCGCGAATGACAATTCCGAGGCAAAGAGGAACGTGATGCAGCTTGTGCTCTCCACCCATCTTTTTGTTAAGCACCGGTTAACGACGGTGTGGCTGGAACGGACATGGGACGCCGGTTTTGGAGCGGTCGAAATTTTCTGCGCGCGCCAGCACATCGATTACTACGACAAAGCGCAAATCGCGGAGCTCGGGCATTGGTTTCGCGATTCCCAGCTGAAAATGCACTCGCTGCATTCGCCTATGTACAGCGATGACGTGTGGGGCCGGTCCGGACCTCAAGCCGTTATTGACATTACCGAACCGGCGAAGGCGAAGCGTATGCACATGGTGGATGAAGTGAAGCGGGCACTCGAGATGGCTGACGTTGTGCCGTTCCGTTATCTCATTCAACATTTAGGCGTGGCGGGCCAGGAGTACGACCAAAGAAGGTGGGACTCTGCATTCTCCTCGCTCGAAGAAATCAAGTCTTTCGCAGGACAACGAGGCGTGGAGGTGCTGCTGGAGAATACGCAAAATGCCCTTTCTTCCGCGGAACGGTTGAACGACTTCCTGGCGCAAACGCATTTAAGGCTGAATTACTGCTTCGATATCGGGCATGCACACATGGCAAATGGGATCCAGGCTGAGTTTGAGCTGATGAAAGAGCGGATTCGTTCCACACACATTCATGACAACGACGGCAAGGCGGATCAGCATCTGTTTCCCGGGCAAGGGAGCATTGATTGGTCTGAGGCAATGCGCCTCCTGGGATCGCGGTTAGGCCAATACCCGCTATTGCTGGAGCTGAGGGAGCCGGACGGCATGGAGCACCCGATTGAAGAAGCCAAGCGAGCGATGGATGATTTGATCAAGCGGATATGAGCAGCGATCCCAACACCGCGCCACTGAAGATCAACATCAGCGAGGCGAGCGCGCATGAGGGCGAACGCGTCGAGATCCAGGGCTGGCTGTATAACCTGCGCAAATCGGGCAAGATCGTGTTTCCTATTGTTCGCGATGGCACGGGGCTGATGCAATGCGTAGCCGTAAAGAGCAGCTTGCCCGGCGAAGTGTTCGACACGCTCAAAAACCTAACTCAGGAAAGCTCGCTGACAATCACCGGGAGCATACGGGCGGAATCGCGCGCTATCGGAGGATTTGAACTCGACGTCACGGATGCGCACGTCATCCAGCGGGTCAGCGAAGAGTATCCATACCCGATCACTCCAAAAGAGCACGGGGTCGACTTTCTGATGGATCATCGCCATCTTTGGTTGCGTAGCCGCCGGCAACACGCCGCCATTCGAGTGCGCCATGAAGTGATCAAATCCATACGTGATTACCTCGACTCGAACGGCTTTACGCTGGTGGATACACCGATCTTCACGCCAGCCGCGTGCGAGGGTACTACCACGCTATTTGAGGTGAATTACTTCGACGAAGAGAAGGTTTACCTCACCCAATCCGGCCAGCTTTACAACGAAGCTAATGTGATGGCCTTCGGAAAGGTCTATTGCTTCGGGCCGACCTTCCGGGCCGAGAAATCAAAGACGCGACGCCATCTCACGGAATTCTGGATGGTCGAGCCGGAAATCGCCTACGCAGACCTTGAAGAGGTGAAGCGTGTCGCTGAGGGTCTAATCGTCTACATCGTCGCGCGGGTGCTCGACAACCGGCGGGAAGAATTAAAAGTTCTGGAGCGCGACGCAACCAAGCTCGAAGCGGTGAAAGCGCCCTTTCCACGAATGAGCTATGACCATGCCATCACGCTCCTACAGTCGAAGGGCAGCGAGATTCAATGGGGCGGCGACTTCGGTAACACCGATGAAACGCTGCTTACGCAGGACTTTGACCGACCCGTGATTGTGGATCGCTTTCCAACCGAAATCAAAGCTTTCTACTTTCAACCCGACGAGCAGCGTCCGGAATTGGCTCTCGGCGTGGACTTCATCGCACCTGAAGGATACGGCGAGATTGTCGGGGGCGGTCAGCGAATCCATGATCTGGCGCTTTTGGAGAAACGGCTGGCCGAACACAATCTGCCGCGCGAAGCCTTCGAATGGTACCTGGATCTGCGCCGATTTGGAACCGTGCCGCATGGAGGGTTCGGCATGGGCGTAGAGCGCTTTGTAGGCTGGATGTGCGGCCTCGATCACGTGCGTGAGACGATTCCATATGCCCGTATGCTTTACCGCACCCGTCCGTAGCGGCTTCGTTGGAACCGTATGCGTCAGTCCAATATTGCGATTTTAGGCGCGCCGTTGGATCTCGGCGCAGGACGTCGCGGGGTCGACATGGGACCTTCAGCTCTGCGCCTTGCTGGATTGAACGCGAAGCTTTCGACGTTGGGGTATGAAGTTGAGGATTTCGGAAACGTTTCGGTAGCGCAGCAGGAGAGCACACCGGCCGGACCCGAAAATGCAAAATATCTGTCGCAGATCGCCAAGACCTGCGCCAAACTGGCCGCCATGATCGAGGGTGTAATTGCCGGGGGCAAATTCCCGTTAGCGCTGGGGGGAGATCATTCGATTGCCGTTGGCACAGTGGCCGGCGTTTCGCACACGTTCCGGCAGCGCGGCGAGACAATTGGTTTGATCTGGATCGACGCGCATGCGGATATGAACACGCCGGAATCCAGCCCAAGCGGAAATGTTCATGGCATGCCGCTCGCTTGTTGTATTGGCCGGGGCCCGAGTGAGTTGACCCATATATTCGATTACACGCCGAAGGTAAGCGGAAAGAATGTAGTGCTGATCGGTATACGAGATGTGGACAGGCGAGAACGGGAGGTGGTCCGCGAGTCCGGCGTGACGGCATTCACCATGCGTGATATCGACGAACGCGGACTGCGAAACGTCATGGAGCAAGCCATCGCGCTCGCGAATGACGGCACCGCAGGTTTTCACTTGTCGCTCGACATGGATGCGGTTGACCCAGACGAAGCGCCGGGCGTGGGAACTCCCGTTCGCGGAGGAATGACCTACCGCGAAGCGCACCTGGCAATGGAGACGATCTGCGATTGCAGCCGCCTGGTTTCTATGGAAGTTGTCGAAGTGAACCCTGTCCTTGACGAAGCGAATCGAACCGCGCTTCTGGGTGTAGAACTCGTGATGTCGGCGATGGGCAAGAAGATTCTTTGAGTGCGCCGTTGCAGGAGGAAACAAGATGCTGTCGAACCGGTCGATTCCTAACGCTATCGTGATTCCGGTGCTGGCGTATCCAGATGTGATTCAAGCTGCAGCCTGGCTGTGTGACGCATTCGGATTTTCCGTGCGTTTGCGCATCGGCGATCACCGCGTGCAATTGAATGTGGCAGCTGGAGCCGTGATCCTGAGGGAAGTGCGCCCGAACGAGATCAACGCACCTCTCGGCATAGGACACTCAGTTACTGTCCGTGTCGAGGACGTGGATGCCCACCACAATTGGGCGAAAAATCATGGTGCACACATTACCCAGTCTCCGGTAACTCACCCGTACGGCGAACGGCAATACAACGCTGATGACTTGGCGGGCCACTCATGGACGTTTTCGCAATCCGTGGCGGACACGCATCCGGAGGAGTGGGGCGGGACACCGGAGCAGCTGTAAATGGGCGAGCCGCATCTACCGTTTCCGATTAGCGCATGAGACGTCGTCATCTACTTCGAATGTTCAATCCGTAGTCGGCAACAGATCCGATATCCTGGCAACGTTCCTCACGGCATGAAAACGGCGTTCTATGGGCGGATCGTCTTTGGTGCGTCGGCCGTGCTGTTCGGCGTGATCGCACTGATGTGGTACGACGCTGAAACGTGGCAAACTGTGCGTAAGATCTGGAGCCTGCCGTTTGGCACAGTCATCGGCGGCTGTCTTATGGTCGCTCAAATTGCCGGTGGGATCGGCATTCAGTACCCGCGGACCGCGCACTTAGCGTCGCTCGATCTAGGGGTCGTCTATTTCCTTTTCTCGCTGGCCTGCATTCCGGGCATCATCGCTGCACCGACCACATATGTGCAATATGGGAGCTTCTTCGAACAGTTCTCCTTAGTGTGCGGCGCGATGGCCCTGTACGCCGCAACTGAGGCGAATGCAGCACAGGCGCTACGGTTTGGCCGAGTGGCACGCCTTGGGCTCGGACTTTGCGCGATTTCGTTCACCCTGAGCCAAATATTCTATCTTCATGTGACAGCTGACTTGGTCCCAACGTGGATTCCGCCAAGTCAGATGTTTTGGGCAATACTCACGACGATGGCGTTTGCACTCGCGGCGATCGCCATTCTCATCAATCGTCAGGCGCGCCTTGCGATCCGACTGATGAGCATCATGATGGCACTCTTCGGTGTGTTGGTTTGGATTCCGCTCCTGATTGCTCACCCAGAGAGGCACCTGAATTGGTCCGAATTCGCTCTGAATTTCCTAATTACCGGGGCCGCCTGGATGGTGGCTGATTTGCGGCCTTTATGACTGCGGCAGTTTTTGCGCCGGGAATCGGCGCCATGACGGGCGATGCTGCGCTCGCGCTCGTCAGGACGCACATGAACCTATCTGGGATCCTAACGCCCTGATCTGTGCAGCCATCGCGTGCTTTGAGGCTCCGACTGTTGACAGCGCATAGTGTCCGTCACGCCGGACGAGATATCCGCGCAGGCGTTCTCGATACCCGATCTCAAAGCCGATTGTTCACTCTTCGCCGATACAGTCTTGCAAGCCGAGCGGCCCTGATAATTCATGCAGACTTCGACCCGATAACGGGGACCGCTCAACGTTGAATAAGCGAGAAGGGCGACGAAGACGACGACGAAAACAGTAACAATGATTCCGATTTTGTTCAGAGAGACGCCTCGTTGAAGAAGTTGCCCATCTGACGGAATTTTGTGTAGCGTTCTTCCATGATTTGCTCCGGCGGAACACCCGAGAGCTCATCGAGAGCTTGCTTCAAAGTCTGCCGCAGCGCTTGCACGGCCGCATCTGGGTCGAGATGAGCGCCACCCGCAGGCTCAGGAACGATTCCGTCGATCAGATTCATCTCGAGAAGATCAGTAGCCGTCAACCGTAACGCTGCCGCGGCGAGCGGTGCCTTGCCTGAATCGCGCCAGATAATAGCAGCACAACTTTCGGGGGCGATGACGCTGTAGTAGGCATTTTCGAGCATGTAAACGCGATTTCCTACTCCCATCGCCAGCGCTCCCCCGCTGCCGCCTTCCCCGATAATGAACGTGATGATCGGGCTGGTGAGCCGGGCCATTTCGCGGAGGTTGTAAGCAATCGCTTCGGCCTGACCGCGCTCCTCTGCATCGATGCCCGGATATGCGCCAGGCGTGTCGATTAGCGTAATGATGGGCCGGCTAAACTTTGCGGCAAGCTGCATGAGGCGCAAAGCTTTGCGGTAACCCTCCGGCTTAGGCATCCCGAAATTGCGGAGGAGTTTTTCTTTTGTATCGCGTCCCTTTTGCTGGCCGATAATTATGACCGGACTGCCTTCGAACAAACCCATTCCTCCGACGATCGATTTATCATCACCGAAGAACCTGTCGCCATGTAGTTCTTCGAATCCTGTAATAAGAGCGTCAATGTAATCTCGCGAGTGCGGGCGCTTGGGATGCCGCGCCAACTGCACCCGCTGCCAACTCGGGTTCGTCGAAGGCTCGACGCCGCTTTCCGCCTTCTCCACGAATTCAGCATGTAGTTCGTCGTCTTCAGCCATGATCAGCTCGCCAGAATCTCCATGGATTCGGGGCCGCAGATTTTTTCAATCTCCGCTCGAAACTCACGATCAGGACGCACTTTCGTGCTGACATCCATAACCACGGAAAAATCCCGCGGTTTTTCAAGGCGCAGGCGGACCTCGCTGGGGCCGCGTTTTCTGACGAAAAGTTCGTTCAAAGCGTCAGCTTTTTGCATGGAGCTTTCGTCTTTCAGCCAGATGCGTATAGAGATCAAGGACGGCAGGTCCACTCGCGCATCTTCCAACTTGACCATTTCCTGAATAGAAAGTTTCGGAGGACCGCCTTCTTCCGGCAGTGCCGTGGCACGAATGAATACCGCGGCGTCCTCTCTCAGCGCCGGAAGCAGTTCTTCGTACTTGTTGGCGAAAATCATAGCGTCTGCTGCGCCACGGCCGTCGTCGATTTTAAGTGACGCCCAGTATTTTCCTTCCCGATTCGTCTTGCGCACGATGTTCGTCAGAATACCGCAGAGCGCAACGGGCGCGTTCCTTTCAACATCCTCCAACCCATCCGTCAAATGAGTTGCCAGATCGGCGACTTTGTCCTGGAAGCGATCGAGCGGGTGCCCCGAGACATAGATTCCAAGCACCTCTTTTTCACCGGCCAACTTCTGCTCCATCGTCCAATCGGGCAGATTGGCCAGCGGATATTCCGTCTTTTGTTCCTCGGCGAAAACTCCGAATAGACCGTGCTGGCCCATCGCTCGATCTCGCGACGCCCGCATACCGGATTCGAGAGCTCGGTCGAGAGCTTCCGTGAGCTGTGCGCGATTGCCTCGGGTAGAATCCAGAGCGCCAGCTTTGATCAGACTTTCGAGCACGCGGCGATTAACATTACCAAGATTTACACGCTCGCAGAAATCGTAAATTGTGGAAAATGGCCCGCCCGCTTCTCTAGCAGCGACGATAGCTTCCACTGCTCCTTGCCCGACGTTCTTCACAGCCCCAAGCCCGAAGCGGATTGAGTCGCCCGCCGGCGTAAAGTGAAGGTCACTTTGGTTGACGTCCGGCGGAAGCACAGGAGCGCCCATTTCACGGCATTCGTTAATGTACTTTACCGTCTTGTCCATATTGCCCGCCTCGGCCGTAAGCAGAGCAGACATAAACTCGACAGAATAATGCGTCTTCAGGTACGCGGTTACGTAGGCAAGATAGGCGTAGGCGGCTGAATGCGATTTGTTAAAGCCGTAGCCCGCGAACTGCTCCATCAAGTCGAAGATCTTGGCGATCTTTTTGGAAGGGAAGCCGCGCTCGGTCGCTCCAGAGATAAAGCGCTCACGCTGCTGGGCCATTTCGAGGGCGTTCTTCTTGCCCATAGCGCGCCGCAAGATATCGGCCTCGCCTAGAGAGTAACCGGCCAGCTTATTTGAAATCTGCATGACCTGCTCCTGATAAAGGATGACGCCATACGTCTCCTCCAGAAGCTCTTTGAGCTCCGGCAGGTCATAAACGATCGGCTTCCGTCCATGCTTCCGGTCAATGAAATCGGGGATCATGCCGCCCTGAATCGGGCCGGGTCTATAGAGGGCGTTCAATGCGCACAAGTCTTCGATTCGATTGGGCTGATAGCGGCGCAGGATATCCTGCATACCGGGCGATTCGAACTGGAAGACCCCGCTAGTGAATCCAGTGCCGAAAACTTTCTGGTAGGTTTGAGCATCGTCGAGAGGAAGGTCTTCGATGACGACCTTTTCGCCACGATATTTCTCAATCAGCTTGATGGCGTCCTCGATTATAGTGAGCGTGGTGAGGCCGAGAAAATCCATCTTCAACAGGCCGAGCTTCTCCAACCCAACCATGTCGTACTGAGTCACGATTTCGTTCTTGTTCGTGATAAAGAGCGGAACAAGCTCACGCAGGGGAACCGAAGAGATGACTACTCCAGCAGCGTGCATTCCGGCGTTGCGGCAAACGCCCTCGAGTCTCCTGCTGATGTCAAGCACTTCTTTGACTCGCGGCTCCCTCGAGGCGAGAGCCTTTAGCTCCGGATCTTCGACCGCCTGCTCGAGCTTGATGTTCAATTGCCGCGGGACGAGTTTGGAAATTCGATCTACCTCGGCAAAACTCAAATCGAGCACACGGCCTACATCTTTAATCGCTGCTTTTGCAGCGAGAGTGCCGAACGTGATGATTTGCGCTACCTGCTCGCGGCCATATTTCTCGGTCACGTATTGGATCACCTCGCCGCGACCTTTTGTGCAGAAATCGATATCGATGTCCGGAAGGCTGATACGCTCCGAATTCAGAAAACGCTCGAACAGCAGGCCGTATTCCAGCGGATCGATATCGGTGATTGCCATGGAATACCCGACCAAGCTGCCCGCGGCTGATCCACGTCCCGGCCCTACCGGGATGCCCTTCAGTTTCGCGAAGCGGATGAAGTCCCAGACGATCAAGAAATAGCCCGAGAACTTCATCTGCTGGATCATTTGAATCTCGCACTCGAGCCGCTGGATGTATTCGGGAATATCGTGCTTTAAGCGGCCCTCGCGGCGCAGCGTTTCGAGACGTGGACGCCGCTTCTCGAAACCTTCCCGAGCAACGTACGCAAAAAAACTATCAGCCGTGTGGCCCTGAGGGACGTCAAAGCGCGGGAATGGATCTTTTACTTTTTCTAACTTGACCTGACAACGCTGCGCGATATCCCAGGTACGGTCCAGCGCGTCCTCCACCTCCGAGAAGAGCGCCATCATCTCGGCGCGGGACTTCACGTAGAAATCGGGCGTCGTGAACCGCATCCGGTTTGGGTCCGACATGGTCTTGGCCGTCTGGATGCACAGAAGAATTTCATGTGCGCGAACGTCATCATGCGCCAGGTAATGCGCGTCATTAGTGACCACGAGCGGAATAGCGGTCTCAGCGGCCATGCGCCTGATCTGCGGCATAGCCGTTTTGTCCTGATCGAGCCCGTGATCCTGCATCTCGAGAAAGAAATTGCTCTTACCGAAGAGGTCTGCGTACTCATTGGCAAGCCGCTTCGCATCCTCATACCGGCCGGCAAGAATAGTCTCGTTAACGTCGCCGCGGAGACACGCAGACATCGCGATCAGACCCTTCGCATGTGACGCCAGCAGATCTTTGTCGATTCGGGGCTTGTAGTAGAAACCGTCCAAGTAACCGGTTGAGACCAGCTGAATCAGGTTCTTGTAACCCTCCTGCGTTTCGCATAGCAGGACCAGGTGATTATACCGATCTGAATCAGAACGCGTTTTATGACCCTGCTGCGAGACGTAAACCTCGCAGCCGATGACAGGATGAATGCCGTGACTGGCAGCCTCGTTGTAGAACTCGACGGCTCCAAACAGGTTGCCATGATCCGTCATCGCGATTGCGGGCATATTCAGATGCTTTGCAACATTCATGAGCTTCTTAATGTCGCAAGCGCCATCGAGCAGTGAGTAATCAGTGTGGCAATGGAGGTGAACGAACGGGCGTTCGGTCATGGATTCTCTCTTAGTTTAGCGGCTGCGTGGTAGCTCCACTGAAACCGTCAGCATGATGGAAAGATCACACTCCTGAATGCCAAATAAGCGCCCCCGACGCGCTGCCACCAAGCGTGTCAAGAAACAGTTACAAGTAAAAACTCCGGGTCTACTTTCCGTCGCCCAGAAAAACTTCGGATTCGAACAACTTCGACCCGGACAGGAGGACGCCATCCGATCCCTTCTCGCGAAACGGGACACGCTCGTTGTGATGCCCACCGGATCCGGGAAATCGGCGATCTACCAAATTACCGGGATGATGATCGACGGCTCGGTTTTGGTCATATCGCCTCTGATTGCTTTGCAAAAAGATCAGGTGGATTCCATCAATGCGAGCGAGGGGACTGCCGAAGCCGTGGTCATCAACTCGGCGCTCAAGACGGCTGATTTTCGCGAGAGCCTGGATCGGCTTCGAAGCCAACATTCGAAATTTATCTTTCTCGCTCCAGAGCAATTGCGCAAAGAAGACACCCTCGAAGCACTGGAGCAAGCCAAGCTATCGATGATCGTCATCGATGAAGCTCATTGCATCAGCGAGTGGGGGCATGATTTCAGACCTGATTATCTACAGCTCGGGAGAGTGATCGAATTGCTGGGTCACCCGGTTACCCTCGCCATGACCGCTACTGCATCGCAGCGCGTTCGGGAAGAGATAGTCGAGCGTCTCGGGATGCGGAAGCCCAGAGTTTTCGTAGGTGGCTTTGACCGTCCCAATATCCACCTTCGAGTGGACCATTTCGAGGATGAAGGCAAGAAGCTAGACGCGGTGATCCATCAGGTCCGCTGGGCTGACAAACCTGGCATCGTTTACGTCGCGACACGAAAGGCTGCCGAACGGATTATGCGCAGTCTGGAGGGAGAAGGCATAAAGGCGCTCTTCTATCACGGCGGGCTAAAAGGGACCGAACGTCACGAAATCCAGGACCGCTTTATGTCTGGTGAAGCAGAAGTCATCGTTGCGACGAATGCATTTGGAATGGGCATCGACAAGGCGGACATCCGGTTCGTGTACCACCATGACGCACCGGACTCGCTCGATTCGTACTACCAGGAGATTGGGCGTGCGGGACGGGATGGAGCGCGGGCAGAAGCAATCCTGTTTTTCCGCAAGGAGGATATCGGCGCGCAAGCATTCCATACCAGCGGCGGGAAGATCGATACGAAGAAGTTAGACCACGTAGTGGAAGTCATTGCAGAAGAGGGCCAGCCCGTCAAGCCGCAAGATATTGCCGAAGAAACCGATCTCTCGACGCGCAAACTCACTTCCGCAATCCAGAGATTGGAAGATGCGGGTGCGGTTGAGGTCCTTCCCTCCGGCGAAGTGCAAGTGGCGGAGCAGGCTGATCTGGAACAAGCGGCGGAGACCGTGGCCGGGCAGCAGGAACAGCGACAGGAGATGAACAAAGAACGGCTGGAACAGATGCGCGCTTACGCCGATACAGCCGCATGCCGCCGAGAGCATCTCCTGCGATATTTCGGCGATGCGTTCACTGGTCCTTGTAGCAATTGTGATAACTGCGAGGCCGAGCATCCGGCGATCAACGTGGATCCAAGCGTAGGAACACGGCGAGAAGTTGCGTAACGGGGTGCGCAGCATGAGAGAAGAGAATTATGTCCTTGGACGTCGCGCGAGCACTTCTAAAGCAAGCTCGAAGCCCAGTCGTTCTTACTGGCGCGGGAGTCTCGGCTGAAAGCGGCGTACCGACCTTCCGGGGCGCTGCCGGATTGTGGAGACAATTTCGGGCTGAGGAACTGGCGACCCCGCAAGCCTTTGCGCGCGACCCGCAGCTTGTCTGGGAATGGTACGACTGGCGTCGCGGTCTCATCGCCAGCGTGAAGCCAAATCCGGGGCACTACGCGTTAGCGGAGCTCGAACGGCGTTCCCCGCAGTTCACGTTAGTGACCCAGAACGTCGACGGTTTACATCAGCAGGCGGGAAGTAGATCAGTTCTGGAGATTCATGGGAGCATTTGGAAGCTTCGCTGTACTGTCTGTCGTCGCGAGTGGCTGGACCGAGGCGTTCCTCTGGCATTACCGCCCCATTGCCAATGCGGCGGTCTCGCGCGACCTGGCGTTGTCTGGTTCCGTGAGAATCTGCCGGCCAAAACGTGGACCGAAGCCGAGCGAGCTGCCAAATGCTGTGATGTATTCCTCGTGATCGGAACATCAGCGGTAGTCTACCCAGCCGCTTCGCTCGTGCCTCTGGCGCACGCCGCAGGAGCAAAGATCATCGAAATCAACCTGGAACCCACTCCTTTATCGGGCTTGGTCGATTGTTGCCTCGCGGGTTCGGCCGGCCAGATTCTGCCGGACCTTCTCGGATCAATTGCCGGCTGAAATCTTAAGAGTATGGAGCTGGCAGCCCGAGTTTCACTCGATGTTCCCTCATTACCCATTGCTCATGCGTGCGGATATGTACTTCGCTGCACGGCTTCGCGGTGCAAAGCAGCACAAATCCTGCTTCCTTGTCCTCGGAGAAAAACGAGTTTGCGCTGCTTTGGTCGATGCTTCCCTTCAACAGACGTCCTGCGCAGGTCAGGCATCTTCCCTGATGACATATTGAGGGCAGGAGCACCCCGTTGAGCGCGGCTGCGTTCCAGATGAATTCATTCCGGTTGCAAAGAAAGGAACGCTCGCCTTCGGGGGTCTCCAGCACAACCAGAAACGCCTCACTATCCATGCAGCCGCTCGCTTTGATTGCGACTCGGCAGATTCCTACGGATTGTAGAATGCGCGGTTCTTACTGTACGGGGCTTCTCCCGGTTCGCCGCGGCGGAAATGGCCGGATGGAACCGATTTCCCATCGCGCTCGTGCGCGAGCAGCTCGATGAACCACGCCTCATGCTCGATCTCTTCGTTTAGAATCCTGGAGGCCAGATCATACGTGCGGGGATCTTTTCCAAAAGTCATGTCGCAAATAGCAATCCAACTGCGGATCGCACAACGCTCGGATTCGAGCAGCAGCGTAAGAATGTTTACAACCGTCGGAGGATCCGGCAGTTTTGCGGCTGCACACCCCGCCTGATTATGAAACTCCGGAAGGTCGTTCGGCAGTTCTCCACCTAGCTCATAAATTCGAGGTACGATCAGCTCCCAATGAGCTCTATCTTCAAGCCTCGCGTCCTCCGCGATTTCTTTATAGTCTTCGTGTCCTGCTAGATGCATGCGGAGAATCGTGTAGTAGTAATAGGTACTCGCGAACTCCGCTGCCGCATTTGCGATCAGCATCTTAATCAACTTCTCGACATCTACTCCGCGCGCACGGATTACTTCGACGCCGACGCGCTGCGTGACATCGCCGTACGGTACCGGCGTTACTCCATCAGCCATGTATACGCTTCCTTTCTACACACCAGACTAACCGATGCGGCTCGCAACTGCTGGTAAGCTCGTGTTTCATGCAAGATCGCGTCCTGACACCCCTACTGCGTCTTTGCATGCTTTTTTCGGCGTGCTTCGCGATCCCTTTCGCGGTCCGTGCCGTGGACGTCAATTCACTTCCGAAACCAACCGGCTACGTCAGCGACTTAGCCCATGTCCTCAGCCCAGAAGACAAAGAAACGCTGGAATCTTTTTGCACGCAAGTCGAGCAACAACTCGGCGTTCAGTTTGCTCTGGTCACAATCGATACTTTGAAGGACCAGCCAATACGAGATTTCGCCATTGATCTGGCGAGAAAGTGGGGTGTCGGCGCGAAGAAGGACAACCAGGGAGTGCTTCTACTACTTGCGGTAAAGGATCATACCGATGACATCGAGACGGGTCGCGGCATCGAGCCCTATATTACTGATGGCTTCTCGGGAAGCACTTTGCGGGCTATGCGACCTTTGCTTCAAGCCAACAACTATGGCGCAGCGCTGCTGACCGCCGCTCGAACCATGGCGGGCCAGATTGCAGAAGGCAAAGGGCTCGCTTTCTCGGGCGGCATTCCCCAGCCTGAGGAGCGTCGAGAACCCGATGTCCACCGGGTTGGCATTCCCGGCCCGCTTGTAATTATTGGCATCTTCGTTTTACTTTGGCTCCTGTTCCGCGGCGGACGCAGAGGCGGGGGCGGCGGGTTCTGGACGGGCATGCTGCTCGGTAATCTCTTGGGAGGCGGCCGCTCGTCCGGCATCGGTTGGGGAGATGGCGGCGGGTTCGGGGGTAATTCGGGAGGCGGTGGCGGGTTCGGCGGTTTCGGAGGCGGTGATTTCGGAGGCGGCGGCGCCAGCAGCAACTGGTAGATGCTGAATGCAAAGGAGCATAGCTTGGAGCAGAAACTCTCGAATTTAGTTCAACGCCTCAAATCCGGTTTCGGCGACCGCCTCATTTCTGCAATTCTGTACGGCTCCGCAGCAATGGGTGATTGGCAGGAGGAGAGCTCCGATCTCAACGTGCTCTGTGTTGTTAACCGGCTTTCGACCCAGGAACTCGCCGTGGCTGAACCGATCTTTCGCTGGTGGCGTGCCCAGGGAAATCCTCCGCCGCTGCTCCTGACAGCGGACGAGGTTCGCACTTCGACCGACTGTTTCCCCATGGAATTCCATGACATGCAGGAGCACAGGCGAGTGCTGTATGGCGCCGACATCATCCGCGATCTCGCGGTGGACCGTTCTTCCTATCGGGCACAACTTGAGCATGAGCTTCGCGCGAAGCAAATCCGATTGCGGCAAAAGGCCGGCGAACTGCTCTCTCATCGGGAGCGATTGACAACGCTTCTGGTTGATTCGATTTCGACGTTCTGTGTTCTCGGGCGGCATGCGCTGGTTTTGAGCGGTCATGACGCGCGCTGGAATAAACAGGACACTGTTAGGGCATTAGCCGGCGCCATGGGAATGCAATTGAGCGCGGCCAATGAGATACTAGCGATTCGTGCAGCCGCCAAAAGGCGCCGTAAACCGGATGCCCGGGTGCTGCTCGAGCAGTATATGACCGAGATGGACGCGTTAGTACGGTTTGTGGATAAGCTGGACCGCTGAAGAACGGATCCAAGAGAAAACAGGAGCAAAGGACGATGAAGGGCGCGTTGATTGTACTGGCTATCGTGGTGCTCGCCATTCTGATATTCGGCGGCCAGCTGATGGGTGAAAAGAATCAGTTTGTCACGGAAAAGAACGACATTGATGCTCGTTGGGCCCAAGTAGACAACGATATGAAGCGCCGCGCCGATCTGATTCCGAACTTGGTCGAGACAGTCAAAGGCTATGCCAAACAGGAGCAAACGGTAATTGGCGAAGTAGCGAACGCGCGCGCCGCGCTTTTGGGAGCTCATACCAAGCAGGACGAGATCAGCGCGAATAATCAGCTCGGCGGCGCCATCGGCAGGCTGCTGGTCCTGCAAGAAAATTATCCACAACTCAAATCCAACGAAAATTTTTTACGTCTGCAGGATGAACTGGCGGGCACGGAAAATCGGATCGCGGTGGATCGGCGGGATTATAACGAGGCAATAAAGAAGTACAACACGGATATCGAGCTATTCCCGAAGAATATTGCTGCCTCGATATTCGGTTTTAATCGCGACGATGCTTATTTCAAAACTACAGAAGAAGAGAAGAAGGTCCCGCAGGTTAAATTTTGAAACTCTGCTCTGAAACGCGAGCTATTGGCTCTCCTCAATGTCGTTCCAATCTTCGACTCGCTTCGAGTATTGCTTCAATGCGGAAAGAGAGCCGCTGGTGCTGAAACCTGCGGTCCGGAGCCTTCGGTAAGCGCTTGCCAGATTCTTCTCTTGCTTAAGGAGCTCGCCCAGGTTTTTGCCGCGATATTTCCTCTCCAGAAAGCGCTGTATGAGATCGGCCTCCTCGGTTCCTGCGAAAGTCTTCTCGATCGCGTGTTCGGCGACCGCCGGGGCGACGCGCTTAGCGCGTAACTCCTGCTGAACACGAAATCGCCCAAACCCCTGATTGTGAAGCCGTGAGGCGGCGAATCCTTCCGAAAATTTCTGGTCGTCGGCGAAGCCATATTCCCGCAGCTTCGCCATTGTGGCATTCACGTCATCCGCCGATTCCGCGCGCAAGGAAAGCTTCTGCCTCAGCTGGCCGGAAGACTGCGCGGTCCGGCCTAACACACGCAAGGCGTAGTCCCACAACGCCTCGCGATCCAGCTTCTTCAGCTTGCCCCGAACTGCCATCTTGTTGAAACGTTTGCTACTGTACCACGCTCTACAGGGTGAGCATTGCGAGCGAAAGACCGCAACATCACTAAACAAAGTACAGGTAAGGAGACTCATATGGAGGAAAAAAGCGGGTTCGGCTACTTTTTGCTGGGACTGGGTATCGGCGTAGCCGCTGGGATACTCTGGGCGCCCAGACCAGGCGAGGAAACGCGCCAGTTAATGGCCGATAAGGCGGGGCAAGGAGCCGACTACCTCAAGAGTCGCGCCCAGGAAGGGACGGAATACGTTCGCCAGCGCACCGACGATTTAAAGCAATCGGCCTCTGATTTGTACGACAAGGTGGGTTCTACTGTCGCTCGTCAAAAGGATACCCTGAACGCCGCCGTGGAAGCCGGAAAGCAGGCCTACCGGGACGCCGTCAGCGACGTTAAGACGGCTGGCGCCGGATCCGGCACAGCGGGCGGGAACACTGGGAGAACGGCAGAGAACGTCTAGCGGATCTTGATTCAATCAGGATATGCGCTGAAATGGACCAGAATACACTTCTCATTCTTCTCACAATCTTTGTCGCTTTAGCCGCCCTGGCCATGCTTGTACAGGCCGCAAGCCTTATCGGCATGTTCATCGCGGTACGCAAACTTCAGCAGAAAGTGATCCCGATTATTCCGGAAGTGCAAGGCGTTATAGCAGTTACTCGCCGGATCGTCGAGAGCGTTGAAAGGCATGTTGAGAAGATTGGGACGAGTAGCGGGGCTATACTCGACGTCACAAAGCAGCAGCTCGCCAAAGTTGACGAGCTGCTGACCGACGCCAGTACCCGGGCGAAAGTACAGATGGAGCGCGCCGAGATGGTGCTCGATGACAGCATGACGCGCGTGCAGCAAACCGTCTCAACCGTTCAATCCGGCGTACTTCGGCCAATTCGCGAAGTTCACGGGATTTTGAGCGGCATTCGGACTGCATTTGCCCATCTCGGCCGCGCTCGCCGTCCTACAGTTGATCATGCCACGTCGGACGAAGAGATGTTTATCTAAGCACCCCTCCGTGCCCCTTTTCTAAGTTCAGCCAGCGGCATGCAGGCGCAGGTATTCCAGGTCGGGAATAAGCGCAAAACGAGTCTCGACTGATCGGACCGTTTCTCCAACCTGCTGAACCGAATCCATAGACCATCCGGAACGGCTTGAAACCAGCTGAAGATACTTTATCTTCTCCGGGTCGATACGCATGATCCGGCAACACGTTGCATCCACGCTGGGAGGATGTGCTCCTGCCACAACCACTCCCGGAGAGATGCTGGTTCCGAGAATCGGGCCGTTTCCTTCCATGGCTTCGATCGCATCCACGAGACAGAACTGCCTCGGAAAGAGGTAATGAAGGTCGGCGACGCACTCGTCGATACCGGCCCAGTGGAGGAGATTCTTAGGCCATCCATAAACTGCGCCGGGCACTAACCCGAAGAGATTCTTCATCGCGAGAGTGGCCCCCGTCCAATGATGAGTTTTCATCTTGGGCAACGATACCAGCAGATCGCAGTCCAGAGCGGTATGCGGTAAGTAAAGCTCCTGCAATGATGAAAATGGATTGCGAAGCCGGATCCGGCTCACCTCGTCCAGGTTCAGATCCGTGAAATTGTTTTCGAATCCCGCAATGGAATTGAAATATCCGGCTGCCGATGCCATATCGAGCGTCATACGCCGATGACCTGGCCCTTCCGCGATACGAACATTTTTGGCGCCCAGGGAGCGAAATGCCTCAGCTGCAGCGGCGACAAACAGCGGATGGGTATTGATGGGGTTCTCGGAGCTAAACTCGACCAGATTCGGTTTCAGGAGAACTCGTTGGCCCATTATCGGGACACGGTGCTCGATCAGAATTCTCCGGAAGACATTCTGCAAATCCGACGAGTAGGATTTCGCGCGAATGATTGAAACACGCCGCTTCGGTTTTCGACTTTCTCTAGAACACGCAACCGCAAAGCCGAAACATCCAAAGAAGAAGTAGCGCCGGTTCATTTCCCGCATCCTAGCGATCAAGATGGCAATAGAAATTTGTTGCTGGGACTCCGTCCAGCCAAAGCGAGCAGCCGGAGAGACATATCTCGGGTCGTACGGCACTCGAGATCGGTCTTGATATTAAGCACGTCCATTCCACGTCGGGTGAGTGCAAGCTGAAGCCAGGACAATCCCTCGATGGAACCGGGACAGCCTAGAAAATACTGGGCGAGCTTAACCGAGACATTTAGTTCCGAGGCAGGCAGATCATACAGAGCGAGCAGGGCCATACCGGTGGTTTCGGGATAGGACTCGGCGTTCTCGCTCCTGTATCTCGATCCGCCATGGTTCCAACCGCCATCGCGGCAGCGCCTCGAAAGGAGGTATTCTCGAGCGTCTTTCACATGCGATTTCAGGTTTTCCTGATCAGGTTTCCGGGCGCGATCGGACAAAGCAAGAATCGACATTGCTGTAGGAGATACCCAGGCCGCCGTCCCGGGAAACCAAGGCGAGCCACCGCTTGGCTGGATAAGCGGTATTCCTCGAATTCGGAAAGCGAGCCGCTCGATGGCGCTCGGTTCGGGCCTGATTTGGCTGATGAGCCATTGAACGCCCAAGCGGCATTGATTTGCGGGTCGGTCATTTTCGGACAACGCCAAGACGGCCAAGCTGGTTACCCAGGTGCTGATTCCGACGGACGGTTTGGGCGGCCAGCCTCCATCGACTCTCTGATTGCGCCCCAGCCAAGCACACCCGCGCTCATACGCGCTGTTCTGGATCTTCCAAGCTGAAAAAGCCAGAAGAGCGAGGGCGGTCGGTTCAGTCCACGAGCTGCCATTTTCATATCCCCAACCGCCGTCGGGATTCTGTGTTTTGACCAGCAGACGCTGAAGTTCATCGGCTTCAGCCATACCTGCAATGCGCTTACGGCAGAGTTTTGCGTTTGCGCCGGCGCTTCAAATAAAATACCAACAGCGTTCCCGCTCCGATCCAGATAATGGCCTGGATTGTCATATCATCCATTTTTTTCTCCTTTCGAAAGCACTCTGCGCGCTTTTGCGCCTCTCTTCAGGAAGTGCTCCAGGCGCGAAGTTATTCGCAGCTCCTGACACAACTCACATCGACAGTTGCGGCTGATTTCATTAGCCTGAGTCCCTATGGATGAAAGCTGTTCATCACCGGGAAAAGATTGTCGAATAGCTGAAGAATTCCTGGACCCGCAGTGACCACCAGCAGCGCGGGAAGGCAAAAAAAGAAGATCGGAAAGACTAGCTTCACCCCGACCTTGCCGGCCCGTTCTTCGGCCTCCTGGCGGCGCCGGATGCGGAGGAAATCCGATTGCGTTCGAAGCGCTTCTCCAACGCTTGTGCCGAATCGATCGGTCTGAATGAGAATGGCCACCAGCTTTTTGGTTTCGTCTTCCGCAGTCCGGCGCCCCAGGTTTCGCAATGCGTCGGAGCGGCTCTTTCCCGCCATAATCTCCATGTTCACCATCTTGAGTTCTTCGGCGATGTCCGGGTGCACATTCTTGAGCTCCCGGCTAACGTTTACGATGGCTTGATCGAGCCCGCATCCAGCCTCCGTGCAAACCACCATCAGATCCAAAACATCCGGAAGAGCAAACCGTATTCTTTCCCGCCGCCGTTTGGCCAGACGGCCCAGTATGAAAGCCGGCAAAAAGTAGCCGATTCCGCCGCCCGCGACCGGCATCACGATCCGGAGGATCGGGTTAGCGCTCAGGTGATCCCGAAACATAAGAGCGAGCAGACACAACACAGTTGCGAGAAAGATCTTGACGCCATATAGAACCGCAACCGACGAACTGGAGCGGAATCCGGCTGCAATCAGATCTTCTCTTGTTGCCGACGCGTCTTGCGGTGAAACCGGAAGCAAATTTCCAAGCGGGGTGAACAATTGCGCGAACGAAAACCCGGGTTCTTGCTTCTGTTCCGTTAGGCGCGCCGGAATGGCATCGGACGTTGTAGTGGCCAGCTGATCCAACAGCCTGGAGGGTTTTACATAGTGCTGATAGCCGAAAACTGAGATCACTCCCAGCAGCAGAAAAAACAGCACAATCGAAAGCAGAATGCCCATGATTAGACCTTTATGTTGACAATCTTCTTGATACAGAAGTACCCGATGACCTGACCGATAATCGCTCCGTAAATCATCATTCGACCCGTCTTATTCGCCGCCAGTTCAGTCAAGTATTGGGGCGTAGCCATCATCATAAATCCGGTTACGCCAACCGGCATCAATACCAGGACCATGCCGGTGATGCGCCCGTGCGCGCTCGCGGCTTTTACCTGGCCTTTGAGCCGAAACCGCTCCCGGATGACATGAGACAACTTGGTCAAAATTTCGCCGAGATTTCCGCCGGTCTCCTGCTGAAGCAGCACCGAAGAGACGAAGAATCGCACATCAATCAGCGGCACTAGATGGATCAGCTTGCTGAGCGCCACTTCGAGCGATGAGCCCAATTGCAATTCGTTCGAGACTCTTCGGAACGCCGAGCCGAGCGGATCGGGCGAGTCCGTGCCGAGCATCTCGAGAGCGATCGTGAAACCGTGTCCGGCGCGCATCGACCTTGACAGAAAATCCAGCGCTTCCGGAAATTGTTCCTCAAATTCAGCAATGTTTTTCCGCCGTTTTTTCGCTACTAGAAGCAGCGGCGCGATCCCGCCCAGTCCACCGAACACGCAGGCGCCCAACTCGGGATAGCCCATAATATGCAGCTTCCAGCCGATTCCTGTTCCGAGAAGGCAGGTCACGAAGGAAATCGTGATCAGTTTGCTTGCAGTCCAGTTCTTGCCCGACTGTTCGAGCATGAGATTCAGCCGGCTCATGAACTCAAAACGACGGAGCAGCTTGGCTAAGATGTCTTCGATTTCCGCGGGCCGAAGAAGTTGAGAACTGCGCTGCTCGGCCGGCGTCTCTTCAGCCTTGTTCAGCATCGAGCGGATTTGCTGTTTTTGCTTCAGCTTGAAATAGGAAAACCCGAGACCCACGCACACCAAAACGGTCAGAAAAACAACGATAAAAAGGACGATCGCGAGCGCCATGGATTAACGGATCTCGACCACGTTTTGGAATAAGTGCGGCGGCAGCTCGATGCCGGCCGCTTTCAATCGCTCGCTAAATTTCGGCCGAACTCCAGTGGGGCGAAAGCGTCCCGTCACGCGCCCTTCGCTGTTCACCCCCGTCCGTTCAAAGACGAATATGTCTTGCGTGGTGACTAATTCGCCTTCCATCCCCACACATTCGGTGACATAAGTCACTTTTCTGGTTCCGTCCGCCAATCGAGAGTTTTGAACGAACAGGTCCACGGCCGACGCCACCTGCTGGCGAATGGAGCGGACGCTGAGGTTAGCGCTGGCCATCCCAATCATCACTTCGAGACGGCTGATCGCGTCACGGGGACTATTGGCGTGAATGGTGGTGAGAGAGCCGTCGTGGCCTGTGTTCATGGCTTGCAGCATGTCCAGAGCCTCCTCACCGCGCACCTCACCCACGATGATGCGATCAGGCCGCATGCGCAGCGCGTTGATGAGAAGATGTCTCTGCACAACTGCGCCTTTTCCTTCCAAATTGGCCGGGCGGGTTTCGAGGCGCGCCACATGCGTTTGCCGGAGCTGCAGCTCGGCCGCGTCTTCAATAGTGACGATCCGCTCATTCGACGGAATAAAGCCCGAAAGCATATTCAAGAAGGTCGTTTTACCGGCGCCCGTGCCGCCCGAGATGATGATGTTGAGCCGCGCCCGGACGCAGGCTTTCACCATTTCGAGCATGCCTTCGGTTAGCGACTGATTGCGGAGCAGATCCGCCGGCTGCAGCGGATCGCTTCCAAACCGCCGTATCGAGAGCAGCGGTCCATCCACAGCCAAAGGAGGGATCACGGCGTTCACGCGCGAGCCGTCGGGCAGCCGCGCGTCGACCATCGGAGAGGATTCATCAATACGGCGGCCCACACGGGAGACCACGCGCTCGATAATGCGCATCAGATGCGCGTCGTCCTTGAATTCGACACTGGTACGCTCGAGCTTGCCGGCCCGTTCTACATAAATCAACCGCGGCGTGGTGACCAGAATGTCGGACACGGTGCGATCCCGGAGCAGGGGTTCAAGCGGCCCCAATCCGAAGACCTCGTCGAGCACCTCTTCGATCAGACGATCTTTTTCGGCCAGGCTCAACGGCGTCTTCTCTTCGTTCACCAGCTTGGCGACCGACGGGCGAATCTCTTGCCGGACGCGTTCCCCCGGCATCGCGTACACCGCCTCGAGATTGATTCGATCGAGAAGCTTCCGGTGAATGGAAAACTTGAGTTCCTGATATTGCGGCGAGGAGGTATCCCGCGTTCCAAGCGGGCGTACTGTTTCCGCGGTTCGCGCGTCGTTTTTGATTGTATCGGTGGCGACCATGATTAGCTCCTCCTACCCAAACAAGGCAAACTTCTTCTTCGATTTGGCCGGCGCAAGGCCGGCTATCTTTGAGGCCAACAGCGCGAAATGCTGCGCGAGCCGGCTACTCGAGTTCAGCAGGTTGCCGCTCGAGTACGACTGATAAAGACCCATGTAGTCGTTCGGAAGAGCGGCATAGAGCGAGCGTCCCAGGATCTTTTCAAGCTCCTGAGTGCTGATGTCCATCATTTTTGGAGTGCGATTCAGAACCAGCTGCAATTTTTCTCCCTGCTCGAACAACCCATGGACTATGGTCTTCAGGCCGTGTAGCGCCACTACTTCGAGCGTCGAGACCAGAAATAGCTGGTCGATCTCATCCAAAACCGCCGTGGCAATTGAATTGAGGCTGCGGCCCAAATCGAGCACGATCCAGTCATGCTGCGTTCTCATGAACTGCAGCACTTGCCGCAACTGATTCTCGTCCGGATGGTCCCATCGCGAATAGGAAGCGGGAGCCGGTATGACCGACAGGTTGGGCTTATGCTCTACGATCAGGGCTTTCCACAGGCTCTCGTCGAGACGCGACAGATTCTTCACGGCGTCAAGGATTGAATAAGAGCTCGGGGTTTTCATAAGAAATCCCACCAGCCCCGATGTCAGGTCAAGGTCAGCCAGAAGGACGTTCTTCCTGGTGAGATTTTGAAGCTCGTACGCCACATGACACGCGAGCGTCGTAGCTCCGCATCCGCCTTTTGCCGAGAGGAAGCCGATCAGCTTCCCGCGGGTAATTGGCGACGGGCTGTCGAAATCGGGCGCGCTCAGAATGCGTTCGATCGCGGGCTGCAGAGTCTCCTTTAGGGGAGAATGAAGAAACTCGTTCGCTCCCGCCCGCATGGCCCCCAATATGATCTGCGAGTCGGCGCTCGAATGCAGCGCCACCACTTTAATCCGCGGCGCATAATAGCGCAACTGCCGCATAGCAATATTAAGCTCCGACGGCACAGCGGAAAGATCGAGCAGCAGCGCTTCCGGTTTGCTTTTTGAGATCCGCTCGAGCAGGGCGGTCCAGTCGGAATCGTGCTGGTCGAACGGTATGTGATCAGCGGACTGCCTCAGCGCGTCGATCGTCTCCTGAAGCAGGCTTTCTTCTTTTATGTACAGCAGTAATTTAGCGGCACTCATGTCAGGTTGAAATCACTCATTCGGGCTCTGGGGATTTGCCGGATTGCTCGATGCAGGAGCAGCGGGCGGCAGCGTTGGCGCGGGTTGCGCTGCTGGCGCCGGACTGGTATTCGAGCTGCCCGTCTGCATCTCGTTCTTGAGCTCCTCTACCGGCAAAGATTCGCTCTTCGGGAGGACAGGTACTGTGCCGGTAATTGCCGGCCCGGGGTTTTGGGGCGCGGCCGGGGCCGTCCCCTTGAGAAATGGCAGCGGCATGTTTACCGTGGGGGGCTTGACGCTGGCCGGAATAGGACGTACGATCTCCGCCGTGATCAAAACGAGCAGTTCACTATTGCTTCTCGACAGGCTGCGTGTCTGAAAAAGCTTCCCGAGAACGGGGATGTTTCCAAGCCCCGGAACTTTATCAAGTTGTTCGGTAACTTGGTTGTCCAAAAGGCCCGCAATCGCAAAGCTTTGCCCGTCCTCCAGTTCAACTTCAGTTTGAACTCGCCGCGTCGCTAAGCCCGGGACTGTGGCGCCGTTTAACGTGAGGCCGTTTGCATAATCGAGCGAGCTTACTTCCGGAGCCACCTCGAGGCGAATCGTGCCCCGCGGCGTCACCGTGGGCAGGAAGTTGAGGCGAATGCCGAATTCCTTGAACTGAATCGTGATTTGCCCTACTCCCGATCCGCCGCCCTGCAACGTCGGAAATGGAAACTGTCCTCCAGCCAGGAAACTCGCCGGGCGCCCGCTGACGGTTAGCAGGTTTGGCTCCGCCAAGATCTGGAGCACATTCTTCGATTCGAGTGCTTGAATGGCAGCTCCCAAACCGATGTCTGGGCGATAGTAGAAAATGTTCAATAACTGGGTAAAGGTAATCGTGTTGGAACCGGCCTGACTTCCTCCCAGATTGAATGTGGGGGGCTGGCCAAACTGTCCCGTCGTGGTATTTCCTATGCCCTTCGCGAGATTCGCGCCAAAAAGATTAATTCCCAGTTGCGAGGCGGCTTGCCGATCGACATCCGCAAAGCGCACTTTGAGCAGTATTTGCGGTTCAACCGGCGGAACCAAAACTCTCAACAGGTTGATTGCCTTGCCTGCCGTGGAAGCTATGGAGAAGGCGCGGTCCGCCGACGTTGCGTCTTTCACCGTGCCGCGTAGAAATACGTTGCCTCCTTCGACGGTCAGACTGATGTCGGGTCCAACTTCTTTTGACAACTCGTCGCGCACAGCCTGCAGTTTCGAAGCGTCGGCGGAAACATGAACGTCAAAGTTGGAGCGGTTTCCCCTCGAATCCCAGATCACGAGGCTGGTGTCGCCGGGCGATTTACCATTCAAAAGAATCTCGGTGGGACTGACGGCGACCGCCTCGGCGATGTCTCCGTTTGCAATCGAAATGCGGCGGATGGGCGTTGCGTGATCCAAGACGAACGATTTACTCACCCCGATGGTCAAATCGGCCGCCCCGCGGCGGGCTGGCTGGAGGTCGCGCGGCTGCTGGTCCGGCAAAATGATTGATCTCGAAAGCAATGTTTGAGGCGCAGCAAGCTGCGGAGTGCTCTGAGCGGCGGAAACAGCAGCGAGAACAAACGCGGACACCAGAGTCTTCATTTACTTTTGCTCCTGCGGTATTTCGACTTTTTCCTCACTCTTTTTGGCCCCGCTGAAGACTTCAATCGTGGTGGTCTCCGGCTGCCTGCGCACGGGGACCCAGGAGCGCGGTGCGGCACGCGTTGGCGGCGGTATGAGTACCGGCGCTACAGGTCTCATCTCGGGGTTCCCGAAAAGCCCCGCGACCGAAGTCCCGTGAGTAATCTCTTCGTTAGTGTCCAAAGGGTTTCGTAAGACGAGTTGAACTTTGGTCTCATCACTAGCCAGATTCAGGATTTCGGCCTGATCGGGCGTGACCAGCAGATTGACCACTTGCACGGATTCGGGCTTGCCTTCAACGTTCTTCTCGATACGTTGCCCGGCCGACAAGACCTCGATATTCTGCAGCACGGTGCGGCACAATGTTTGCCCTCTGCTTGCATCCGCTCCAGGGACAGTTCCCGCAATAAGCACATCCACCCGCATTCCGGGCAAAACGAATCCAGCCAGACCCACAACGTCGTTCACCCGGAGAGCGACCGCCCGCATGCCTACCGGAATCGTGGCGGCCAGTCCCGCACCCGCGCCCTTCGGCGCGAGTCTTTGCTCTAGAATCGGCTCGTTCCGGAAAATGGGAGCAATTACGCCTCGGCCTAGCGCCTCGCGAGTCGTTTTGATAGCTTGGTCCGGAATTGTTCCCGCCCAGGAAACTTCCGCTAGATCAACATCATGGAGCAACGCGCCGACCTGAAGATCGTGCGCCGCTACCACCAGTTTGCTGGTGGCTAAAGGCCGGCCAGGCGACTGAACGTGCAAAACGATTAGCCGGTAGATCATGAAACTGGTGCCGCTCGCTACTAGGAGCGCAAATGCAAACACAGCAACTAAACGTCGATTCATCAGAATTGATATAACCTTCCAGGACCAGAAGCTGTTCGTTCCTGTTCCTTGCAACTGCAAACTTTGCTTCCGCTTAGTTCATTCAGAAGCTTTCAACCGAGCAGACTTTAGAGAGCCGCAACAATCTTCGAGCATGTGTTCGCGGCTCTCGTGAGAGTCAATTGGACGCCTGTTCTACGAGGCGGCGGCGTTAGCCAAAGCCGTGCTGATGCTTGTCCACAGCGTGTTAATGCTTGTCTTGGCGCCCTGTAGCAGAGCGACCGCGGCCAAAGCAATAAACGCCAGTAGCAAGGAATATTCGACCAGGTCCTGCCCGTCCTCTTCTTGCCAGAATGCGTTCATAACCGAAGTAACCATAAGCGTCTCCTTTCTTCTGTTTTTGACTTGCGAACTAAACTTCTAAGCCCACTGCGACCCCAAGCCTGTGTCATACATTGCGGAAAGCCGATACAGACGGCCATCCTCGCGAACGGCCGGAGTAGTTTCAGACCTCGTCCGCGCCGCCCGGAAAACAATCACGTGCCCATCATCGAAGAGCATCGTCCAATCGGGCGATTGCTTTAAAACCGTTGCCAAGGGGGCGTCGGGCTTAATCACAACCGCATCAATCGCGAAGCGCTTGAGATCTGATCCGCAGTCGTACCGGGCATTGATGATATCCAGGTATTGCGTTACAAAATCAGCGCCATAGAAATCACTTCTGCCGTCGATGAATACCCGTTCGGAGGGGTAAAGGCGATAGATGAAGTAATCGCCCCACTGATCGTAGGTCAAGATTCTTGAGGCCTGAGCAGCCTCGATTACCGGAATAGCTTGGGCGGGAAACTTTTTTGCGTCAAACTTCGCTTCGAATCCAGGTTGGCCCGAAGCAAACGAGCATGCCAAAACCAAAGCGGCCGCAATGGAGACGAAATGAACACGCGGAACGCGCTCCAAGGGGCGAAACTCATGCAGAACATCCGAAAGGATGACGCCGAGCCGGCTGAGTGCGGGCACTGATTTCAGCCGGAACAGAGCGTCGTCAAACATGCACGCCGTCCACGGAGCCGCGATCAACAAAAATAGTGGTACGTTTCGTCCTGACACCAGAGCCAGGTGCGCCCACAAGACGGTTAGAATTGCCGCCGATATTCTTCCAGTTTCGAGACACCAGAGGACAGATGCCGCTCCCAGCAGAAGCATCCATTCGAAAAACATGACCGGTCCGTGATGAAAGCTGACCGATTGAAACTCTTGAATGTTGTCCAGCAGCTTTGAATCGAGCAAGTAGCGATAGATGTGCTCGTGCAAATGCCAGGTGTACGGATTAATGAAAGTTACCGCAAAGCAGGCCAAGGCACAGAGCAGATATGGTCGTGAACTAACATACGCTGAAGACCATACTGACGACCAGGAGCCGTTCTTCCTTAACATGCAGCTGACCGCCTCGCCAGCCGCGCTCGCAAGCAGCATTAGAACGCCCACGAAGAATGCGCCGTGCATATTCGTCCAAATCAGCATCAGCAACGGCAGCCACAACAGGGTGGTACGTTTTCCTTGTTCCGCGCTGAGGATCAGATGCGCGAATATCACCACAAAAAGCCAGGAAACGAGATGCGGGCGCGCAAGCCAATGAATCAAGCATCCTGAGATCGAAACAATCGTGAAAGCAAAGGCGGTGATGTCATTGCCTGAGCACCGGCGGATCAACCGAAAGAGTAATGCGGACACGAAGCATAGCAACAATATATTTATGAAAACTACTCCAGCTAATCCCCACGAGCGGTGCACGATTGCGAATAGAACATCCCACCCCCACTCCCATGCAAACCAGGGCTGGCCTGACTTGGTGAACGAGAAAAAATCTACCGTGGGGACTGCCCCGTGCTGGAGAATCCAATCCCCCGTTCGGAGGTGCCATCCGGTATCCCCATCACCTAGAAGAGTTGTCGCTCCGGGCAACATCGCGAAAAGCAAAAACGCGGGCAGAATGAAGGCGAAATCGGTGAGAGAAGGCAGAATGCGTACATACCACCGGCTGTTGCCGGTATACGCCAGATCCCAAGCTTGTAGTGCTGTTGCCTGCATTTATTGCACTTAGAAGTAAGTAATGTCTACGTTTCCTAATCGGTCGCTTGGCTCATTTTCAATAGCCGCGCTCGCCGCGACAGAGAATCCTCAGCGCGCTTCCCTACCCCTGCCCTTCTCGCGCTCTTACGCAACAGCGCTGAAGATCAAGAAAGCGATTGATCCGGTGGCGATTAGCGCCCCGTGCGGAATACGTAAGGCTTCTTTGTTCCGGACGTCCAGCCGTGAGTCCTTTTCGGCAGGCAATCGGAAGTGAGACAGCTCCGCCAATATCAGGATTAGATTCAGGAATGTCTGGTATAAGCGCCGCTTTGCCATTATGAAGACCAAGGCCACGAACCCTCCCAGGAGGGCGGTGGCTAGAAAAATCCACAGCCAGTTATGGGGACCCGCTATAGCGCCGACCGCTGCCATCAACTTTACGTCCCCCGCGCCCATTCCCCGGATGAGGTACAACGGCACATAGACGCCCAGAGCACAGAGCAGCCCCAGCACCGCCGCCGCGAGACCTTGCTCGGCGAACAGCAATGTGTTTATGCCCACACCGAGAACCACCCCGCTCAGGTTTAGCCAGTTTGGAATGCGCCTAAACCGCAAATCGTAAATGCCGGCCATGAGCACGACCGAAATGAGCGCGATTCTCAACAGAACAGGCATTGCAGATGGACTCATCGACATGCGGCTCCGGCTTCTTCAGCTCCGGGCAGCCGCTTGGAACGTCAGGCGGTCGCCAACTCGCGTGTTGGTGAGCAGTATAGTTCCGGCCGGCAATTCCAGCACTGAATGGGCTCGCAGACAAATGGAAACGCGACAAGGCCGCAGACAAGCCACCACTTTCTGCACGTGGTAATCCCGGTCGAGAAACAGAGCATCGATGGACATTCTCATGCCGAAGGTATGAATGGCTTCGCAAGGGGCGATCCAAAGGCCCGAGCCACTTTCAAGGCCGCTCAGTCCCAGAAGTCCCTTCCGCCGCTCGGGGCTGGTACCCGCGACTCGCACCCGTGTTGCGACCGTCAATCCGCGGTCCTGGTTCGCGACGATGTAGTCCCGTGTGGTTTTCTCAGCTTGCGCCAGCATCCATTCAGCCATCCTCCAACGCCTGTCTAAGTAATGGTGGAATTTTAGATAAGTAAAATCTCAGAGAACTCCCGCATTGCTGGCTGGATTTCGGTGTTACGGACGGTCGCGATTTTCGCAGGAAGCGGTTTCCACAGCGCGCAATCCAACTTCGTACTAAATGTCGCTCGTTTTAAGATCTGCCGTTCTGAGCTGCGCTTGCGCGCCGCTAATGCTGCTGTCTTTCGGATATGTCACTCACACCCCGTCAGCAACACCACAATACAAATACCCCTTTCAGAACCCTGATTTGCCGATCGACGAACGTATCAGCAACATTCTCAGCCTGATGACGCTCGAGGAAAAGATCGAGTGCTTGGGAACTCATCCGGACGTGCCACGGCTCGGCATTCGGGGAAGCGGTCATGTGGAGGGCTTGCACGGTTTGGCTGAGGGCGGGCCGGCACATTGGGGTGGAAGGGACTCTTTCGTGCCGACCACGCAATTTCCCCAGGCCGTTGGTTTAGGGGAGACCTGGGACCCTGACTTGCTTCAACAGGCCGCTGCTGTTGAAGCCAACGAGGCGCGCTATGTTTTCCAAACAGAGAAGTTCCGGGACGCCCCCAACGGCCGGCAACGCGGAGGAATCGTGGTACGGGCCCCGAATGCGGACCTCGCACGCGATCCGCGCTGGGGCAGGACCGAGGAGTCCTACGGCGAAGATCCCTATCTCACCGGGACCATGGCCGTCGCTTTCGTTAAGGGGCTGCAGGGTTCAAATCCGAAATATTGGGAGGCTGCATCACTCCTGAAACACTTCATGGCCAACAGCAATGAGAACGGCAGGGGCGGGTCATCGTCTGATTTCGATCAGCGGCTGCTTCGTGAATATTACTCGGTGCCCTTTCGAATGGGCATTGAGGAAGGCGGCGCACGCGCTTTTATGACCGCTTACAACGCGGTGAATCATATCCCCATGGCCGCTTCCCCCATTCTGAAGCAGATGGTCATGAAGCAGTGGGGCTTTCAGGGTATCATTTGCACCGACGCGGGCGCGTTGACCAATATGGTCACGCAGCACAAATATTATGCCGACATGGATCACGCCGCGGCAGGCGCAATTCATGCCGGAATCAATCAGTTTCTCGACAGGTATAAAGACCCGGTTCACGGCGCGCTGCAGAAAGGGCTCATCACCGAGCAAGATATTGACGAGAACCTTCGAGGAGTTTTCCGGGTGATGATTCGCCTTGGCCTGCTGGACCCTCTCTCTATGTCGCCTTACTCCGGCATCAGCGAAAAAGAGGGCCAGCCTGATCCCTGGAATACCGACGAGCATCGGCGCATCGCGAGACAGATCACAGAGAAATCCATTGTGTTGTTGAAGAACGCGAATCACCTGCTGCCGCTGGAAAAGAGTGCTGTGCACAAAATCGCCATTATAGGGCAGCGCGCCAACGAGGTGGATCTCGACTGGTACAGCGGAACGCCTCCTTACGTTATTACTCCGCTCGATGGAATCAGGAAAGAATGCGGCGGAAGCGTCGCCGTCAACTACTTTGTGAACAACGACAGTGGGGCCGCTGTTAATGGAGCTCGGACTTCTGATGTCGCCTTAGTCTTCGTCGGGAATCATCCCACGTGCGATGCTGGTTGGAACCACTGCCCCGATCCCTCGGAGGGCAAAGAGGCAATAGATAGAAAAACTATAACGCTCAACGCTGAGCAGGAAAGTCTAATCCAAAATGTCTATGCAGTGAACCCACGCACCGTGGTGGTGCTGGTCTCAAGCTTTCCGTACGCCATCAACTGGGCTAAGCAAAACGTACCGGCCATCCTCCACATGGCCCACAACAGCCAGGAAGAAGGTACGGCTCTGGCAGAGGCGCTGTTCGGCGTTATCAATCCGGCGGGAAGGCTGGTGCATACCTGGCCAAGTTCGCTCGATCAATTGCCGCCCGTAATGGATTACGACTTGCGGCATGGCAGGACATACATGTACTTCAAAGGCGAGCCGCTGTTTCCCTTCGGCTATGGCCTGAGTTATTCCAGCTTCAAATACGCCAATCCCCGTGTTAGTTCAGACCGGATACGCGCGAATGGCGAGATTACGGTCAGCGTGGACGTCACGAATACCAGCAAGCGGCTCGGCGATGAAGTCGTGCAAATGTACGTGAAGCATCTGGAGTCCAAGGTGAGCCGGCCCAGCGAAGAACTGAAGGGCTTCCGGCGCGTGACCCTCCAGGCCGGTGAACGCAAGACCGTGCGGTTTCCGCTGAACGCGGCCGCGCTGGCGTATTGGGATGAAAGTAAGAATGATTGGGCGCTAGAAGCCGACAGAGTGACGCTCATGCTCGGCAGTTCTTCAGCGGACATTAAGGCAGAGAAAACAATTCAAGTGAGACCGTAGCCCGTTATTGTGTGCAACAGCAATTGGTCCGTAAGCTTACTTCTTTTTCTGCTCTCTGGCTGCCTCCGGGGCGCTGATTCCACGACTGAAATCAAGGTGGATCAGGCAGGATATTTGCCCGACGCTCCGAAACTGGCAATGGTCGTACAGCAAGCTCGAGCGGCAGGCGCGCGCCATGCGTTCGTAGTTCGTCGCGCAAGTAATAACTCCGTAGCTTTCCAGGGCAATTTGAAGGCGCCGACCTTCGATCCTGACTCGACTGACAATGTTCAAACCGCCGATTTCACGAGCCTGTCCGAAACCGGAAAGTTCTATCTGGACATCCCGGAGGTGGGCAGAAGCTGGAATTTTTCGATTGGGCCAAAGGTCTTCGCCCGCGTTTACTATTTGGCGATGCGATCGTACTACGGGCAGCGGTGTGGCACAGCCGTCGATCTCGGACCGGAGTTTCCAGGCTATAAACATGCCGCCTGCCACTTGGTTGGCGCGTTTCATCCCTCTTCCGGGAAAGACGGGCCGCGCATCTCCTCTCGCGGATGGCACGATGCGGGAGATTACGGGCGCTATGTCGTGAATTCGGGAATTTCAACCGGCACCTTGCTGTGGACGTGGGAATTGTACGGCAACCGCTTGAAAAACATTTCGCTCAACCTGCCGGAATCCGGGAATGGCGTTCCGGATATTCTGAACGAGATTCGCTGGAACCTGGACTGGATGCTCTCTATGCAAGACATTGATGGAGGCGTGTGGCACAAGCAAACCAGCACCCGCTTCTGCCCGTTCATCATGCCGGAACAGGACACGCTGGTAAGCTATGTCATCGGCACGGGCCAGGCGCCATTTAAGAGCTCGTGCGCAACCGCGGATTTTGCAGCGGTCATGGCCATTGCGGCTCGCGCGTACCGCCCCTTCGATGCGGCCTATGCGCATCGATGCCTACTCGCCGCTCAAAGCGCATGGAAATGGCTCGACCAAAACCCCGACGTGGTGTTCCGGAATCCCCGCGGCATCACGACCGGGGATTATGGCGATCAGAACTGTGCAGACGAGCGGCTCTGGGCCGCAGCTGAGCTGTCGCGGACAACCAGCGCCGATATCTATTCGCGCTATTTTCTAGAACACTACCGCGAATATTTGGACACGATTCGCCCGGCAGGCCCACCGTCTTGGTCCATGCTTGCGCCTCTTGCCCTCTGGACCTACGTTCTGGGACATGGCAAGGATACTGAGGCGGTGAATGCCATTCGTGAACATTCGCTCCAAGCCGCTGATCAGATCACGGAGCGCGCCGCTCATCACGCGTATCGGATCACCTTAACGCCGCGAGATTATATCTGGGGATCGAATGGCGTCGCCGCCAACTACAGTATGCAGTTGTTGATTGCCGATCGCTTCCGCTCAAACCAGCGCTATGTTGGAGCCGCCATGGACAACCTGCATTACATACTTGGGAGAAATACATTTGCTCTTTCCTGGGTAACGCAAGTGGGAGAGAATTCGGTTCGCCATCCTCATCATCGGCCCAGCGCGGCAGATGGATTGGAGTTGCCTTGGCCCGGTCTGATGGCCGGAGGTCCCAACTCGGGACGTCAGGATAGCGTGATGAAACGCATGCTAAGCTCCGATGTCCCGCGCGCCAAAATGTACGTTGATGAGACCGGGGCGTACGCCTGCAATGAGGTGGCGATCAACTGGAACGCACCGCTCGTCTTCCTACTGGCCGCGGCTCAGTAACCATTTGCAACGTCCAATGCTGGTTCTGAGCCGCGCACGCTAGTAAGCGGTTTTGAATTTCGCAAAGTAGCAGCAGAAGCTACAGGCTGTACGTGCGCCCGCGATTCGCGCCGATCAAAATCTGAAACAGCCGGTGACTAATCAGCTCATGCAAGGACAGCAGCTCCTTGTTTGCGTTCACAACGGAGGAAACATCACGCGGATCAGCGCCCGCCCCGCCCGCCTTCAGCGCATCGGTTGCCTCCTTAATAATCGGATCGGACATAACTTCGCCAGCCATCTCCCAAAGCGTAATAAAGCGATCAATCGATGTGGGAAGACTCATAGAAAACACCGCGTGATTACTCGTTGTCCGCGGCGGTTTGTAATCCAGATTGAATGGGCCGTTGTAATTATGAGTTCGGAGCAAAACCAGCACGTTCAGCCAATCCAGCGGATTTACGAGTCCTACCGCGATATCGACGTCATGCTTCAGCCGGTATCCGTCATTGATGTCAAAGTGAAACAGCTTGCCGCATAACAGCGCTCGAGCGAGAGCTGCCCGAGGCGCGCCGCCCCACATCAGCTCATGAAGATATTCAGGGTTCAGTCCGACCATATCCGGATGCTTTATCAGGCCCGAGAAGATGAATGCCATCATGGCATCAGAAGTCGGCAGGAGAATCTCTGCCTGCGGTTCAAACGGCTTGGCCTCTAGGGCATGCTTTAGGGTCGGCCGATTGTACTTTTTCGCGATCTCGATGTCCGCATCGCAGGCCGCATTGATGCCATCAGCAAACCAGCGCAGCGTCTGGGTTTCATCAATAGCTCCCTGCGTGTAATATCCGAGAGTTCCGGGCCAGTAAACGCAATATTGAGCACCAAGCTCGTGCCCGATGGCAACCGTGTTTTCCAAACGTCTGCGCGCGTACGCGCGAACATCGCCCGATTCAGCCGCCGGACTGGCCGCCCACACCGCATGATAAAACGTTTCCGTTGTTACCATGGAGCACTTCAAGCCGTTTTTCGACAGACTTTGCTTAATACGTCCGACGATCTCATCCTGACGCGGCGTGAACAGATCATTGGTCGGAATTACATCCGTGTCATGCGTGCACCAATAGCCGACCCCGATCTTGCCGTATTCCTCGATCACGGTTTCGAAGGTAATCGGCGAGCGGGTTGGGGCATGAAATAGCGCCTGACCTTCATACGCGGGCGCCCATTGCGGACCGGTAATAAAATAACGCCGGCGCACTTCCGGCGAATAACTGCCGCCACATGCCTGTGTCAACCGGTCAACAAGCGCGACCTGTTTATCTTGCGGAATCGGATTCATAGTTAAGGCTCCGATATCGGACGCGAACGGCGTTCGAGACGTATCAAGTCGATTGCGAGTTCTTATGGATCAGCGTTCTTTCACTTTGAGCAAACGGTCGCCGCTGACGTTCTGGAGATTTTGAACCGTCCCCGAAGGCCAACGGATCTCGATCGACTCGGCCTCCGTATCGGCGCCGAGCCCGAAGTGCGCCGGTCCTGCGCTGGATGAAGCGTAGCCCACGCTGGTGGTCATGTGATTGTATTGCGTGCCGCTTTTCGTAGTGACTTTGATTCGAGCGCCAATGCCGTCGCGATTGCTCTTGGTCCCTTCCAGCGCGATATCCAGCCAGTGTCCCGAAGGTTCAGTGCGATTCATCCAGATCTCCGGCTCTTTTCCCAGCGCGGTTGCGACCACATCAATTCGTCCATCGCCGTCCAGATCGCCGAAGGCGAGGCCCCGATGCCGCGCAGGCGGACTGGCGTTCAATCCTGCCCCTTCCGTCAACGCCTCCCATTTTCGCTTTGACCCTAAGTTGCGGAAAACGGTATTGTACTGATCCACCTCCTGACCGGGCTGCGGGAGAGACGCCACGTGCCCTCGAGTGACGAAAATGTCTTTCCACCCATCGTTGTCAAAATCGAAAAAGCCGGCGCCGAAACCAGCCATTTGAAGTGTCAGCGGCCTTATTCCGCTAGAAGCGGTTACCTCGCGGAAGTCGCCCTTGCCAGTGTTCTCAAACAGCGGAAAGGTCTGTTTATTCAGCGCCACAAAGAAAATATCCGGATAACCGTCGTTGTTGAAATCCCGGAAATCGAGGCCCATCCCCGAAACGAACTGTCCATCTTCGGGAAGAGCGACGCCTGCGGGAAACGCCACTTCCTCGAACTTCCCCCCTAAGTTATGGAACAGGAAATTGTAATAGGCGTCGTTGGTGACGAACAGATCGGGGCGTCCATCCAGGTCGTAATCCGCCACCCCGACCCCCATTCCCTTCCCCACTTTGTCGCGGATGCCCCACTCGGCGGAGACATCCTGAAACGTGCCGTTCCCTTTATTCAGGAAAAGTTGATTGGGACTCCCTTTGTAATAGCGTGGGTGGCAGTAATCGGCAACGCCATTTACCGAACAGAGTGGCTTCGAATCGTACTTCCACTGCAAATAATTCACGACGAACAGATCCAGCAGTCCATCGTTGTTGACGTCCACCCAAGCCGCCGTTATGGCCCAGAGCGGACCATACTGTGAATCGTTCCACCGTTCCAGTCCCGCCTTCGCGGTCACGTCGGTAAATGTGCCGTTTCCGTTGTTGTGATAGAGCGTGTTGCCATGCACGCCCGCGACGAACAGATCGGGGTATCCATCATTGTCGTAGTCGCCAACTGCAACGCCTATGTCGTATCCAGTGCCCGCCACACCGGCTGCGTCCGTCACGTCTGTGAAAACGCCGTTTCCGTCATTCCGGAAAAGCCGATTGCGGTACTTCGGCGCGTCTTTCTTTAGCGTCGCGATGTTAGCGCCATTGGTGAAGAAGATATCGGGGCGGCCGTCGCGGTTGTAGTCGAAAATCGCGACACCGCCGGCCATGGTTTCCGGCGCGTTATACCCGGATGTTTGATCGTTCTCGAGCCGGAACGGCAGCGATTTAAGAGCGAAGTGTATGCCGGCGGATGGCGGCTTGGAGGTGCACAGGAGAAAAGAAATCCCCAGCGTAACCGCTAAAAAGATTCGCTTCAAAACAAACGGTAGCAGACGAAAAAGGGGCAGCGTGCGCTGCCCCTTTTTCTGGAGTGGAATGTGAGTTTCGCCTCGAACTTAGAAGTAGTACTTTAGAGCGAACTCGATCAAGCGGTTGCCGGTAGTCCAAGCCGGGTACCCGTTCGTGGTTGCGTTCGTGTTTGTTTGCGTCAACGGATGATTGGGATTGCTGTAGTTGATGAACTGCAGGCTGACATCGGTCGTGCTGCCGTTCGGCGCAACCAGTGCCGCGTTCGGATGGTTAAGGAAGTTGAACGCCGAGAAGCGGAACTGCAAACTTTGCCGCTCCGTAATCTTGAAGTTCTTGAAGAGCGCGAGATCGCTATCGAAGAATGCCGGGCCTTTGATGTAGGGCCAGACGATATCGCCGAGGGATCCCTGCGGAGGCGGAGCAAAGCAGCCGGGGTTAAAATATTGGCCCGACTTTAGGCCACTCCGCGGATCACAGGTGAGAATCGGAGTCAGCGTCAGATTCGCAGCATTTGATCCGAGCCAGTTCTGAGGGCTGACTCCGTAATAGCTGCCGTTTACGAGCGCGTTGCCCCAGGTTACGTTCATCGTTTCGTTGGTGTTCGGCTGAATCGGAGAACCGCTTTGGAATTGTGTAACGCCCGACAATTGCCAGCCATTCACAACGCCTTCGAGAATACGATTGTTGTGAATCGGCTTAGGCAGGTTCCACACATAGGCAGCGTTGAAGATATGAGTGTGGTCAAATGCGAGGACGCCATAATTCGCCCTGACGCTATAAGGATCGATCAGTGGACCGGCAGAAGGCCCGTTCTGGCTGTCACCATCGCGAATACCTAGCACCTTACTGAACGTGTAATTCACAACGAACGTAGCCGGCCCGGACTGCTTCTGCCAGGTGGCCTGCACCGAGTTGTAGTTCGCGTAGCTGCTGTGGCCATCAATATTCACATCGCCATAGTGCTGCAAAGGCCGGTAATCGTTGGCCGGGAAGTTGTTCGAAAACACGCTGTTAGTCACGCCGGTCAAAGGATCGGGTCCAAAGAAGGATCCAAGCGGTGGCTTGTTAATGTTATTCGTGTTGCCCGACATGAGCAGATCCCGGCTCCGATTCCCGACATAGGAAACCTCAAACAGTGATCTCCATGGGAGCGAGTAGTCGATTGAGAAATTGTAATCCTCTGTATATGGCACCTTCCCATCGTTTTGTGCAAGAGCGGTAACCGAGCAGCCCGTGCCGCAAGCTACGTTGCTGCTGCTGGGCAGGTTGTACTGGGTTATCTGGCCGAGTGAGGTTAGACCCCCAGTTGAAGGCACGCTGGCGCTGACTACCCCCAGCGGAATTTCCGACGGAGCCTGCACGGTATTGAAAGCGATTTGGTAACGGAACACACCAAAACCGCCACGGAGCACCATCTTGCCATTACCAAAGACGTCATAGGCGAACCCGAGTCTCGGATCGTAGTAGAACAGGGGCGACCTATATCCCGATGTGGGCGTATACGGGTTGATTTTGTTCCAGAGTAAGCCGGCATTCGTCGCCGAAGGATTCACCGCGTAGTTGTCAAGGCTAAATACGGCTACGCCTCCGTAGTTGTCATACCACTGCCCCTCGTGATCGAAGCGGATACCGTAATTTACAGTCAGGCGCTTGTTCATTTTCCACGAGTCCTGGGCGTACACGGAGTATTGGTGATACGACAGATTGTCTACCGGAATCGCACTCGCCTGAGAGTAACCTGCGGCTCGGCCCAGCAGCAGATCCGCGTACACATTGCCCGTGGAAGTACCGCCGTACGTTTCGAAATCGTAGGTGCCGTTGATCGCCTGGCCGCTCGATTGCTGATTGCCATTGCTATCCCAGTAAAAACCGAATTTCATCGTATGCGTCCCGGCAACTTTGCTCAGGTTGTCGTAGATGGCTGGGTCAGATTTCAAGCCGCCGAATGCACCACCGTTGAAGCCCCCACCAAAGACCCCTTGTGTGTCGTAACCCGCGAATCCGTTGCCGCCGCCACCCCAGCTCAATAGATTCGGGATCTGTACTCGCTTGGCGCCGAACAGGCCGGGAACATTAAAGCCCAGATTCGAAGGATTAATGGCCGCTGGATTTTGGGGAGTAATGGGGTTGATGTAACGCGCATAGGTAAAAACCGTTTCGTTCGTCAGCGTGGGGCTGAAAACGTGGGTGCCATTGGCCATAATCACGTTAGACGTGGTCGGCGCAACCAGAGGCGAGGGATACGGCAGCGACCACGAAGGTGCCCACCAGACCTGCACAGGATGCAGATCCTTTTCATCCTGGCGAGCATACGAGACGGTCAGCTTCGTGTTCTCACTGATCGAATAGTCCACCTTCTCGGTTTGCTCCCAGCGGTCCACCGGGCTCTGGTCAAGATACTGATAGTTGAATCCGCCGTGCGTATTCGGGTCCACGTTAGGCGCGGGATACGTCTTCAAGAGCGCGAGCGCATTCGGATCGAAAAGACTCGTCGGGATCTGGCCGTTCGGAAAGACCAAATTGCCGCAACTCGACCGGGAACTCACGGCTGCGTTGCTCGACGATGGCGGGCAGGGCGGCGCATTGACCCCAGTCAGTCTGCTCGGCAGCGTTGCCAGGAGACGGGCGGTGAAGTTCCCCGCCAGCATCTGCGGCGTTGGAACGAAAGTCTGCCATAACGTTCCTGACGGGTGCTGGTCCATGTATTCATAGCCGAACCAGAAGAACAGCTTGTCCCGGTTACGATTAAAGTGGGTCCAGGGTATCAGGACCGGACCGCCAATATTCCCGCCCGGATAGTACTCGTAATCGGAGGGTTTTGCCTGGCCCTGGGAATTAAAAAACGAGTCATTGGAATTGAATACACTGTTCCGGGCGTACAGATAACCCTCGCCGTGGAACGCTGAGCCGCCGCTCTTGCTGAAGGCCTGGAAAATGACCGGCCCTTTCGCGTACTCCGCACCGTACGATGACATCAGCACCTTCACCTCGGCGGTCATGTCCTGGTTGATGTTGGCGATCTGAGTACCTTCGTTACCGGGATCTACCAGGTTGGCGCCGTCCAACATGAATGCCATCGCACCGTTCGGCTGAGTGCCGTTGGCAGAGAATGAACCCACTGGGCCGGTGTTCGTCCCTACGGCTCGGTCGGAGAACGTCGCCGTATTCCGCCAAGGCCGCTGGTCATCGCCATGCCGGGCATGATCTTGATTAGCTCGCCGGCATCGCGACCCTGAATAGACAGATCGTTCACCATCTGCGAATTAAGGGTCGGCTGACCTCGGCAGTATCAACCGGCGCGACCGCCGCCGATTCAGCGACAACCTCAACTTGTTGCGTGGCTTGTCCCACCTGCAGAGCGATGTTGGGCAGGGTGCGGTTATCCCCTTGATTGATAACGACTGCCTTTTGTTCCCAGCCCTGGAAGCCTGCGGCTGCGATCGTCACATCATACGTGCCGGGCTGAAGAGCCGTCACCGTGAAGTACCCGGAACCATTTGAAACCGTCGCGCGAGTGTCGCCGCTGGCTTCGTTCTTGACCGTCACGTTGGCATTCGGAATCACCGCGCCACTTTGGTCATACGTGGTGCCGCTGAGTGTTCCGGTCAACTGCTGGCCCTTAGCCGGACCTTGAAAAACCGTGAGACATGCCAATAGCAGTCCCGTAACCACTGCGAATCGTCCTGGATTCCACACGGCCGTGGCGCGCAGAACCGAGGAAGAAAAAGATCTAAACATGTAGACCCCCTGACACTGAGATGTAGCTTACCCGAATAGATTGCGAACTGGAAAAAACATCATCAAAAATTCTGGGCCTTAGCGGAACTCCGAAAATTTCTAGTCCGGCTCGCGCCCATGTTACCGAAAAACCCCTGCCGAAACTTGTCACGATTATAGGGGCTATAAATAAGCGAGACAACGTTAATAGTGACTGTTACGCAATGTTACGCCAAAATCCCGGCACTACTTTCTGACGTACAATGTGTATCGACGCCAAATGGCCTCCACTACGCCTCCTCGGGCCGAGCTCGCTTTGAAGGATAAGGAGCAGGCGGAAGTACAGGCTGTGCTTGCGAGCCTGCCTCGTTCGCCCTTGATGGCTCGCCTTTTTGGTTATCTTTGCAGCAAGTATTTCGATGGCGAAAGTCACCTCCTGAATGAACTAAGAATTGCTACTGAAGTCTTCGGCCGGACAGGGAATTTCGATCGCAGTCAGGATTCCATTGCGCGGGTTGAGGCTCATCGCCTCCGCAAGAAGCTCAAGCAATTTTACGAGTCCGAGGGCAAGGACCACGAGGTGCAGATCGAACTGCCGCCCGGCAGTTATGTTCCAGTGTTCCGGCATAAAGACGAGATCTCCCATCCGCAGGAACGCTCGCCTGACGCGCCAAATGAACCTCGTTGCCAAGTTCGCCACCGCTTGCTGTGGAAGAACCTGCGGCTCCGACCCTGTTGGAAGTCAGCGCGCCAATCCGCCCAAAACAGCACTTGTGGTGGTATTCAGGTTTCGGCCTCGCTGCGGCGCTGGCCATTTTCCTCGTTTTCCGAACCGTCCAGACGTACACACGCACCAGCGCGCCCTCTTCAACGACAAGTGCTCCGCTTGCGGTAACTCCCCCGCCGCCGGGAATGGACGAATCCGGCGGCATCCGAGTACTGTGCGGGTATGATGGACCTCCGCACATCAGCCGCTTGGGAGAGGTATGGGGACCGGATAAGTATTTCAATGGAGGGCGTCCCTGGCCGGCGAGACGAGGATTCATACGGCGCGCCAGCGATCCCTTTCTGTTCCGAAATACCCGGACAGGCGAATTCTCCTATGACATCCCCGTCAAACCCGGGGTCTACGAACTGCACTTGTATTTCGTTGAAACCGAATATGGGGAGGAGATGGGAGGCGGCGAAAACAACCGAACTTTTCTTGTCCGGCTGAATGGAGCGACGCTCATTCAGACGTTCGACCCCATCGCCGACGCGGGCGGCCTCAGGATTGCCGATGAGCGCGTGTTCAAAGATGTCGAGCCTGCGCTCGATGGAAAGGTCCATTTCAGTGTTGAGAGCCAGCGCGGACAGCCTATGATCAACGCCATAGAGCTGGTACCGGGCATCCGGCACAAACAGCTTCCTATTCGACTAGTGACTCAAGTGAACTCCTACACCGACCATTTAGGCCAAATCTGGGCGCCTGACAATTATTACCTGGGCGGGCAGCTTTTTGGAGGCAAGCCACTGGTCGGCGGCACGCCTGACCCGGTTATGTTCACGACGGAGCGCGCTGGCAATTTCAGTTATGCTCTTCCAGTCGATATCCGCGGCGCCTACACTGTCACTCTGTATTTTGCCGAGACGTACTTTGGTCCGGGCGCTTCCGGTGTCGGCGGCGTCGGCAGCCGGGTCTTCAACGTTACCTGTAACGGTGTCATGCTGCTGGAACACTTTGACATCTTCAAAGAGGCAGGTAACCTTCGAGAAGTTGTGAAGACGTTCCATCACCTGAAGCCGAACGCACAGGGAAAACTCCTGTTTGAGTTTGAACCCGAGGCGAACTACGCCTCAGTTTTCGCAATTGAAGTACTCGACGAATCGAGCTAGGCCGAGCACTTTCAATGCTATGCGGATTCTGACTCGGGCCTTTCTTCTGTTGCTCAGCTGTGAGCCGATCCACAATTTGCCTTTCCTTTAGCCCATCCGCCTGGCGGTGCTGTTTGTAATACAGCGCGGCGAGTTGAACGTGGGCATCCAGCCAATTGGGATCCCGCTGCACGATCTTCTCGAGATCACTGACCGCCGCATCCACCTGCCCGGTAGCGCCTTTTACCAGCGCCAGCTCGTATAGAGCAAATAAGGAATCGGGAGTGATATCCAACGCGCGTTGAATGTAAGTCTTCGCTCCATCCAAATCACGCTTTTCATAGAGAATCCCGCCCAGGTGCATATTCGCCTGGAAATCGTTACGATTCAGCTCTAGCGCCGCGCGTAGATCCTTCTCCGCGCCTTCTAAATCGCCAGCTCCTTCCTTTGCGATACCCAGCAAAGTGTAAAGGTCCGGAAGGTGTGGGTCGATGCGCGCGGCTGCCTCAAGATCCTCGCTCGCGGCCCCAAAATCATTGAGCTTCAGCCGTGTCTTCGCGGCAAGCATATAGGCATCCGCGCTATTTACCCGTTTTGCCACACGTTCGACAAGGACCAGACCATCACGTTCCTTGCCGCTCGCGATAAGAGCCGATCCCAGTACGTATGCCAGATCCAAATCTTCGGGATGAGCAGCTTCGAGCGGAGTGAGAAGCGCTACAGTTTTCTCAGTCTGGGCGAGCCGCAAATAGGAGTCGCCGAGCAATGTCGCCACACGAGCATTATCCGGCTCAGTTTTCCGGAGCAACTCGAACTGGCTTATGGCGTTCTGAAGATCGCCCTTCTTGTAGAATGCGAGGCCTAAATTCAATTGAATCGCAGCATTTCCCGCATCCAGTTTTAATGCCGCCTGATAATCCGCGATTGCCTCGTCAAACCGGTTCTCGTGAGCAAGCGCCGCTCCGACGTTAGCAAGCACTTCAACGGACCCTGGCTGAAGTTGCAAGAGCCGCTGATAATCGCGTATGGCTAGGCCGAAATCTCCGCGCTGCTGTGCTTCAACGGCGCTTCGAAACAATTGATCGGGAGTTGTATTTTGAGCAACAGCAAAACAGGTCAATAGTGCGGCGCAAACCACAGCACGCATCGCCTCCAGCATACAATTTAGATAGTCCACGCATCATGAAGTTGGGATTGCTGGCTCTCGCGCTCTTCATCATCGTAGTGCCAAGCGCCCCATCCTACGCGTCGCAATCGGTTCCGGGCGCGAGCGATTTTGGCAGCCTTTCACGACGGGCGAGTGACGCCTTGCAAACTAACCCGCAGCAAGCAGCCATGTTGTACCAACAGGCGCTAGCGTTGCGGCCTGCCTGGGCCGAAGGTTGGTTCTATTTGGGAGCAGCTCTGTACGGGACTAAGCAATATCCTGAATCGCGAACAGCGTTTCAAAAAGCCGCGCAAATTGCGCCGCAAAACGGGGCCGTGTGGGGTTTTCTTGGCCTCTGCGAGTATCAGGTGGGTGATTCAGCTCAGGCACTCGCCGACATTCGGAAGGCAGAAGCAATCGGCCTCCCTGACGATCTGAAATTTGTTTCCACGGTTCGCAATCGCGCCGCTGTCATCTGCATTCAATCCTCGGGTTTCGGCGCAGCCGTCGAGCAATTGCAACCGCTTGCGCTGCTCGGGGACAACTCTCCCGAGACTATCGAGGACTTGGGTCTGAGCACTTTGGGGATTCCGCGCCTGCCCTCCGAAATTCCTGCGGATAAGCGATCTCTTGTCGATCTGGCTGGCCGCGCGGCATGGGCGCTGTATGCCGAAAATGCAAATGATGCAAGCACGCTCTTTCATCAACTGATTACTGAATACCCGAATGAACCTGGCGTTCACTACCTCTACGGCATTTATCTGCTGGAGCGCGATGCGGATGCCGCGCGAACTGAATTCCGGAAGGAGCTGAAGATCAGCCCTTCGCACGTACCTGCGCGGCTGCAGATCGCGATACTCGACATTAAGGCTGGCGATGCGGAATCCGCAGTGAAGCTGGCCGAAGAGGCCCTAAAGCTTCAACCCGCCAATGCTCTTTCCCATGCAGTTATCGGGCGGGCATTCGTGCACATGCAGCAGTATGAAAAAGCCGTTCCCGAGCTGCAGACCGCCGTCAAACTCGCACCTGAAAACGCGCAGTTACATTTCTCGCTCGCTCAGGCTTACCGTCACCTCGGAAGAACCGCCGAAGCGCAGAAGGAGACCGCTGAATTCAATCGTCTGAAACCGGCGCGGAATGCGATGCTCCTCCCCGAGGCGGGTGACGGGTCCGATCGGGAAATGAACCAGTGAAAGTGCGGGCGCTGCGAGCGGCTATTTGCGTGATATTTGTCGCCGCCCTGGGCCATGCAGCTTCCTTTGAAGAATTGTCCGCGCGCGCGACTGCCGCTCGCCAGGCGAACGATATTCCCCACGCGATCGAATTCTACCGGCAAGCTCTCCAACTGAACTCGAAATGGGATGAAGGCTGGTGGTTTCTGGGGAGTCTTTCGTATGACACGGACCAGTACGCGGACGGCCGCGACGCGCTAGCTCATTTTGTGGAGCTTCAACCGAACGCCGCGCCAGCCTGGGGTCTGCTCGGCCTATGTGAGTTCGAGACCGGCGACTATGCTCAATCCTTGGCGCATATCCAGCACAGCCTCTCCTTGGCCACTCCAGCCGACCCGCAAATGGATGTCGTCCTGCGCTATCACGAGGCCCTCTTGCTCACTCGCACGGGCGATTTCGATAAAGCGTTGCAAAAATATGCGCGTTTCGCACACGATGGCGCGCCGAACAATTCGATTCTCTTGAGTATGGGTCTCGCCACGCTTCGAAGGCCGCTTCTTCCGAAGGACATCCCCGCGGGCCAACAGGATCTATTCGTCACGGCCGGTAAAGCTGCGTTCCTCACGATGGCTGGCCATTCAATGGAGGGAGAGCAGGCTTTCGAGGACCTGCTGGCGCGTTTTCCGAATGCTGAGAACGTCCACTACGCGCATGGCCTGACTCTGCTTGCGACTGATCCGGACCAAGCGATCGAGGAGTTCAAGCGCGAGCTACAGATCGACGCCGCGAATCCCGCAGCAAATTCCATGCTCGCTTGGGTTTTATTGAGGCGCAGTGAATTTCAACCGGCTCTGCCGTACGCCGAAAGGGCTGCAAAGGAGGAGCCTAAATCAGCCATCGCCCAATTCGTCTTTGGACGTTTGCTAGTCGAAACCGGAGCGGTGGCTCGGGGAATCGAACATCTGGAAACCGCCGAAAAGCTGGACTCCGGTTTCCTCGAATCTCACCTTTCGCTAGCGACCGCATACTCGAGAATCGGCCGCACTCAGGACGCGCGACGCGAGCGTCAAATATCGATGGATCTGACCAAGGAGACCGCCTCCCTTGCGCAGCGCTAACGCTCTCACCGTGACGTTATTCGCTGTTGCCGTGGAAGGCGCGGCTCAGACCCCGAAACCGCGCTTACCTGCGCATCGTGCCATACGCAACAGGCGCTTTCCCAACCCGCAACCTCCATGGCTCATGCCTTGTCATTGCCGGCCAACAATCCGGTCCTCAAGGCGCACCCGAAGCTGACGGTTCAGAAAGGGGCGTTTAGCTACACTGTAGAAACGCGCGGTGATGGAATCACTTATACGGTTACTGATGGCTCGAAAACGATTTCGTTTCCGGTCCGCTGGGGCTTCGGCGCAGGCTCTCAAACGTGGGTCCTGGAATATGAAGGCCGCCTCTATGAGAGTTTGGTCAGTTATTACCCGGCACTCAACGGACTCGACACGACCATCGGCGATCAGGACATTCACCCCAAGAATCTCCTGGAAGCTTTCGGCCGCGAGCTCCGGCCCGATGAATCAGCGGCCTGCTTCGGTTGCCACTCGACAGGGTCTGTCACTGGTAATCACTTGCATTTGGATTCGCTGAAACCTGGCGTCACCTGCGAGCACTGTCACGTGGGAGCGCTCAACCATCTCGAAGCCATCTCTCACGGCAGTCTCCAATCAGTCCCGGCGAAGCTTAAAATATTATCTTCTGAAGAGATCTCAAACTTTTGCGGCCAGTGCCACCGTTCCTGGGAAACGGTGGTCAGAGATCGCCTGCGAGGCGAAATCAACGTTCGATTCCAGCCTTACCGGCTCGCCAACAGCAAGTGCTTTGATGGGAGCGATCGCCGCATCAGTTGCATCGCGTGCCACGATCCCCATCGCGAAGTGGTTCGGGATACCGCCTCCTACGATTCGAAGTGCCTGGCGTGTCACGGTTCGACTGCCACAACTCCGGCCGCCCATCCAACGGGATCACCAAAAGCCTGCCCCGTAGCCACTTCCGGTTGCGTGAGTTGCCACATGCCGAAGGTCGCCCTTCCGGGAGGCCATCAAACTTTTACCGATCACTACATCCGTATCGTTCGCGCCAATGAACCCTACCCGAATTAGCCCCGTCGCGAACGCTCCCTCAGGTCGCGGTTCCGTGCAAGCTTAGGGAGCACTGAACCGCGCGCGTAAGCAAGCGGCCTGCAACGAACTCGGGTTAGCGCCTTAAACATCTCTGCGGAAGAGGCGAGATCTTTGAAACTGCAGTTTGAAAGCTCTAACGAGTTGCCTCAACAATAATCTGGCTTACCCCAGCCGCCTCCACCCGGTGTTTCAATACGCAGAACCATGCCCGCGTTTACCTGAAGATTGCACTTGCCCGGCAGCTCCCGTTCCACACCGTTGTCGATAAGGACATTGCGGCCTTTCGATCCGTCTCCGCCGCCCTGGAGCCCGTACGGCGAGTGCACCCGCCGGTCCGACAGAATTGTCACTTGAGCGGGCGCTAAAAACTCAATCTCTCGAATCAACCCGTCACCGCCGCGATGCTCGCCACCGCCGCCTGAATTTCTTCCATACGAATAACGGCGCACGCGAAATGGATACGCATATTCGAGCGCTTCCACCGGCGTGTTCAGCGAATTCGTCATATGAGTGTGGACGCCGGAAATGCCATCCGAATACGGACCAGCTCCCGAACCGCCTGCAATCGTCTCGTAATATGCATACGAGTGCCCGGTCCGGGGATCAATGCCGCCGATTGTTAAATTACTCATCGTGCCCGAGCTTGCAGCAGGAATCCGGTCCGGCAGGATCTTGGCAAAAGCGCGCAACAGCACGTCCACGATTCTCTGCGAGGTTTCAACATTTCCACCCGCAACCGCCGCGGGCGGCCGCGCATTGACCACCGTTGCCTCTGGAATGACCAGCTCAACCCGCCGCATCAATCCTGCGGTCGGTGCTGCTTCTTCCGGCAACAGACATCGAAATACATAGAAGGTTGCCGAGTAGCTGATCGCATAGACCGCGTTTAGACTGCCCGCCACCTGCGGCGCAGACGCCGTGAAATCCACCGAGACGCGTCCATGTCTCGGATCAGTTCTTATCCTGACGCATATCTTTACTGGATCATCTGTAATCCCGTCGCTATCCAGATAGTCTTCGGCACTCCACTCGCCGTCGGGCAGCTGTTCGAGCTCGGTTTTCATCAGTTGTTCCGAATGATTCAGAAGCGCAGTGACATTGCCTCGCACCCGATCCAAACCGTATTTCTGAACCATCTCGATCACGCGCTGAACGCCAATTCGACATGCACCGATCTGAGCGGTTAAATCCCCCTCGCGTTCTCTCGGCGTGCGGACGTTGTTGAGAATCAGCGTCAGCAGCGCCTGGTTCAGCGAGCCTCCTGAGACAAGCTTCAGAGGAGGGATTCGCAACCCTTCCTGCCAGATCTCACGGCACAGACCCATCGATCCCGGATATGTGCCCCCGACGTCTGCGTGATGGGCGCGGTTCGCCACGTAAAATGCAGCCTTGTCGCTTTCCGAAACGAAGATCGGCATCACCAACGTGATATCGGGAAGATGTGTTCCGCCTTCGTAAGGATCGTTCAGAATCGCGATATCACCGGCTTCGAGCGTAAGTTTGTCGAGAGCAGCGCGCACGGACATCGGCATCGAACCGAGATGGACAGGCATATCGTCGCCCATCGCTATCACGTTTCCGCATTCGTCGAAAACTGCGCTCGAGTAATCGCGGCGCTCTTTGATGTTCGGTGAGAATGCCGTCCGCCTTAGAGTAGCGCCCATCTCTTCTGCAATCGAGTGGAAAGCGCTCTTGAACAGCGCAAGCTCAATAGGATCCGTCATCGAGGTATATCAACAATTAGATTTGCGAACTCGTCTACAAAAACACTGCACGCCGGCGGAACAAAAGTTGTCGCACTGTATTCAACCACGACAGCGGGACCACCAAATCTATCTCCGGCGTGAAATCGAGCGCGATCATACAGCAGGCCTGTCAGCCACTGGCCCTCAAAATAAATCTGCTTTTCTTTCAGCGCCGCTTGCTTCCCATTTCCTTTCCTCAGTGCGTGCTGCTGCAAATTCAAATGCTCTGTTTCAGCAATCATCCGCACTCTCGCGTTCACCACTTCCACTGGCCTGTGGGTATCCGAATATCCATAGCGTTGCTCATGCAATCTATGGAATCGGCTGACGAAATCATTCGACCAATCAACCGCCAGCTCATACCCTTGCCCCGCATAACGCACATCAATGGACCGGCTGAAGATGCCATTCAGCCCTTCCGCCTTCATGTCTTTTTTTCCGAGCTCCTCGAGCTCCTGAAAATGGCGGCTGATAGAACCATCGTCAGGTCCCAGCATCACCGTCCGGGAATAATCCCGAACGATATCGGAAACCAGGATCCCGTAAGCCGACAACGCGCCAGGAAAACCGGGAACCAATACTTTCGGAATTCCGAGCGCGCGCGCAAGCGAGCACGCGTGCAATGGACCCGCTCCGCCAAAACTGATCAGGATAAAATCCCGTGGATCATGCCCCTGCTCCACTGATATCCTGCGCAGCGCATTCTCCATATGAGCGTCGGCCAGCCGGATAATTCCTTCCGCAAAACTCTCCACGCTCGGCAAACTGCCCTTTGTTCTTTCAAAGTATTTCCTCGCGCGCGGCTCGTCGAGCTTCATCTCGCCGCCTAAAAACCAATCCGCGTCCACTCGCCCCAGCAGAAGATTGGCATCAGTGACAGTAGGGCGCTCTCCGCTCCCATAGCAGATAGGGCCCGGATCTGCTCCGGCAGACTGAGGACCGACCCGGAGCGCGCCTCCTCGATCGAAACTCGCCAGCGATCCTCCGCCCGCGCCCACCGTATGGATGTCCAGCATGGGGACCGCCACCGGCATTCCCATAATCTGCGACTCCGTCGTGGTCCGAAGCCCTGCTTCGCGATTGACCAGCGCCACATCCGTGGATGTTCCGCCCATGTCGAATGTAAGAATTCCCGAAAAACGCGCGGCTCTCGCAACCGCCATCGCTCCGACCACGCCCCCCGCCGGTCCGGATAGAATCGTGCGCACCGGCTCGCGCATCGCAACGCTCGCCGGAATAATACCGCCTGATGATTGCATGACTTGCAGCCGCGAGCCTTCAGAGCACAGTGCGCGATCCAAATGCTCGAGATACAGCTGCAACTTCGGAGCGAGATAGGCGTTGATCAGCACCGTCGATCCTCGCTCATATTCCCGAAATTCCGGCAGGATTTCGTGCGATGCCGAAATCGGAACACCCAGCTCGCGAAGAGCGGCGACTACGGCCTTCTCGTTTGAAGGATTGGCAAATGAAAACAGAAGCGAGACCGCGATGGATTCAGGCTGCTTGGCCGCGATCGCGTCTTTTAATCGCGTGAGCTCCTGCGCGTCCGCTGAACGCAAGATCGCGCCGTCAGAAGCAACGCGTTCCTCGACGCCGAACCGCATATCCTCCGGCGCGAGCGGCGGCTCTTTGGTGAAAAATAAATCGTAGAGTTTGGGGCGTGCTTGTCGCCCAATCGCAATGGTGTCCTCAAAACCGGCAGTAGTGACAAAAGCAACGCGCGCGCCTTTTCGCTCGAGCAGTGCGTTCGTGCCAACTGTCGTGCCGTGACGGATCTCCGCATTTTCGCCCGGCGTGATCTGCCTTATGGCCTGCAGAACAGCATCGCTCGGATTCGCGGGAGTTGAAGGAACCTTCAGGACTCTCAGCTGCTCCTGAGAGAAATAAACGCAATCGGTGAAAGTACCTCCGGTGTCAATCGCAATGCGCATCGGCGGTCATCAACGCCTATCCTACTCTCAATGGCCACCGTTACCGCGGACTTCGCCCAGCCCCCGCCCTTCCGGTGGCGCGACACCACTCGAGCCCAACGCCGAACTCTTATTGCGGCGGGCCTCGGCTGGATGCTCGATGCCTTTGACGTGATGCTCTACTCCATCGTTCTCGCAACCTTGATGCGCGAGTTCGGAATGGGCAAAGCCACCGCGGGCCTGCTAAACACGTTGACACTGGTCGCTTCCGCAATCGGAAGCCTCATTTTCGGTCTGCTCGCCGACCGCGTTGGCCGTCGCCGCATGTTGAGCCTGAGCATCCTCGTTTATTCCATGTTCACGTTTGCTTGCGGCTTTTGCACCAGCATCACAATGCTCGCTGTATTTCGCTTTCTTCTCGGCTTGGGTATGGGCGGCGAGTGGAATTCTGGCGCAACTTTAGTAGCAGAGACCTGGCCCGGCGCCTGGCGAGGACGCGCGCTTGGAATCGTGCAAAGCAGTTGGGCCATCGGCTACGCCTTAGCAGCAATCGTGGCGAATATCGTTCTCGCTCGTGCGAGCTGGCGCTGGGTCTTCTTCGTAGGCGTGCTCCCGGCGCTGATCACACTGTGGATCCAGCATGACGTACCCGAGCCCGAAATTTGGCGCAAGCAAAGGCAACAACCGCAGTCCTCGAGAATTGAAACGCTCGCACTCTGGCGGGCCGCCGTACCTCGATTACTCGCGCTCCTCAGCATGAATACTTTCGGCATGTTCGCCTGGTGGGGGCTTTTCACCTGGATACCCGCCTATCTCTCGCTGCCACTTTCAAGAGGCGGCCGCAATTTCAGCCAGCTCGATTTCACTTCATTTCTCACCATTCTCAATCTTTGTGGGATGCTGCCCGGTTATTTACTATTCGGCGTATTTGCCGACAAGTTCGGCCGCAAACGAACCGTCATCATTTATTTGATTCTTGCGGCATTATCGGTCCCCGCATTCGCACTCGCACGCCGGCCCGGTCTCATCTTGCTGACCGCCTCCATAACCGCCTTCTTCGGAACGGGCTTTTTTACGGGCTCCGGCATTCTGGGTAGCGAACTCTTCCCTACCCCGATCCGCGCCACGGCGCTGGGGGTCTCCTACAACACCGCGCGCGGAATCAGCGCCGTCGCGCCCCTCATCATTGGCGCAATCGGTGAAGCTCATGGCCTCTCGTGGGGCTTTTCAGCTTGCGGTGTTGCTTTCGCCTGCGCGGCAGCGAGTGCAGCGTGGATTCCGGAAACGCGCGGGCTCGATCTCACCTGATTGGCTTTAGGGATAAACTTATCAGTTATGACTCGCCGTACCCTTCTTACTTCCCTCGCTGCAGCGGCAACGCTCAAAGCTGAATCTACCCCGGTGATGCCGGTTCCCCCACCCCGCACCGAGCCTCCTACCGAATGGAAACCGAAGCTTGGCGTTCTCGGCCCTTACACGCCGGCTAATGTCGAATTCGCGAAAACCCAAGGATTCACGAATATGATTTTGGGCGTCGGACGGCATGGCACGATGGATGCCGAGACCATCACTGACGCGCAAGTCGAGAGTGTCAAAACAACGCTCCAGAAATATGACATGCACGTTTCCGCATTTCAGATCGACGGGAATCACATCGCGCCGGACCCCGATCAGCGCGCCCGGGAGAATGCCTACTTCGTTAAGGCGATCGATCTGGCGGGAAAGCTCGGCGTTCGTTATATGGGAACTCAATCCGGAAAAGATCCGAGTAAACCGTTTCAGGAACAAGTAGACGAGATCGTTCGCGTTTACCACGAAAAGTATTTCCCCGCCTGCGAGCGCAATCACGTAAGCATTCTGTGGGAACCCTATCCGGAGGCGGCGAATATAGCCACCAGCCCCGTTGGTTTCGAAGCTCTATTCAAAGGCTTCGGCGACACGCCTTACGTCGGCTTGCAGTACGATCCTTCCCACCTGGTCCGGCAATTCATGGACCCGATTCAAACCGCGCGCGACTTCGTAAACAAGATTTACGACGTGCATCTGAAAGATACGGAGATCCTATGGCCGGTGCTGCGCGCCGGAGGCATCAACCCGGTTAATAAGGCCCACTGGTGGCGTTACCGGATCCCAGGAATGGGTTCCATCAATTGGCGCGAGTTCTTCAACGTGCTCCAAAACGTCGGCTATACCGGAGCCATGAGCATCGAGCACGAGGACGCCTTATACGGCGCTGATAACAACCCTGGCCCCGATTTTAGTGAAGATTACAAGGTTGGCTTCATCATGGCCAAGCGCTATTTGAACCAATACGTGCCCTAGCACCTGCCGATTAACATAGATTCAGGACAACATGAAAGCCAAACTAGTTGGCCCGGCCCTGGTAATAGCTACAATCTCGGCGTGGGCATCAGCAACACAGAAGCCTCGGGTGTTCATTACCGAGACTACGGCTGCACAGGCCTCCGGTGACGCTGCTGTCGGGGATGCGAAAGGTGCCGTGGCCTTCGCAGGCGGCACAAGCCCGCAGAACGTAGAAGTGATCAAGGCCTTCGAGAGATATTGTCCCGCCGTTGTAGTAACGGCAAATCGCGAAAAGGCGGAGTACCTCGTGCAGTTCGATCATGAGGCTATCAATCCTACGACGCCCTTCGTGCATGGAAATAAAGTCGCTGTGTTCGACAAAAACGAAGACCTGATGTACAGCAACTCCACGCGGATTTTGAGTACCGCCGTAAAGGGCGCGTGCGCGGCCATGATTAGCCCTGCCGCACCCGCAAAGAACAACTAGCGCCCTAGCGCACGCCCAACAGAGCCGCGACCGTGAGGGAGCGGTTTGCCATGCTAAGGAAATAGCCGGGACAGGCCGCTAGCCACTCGTCCAACGAACAGCAAGACTGAAAACGCGCTTGAATCTCCAGCACTGCTAATCTTTACCTGTGAGACTCAGCATCGAGCTCGATCGGGAACTTGACGGCCGTTGGATCGCCGAAGTCCCTGAACTGAGTGTCGTGCTTTACGGGGACTCGAGGCAGGACGCAATTGAGCGAGCGCAGTCCGCCGCGCGAGAGATCGTCCTCGACCGCATCGCGCATCGAGAGCTACCGCCTGATTCCGCGAATGCCGTGTTCGACATTGCTGCATGAGTTCTTGGCCTTCGGCAAAGGCGAGGCGCGGCACGTTTAGCAGCTTGCGTTTATTTGTTTTCACTCATGCGGTCGCATGGCACGACCGTTTCGGGATGTTCGGAGGGCGATCCCGTGGCCGCAATCTGCGCCGGCCCACCTGGACACATCCATAATTTGCCACGCAATCATACACCGTCGGCGCCTTCCACAAATCCCTGAGTACACTCATGCGCCTCAAAAAATGTAGGGGCGAGGCATGCCTCGCCCGGTTCGTTTCGCAATCCGCCACTCCGTCGCAGAATCAAGCTAGCTTCGTTCCGCAGGAGGAGATCGAAGACTCAGGAACACAGACCACGCAAAGGGAGTTCCTTCGGCAAAACGCTCCGCAACTGCGAGCTGAAGCCGCATAATTCGCTCTTCGAGCTGCACACAAGTTGTACGCTGGCTGTTACGTGTCTGCCATGGCTGGCCCCGGCGAACAGCACGCAGCCACTCTGCGCCGCGAGCTGCGCCTGAGAGATCTCGTCTTTTTCGATATCTGCGCCATCGTGAGCCTCAGGTGGGTTGCGGCTGCTGCGCACGCCGGACCGGGTTCATTTGTTCTATGGGTTATTGCGGCGCTCTTCTTTTTCCTTCCGTCGGCTGTAGTGGTCGCGCGCCTGTCCCGCCGATTCCCGGAAGAAGGGGGAATGTATATTTGGACGAAACACGCCTTTGGCGACCGGCAGGCCTTCCTGTGCGGCTGGTTCTACTTCATCTCCACGGTCCTATACTTTCCGTCGCTACTGCTTGCCGGGGTCAGCATGACCGCGTATGCATTCGGCGATCTCGGACAACGTTTCGCTGAAGATCGCGAGTTCGCTCTGCCCACGACACTTGTCGTGCTATGGGCGGCTTTCGCCGCTAACTTTTTCGGGATGAAGGTGGCCAAGTGGATTTCGGCCCTCGGCGGGAGTTCGACATTCATTATCGGAGCAGTGCTCATCGCGTTGGCGTTTGTCGCCGGCCTGCACTCCGGCATTGCCACAAAGTTTGACCTGCTTCCCAGGGCGAATTTCGCCACCGTGAACTTCTGGTCTCAGATCGCGTTCGCATTTGTGGGGCTTGAGCTTGCGCCGATTGTTAGCGCTGAGATCCGTAACCCGCGTCGCGATCTCCCGCGAGCTGCTGTCATCAGCGGCGTTATATCAGCCGTTTTCTATATAGGCGTAACCGCGGCTCTGCTCGTGCTGCTAAAGCCGGGAGAGATCAGCCCGATCACAGGTCTGGCGCAAGCCGGAGCGGCTGGCGCACAAAAATTGGGCGCGCCGGTTATCGCGATTCTGTTCGCAACGCTAATCGGAGTCGCCGTCGCGGGGCAACTCGATACGTGGATCGCAGGAAATACGCGTTTGCCTTATGCCATCGGTCTCGACAATTATCTTCCGGCTGCGTTTGGCCGCATTCACCCGCGCTGGGGCACCCCTTACGTATCATTATTCGTGCAGGCCATAGCCGCGACGCTCTTCCTGCTCATGACCCAACTGGGCGAGACCGTCAGGGCAGCTTACCAAATCATGGTGGACATGATGGTGATCGCCACATTTATTCCATTCGTGTACATTTTTGCCGCGGGATTCCGATTCGCCAGCCGAATTGCTGCCGTTTCGGGACTCGCCGTAACCCTTATCGCCATCGCATTATCCGCGTTGCCCCCGGCCGAAGCGGCATCTACCGTCATATTTGAGGTCAAAGTTGTAGGCGGAAGCGTATTTTTCGGGCTGCTCGGGTGGCTCGTCTTCAAGCGTTACGAAGCCCAACGATCCCTCTACGGTCATCACGATTAAAAGTATTGCGAGTACTCGCGATTCTTTGCAGTTCGGCCTTGGCGGGGCAGCATTGATGCTGCGCGCGGATGGTGTTAGCGTTTCACCACTTTCCTCTCGATGCTGTCAAAGCAATTCTTAATTGACCCTACCGAGGTATTTGTCGAGCCAGTTGAGCACTTCTTTCACCAGCTGCTCTCTCTTCTGACTGACATCGTGTGGCGTGTCGAAGATCACCCGACGCTTGTTCGCCGGCAGCGTTCCGATCATGCGAAACATCGGTTCCTGCGCCCGATCGGGAGAACAAGTAAAATCGTAACGGCCATTGACCATCAACACCGGCCTTTTCAAACGCGGTGCGAAATTCACCTGATCTATTGCTGATAAAGCAGGCGAAAGGGAAAAACCTCCGTCCAGGAACACGACTGTCCTGAACCGCTCCTCTAACGCCGTAAGATGACGCCCAACGCGGAGCCCTGGCTCACGCCCAAATACGGTATTCTGCCCTTGCTCTGGCAGCACCTGGCAAATGGAGCTGGGTTGATTTTGGAGAAGTCTATTGCTGAACCGACACTCCTCGTTTACTTGCACTTTGAGCCGAGCAGAATGGGGTCAGTCTCGACAAGCGTGAGTGACTTCACCATTTGCCGCGTCTGCTCTTTGTATTCCTTGAAGTGGGGCGACTGCAGATGCGCTTGATAGGACGCGGCATTGCGATAACTTTCGAAAAGTCGAATCTGTTCTGGATGAGCTTTCACCGACACCGCATACAACGTCAACACCCCGGGTTCTTTTCGGATTGACGCGGAGATCTCTTCCTTCAGGGCCGCCTTGTACGCGTCTAGCCGATCAGGATAGATTTCCAGCTCTGCGATTCTCACGATCCGGTCGCCCAACGGCTCGGGAAATCCACGCCGGAGTGTCAGGAAGAGAGAGGAAGCGATCACTGGAATCCCCAGGACTAAGGCTCGTTTTGTTTTCATATGCACCTCATGCCGACCTCTCGGCGGCGTGTACCAGCTCAGCTAGCCGGCCAAAGCTGCGTTGCCATTCTTGACGTTTTGACATCCCGGATTGGTGGCAGCCCGAAAAACCTGCTGTATTCTCGGCTGAACTGGCTAACGTTCCCGTAACCCACTTCATAGGCGGCAGTCGTAGCGTCCAGTCCGTCCATCAGCATGCGCTCACGCGCGGTTTGTAGCCGCAATTGCTTTTGATACTGCAGCGGACTCATCCCTGTGAGAGCCCGGAATTGATGGTGCAGTGTTGAAACACCCATCCTTGCTGTAGAAGCCAGTGCTTCCATGTGCAGAGGCTTCGCATAGTTCTCCCTGAGCCAGGAGATCGCTCGCGCTGTCCGCTGCACCAGGTCACCGCTCGTTGCGATGGCGCGCAGTCTGCCCGCCTGCGGTGTCTGAAGAATGCGATACACGATCTCGCGGTGAACCAAGGGACTGAGAAACCGTATGTCCTCCGGTGTGTCGAGAAGCTCAAGCATACGCATCGCGCTACGGAGCAATCCAACGGTGGTCTCACCAACGGCGAGGCCTTGACGATGCTTGGAGGGCGGCCCCTCTGGAATGTCATCCCGGCTCAGAACCTCGCGGACGGTCGGCATGTCGAGGCGCAGGAAGATTGACAGCAGCGGCGTTTCCTCCGAGGCTTCGATGATCTGGCTCTGCGCGGGCACATCGATTGAGGAAAGCAGGAATGAGGAACTGTCGCACAGGTACTCCGTTCCGCCGAGCAGGATGCGCTTGCGTCCCTGGACAAAGATGCTCAGACCCGGTTCATAAGAAGCGCGGAAGCAAGGGGTTGGACTCGTGCGGTGATAAAGCGAGAGTCCGGGAATCGGCGTCGGATGTTCTCCAGGTTTCTGTGCCAGCTCTTTGATCCTTTGCGCAAGAGAGCGCCTCATTTCGATCACGGCCAGATCTGACGGTCCCGCATCTCTTTTGGGCTTCGGCATCTTCCTCTCCAAGAAACAGCCTAACCCCGAGTGAGCGCATATGTGCACGAAATCCAATGAGCAGACAGGATCGTGCAAACAATCGGCAGGATCGGGAAAGCGTCAACCCCGCTAACCTCAATAGCCTTGAGATAGGTAAAACGAAGGCTGAACATGAATATTTCGTTTCAAGACAAAGTTGCCCTCGTGACAGGAGCCGCGTCCGGACTGGGGCTTGCTACAGCAGAAGCTTTTGCTGAATCCGGTGCGCGCGTGGTGCTGGCTGATTGGAACGAAAAGGAAGTGCAGGCCGCGGCCAAGGAAATTGCCGACAGGGGACATAAGACACTGGCGATCCGATGCGACGTAACCGATGACGCCCAGGTGGAAGCCATGGTGAAAGAGACCGTCGCCACCTTCGGTCAACTCGACGCAGCCTACAACAATGCCGGCGTTCAGAATGTCCTCGCCGAGACGGCGGATACGACGCGCGAAGATTATGACCGGGTGATGGGCATCAATCTGCGCGGTGTCTGGAGCTCGATGAAGTTCGAACTGCAACAGATGCGCAAGCAAGGGAGCGGTGCTATCGTGAATTGCTCTTCGCTGGGCGGACTCGTCGGAGGTGCGGAGCGCGGAATTTATCACGCTGCGAAACACGGAGTGATCGGATTCACCAAGAGCGCGGCACTCGAATATGCAACCCGTGGCGTTCGGGTCAATGCTGTGTGTCCTGGCCTAATCTGGACGCCCATGGCCGATCAGATGGTCGCAAGTGGTCAAGGTGACGCATTGAAAGACATGGAGAAGTTGATCCCAATGGGACGTGTGGGGCGGCCTGAGGAGATCGCGCATGCAGTCCTGTATCTGTGCAGCTCGGCCGCAAGCTACATCACGGGCCAGTCGATCTCTGTCGATGGCGGCTTCGTCATGCGGTAGACAAGAAAGAATGAGTTTCTGGACAAAAGACGAATTGAGAAAGATCGCCGGAAGGTGGGGATCGCGAAAAGAGACGAGATAAGAACTTAGAAATCAAACGAGTTGGGACGCAGGCATCCGGGAAGGGACCTGCCGATTGGTTTACCGGTACCGTACGCGTGGATCCATTGTTTCAAGCGCCTGAGCCTGCCCTCGTATCCGGCGCAAGCGTTACATTTGAGCCGGGCGCACGCACAGCGTGGCACACTCATCCACTTGGTCAGACTCTGATCGTAACGGCCGGTGCCGGTTGGGTGCAGATGGAAGGTGGCCCCATCCATGACATCCATCCGGGTGATGTTGTTTGGTTTGCGCCCGGTGAAAAGCATTGGCATGGCGCCACTTCAACTACGGCCATGACTCACATTGCCATACAGGAAAAGCTTGACGGCAAAGTTGTGGATTGGATGGAGCATGTGACCGACGAGCAATATCTGAAGGCTCACTGATAGCGCTTGTAGAGATTGAGCCGCACACGAGATGAGGACACCATGCAAAAGCGGACGGTAGGAACCGGTGGGCTCGAGGTCTCTGCTATCGGGCTGGGATGCATGCGCATGAGCGCCGGCCACGGAGAAGTGAGCGGAACCAAAGAGGAGATGATTACTCTGTTACGAGACGCAGTGGAACGGGGAATCACCTTCTTCGACACGGCTCAGGTCTACGGTCCGTTTGTGAACGAGGAGCTTGTCGGTGAGGCGCTTGCCCCGTTACGGGACCGCGTGGTGCTCGCGACGAAGTTTGGCTTCGATTTTGGGCCGAAGGCAGACTCAAAGCCGCAGGGCCTGTCCAGCCGGCCCGACTATATCCGGCAAACCATAGAAGGCTCGCTGAAGAGGCTCGGCGTCGATGCGATCGATCTTCTCTATCAGCATCGTGTCGACCCTGACGTGCCCATTGAAGAGGTTGCAGGCACCGTACGAGATCTGATCCAGCAGGGCAAGGTCAAGCACTTCGGGCTCTCGGAAGCAGGCGCGCAAACGATCCGCCGAGCACATACCGTTCAGCCGGTTACCGCGCTGCAGAGCGAGTATTCACTGTGGTGGAAGCGCCCCGAGCAAGAGATTATCCCAACGCTGGAGGAATTGGGTATCGGTCTCGTTCCTTACAGCCCTTTGGGAAAGGGGTACCTCACCGGAACAATTACAGAAGAGACGAAGTTCGACCCAAACGATAATAGGGGTAGTTTCCCGCGGTTCTCGCCCCAGGCTCTAAAGGCTAATCGTGGTTTGGTCGATGTCATTCAAGCGTTCGCCGAGCGGAAACGTGCAACACCTGCCCAGGTGGCGCTCGCATGGCTGCTTGCACAGAAGCCCTGGATTGTTCCGATCCCCGGCACCACAAAATTGCTTCGACTGGAGGAGAACATCGGATCAACTCGCGTCGAACTTACGGCCGCCGATCTTCAGGAACTGGGCCGAGTGACCTCCGAAATTGCCGTCGAGGGCGACCGCTACCCTCCCGACATCGAGCGCATGACGTATCAATAGGGATGTGATTACTCCCGGAGCAGAAGCAGTACATGTTCAATCGAGCCGGCGAGCGTGGCGCCGATAAGTGACACGTCCGTTCAGTTTAGCGTTTTAGCGCGAATCGACCGGCAATTCCTCCGAAGAACACGTGATCACAGGCGAAAAAATAAACTTCACCCGTCTGCCTCTAACAACATACTCCCGAAATCTGCATCCTCGGCTTGAAGGGCCGTGCTACCCTCCGACCGGGCGAGGTCGAGTAATCCACTGCCGCTTGCCTTTTTCTTTAGGAGGGAATGAAAAGATGACCGCACGAGAAGCACGAAACCGCCGCCGGGCGGAAGAGCGCAGACTGGCAAAACTCGCCAGCAAAGCCGCAAGATCCGCGAACGCCGGCATTACGCTTACCGATGGGTTCGTTTCGCAAACGGCGCCTGAACCGCCGACGACGAGCCGAAATCAACCGCCTCAACGCTCAACACTCCACAGGCCCGAAAAGTCCGCAAGGCAAATTGGCTTCGTCTCGCAATTCCTTTAAACACGGTTTGGCTTCCGGCCAGATGATCATCCCGGGTGAAGACTCCGCTTCTTTTGAAGCTCTACTCCACGGCCTCCTCGAAGAGCACCAGCCCGGCAGTCCTACCGAAGAACTGCTCGTCAACGAAATGGCGCAATCCTATTGGCTCTCCCAACGCGCTCTCCGCTTCCAGAATGAATGCTTTACGGAAAATGGCGTCGATGAAAAGCGCCTATCTCTTTTCTTGCGTTATCAAACCACTCACGACCGCTCCTTCCACAAAGCCCTGAGTACGCTCGTTCGCCTCAAAAAATGTAGGGGCGAGGCATGCCTCGCTCGGTTCGTTTCGCAACCGGATCAGGTTTATGCCGCTGAACGGAACCGCGCGCGTCAGCGAGCGGAGCTCGAAGCTGGGTTCGTTCCGCAGGACGCCCTCGAAGGCTCGGCAACACAAGCCAGAGATAACCAGTTCGTTCGGCAAAACGGCCCGCCAGCGCGAGCGGAGGCGGCATAAATCCCCTCAGAACGGAACCGCGACCGTGAGGGAGCGTACGGCAACGCGAATTTCCCAATTACGTAGCACGCAGCAGTTTTTCGAGTCCACTCCGCCACGCGAAGGTGATAAAGATATATGAAGACATGGCGCAGGTTAAGGCGGCTCCGAAAACGTATGATGTCGTGATTGTCGGGTCGGGCGCAGGCGGGGGCGTGGCTGCTCAAGTACTCGCCAACGCGGGCGCCAAGATCTGCATGCTCGAAGCGGGCGACTGGTTCGATTGCACCAAACAGTCGAGGATGTTCGGTTGGCCCTATCAGGTTCCACATCGCGGAGCGGGCGACCGCGATCACCCGTGGGGCCACTTCGATGCCACTCTGGTGGGCGGCTGGCAGGTGCCTGGAGAGCCGTATACGAATGCGCCCGGGTCGGATTGGATGTGGTGGCGCGCCCGCATGCTGGGTGGCCGAACGAATCACTATGGCCGCATTTCGTTGCGCATGGGACCATACGATTTCAAACCCTACAGTCGCGACGGCAAAGGTTTCGATTGGCCGATTACCTATGAAGAGCTCGCTCCGTACTACGACAAAGCCGAGGAACTGATCGGCGTCTTCGGATCGCAGGAAGGACTAGAAAATACTCCCGACGGCAAGTTTCAGCCGCCGCCTGCGCCGCGCGGCTATGAAAAGATCATCAAGGCCGCCAGCGATAAGCTGAAGATCCCCTGCATCCCTTCGCGCCTGGCCATTCTCACGCGTCCGCTTAACGGTCGCCCTGCGTGCCACTATTGCGCGCAATGCGGACGCTCCTGCGGAGTCAACGCAAACTTCAACTCCCCTGGCGTACACATATTTCCGGCGATGAAGACCGGGAATCTGGAAATCCGGAATAACGCTATGGTGCGCGAAGTGCTGGTCGGCTCCGACGGGTTGGCCAGCGGCGTCGCGTACGTCGACAAGAAGACACGGGACGACGTAGAAGTCCGGGCAAAAATCGTCGTGCTTGCCGCGAGCTGCTGTGAGACCGCGCGCATCATGCTGAACTCGAAGAGCAGTCAATTCCCGAACGGTATCGCCAACTCTTCGGGCTTGGTTGGCCGCTACATTATGGATACAGTTGGAGCGAACGTCAGCGGTTTTCTGCCGATCCTTCAAGATCTGCCGCCCCAGAACGAAGACGGGGTCGGGGGCATGCACCTGTATATGCCATGGTGGCTCTACAAACAGCAAAAGGCCGGCAAGATGCCTTTCGCGCGTGGCTATCATATCGAGATCGGTGGCGGCCGCTATCTACCAAGTGTCGGAGCTTTGGGCGGCTACGCCGAGCGCTGGCTCGGCGGCGGATATGGCGTCGAGTTGAAGCAGAACCTGCGAAAGCTGTATGGCTGCGATGTTCATTTCTCGGGACGCGGCGAGATGATTCCGAATGAAGACAGTTATTGTGAGATTGACCCGGGCGTTGTCGACCAATGGGGCATTCCGGTGCTGCGCTTTCACTTTAAATGGAGTCAGGACGAGATCCTCCAAGCCAAGCACATGCAGGAAACCTTCAAGGAGATCATCGAGACCGCCGGCGGAGTTGTCACGCACAGCTCTGGCGAGCAACACAACTGGGGAATCGCTAAAGGCGGAGAGATTATCCACGAAGTGGGAGCAACGAAGATTGGCGATGATCCAAAGACTTCCGTTCTAAACAAATACTGCCAGGCTTGGGATGTGAAGAATTTGTTTATCACCGACGCAGCTCCATTCGTCAGCAACGCCGACAAGAATCCGACGCTGACTATCTCGGCGCTCGGCTGGCGAACTTCGGAATACATCGCCGATCAGGTGAAAAGACTCAACGTTAAGGTGTGATAGAAATTGACGGAGGAAACCGTGCCGGAAGAAAAAGAACGTGAAACTGGCGTAAGCCGCCGCGAATTATTCAACATCATCGGCTCCGTGCCTGCGATTGCGGCCGTGACGGCTGGATCGGCGCTGGCCGAAGAGCACGAGGGGCATGCCCATATGGCTGCCGCCCAAGCGAGCGCAAATAGCAAAGGTCCATACAAACGGCAAACGTTCGATGACCAGCAATGGAAGACCGTGCGCGTCCTTTGTGATTTGATCATTCCCGCCGATGAGCGTAGCGGCAGTGCAACGCAAGCCGGAGTTCCGGAATTCATCGATGACTGGATCGCTTTCCGCACGGAAGAGGACGGAAACGAGAATTTCCGGGCGGAGATTTTTGGCGGCTTGATGTGGCTCGATCGGGAATCCAGAAAGCTCTTTCAGCAGGACTTCGCCGATGCTTCCCCCGATCAGCAAAAACAGATTCTCGATCGCATCGCATACCCAAAACGCGCCGCGAAAGAAGATCATCTCTGGGTTGTGTTCTTCAGCCAATTTCGCAGCCTGACGGTCAGCGGCTTCTTTTCGAGCAAGATGGGCGTCGCCGATCTTCCGTATCTCGGAAACACGGCCGTTGCGGAATGGAAAGGCTGTGACCCAAAAGTTTGGGCCATTATCGAAGACCGCATGAAGAACGGGTATAAGGGCATTCTCGAAGCCAAGCCTTGGGGTGAAGCGTAGTTCAGGGATTCCGATTACTCGGTTTCCTGGAATGAGTTCTTGCTGTTTCGCCTGTACCCGCTTCGCTTCTCCTTTGTCGCGCGGGAGCCGATTCATTTCCCTCTGGGAAAATCTTCCAACGTTCTTCGAGGCGCATTCGGCCTCATCTTCCGCCGCATCGCGTGCGCGCCCCAATGTACCGGAGCGCGCGAATGCGAATGGCGAACAAGCTGCCCGTACGCGCGGATGTTCGAGCCATCGGCGGTTGCATCCGGTCCAAGCGGGCTGGCCGACTGGCCGCGCCCGTTCGTGTTTCGCGCCACTCACCTCGACGGCCGAACCGTAGCAGCCGGCGAATCGTTCCACTTCGACCTGAATTTGTTCGATCTTCAGAGTCCTGCTACGGCGTATCTCGTACTCGCATTCGCGCAGCTTGCGCGCGAAGGACTAGGCCTCGGACGAAGCCGCGTCGAATTGACCGCGGTCTTGCAATTGGATCAAAACGGCGATCCTGGAGTGTCCATCTTCAACAGCACTTCCTTCGTGCTGCAACAAGCCGGGCCGCCGCTTGAATTGAGCCTCGATGCCCCGCCGCACTCCGTAACCCGCTTGCGCGTCCATTTCCTCACCCCCACGGAATTGAAGAGCGGACAGCAACTAGCCGAACGCCCGGAGTTCGCCATTCTGGCTGCTCGCATCCGAGACCGTCTCAGCACGTTGCGCGAACTTTACGGCGACGGACCGCTGGAGATCGACTTTCGCGCGTTCGGCGAGCGCGCCGCGCTAGTGCGCATGACTGGCTGTGATCTCCAGCAGGTTAAAACCCTCCGCCGCAGCAGCCGGACCGGCCAGGTTCACCCGATCGGCGGCTTCGTCGGAACCGCCGAGTACGAAGGCGACTTGACCGAGTTCGTTCCGTATCTTCGCGCTGCCAAGTGGACCGGGGTCGGCAGACAAACCGTTTGGGGGAAGGGCGAAATTTCGCTCGATTCCCTTTGATCTCGCCGCGCCGTCAGCTTCTCCCGAGAGCCGTCTCGATCGACTTCGACGCCAGGGGCCCCATGACCTCATACCCGGCACCGTTCGGGTGCAGACCGTCGAAGGTCAAGTCTTTTTTAAGCATCTTCTGGTCATCGATCATGGCCGAGTAGTAGTCGAGATAGACCAGCCCGTTCCGTGAGCAGTAATCTCGGATCCAGTTGTTCAACGCCACAATCTTCTCCGGAGGCCGATGCTCAGTTTGCGGCCGGATGTAGTCGCACACGGGCATCACGGAAGCCAGCACAACCCGAATGCCGTTCACGGTTGCGAGCTGCGCCATTGAGGCAAGATTGCCTTCAATTTCTTCCAATGTTTCCGGTCCCGTGTTCCCTGCAATATCGTTTGTTCCGGCCAGGATCACCACCACCTTCGGCTTGAGGTCAATGACATCGGGCCGGAACCGGATCAGCATCTGCGGAGTTGTTTGTCCGCTGATCCCGCGGTTCACGTATGGTTTGCCCGGAAAGAACTTGCCTCGCGATCTGCCCCAGAAATCGGTGATGGAATCGCCCATGAACACCACGCGTTCTTCACCGGCCGGGCTTGGGCCGAGCTTCGCATTCTCGTCCCTGTATCGACCTAGATTGGCCCAATCCTGCAGGGTTCTTTCATCTTGGGCGAGTTTGGCTTCGAGCTTTTGAACGTCAGAATTTGGACTGTTTCTGCTTGCGGGCGCATTTAGTTCCGGCGGCGTGACGGGCTGCCTCGGCGGCACAGCTTGGGCGCTGGCAAACACATGAAATATCAGTGGGATTACCAGGAAAGAGAGGGACCGGCTGCTCATAATTTCAATCCTCGCGTGGGAAATTACCTTTTCGCTTTATGTCGATATTCAAACGCTTGATCTTCTGGTTGAGAGTCGAGAGCGGGATTCTCAGCGCCTCCGCAGCGTCGGTCTGGCTGTAGTTCATCATCTCCAGGGCTTCAATTATCTTGCGCCGCTCGAAGTCCGCGACAATCTCGAACAACGAAGCGTCCGGGGCGAGCATCCCATTCTGATCCCGCGAAATGCGCAGGCCGCTTGCTTGCTGCAGATGGTCAGGCAAAACGTGTGCGGGAACTAATGACGACGTAGTCAGCACCACCGCGCGCTCAATGGCATTCTCCAGCTCGCGGACATTGCCTGGCCAATTGTGCTCCATCAGAATCTGCATGGCTTCAGGCTCGAAGCTGAGCATCGAACGTCCGTCGCTGTTCAGGAACTTCTCGTTTTCGCGGCAATAGCGGTTAAAGAAGTGCTCGATCAGGAGCGGTATATCTTCCCTGCGTTCCCGCAGCGGCGGGAGATTCAGGCTGATGACATTAAGCCGATAATACAGGTCCTCTCGGAACTTTCCCTCGTCGACAAGCTTTCTCAGATCGGCATTTGTCGCGACAATCAGGCGCACGTCCACGCGTACTGTGTCGTTTGAGCCAAGCGGCATGAATTCACGATCCTGCAGCACGCGCAGAAGCTTAACCTGTATCTCGGGACTGATCGTCCCGATTTCATCAAAAAAGATCGTCCCTCGATTCGCCGTTTCAAAGTAGCCTTTGCGGCTAGTAAAGGCGCTGGTGAAAGACCCCTTAACGTGGCCGAATAAGGTGGATTCAAGAAGTTCAGTGGAAAGAGATCCGCTGTTCACAGGAATAAAACTTTGATCGGCGCGCGCGGAGTGCGCGTGAATCGCCTTCGCGATCAGCTCCTTGCCCGTGCCAGTCTCGCCCGTAATCAAAATCGTCGCGCGGCTCGCCGCTACTTGCGCCACTTGATCCAGCAGTCGCAGCATACGTTCGCTCTTGCCGACAATATTCGGGAACGCATAGCGCTGCTTCAGGGTGCGCTTGAGCTGAATATTCTCACGCTCGAGATGACCTTTCGAGATCATCCGGTCGATTTCGATCAGCAGCTTCTCGTTGTCCCAGGGTTTCGCGAAATAATCGTTGGCTCCGGATTTCAGTGCGCGCACCGCAACTTCAACCGAGCCGTACGCCGTCAGCATGAAAACAGGCGTTTCGGGGTCGCGATGGCGGATATCGGCAAGTACGTCCATGCCCGACCGGTCGGGCATCATCAAATCCAGCAAAACTAGATCGTACGTGCCGGAGTCAAATTTCCGCAGACCGGATGTGGCATTTTCAGCCACTTCAACCGAATAATTCTCGCCGGTCAACAACAGCTCGAGACTTTCCCGAATATCGGCTTCGTCATCGATGACAAGAATGCGCCGCTTCTGCGGCGAACTGACGCGATCAACCGGCAGATCCTGGTTACTAAACTCCACTACAGTGGTTGTATCAGACATAAAACCTGTGGACCGCCATCACATCGGTAAACGCGGCCGCTCATCACCAAACAACTTTCAGGTCCCCGTACTGAGCGAAGTGTCTATCGCTGGTTACAATTGGCAGATCCTCAGCAAGCGCGGTCGCAATAATCATCCGATCGAACGGATCGAGATGCAATCGGGGCACACGAAAAAAACTATAGGCGTGTTGTGGTGTGTATGGAATCAAGTTCAAGCGCATGTCGCGCACGGCTTCCGAGGCCATATCAGCGGGAATATCGAGCTTGCCGATTGAATGCTTCAGTGCTATCTCGGTCAGCGAGATCGCGCTCATCTCCAAGCGATTACTGGAGTCATCCAGAAGCCGTCGCGCCTTTTTCGACCTGATCCCGTCCACACCTTCTAGGGCCAAGACGACGAAGATATTCGTATCCAGTAGCAGGCGCACACTAGTAAGCGCCGGCCATCCATCGCTGGAGCTCCTCTGGCGTTTCCACGGCTTTATCCCAATTTGGATCGATAATCTTGGCCCGCCCCTTAAGCGTTCCAAATTTGCGTGGTTGGACGGGTGCTTCTTTCGAAGGAACCAGGTCGATTACGGGATGACCATGACGGCAAATTGTCACTCGCTGGCCCCGCTCAACGGCGAAAATCAACTGAGTGAGCTTATTTTTCGCCTCAGCTACACTGACTCGCATCTCTTGATTATAGCTATTTAAAAATAGCTACGTGCCCAAAGATTGATGCCTCCTAGAACTAGTCGATGACCTTCGGCAGTTCGCAAGCGAAATTGCGGCATTCGTACAGCGTCATTCTCCCTTTCCGCTCGAGCCCGGCGAGAAATGGCGCAATCGCGGCAAGCCGTTCCGCCGCTGCGTCGCTGATCGCTAGAACAATGGCGTATGGCGAAAAGGTCCGCCGGCGATCTCGAAGGATTTCTTCGACTTCAGAATTAAGTTCAGCGCACCGGAGCACCACCTGCTCCGGCTTCGCGAGGGAGCGTCCGAGCGCGACGAGCATCTGCGGCGCAATGGTTGGCTGAGCCTCGATTTTCGGCGCAAACCAGCGCAGCGACCGTTGCGCTCTTTCCTCAAACTGCGGATCTCCCGTCAGGTGCGCTAGGCGCAGTAGTAAGTCTGTCGCAACTGAGTTACCGGAAGGCTCTGCTCCGTCGTAATCATCTTTCATCCGAAGCAACAAATCAGCCGCATTCTCCGCCGTGCTGAAGAATCCACCCTGCTCTGTATCTTCGAACTGCTCAATACCGCGCCGCGTCAAATCGACTGCGACCTCCAAATAAGATGGCTCGAAGCTGGCCTCAAACAAATCCACCAGCCCCTGCGCAAGAAACGCGTAATCGTCGAGAAATGCCGGAACCGCAGGTTCGCCATCACAGAACCGTCGCAAAAGCTGGCCCGAATCTGCATCGTACATTGTGGTCAGCAGAAACGAAACTGCGCGTTCAGCAGCATGCAAGTATTCCCGGTTCCCGAGAATCACGTACGCTTTTGCCAGAGCCGAAATCATCAGCCCGTTCCAGGACGTGAGAACCTTATTATCGAGGTGCGGTCTCGCACGCTTTGCCCGCGCCTCAAAAAGTATTCCTTTCGACCGCGTGATTACGGCGGTTTCTTCCTCGCTCGTTGCTTGATAAAGAATGTTCCGCCCGGTGAATTCGCCTTGCGGATCATGCGCAACATTGCCGTCACGCTCAACGCCGAATCGCGCGCAGAATACGGCAGCATCACTCTTGCCGAGCAAACTCTCAATTTCCGATTGTCTCCAGATGTAGAAAGCGCCTTCTCCGGAGTGCGATGGATTCTCCGGATCGGGGCTATCCGCATCTTCAGCCGAATAGAATGCGCCCAAAGAATTTGTCAGATCGCGCAAGACGTATGCAAAGGTATCGCGCGCCACTCGAGCGAAGCTTTCATCGCCGGTGATTTGATAGGTGTCCAGGTAGGAGATCGCCAGCTGCGACTGGTCGTAGAGCATTTTTTCGAAGTGAGGTACGAACCAACGCTCGTCGACTGAATAGCGGTGAAAACCGCCTCCCAGTTGATCGTGCATGCCCCCAGCGGCCATCGCGCGCAAGCTTTGCGAGACCATATCCAAGGCTTCGGCATTGTTCTCGGCAGCATAGTACCGGAGCAAATAGTTCAAGACCACCGGCCGAGGGAACTTCGGAGCACTCCCAAATCCGCCCCAGCGCGCATCGAACATTCTGCGAAACTGCCAAAACGCGGCCTGAAACAACTCGCCGCTCGGATCGAGAGTGCGCCTCGCGGATTCTGTCATGGCCCGAAGTTGCTCGATTACGCTGCTGCTCGATTCTTCAACTCTGGCGCGCTCGTGCTTCCAGGCTCGGGCGAGATGTTCCAGCAAGTCGCGAAACCCCGGCCGCCCATAGCGCGAGTCGGGTGGAAAGTAAGTGCCACCGAAGAACGGTTTCAAGTCGGGAGTAAGCCAAACCGACATTGGCCATCCGCCGCTCCCGGTGGATGCCTGCACAAAAAGCATGTAAATACGATCCACATCAGGCCGTTCCTCTCGATCGATTTTTATAGGCACGAACTCGCGATTCAGGATCTCCGCAACCCGTTCGTCCTCAAACGACTCATGGGCCATCACGTGACACCAGTGGCAGGTAGAATAGCCGATCGACAAGAAAATCGGCTTATCCTCTTTGCGCGCTTTCTGAAAGGCCGGCTCACCCCACGCCAGCCAATCTACGGGATTATGCGCGTGCTGCTGAAGATACGGGCTCTTCTCGTTGATTAACGCGTTCGTGTGCAAGCGCTCTCAGTCTATCGTCCCGGAATCCCATGACCGCGACAGCAGTTCCCAAATTTGCACGCTCCAAAGAGAGTTCAGCAGCAAAGCGTCGATCTTTCTGGGCCTGCATTGGTATGCAAAGTGCGGGAGACCGCGCTTCGGGGGAACTTATAACGATGGAACGCAGTCGTGACTTAATTGCCGGGCAGATTACGCTGGATTACTTTATGCGAAAGGCTGCACAAGGATGGAAACTGACCGCGGTCGAGTGGGTGAGAGGGGCAGAGGACGCCGCGACGGATTCCCACCCGATGGAAGTCTCTGTAGAGCCTCCCGAGGAAATCCCCTTTGGGCTCCGTATCTCTCAGGATGGTTTGCACCTGGAGGAAAACCCGCTGGAGCTCACAGTTTTGATGCTCATCCTGGAGAAGATCGTAAAAGAAAAGCGGGTTACCGAAATCGCGAACGAACTGAATACGGATGGGTTCAGAACCCGCGGTGGAAGGGCTTGGACTGCAACTGCCGTGTTCGATCTGTTACCGCGCCTGATCGAGGCCGGACCGAAACTGCTCAAGAGCTCTGAGTGGCAACACCGTCGGGTAAGCGGCTCGGCGCCTAATTAGCCTGTTTACCGGGACCCGCGGGAAGCTGTTTCCGCGGGAACTGCCCGTCCCTGTTCGCTATATCGTAAACCAGCGTCGCGATTATCGCGGATGCTTGCATCAAGTCCTCCGGCACTGCGTGTGAGTACGTGTCCACATCAGAATGATGGGTGACGGTTTCGTAGTCCAGAGGATCCTGAATGAACTGAAAACCGGGCAGACCCACGGCGTCAAACGACATATGGTCGGTGCCATCTGTGCGCTTCAGAGTTAACGTGCTCGCGCCCATGTCGTGAAAGGGTTGCAGCATTTCCTCAAAAACCGGGCGCGCCGCATCGTTCCCCTCCAGATAAATTCCTCTGATCTTGCCGCTTCCATTATCCAGATTTAGATAAGCATCCAGCTTTGCGTGCTCGGGCCTCAGTTCCATGGTTTTTGGATCGGCGAAATGAGCTTTGACGTAGGCCTTCGATCCATAAAGGCCTTCCTCTTCCCCGCTCCACAACCCGATTCGAACCGTGCGGTCCAATCGCAAATTGAGCGTCTTCAACACGCGCATCACCTCGATCATCACCGCGCTCCCCGCGCCATTGTCGGTTGCGCCTGTTGCAGAATGCCAGGAATCGTAATGAGCGCCGATCATCACTACTTCATCCGGTTTCTTCTGCCCTGGAATTTCGCCGATGATATCAAGACCGTCCACATCTTTGTCGGACACTTTCACCTCGAGATTCATACGAACGGAGACAGTCTGTTTCTGGCCAACCAATCTGGTCATGCGGGAGTACTGCTCTTCCGTGACCACAAAGGTGGGCGGAGACATTGGATCTTTGCTTTCATGGGAGCCGGCCTGTTGGGCGAATACGATGCCATTATGACCGCTCGAAACGATTACACCGAGGGCACCTTCTTCATGAAAGAACCGTCCCATATCATTGATTAGCGCGAAATAGGCATCGATCAGTGCGTCTATGGTGGAATTCGGTAGGCTCTCGAAGTACTTTTGGGCCTCCTCTTCGTCGGTCGGAATCTTGATCTGATCAATTGGGATGTTGCGGCGGATAGCAGGTTCCGGAGCTGCCGCAATTTCGGCCAGCTCAGCATCCGTATACCGTCGAAACAACGGTTTCGTGCTCGGTTTCAGCGGCTTCGCTTCCGACGCTAAAACGATCTTGCCTGTCAATTTGCCCTTCCACTCTGCCTTGTATCGGTTGAAGGCCTCTCTGCTCTTCGGGATATCGAAAAAATTCTCCTGCTGAAGCGGAGCAAAGATGACCTCGCCGCTCTGCATCCCTTTCGTCGGAGCGCTCCAGGCCAGCGGCGCCGCAACCAGGTGCGAGTACCGCGGCGCGATCATCTCGAGCGTGTATGTTTGGAGAGACCAGCTCCGGCCGAATGGGCCCCACTTTTCCGTATGTACGTTGGTGATTCCATACTCCTTCAGGCGCGACATAGCCCAATCAGCAGCTTGTTGAAATTCGGGTGAGCCTGTAAGCCGCGGACCATACATATCCGAAAGATAGGAGAGATGTTCCATAACTTTCGAGTTATCGAATGCTTCTGTCTTGATTTGATGTACAACCTGGAGAGTGTTGTCCTGCGCCCGAAGACACGGGAGGCACAAGGCGATTGAGAATGCGAAGGCGGCGACTGGGCGCATACAGCCCTCAGTTGTACCACGTCGGTCCGGACGCTTAAAAGGGGCGCCTTAAATCTGCGAATAGGACGCGGGACTGAGGATAAGATTTGTGATGTTTGAAACGATCTCCTCGTAGTTGAACTTCGGGGAACTGGTCAGCTTATGCCACTCCGGATCGGCCCCAAAGGCCTTCCACTTGGCATTCATCTCGGAGAGGTTCGGAAAACTGAGCATGTATGTAAGATTCGGCAAGCGCGGTCCGATCAGGGTGTCGCCGTAGAAGACTGGCCAAAAGCCAGCTCGTTCAAAGACCCCAAACTCCCCGCTGTGAAACATTTCGACCTTGCGCCTGTGATCTTGATTGCTTGGGCTTTCGTAGGTTCGAAGCTGGAATACGCGCGATCCGTGCTGAGCTGTTACCGGTGTAATGGTTAGCTTCGGATGTCCCTCAAACGCAATCATGAGCGAGCTCTCCACTCGCACGTACGCGGGTCCGGTTGCAGGGGCATTCAAGAACCCAGATCCGCTCTTCAGATACTCCTCGTCCTGCGAAAGGCGAAGCTCGGCAGTGACCAGCGCTTCTAAAGATGTGCTGGGGAGCAGGAGGAACAGGCACGGTGTTTCAGGCCCGATATCCAAATTGAAGGCTCCCACCGGCTTAATCCCAAGACGATTTAGCCCAGGGATCAAAGTTTCCGCCACGAAGCCGTTCGTCAGCTTTTGTTGCGGTCCTGATTCCATGCGATAGCGGCGGAGTTCGTAGTATTCCCTGCCCTGCCCAGAGGAATCTTGTCCCGCCTCAGCGGCTATCGCCGAAACGGCTAACGATGACATCAAAAAAGAACGTCTGTGCATAGTTCCTCCAGAGCATTTGCATTTTATCTATTGAGCGTAAAAAAAGCGAGCTGTTCTAAGTGCTCTTTTTGTCGAAGACGAAGGTTTGCTTCTTTTCCGCGGGGTCAATGTGATCTAACTCGACGCTCAAGGTGTGGCCATCTGGAGACAATTGGAGGCTCCATTGAGTGACGGCATCTTCCTTTGGACCATCGGTCTTTAGGATCTGCAGGACAGGGCCGTTAAACCAGAGAGACACTTTCGCCTTGTGGCCGTTTTCGTCGAAATCGCATTGATTGCCCCCGATGTCGCACGAAAACTGAGACTTGACTTCCTTCCCATCTTTGTCCCGAACGACTCTTTCGAAGCTGATTTTTCCAGAAGGGTTCTGGATTGTGAGGGTAATGGCTTGCACTTCCCCCGCTTCGCTCTTGGCAGCATCAAGTTGCCATGTTCCGCTGAAGTTGGGCGAGGCAGCTTGTGCCGGCAACACTAACAACGGAAGAACAGGCGCAGCAAGTAATGCTAGCGCCACGTGAAAACAGCGCATGCAACCTCCGTGCGCGGCACGCCAGCATGTCCGGCGGCCGTGAGAATTTGGTGTGACTACATTTTATATCTAAGCAATCGAGGCGGGCGGGAACGTTAGACTGGGGCTGTGCAGAAACTTCCTATCAGCGGCGAACTTGCGCAGGAGTTCGAGTTGCCGGACTCGACAGGGGCGCTGCGGCGCTTATCGGAGTTGGTTTCGCGCGGCCCTTTGGTGTTACTTTTTTATCGCGGCAATTGGTGAGCGTTCTGCCACCGCCAGTTGGCGGATTACGGGGAGCATCACCAGGAAATCCGAGCAGCGGGCGCGAGCGTAGCAGCCGTCTCGGTAGATGCGCCTGAAGCGTCGGAGGCCTTGCGTGCTCACCTCTCTTTGCCTTTTCCCATTTTGTGCGATACAGAGCGGTGTGTCGTCAGGGATTGGGATGTCTACAATCCACGCGAGAAAGGCGGCATCGCCAAGCCAGCGGTCTTCATTATTGATCAGGACCGGGTCGTGCGCTACGCCGCGGTGGACACAGTTGTGAAGCGGGTCGGCGCAACCCAAATCGTTCGCTTGCTGCAAGCGCCGGCTGAAGCCCAGCCGGGCGGGCGCAGAGTTCTCGTCCCGCAATTGTCTAACTGGCTAAGCGCGATTCGGAATAGCATCCGCCGGTAAGCGGACACCATTCGGTGATAAAACAGAGATGTTTTGAAAACAATATCTGCGCTCGTCTGGTTGATTGTTTCCATCCCCTGCTTCGCAGCTTCGTTTTACACGGTCCGTCTCGAAGATGCACAGGCCGTTTACGTGTCGCCGTCCGGTGGCGACGATACTGACCGGATCCAAAGCGCCATCGATCAGGTGCAAGCGGCGCACGGGGCCGGGATAGTTTTCCTCGCGCAAGGAAATTACCGGGTTTCACGCACTGTCTATATCTGGCCCATGATTCGTGTTATTGGTTACGGCGCTCAGCGGCCCGTTCTGTTGCTGCCGGATAACACGCCAGACTATGGCGACGTGAACAATGAGAACTACTTGATCTTCTTCGCGGGTTCGCGGACCGGCAATTACAGGGACGTTCGCCCGCCTGACGCTAATCCAGGCACCTTTTATTCAGCTTTGAGCAATGTCGACGTGGAGATCGGCGCCGGCAATCCTGGAGCCGTGGCTGTACGCGGCACTTATGCTCAGCATTGCTTTTTGGCGCACATAGATTTTCACATGGGGTCCGGACTTGCGGCCGTGCATGACAGCGGCAACGTGATGGAAGACGTGCGCTTTTTTGGCGGGCGGTATGGAGTGTGGAGCCGCACACCGTCCCCCGGATGGCAACTCACTCTGGTGGACTGTTACTTTGAAGGGCAGCGAGAGGCGGCTATCCGTGACGAAGAAGCCGGCTTAACCCTGATCCGGCCGCAGTTCCGGAATGTGCCATCCGCGGTGACGATCGATGACGGCGTCCCCGACGACCTCTGGATGAAGGATCCGCGATTTGATCACGTCAGCGGTCCGGCGCTTGTCATCAGCCTGGAGAACAACCCGCGGACCGAGATCAATCTGGAAGGTGCGGTATGCAATGATGTTCCGGTATTCGCCGTTTATCGCCAGAGCGGCAAGCAGGTAAACGCACCAGCGCCGATTTATAGCGTCAAGTCTTTCAGCCATGGACTCGCGTTCGATCGCGTCGATGCCACCGGCCAGATCAGGAACGTTTTTGAGGCTGCTCCCCTAAAATCCATGCGCGAGCCGGTCCCCTCAGACGTCACACCACTTCCCCCCACAGATACATGGGCGAATGTCCGCGCGCTAGGCGCCAAGGGCGACGGCATCACCGACGATACGGCCGCATTGCGCGAAGCCATCGCGAAGCACCGCGCGCTGTACGTTCCGTCCGGATACTATGTCGTGACCGGCACGCTTACGCTGCGGCCCGATACGGTGCTTATCGGCCTGCATCCGCTGGCTACACAGTTCGACGTGCCTGACGGCGCCCGGGCGTTTGAAGGCGTAGGATCGCCAGTGCCGTTGATCGAAGCGCCCCAGGGCGGAACGAACATCTTGAGCGGTATCGGGCTCTACACCAACGGCATTAACCCGCGCGCGGTCGCGGCCAAGTGGATGTCCGGCACGCATTCGTTGATGAACGATGTGCGCTTCCTCGGCGGGCACGGTACCGTGGATCAGAACGGCAAGCGGCAGAACCCGTACAACAATAACCACACCGCAGACCCCGATATAAATCGCCGCTGGGACAGCCAATACCCGAGTCTTTGGGTCACCGACGGCGGAGGCGGGACGTTCTTCGATATCTGGACACCGAGCACTTTTGCCCAAGCCGGCATGCTCATTTCCGACACGAGTACCGAAGGCCGCGTGTACCAATTATCGAGCGAGCACCACGTTCGCAATGAAGTGATCATCCAGCGCACTGCGAACTGGAGCGTGTACGCGCTGCAAACAGAGGAGGAACGCGGGGAGAGCGGCTTCGCGTTGCCGCTCGAGATCGACTCGTCGAAGAACATCACGATTGCGAATTTTCATAATTACCGGGTTATCAGTGCCTACCAGCCGTTTCCCTACGCGATCCGCATTGAGGATTCGAATAACGTACGGTTTCGCAACGTACACGGATACAGCAACAGCAAGGTTGCCTTCGACGCATCCATCTTTGACCAAACCAACCGGGTAGAGCTGCGCGATCGAGAATTTGCTTCCGTTGACGTGACCGACGCCAGGCGCGATTTGGCAACCAAACCGCGATCGCGTGTAGAGAAACTTGCCGACGGATTTTTCAACATATCGGGAGGCGCCGCCCCGCCCGACGGCGACTTCTACTTCGTCGATGCACACCAGCAGACGATTTACCGCTGGTCCGTGGCATCACGTCATGTATCGATCGTGCGGAATAACCCGCTGGACCCGGTTAACCTGGCTTTTGACCGCGCAGGCAATCTGCTGGTTGTCTCGTACCGAGGCAACGGGACCGTTTATACCTTCAATCCCGCGTCTCCTGGGTTAGAAGTGAGCACAATCGCCGGCCAACCGGCTGTCGCGCGGCCTGGCATGACGCCGGTCATACCGGCTGGCGACTGGCGCTTCCACAATATTCCCCGTGCGACTGATTACATCTCGCCAGACCGAACCACGTACATCGCGGCCGGTGAGGACTTCGCAAAAGGCGCGACCAGTTGGGGTGTCAAGAGCGCTGATCTGCTGCGGTCTTTCGGGCTGGCAAAGGGGCAGCCCGGCAAGCCGTTTTATGTGACCAGCGAGGCAGAGATAATGACCTGGTCCGGGGACGTCGATACGGCCGGAAATTTTACCAACGTGAAGCTTTTCGCAAATCGCGGCGGGGAAAGCGTAGCGCTTGGTCCGGATAACAAGGTCTACCTTGCAGCCGGCCAGATCTATGTTTACGATCCAAGCGGAACCCTGAGCGATCGCATCGATGTGCCGCAGCGCCCAATCCAACTGGTCTTCGGTGGAAAAGACGGGCGGACGCTTTTCATCGCAGCGCGCACTGCTTTGTACGCACTGCGATTGACAGAGTGATCGCTATCGCGCCCCAATCGCGGCGTTCAGTTCTTTCACAATGCTGGCCACGAAGACTTTTGCATCCCCAAAAAGCATGAGTGTCTTATCCATGTAGTAGAGTTCGTTATCGATTCCGGCAAAACCCGGGCTCATGCTGCGCTTGATCACCATGATGGTCCGCGCCTCGTAAGCGTTAAGGATCGGCATACCGGCTATGGGACTGTTCTTATCCGTTTTGGCGGCTGGGTTTACCACGTCGTTTGCGCCGATCACCAAAGCAACATCGGCTCTAGGGAACTCCGAGTTGATATCGTCCATTTCGGAAAGCCGGTCGTACGGAACGTCAGCTTCGGCGAGCAGAACGTTCATGTGCCCCGGCATTCGGCCGGCGACCGGATGAATGGCGAAGCGAACGTCTACGCCTCGCCGGCAGAGGACATCAAACATTTCGCGAACTTTGTGTTGGGCTTGAGCGACGGCCATGCCGTACCCGGGAATAATGATGACGCTGCGCGCGGCGTCCAGAATCTCTGCGGCTTCTTCCGGCGAGGCCGAACGTACGTGACGTTGAGTTACCTGTTTTGCGCTAGGTTGGATTGCGCCGAACGCGCCAAAAAGTACATTGCTAAAAGAGCGGTTCATGGCGCGGCACATGATTACGGAAAGGATAAAGCCCGAGGAGCCATCCAATGCGCCCGCAACGATCAGGAGTTTGTTATCCAGCACAAAGCCCATCGCGCTTGCAGATAGACCGGCGTACGAGTTGAGGAGCGCGATAACCGTCGGCATATCCGCGCCGCCGATCGGAACAATGAGGAGCACGCCGAAAACCAGCGAGAGCACAGTGAAGATGGGGAACAACCACATTCGTTCGGGAGAGGCGATGAGTGTGATGCCAACAGCGACAGCGAAACCGAAGAATCCAAGATTTACAAAGTTTTGGCCACGGTAGGTGATGGGACGCGTGGGAAGAATCTCCTGCAGTTTTCCGAAGGCCATGAGACTCGCAGTGAACGTCAGAAAGCCGAGCAAGGTCTCCAACACCAGAGCGCCCATGGCGAAGCCGTGCGGCATATGGCGGTAGTACTCCGCTGTTCCTATCAATGCCGAAGCAAGAGCGCCGCAGGCGTGAGAAAACGCGGTCCGCTGCGGAACGGCAGTCATCGGCATCAGATAGGCAAGAGGAACGCCTAAGGCGGAGCCGACGAAGAAAGCGATCAGAATCCATTCGTAGTTGATAACTTCATGGCGCAAGAGAGTTCCAACTACGGCGAGCAGCATCCCAATTTCACCGACTATGACCCCACGCCGGGCAGTCACGGGTGAATTCATCCACTTGATGGCGAGAATGAATCCAACTGCCGCAAGGATATACAGCGCGGGAAAGATACTCTCCATCACTTCTTTTCCGGCCCCCGTTTCTTGAACATCTTGAGCATCCGGTCCGTGATCAGATACCCACTCACGACATTGGTAACGGAGGCGACGACAGCGATGAAGCCAAGCGTGCGACTGAGTGTTGATGCGTCCTTTTCACCAGTGATCAGGATCGCGCCCACGACGGCGATAGCGGAGATCGCATTCGTCAACGACATGAGAGGTGTATGCAGGAGCGGCGATACGCGGCGGATCAGCTCGAAACCGAGAAACGCCGCGAGCATAAACACCCATATGGCGATTTCGTATGACGTCATACCCGGATTTCCTGCTGCAGAAGTTGCGAAACGCGAGGATGGACAACTTTGTTGCCATGAGCGACCAGGGTCTCGCGGATGATCTCGTCGTCTAGATTCACGTTCAGAACGCCGTCGCGAACGAGCAGCTTGAGGAAGGACGCGATGTTTGTAGCAAACATCTGGCTGGCGTGATAAGGGACCAAGGATGGGAGGTTCAGGGGTCCAACGACAGTGATCCCCTTGTGGACAATGGTTTCCCCGGGCCGAGTGAGCTCGCAATTCCCGCCTCGCTCCGCTGCGATATCGATAATGACTGAACCGGAACACATACCGGCTGTCATTTCAGCCGTAATCAGCGTCGGCGCTTTCTTTCCGGGCACCACCGCAGTGGTGATTACTACGTCCTGCTCGCGCAGAACGTCAGCCATGAGTTCCCGTTGCCGCCGATAGAAAGCCTCGTCCATGGCTTTGGCGTAGCCGCCAGCGCCCTCGGCGGATTTCGAATCTACGTCTAAAGTGACAAATTTTGCGCCGACGCTCTCCACCTGCTCCTTTACAACGGGCCGGACGTCGTAGGCCGAAACAACTGCTCCAAGGCGGCGCGCCGTAGCAATCGCCTGAAGGCCGGCAACTCCGGCGCCGAGAATAAAGACCTTGGCCGGTGTGACAGTGCCGGCGGCCGTCATCAGCATCGGAAACATTTTGGGGAGGTGACTGGCTGCCAGCAGTACCGCTCTATATCCGGAAATCGTGGCCATCGAAGACAGCGCATCCATGCTCTGCGCGCGCGTGATACGCGGCATTAGCTCCATGGCGAAGAACGACACGCCGGCTCCCGCCAGGTCTGAGCATTCTTTGAGAGCAGTTAACGGTTCGCCGAAGCCGACCAGGGCTTGGCCGGAGCGCAACTGCGGAAGATCTGACCTGCCTTCGTCGGGATTTGCGCCCAAGCATCGCACCTGGGCGATGATCTCGGCGTGCTGGAAAACTTCCGCGCGGCTGACCAAACGAGCGCCGCGCGAAACGTACTGATCATCAGGGAATCCGGCTTGGACGCCAGCCGAATGCTCGACAATGACTTCAATCTGCGATTTACGCAGCAACTCACATTGACGCGGAGTAATTGCGACGCGGCGCTCCGCAGGGAACGTCTCGCGAGGAGTTCCAACAATTACAGCCAGAAAGACTCCGTTAGGAAATGATCATTCATTCCGACGAGAAACGGCAACCGCGAGTTACTTCACATCAGTGTATAATTAGTAACCCGAACAAATTAGCATGGCCACCAAGTAGCTGGTCATACTCCGCAAGTGAAACCTACAGACGTTCAGAATCCGAACTACTATCACAAAGTCGTTGATTGCCAGTGGGCCTGCCCGGCGCATACCAATGTGCCGGAGTACATCCGCCTCATCGCGCAAGGCAGGTATACCGACGCTTACATGCTCAACCGGGAATCGAACGTGTTTCCCGCGGTTCTTGGGCGTACTTGTGATCGGCCGTGCGAGCCTGCTTGCCGGAGAGGGCGCTTAGACGGCAAGCCGGTAGCGATCTGCCGGTTGAAGCGCGTCGCGGCGGACCTTCGTGGTGAAATCCAGCATCTGCTACCGAAGATCCCGAACAGAAAAAACGGGAAACGCATCGCGTGCGTAGGTGCAGGTCCTGCCTCGCTTACAGTGGCGAATGATCTGCTGCCGCTGGGCTACGAGGTCGCAATCTTCGAAAAACTGGGCAAGCCCGGCGGGCTGATGCGAACGAACATCCCGGCGTTCCGGCTTCCGGAGCGAGTACTCATGGAGGAGATCGATCTCATTCTCAACATGGGCGTGGATATGCGCTTTAACGCGCCTGTGAATAGCATGGAGGCTCTGCTCGGAGCGGGCTACGACGCTGTTTTTGTCGGCAGCGGCGCTCCTCGGGGGAAAAACCTCGATATCCCGGGACGTTACGAGACAGATCGGATTCACATCGGGATTGACTGGCTGGAATCGATCGCTTTCGGTCACGTCGATTCCATTGGCGAACGAGTCCTGATTATTGGCGTTGGGAACACTGCGATGGATTGCTGCCGGTCATCACGAAGGCTCGGCGGGAAAGACATAAAGGTGATGGCTCGGCGGCCCCGAGGATTTTTCAAAGCCTCACCGTGGGAGCTGGAAGACTCCGAAGAGGAAGGGGTCGAGATCGTCATTAATCACGCTCCGAAGAGCTTTGTAGTCGAAGACGGCACGCTGAAGGGTATGCTGTTCGAGCGCTTGGAGTGGGACGAAGGCGCCAAACGCTCACGGACCCTCGATACAGTTTTCTTTCCCGCCGATGATGTCATCTTGGCGATCGGACAGGAGAATGCGTTTCCCTGGATTGAGCGCGATTCCGGAATTCGAGTTCGATAAATGGGACGTGCCGGTGGTGAACGAAACCACCATGGAGTCTACCCGGCCAGGCGTTTTCTTCGGCGGCGATGCTGCGTTTGGGCCCAAAAACATCATTTGGGCAGTTGAGCACGCGCATCAAGCGGCCATTTCCATTCACAACTACTGCGAACAGATTTCAGTAAGCAGCCGCCCGCCTTATGGCATGAATCTCATCACCCAAAAGATGGGAATCAGTGAATGGAGCTATCACAACGACTACAATCCGGTGGCGCGCCAGAAGATGAAGCACGTGGATCTGGTCGAGCGCTTTGAGCAGCTCAACATTGAGGTCGAACTTGGCTTCTCGGCAGAACAGACGGCGCGCGAAGTAGAGCGTTGCTTGAATTGCGATATTGAGACGGATTTTACAGCGGCACGCTGCATCGAGTGCGACGCATGCATTGATGTTTGCCCCGTCCAATGCCTCACCATCACGCGCAATGGAGAGGAGATGGATCTCCGAACGCGGCTGTCGGCTCCGGCACTCAATCTCGATCAAGCGTTATATATCTCTGGTCCGCTTCCCCATACCGGGCGCATCATGGCGAAGGACGAAGACGTTTGCGTCCATTGCGGGTTATGCGCGGAGCGTTGTCCCACAGCTGCATGGGACATGCAGAAATTCGAACTTCTTATTTCATACGCAGGCGTAGAAGCGTGCACAACCAGTCCCGTTCCCGCGTAAACGACTTCGCTTTCAAATTAGCCAACGTGAATGGCACCGGCTCTGCCAGCGCCAACGGGCTTCTCATGCAGGCTATTTTCCGCATGGGGATTCCGGTCTCGGGCAAAAATCTTTTTCCGTCGAACATACAGGGACTACCTACGTGGTACGAGATTCGGGTCAATAAAGAGGGATGCACCGCGCGAGCACTCGATTACGACTTAATGGTCGCGATGAATGCGCAAACCTACGCGCGCGACATTCGTGAAGTCCGCGCTGGCGGTTACGTCCTCTACGACTCGAGCTGGCCGCTGGACCGATCGTTGTATCGGGACGACGTAAATTTTCTGCCAGTCCCGTTCGCGCAAATGTGTAACGAACACTTCCGCGAACCGCGCGAGCGCACGCTAATGAAGAATATCGCTTATGCGGGATCTCTAGTCGCAATACTCAACATTGATATGGCGATCGTCGAGGAGCTGCTGGACGAGCGATTCGCTGGCAAGAAGGCGCTTCGCGAATCGAACAGACAGGCCTTGCACTTGGGCTATGAATACGCCCAGCAGCATTTCGACTGCCCCCTCGTGTTCCATCTCGAGAAGATGGATGCGAACGGGGACAAGATTCTGATCGATGGGAACACCGCCACCGCTCTTGGCTGCTTATATGCCGGCGCGACCGTTGCGGCGTGGTATCCGATAACGCCAGCGACATCGGTCATGGATGCTTTCAAGGCGTTTTGCGAAAAGTACCGGCGCGACCCGGAGACCGGCCGAAACAATTACGCGATTCTTCAGGCTGAGGACGAGTTGGCGGCGATCGGGATGGTGATTGGAGCTTGCTGGAACGGCGCGCGCGCGTTCACTTCAACTGCCGGGCCGGGCATCTCACTCATGAACGAGCTGCTCGGGTTGGCATATTATTCCGAGATTCCTGCCGTCGTCATTGACGTCCAGCGCGTCGGCCCATCCACCGGAATGCCAACCCGCACGCAACAGGCGGATCTGCTGGAATGTGCCTATGCTTCGCACGGAGATACGAAACACATTCTGCTGTTTCCGGCAAATCCAGCCGAGTGTTTCGAATTCGCGGTCAAGTCCTTCGATCTGGCTGAACGCTTCCAAACTCCAGTGATGATGCTGTCGGACTTGGATATCGGAATGAACGATTGGGTGGTTCCACGCCTCGCGTGGGATGATTCGTACCGTCCTGATCGCGGGCGCGTGCTCACGGCTGATGAACTGGAACAGCTGGCAAGATTCCATCGCTACTCCGATGAGGACGAGGACCACGTCACCCCAAGAACGCTGCCCGGCGTTCATCCAGGTGGAGCATATGTAACGCGGGGGTCAGGACACAACAAGTTCGGCGGATACACCGAGACACCGAGTGATTATCAGGAAGTGCTCGACCGTCTCGCACGGAAGCAGAAGGCGGCCGCGAACTATGTGCCGCAACCCAAAATCGAAAGGCGAGCGGATGCCCGATTCGGCGTAATTACTCTAGGCGGCTGCGATCCAGCCGTCCGAGAGGCCGTGGATCTCCTCGCGGCGCGTGATATTGCAGTTGATTACATGCGAATTTGCGGCTTTCCTTTTCACAAGAGCGTGGAAGCTTTCTTATACGAACATGACTTCTGTATCGTCGTGGAACAGAATCGCGACGCGCAACTGCGCTCCCTGCTGGTCCTGGAAACGTGCGTGCCGAAGGACAGGGTGCGATCCGTGCTGGTGTATGGCGGATTTCCGCTGAGTGCCCGGCATGTACTTGACGGAATCATCACGCAGCTGGAGAAATAAGCATGCCATCCATCGCAAAACCTGTTGCCAAACATCCCAGCCTTCAGCGCAACCAGCTTGGGCTGACGATTCGCGATTACGAAGGGTCCATGTCGACGCTCTGCGCGGGGTGCGGGCACGATTCGATCACTGCCGCGATCGTGCGCGCGCTATGGGAGATTTCAATGCCGCCGCATATGCTCGCCAAGATGAGCGGGATCGGCTGCTCGTCGAAAACTCCGGCCTATTTCGTGAATGGCGCGCATGGATTCAACTCAGCGCATGGGCGCATGCCGCCCATCACGACCGGCGCAAATGCGGCCAACAGGGAGCTTACTTACATCGGCATTTCAGGCGACGGGGACTCGCTTTCGATCGGCCTCGGCCATTTGTGTCATGCCATCCGGCGCAACGTCAGGATGGTCTACATTATCGAGAACAATGGCGTATACGGATTGACGAAAGGGCAGTTTTCCGCCTCCGCCGATCCGGGATCGAAAAGCAAGCGCGGCGAGGCGAATGCGATGTCTCCGATCGATCCGATCATGCTCGGGCTGAGCATAGGAGCAACATTTGTTGCGCGCAGCTTCTCGGGCGACAAGGAGCAGCTTGTGCCCATTCTGAAGGCGGCGCTCGCACATCGTGGATTCGCGCTGATTGATGTCATTTCGCCATGCGTGACGTTCAACGATCATTCGGGTTCCACCAAGAGCTATCTCTATACGCGAAAGCACGAGCTCAGGGCAACCGAAGTTGATTTTGTTCCACCCGAGAAGGAGATTTTGGCAAGCATCGCGCCGAGCGGCGTGACGTCCGTTACGATGCACGATGGCAGCGTTTTGCAATTTAAATCGGTTCCCGCAGATTACAACCCAACGGATCGTCGAAAAGCAATCGAGTACTTGCAGCAACAGCAGAGCAAGGGCGAAATCGTGACAGGTTTGCTATTCGTGGACGAAAGCGTGAGTGATTTGCACGAAATGAATCGCACTTCGGACCTTCCACTGACAAAAACGCCGTACGAAAAACTCTGCCCAGGCGCTGCGGAACTGGAGCGATTGCAGGAAGAGTTCCGATAACCAGGGCGTGATACTTAAAGAAGATTTGCCCATGGCGAAGGAATACGTAAAGCAGATAGACGGCGTTTATCGAATCAGGAAGAGCCGCGTGTCTTTGGATTCACTCGTCTTGTTCCGCGAGGGCATATCAGCCGAAGGCATGGTTGAGAGCTACCCATCCTTGACGCTGGAGCAGGTTCACGGCGCTCTCGCCTTTTATCTAGCAAACCAAGAGGAGATTGACGCTTATCTCGTGGAAGGCCAGCGAATTGCCGAACACGAGCATGGGCTTTCGCGACAGAAGAACGCAGAGCTGATTACAAGGCTCAGGCGTGCCTCGCATGAGACTCAGATTCCAAGCTGATGCAGACCTGGATGAACGAGTGCTTCGGGGCTCCGCAGAGCTGCACCCGAGATAGACATACGATCGGCCATTGACGGCGGCTTAGAAGGACTCGCCGACCCCGAGGTGCTCCGCCTCAGCGCGGAAGCTGGTCGAGTCTTGGTCAGTCAGGATCGGAGGACAATGCCTGGCCACTTTCAACGATTCGTGTGGGTCGCGAAAAGTCCCGGTGTAATTCTTCTGCGCGGAGGCGTGTCAATCGGCTCCGCCATTGAGGAACTGTTATTGGTTTGGAGTGCCAGTGATGCAGAAGACTGGCTTAATCGGCTGATCTGGATTCCGCTTTAAAATCGTCGTCAGTCACGGTTATGCGCAATGCACTCAGCTATTCTTTCAGGCAGCTTAGCGAGTTTGTCGCGATCGTTAGGATCGTCAAAGGCGGCTGCCGGAATGTTCGCAGCCAGCATTTGTGATCGCTGAAAATTCGCCAGCGCTGCCCGCCAGTTTTCAGCGTCTTCTGCTGTGCGTTTTGACGCCAGCGCGCGGTACACATTCCCGAGCTCCAAAGAATCCAGAGCAAAGCTCAGGGTCTCTTCTACATTCCTGGCATCGCGTGCGTGGAGCGAGGCGCCCACAGCTGCAGCCTGTTGCTCGAAGTTCAGCGCTTCACCTAAAGATCCTGCTTCCGATCTGACCACGCCAGCGATCCGAAGCACCATTTCCAGTTCGGATTGCGCGCGGAAATCATGCGGATCTTGGCCGGCCACTTGACGTCGTAGGGCAATCGCGCGATTTAACGCGTCAATGGCCTGTTTTTCGTCTCGCAGCTCGTGTGAAGACCAGCCGAGCTCAACCAGGTCAAATGAGAGATCCATGCTGGCAGTCGGGTTCTGAGGGTCCGCGGCTACTCTTCCTTCATCGATCTGGGCCGCTTTGCGATCGTGTGCAACGGAATCCGGATAGTCGCCTAAGGCGTAATACACGCTGGCAATTCGCTTTTCCGCCAAAGCAACATTTCTTTGAGACTCCGCCGAGTTATTCTCGACTTGCCGAATTGTGGAATAATCTGCAAGCGCCTCTTTCCAGATCGGCAATGCCTCTTTGAATTTCTGATCCTCCGTTTCGGCAAAAGCCAGATAAAAGTGGGCCAGAGCCAAGTCCTTCAATCCTGCTTTTCCGGAGCTTGTGCGCGCGATGTCTTCAAAAAGCGAGATCGCTTCTCTTCGTATCTCGAGCATGCGCCCGAGGCCGGCTCGCGGCGAAAGCACCGCGATGTCATTATCGACCAGCGCAAGCGATCGCTCCACCTCCCGATTGGCCGGCTCTTCTCTGCGTAAATCTAGCAGCAGCGAGCGCGCCTTGCTGTAACTCGCCAACGCCGCTCTCCGGTCTCCCGCATTCGCCTGCTCCAAATCGCCTTGAGCTGCGCCGATCTTTCTATAGGCCTGCGCCAGTTCCAGAGTGAGTGCCGGGTCTTTCCCGCGATTTCTCGCAAGTGCATTGAGATATTCGAGCCCTCGCGCAATCAACAGCTGGCGCGCCCCGCTGGAGCCCGGCAGATCTCGTATCGCGTCGTCGAGATCAAAAACGACAGCATGCGCGAGCTGCCGCACCTGCTGGAAACGGATCTCGGCTTGTTGTTTTTCGCGCCAGATGATTATTCCAGAGAACGTCATTCCTAACAGGGCGATACTCGCCGCCACAAGGGCCAGCCGGTTGCGCTTTGCGAACTTCGAGAATCGATACAGAAATGTATCCGGAGCGGCATGCACCGGAAAACCATCCAGGAAATCTAATATGTCCTGGCAGAATGCATCCACGGTGGCATATCTGCGCTCGGGTTCTTTGCGGAGCGCCATCATGACGATCTTTTCCAAATCTGCCGGAATCCCTTTGCCCTGTTGCTCGAGCGGAACAGGAGTCTCCTTCACAATGGCCTGAAGAGCTGCCGCCGTGCCTTCGCGGATTCCGTAGGGATGTCGCCCGCTTAGCAGCTCATACAGCAGCACGCCGAGAGAATAGATGTCCGTGGCTACGGTCAGAGGCTTGCCCTCGATCTGCTCCGGGCTCGCGTACAGAGGCGTGAGCGGAATGCCCGTGGTCGTCTCCAGCTGCGCCCCATCGGCCATGATTCCCGCCACTCCGAAGTCCAGCAGCTTGGGAACGCCGTCTTTTGTGACGAGCACGTTTCGGGGCTTTAGATCCCGGTGAATGATCAGATTGCGGTGCGCGTAGCTTACGGCAGAGCAGATGGAAATGAAAAGCTCGAGTTTTTCTTGAAGACTCGGGGAGCGCCGCTCGCAATATTTGTCGAGCGGCTCGCCTTCGACAAGTTCCATTGCGTAGTAGGGCTGGCCGGCCGCCGTTGTTCCCCCATCCAGCAGTCTTGCGATATTTGGATGATCCAATTGAGCCAGGATCTGACGCTCACGCCAGAAGAGCTTCGCGAATTTTGCGCGATGAACCCCATTTCCGATCAGTTTGAGAGCTACCAGCCGGTCATACTCGCCATCGTCGCGCCTTGCAAGGCAAACAATGCTCATTCCTCCGCGGCCGATTTCCCGAAGAATACTGTAAGGGCCGATCCGGGCGGGTAAATTGTACGAACTGGCGGTGTCGGATGGGATTACATCGTCGAGACCGTCCTCGGCCAGCAAATCGTCAGCACGTTGGCTGGAATCCAGGAGTTCCTTGACCTCTTCGCGAAGAGCAGGATCTCCGGCGCAAATGCCCGTCACAAACTGCTCGCGGCCATCGGAAGGAACGTCGAGAGCCTGGTCGAGAATTGACTTAACCTGTTGCCATCGTGCCGCATTCATGACTTATTCATTTTGACCAAGCACCTTTTGACTGCCGGCCTACCTCATGGGCAAGCCACAATCGCGCCGTCCGCCATTCGCGCTTTACTGTTTCCGGAGAAATACCGATGACCGATGCCGCCTCTTCAATCGTTAACCCGCTAAAAAACCGCAGCTCTACGACCTGAGCTTGGCGCGGATCAATTTCCGCCAGACGATCCAACGCCAAGTCCAAGTCCTCAAGCTCGAAAGCCCGCATCTCGAGGCCTTCCAGGTCAGCTGTCACGCGTAAAGCCGCGGCTCGCTTCTGGGTTCCGCGTGAGAGCGCGTAATTTACCAATATTCTCCGCATCATGCGCGCCGCGATCCCCAGCACTTGCTCGCGGCACGACCAATCGATCTTATGCTGCTGGATGAGCCGCAAATAAGCTTCGTGGACCAGCGCAGTCGGCTGAAGCGTGTGATCGGGCCGCTCCCGGGACAGATACTCTTTGGCAATGCGGCGAAGCTCATGGTACAGGGCGGGCATTGCGGCGTCGAGCGCCGTCTTATCGGCTTTGAACACGTCGAATTCCCAACGCCGGTCTTTCTGCTCCGACATCTGTCTAGCCCAAAGTGTAACTGACTGCGAAGGCGGGATTCCGGGCAAGTTGCCCGACAGCTAGTCTCGGCCGCACACGGGCTTTTTTATTTTCTCGTACTTTTTTTGACCCGAATCCGCAGCGATTCGTGCGTTAACAGATGAAGGCGATCATAGCTGAAGCTTGGGAGGTGAGAAGCGGGTGAGCTCCCATCCGCTTTCCTGGGCCGGTACCGCAGGATGCTGGTTTAGCTTCGGTCGGAGGACGGGCGAGCCGGCTCACCGGTCACGCTCAGCAACCGGCAGCCTGGCTCTCAAGGCTGCCGGTTATTTTATTGCGTCAGCTATTATCTTCGGCGAGCGGAGCTCGGCGAAGACGAAGCCGAAACACCTAACGAGCGGAGTTGCGCCTGCGCTTTTCGGGCGTCATCGGTGTGCGGGTAATTCTGAACCAGCACGCGAAATTCCTGGACTGCGCGATTAGCCTGCTTTGCTTTCAGCAGAGCCATGCCTTTCATGAGGTGAGCGTCCGGAGTCTTGGGGTTTTCAGGATAACGCTCCAAAACCGCATCGAACGCCTGCACGGCGCCGTTGAAATCGCCGCGGTTAAAGTCGATTTCTCCGATGTAGTACTGGGCATTGGCGGCCAGCTCGGTGTTTGGAAAATAAGTGAGGTATTGCGTAAACTCCTGATAAGCCAAATCCGTGTTGCCGGTCTGCAAGTCGCGCCGCGCGTCGGTATAGGTCTTTTCAGCGCTCATCCCGGCCGGCGGCGCGGAACTTCCGGGTTGAGCTGACGGACCAGGTGCTCCTGCAGGAGTCGTGGTGCCGGGAGCGGCCGGCGGGTTCTGCATGATCTGAATCTGGTTCTTAAGATCAGTAATCTTGGCGTCCATGCGTTCCAGGCGCCCGCTCAGGTCGTTCAACGCATCTTTAAGGGAACGCACATCATCGCCCATCGAGCCGACTTGATTCGAAAGCCCGCCTATCGGCGCCAACGATCTGGCAACGCCATTTGTAACCGCATCTTGCATCGTGGCAACCTGATCGGCGGTTCGGCGCGTGTCATTCTGCATAGCCTGAACTATGCCGGTGAGCGTGTCGATTTTGGAGTTTAGCTGTGACTGCATCGCATCGAGCTTAGCTTCGAGATCCCGCTGCATGGCAACCAGATCTTTGTTGACGGCAAAAGAGAAACTAGAGCAGATGAGCAGAAGAGCGCTGAGGCGCAGAAATTTCATTTGGTTTGGCTCCTAAGGACCAAAGGACGGATTTGGGACCGCCCCCGTTTTCACAACTTGTCTTTAGTGTAAGAGAATCGCTGCAAATCTCGCTAATGCACGGACTCTTTCAACAACTCCTCCAGATATGCTTCCAGACCTCTGCCTCAGTGTGTGTCCCGTGGCCCCGCGTTTCGTCTGTAATAGGCAGCAACACGAATCGGCCCCGCTTCACGCGTTTGATCTCGCGTTGCGCGATCCCCAGTTCGGGAGGATTAATGAAATCATCTGCGGAATTCACGAACATCACTGGAGCTTCAATTTTTTCGAGATCTTTTGAGGGATCATAATCTCGCGAAGAAGCGACAGCATAGAGCAGATCATTCGCATCTGTCGTCTTCCTCCGCTGCTCTACCTGCCGGGCGAGGTACTCATCGGCGAGCTGTGGCGTCGGAGCAGCTTTTTGCATCTGTAGAGGGCTGCTTCCGGCGATGATCAGCATGTAAATGGCCTGCGTCAATCCGGAAGGTTCCTCTTTATACTCGCCGTTCATCCACTCAGGATCGTCCTGAATGGAATCCATGGTCATTTTTCGCCAGATCCGGTTGCGTCCCGCGATCGGCACCGGCAGACAGGCCAGTGGCATTAAAGCGTCCATAAAATCCGGATTCCGTTCGCCCCACATCCATGAATGCATGCATCCCATGGATGTGCCCATCAGCAGACGCAAATGATCTACATGCAAACCTTCTGTAACCAGCCGGTATTCCGCTGTGACCATGTCTAAATAGCCATAATGTGGAAATTTCGCACGCATCCCATCGCTGGGCTTAGAGGACTGGCCGTGTCCGATGTCGTCAGGCAGGATGATGAAGTACTTGGAAGCGTCCAGTAACTGTCCTTCCTGAAACAGAACATTCTGGAATCGAGGAGACAAGAACTGCTTCCCGCTGCCGCCCGTTCCATGCAGAATCAGCACGGCATTCGAAACGCGTCCTTGCCCGTCCCGCGCAGGATGGCCGAGAGTTGTGTAGTGGAGCTTAAGGGCCGGAAGCTGTTCCCCGCTGCTGAACTGAAAATTCGAAATCACGAAATCGCCTTCCTGAGGTGCTTCGGCGGTCAGGTAAACGGGCAATAGCAAAAGGAAAGCGAGCCGCTTCATAACACTAAGGTATACGCCTATTCGGCGTGAATTGCGCCTGGCTTCGCCTTTGCTCTCTTGAATAGCCACACAATGGGCAAGCAACCGAAGCAGACCAAAGCCATATAGCGGAAATCATCCACATAAGCCCATAAGCGCGCTTGTGACGAAAGCGTGTGGTCCAACATCGTCAGGGCTCCGCGATCCGCAATCGAAGGACCGGCCGCGTTCGTCGCACTGAGAATGCCGCGAAGAGCTGAGAGCTGATGTTGAAGGACGGGATTTGTCGGCCCTAGCGAATGCACCAGCTCACTGCGGTGGATCTGCTCGTGCCGCGCAACGATCGTGTTAACGACTGAAATTCCGACGCTGCCTCCCACGTTGCGAAGGAGATTGTAAAGCCCGCTGGCGTTGCCAATCTGCTCGTTTGGGAGCGTGCCCATGGTGGTCGTTGACAGCGGAACAAAAACCATTCCTGAGCCAAATCCGCTCAAGATGATCGCCCAGAGAAATGACCAGGGCCCGATGCCCAGATTCACTTCTCCAAACCAGAGACTGCACAGCGCAAAAATGAAGAAACCGGAAACGATGAGCCAGCGATTATCCATGCGTGTCGTCAGAATCCCAATAATCGGCATTGCCACGATCGCCCCTATTCCGCGGGGGAAAACCGCTATGCCAGCGGTGAGCGCTGTGTAACCCATCAGCTCCTGATAGAAGAGCGGCAGCAACGTTACTAATCCGTAAATAGCCGCGCCGAAGAGCGTGATCAACACGCAGCCAAGAGTGAAGTTGCGGTTCTTAAAAATGTTCAGATCTACCAGCGGTTTGCGCCCACGCAACTCCCAAGCGATAAACCAAATGAAGCAGACAATTACAACGAGAGTTGCCCAGCGAATCCAGATTGCTCCAAACCAGTCATCTTCCTGCCCCTTGTCGAGAATGACTTGCAGACAGCCGAGCCAGACGGCCAGTAACCCCAGTCCGAACGCGTCAATGCGCCCCGGTTTTGCGTTTCGGATATACGGCGGATCCTCCACATAGCGCAGAATCATAAAGACGGCCAGGATTCCGATGGGAATATTGATGTAAAAGCTCCACCTCCAGGAATAGTTCTCTGTCAGCCATCCCCCGAACGTAGGTCCGAGAACAGGGGCAACCACTACACCAAGCGCAAACACCGCCATTGCTAATCCACGTTTCTGGGGAGGGAAGCTTTCGAGCAGAATCGCCTGGGATATGGGTTGCAAAGCCCCGCCCCCAGCGCCTTGAACCGCGCGGGCCAGAAGCAGTATGCCCAGACTCGGCGCAGCCCCACACAGGAACGATGATGCGGTGAAGATCACAATACAGACGATCAGAAACCGCTTGCGCCCGAATCGCAGACCGAACCAGCTACTCGCCGGAAGCACCACAGCATTCGCGACCAAGTAACTGGTGAGGACCCAAGTGGCCTCGTCGTTAGTAGCCGAAACGCTGCCCGCGATGTACGGTAGCGCGACAGCCGCTATCGATGTATCCAGCACCTCCATGAAGGTGGCGAGCATCACCGACACAGCAATGAGCCATGGGTTCGAGGAGGGCTGCCAGATTTGCTGAGAGGTGGCCGGACTATTAGCGGCCATTTCTTGTCCGAACTCGGATCATAGAAGACGAGGATCTTGCCACTGCTTTTGGATGTCGCGAACCCGGTAAGTGCTTCGAGCAACGCCAATTCAGCGGCGGCATAGCTGTAATTGTTACTTACGTGGGGATAGAAAAGGGGGATACAAGAGAAGAGAACAAAACGGCTTATGAAATGGACCTTAGCTTGCATCCCCAGCTACGAGCAAATGCTCAGCGGAGGAATTATGTCTTTTGCCTTATACATAGTGGGTTATGTAATTTTGATCGCCGGATTGGCACTGGGCGCCTACTACATGCATGTGCCTGCGCATTGGGTTGGCGTGGGCGTGCTCGTCTTGATTGGCATTGGCGTCGCTAGCGGCGTGGCAAAGACCCGTCAAAAAGATCCGTCTTGATGCAGCGGAACTCGCCTCGGTATGATTGCGTATTTAAGAATCGAACCCAGGAGAGATTCCAGATGAAGCTAGCAATTGCGGGCTTTTCATTTTTTGCGATAGCTCTGTTACCGCCGAACGCAAAGGCGGATCAATGGAACAAACATTGGTCTGTAGGTCCGAAGCCGGAACTGCGTATCACGGCTGGCGATGCGGCCGTTTCGGTTGAAGCCACCGAATCCAACGGAATCGACGCTACCCTGAGAACCGAAGGATGGTCCATCGGATCTTCCGGAGTGCAGGTCATCGAGCATCAAAGCGGCAATATGGTGCAGATTGACATCAAGGTGCCTTCCATGCATTTTAATTTCGGAAACCGCTCCATTCGGCTGGAAGTGCGAGTGCCGCGCGAGATTGAGGGCGATATCCACACCGGCGATGGATCCATACGTTTGCGAGATGTTCACGGTCCGCTTCGCGTCCAGACTGGGGATGGCAGCATTCAGGGCGATAATCTGGACGGCACGCTCGACGCTCGCAGCGGAGATGGAAGTGTTCATGTCGAGGGGCGCTTCGATGACGTGCAACTGCACACCGACGACGGCTCCGTGGAATTGAACGTGCTTCGTGGCTCCAGAATGCAGTCCGACTGGCGAGTGCATACAGGTGATGGCAGCGTGCAATTGCGCCTTCCGTCCGACCTTGCTGCGGACGTGGAGCTGCAAACAGGTGACGGCCACATTGGACTGGATATGCCTTTGTCCGTGACCAATTTGCAAAGCGAGCACGAAATTCGAGGGAAACTGAATGGAGGCGGGCCGTTGCTGACGGTCAAGACCGGCGACGGCTCCATCTCGGTGAACTCCCACTGAGAAACTCTGTCGCTGTCGCGCATAGGAAACCAATCCTAGGCGGAAATTTTATTCGCCGACCAGTTCTTTCAATCTAAGTGCGTTAGCCGCCGCGTACCCAGCTTGATCATTGTCGAAATAAACGTAAACAGTCTTCAATTCGCGTCGCCAGATTCGTATCCGATTCGCCCATCCACACAACTCAGCATCGCTATAGCTGCCTTGATATTTTCCGCCCGGCCCATGCAACCGGACGTAAACGAAATCCGCCGTCACTTGGACCGGCGACAGCATCCCGGCAAGATGAAATATGCAATAGCCGATGTTGTATCGCACCAGAAGATCGTATATCTCAGCCACATTCCAGGTTGCGTTTCGAAATTCGAATGCATATCGATGATCCCGAGGCAGCAAGCTGACGAAAGTGGCGATCCGCTCTGCGTCCACCTCCCAATTGGGAGGCAATTGAAACAAGATCGGTCCCAATTTATGCTGCAGGATTTCGACCGCATCCAAGAACCTTTGAAGTCCCTGTTCCGCGTCTCTCAGCTTCTTCATGTGAGTAAGAAACCGGCTGCCCTTCACCGCGAAGCAAAACTCTTCCGGAGTGGAATCCCGCCACATTTCCAGGCTGCTCTTCTTCGGAAGATGATAGAAGCTGTTGTTTAGCTCCACGGTGTCGAATCGCCTGTAGTAAAGGGCAAGCATTTTGGATCCAGGCGTCCGCTCCGGATAAAAAGTACCGACCCAATGCTTATAGTGCCAGCCCGAGGTTCCAATCCAAACCGCTCCGAGCCGATCGTTCACCGTGGCACTCGCAGTTTGAACGATCGCGGCTGAGCTTCCAGCATTTTTGTGACTGGTTGCGTACCTCTTTGTCGCGTCTTCAACAACGCCCGTCCCATGAGCGGACAAACCGACGCAGGAAATACTGGCGGTGTTGCACTTTTTGGAGGAATGACACGTGCAGTAGGAGGGTTCATGAAAAGTTCAGTTCTTTTTTGGATTTTAGCGGCAAGTACGTGCTGCCTTTTGTCTAGCCGGGCCGAAGCGAAGACGTGGCCCCGCAGCGGGACTGAAGGCATGGATTGTTCGTCAAGTCATTTCCATGACAACAATCTGGTGAGCTATGCGGAAATGCGCGAGCAACGCCTTCCGGCTGTTTCGACGAATTACATCAACCCGGGCCAAAACGGCTCGATTAAAGTCCATGGTTGGAACAACCCTGACGTTCTGGTCAAAGCCTGTATCCAGGCGGCAGCCCCGACCGAATCGGAAGCGCGCGGAGTGGCTTCGCAGGTACAAATCGCCCGGGCGGCAGGTTCGATTGAACCGACGGGGCCTTCGACAAGCGATCAGTTGTACTGGGGTCTCTCCTATGAAGTGTGGGTGCCGAATGGGTCGAATATAAAGATGGACGCGAACAACGGCAGCATTTCAGTCGACAATGTCCGGGGGCAGATTCGATTTCACACTTCCAACGGTTCCGTGCGTTTGGCCGATGTGGGCGGGGACGTAGATGGCGCGACCACAAACGGGTCAGTGGCCGTAGAATTGGCCGGCAGCGGATGGAATGGAAGCGGGCTGCATGTTGAGACGACGAATGGCAGCGTGAAGCTGGACCTCCCGGAGAACTTTTCCGCGCAGATCCAAGCGTCCACGGTGAACGGCAGAGTTCACAGCGACTTTCCGGTTACGGTGAGTGGGGATATTGGGAAGAGCATGTCGTTTCAGCTGGGCTCAGGCGGGCCGACAATTGAGGCACGGACCGTCAATGGCAGCGTCCATATCGGCCGACGGTCATAAACCAGACCGGCCAGTTTCACCTGCCTGCGGCCGATAGGCGAAGTCCCAAATCAAAAGCTCGATGTCGTTGTTTTCACCGCCCTCCGAGTATTCGACCAGTGCATACTCGCCCGGCGTGAGCGGCTTTTCCGGCCAGACTCTATAGAGTCCTGCTGCTAGCTGCTGCTGAAAGGTATCCATCTGCTTCCGCTCTTCCACGTTCTCCTTAACCACGGGAAGAGTGGAAATATTCTCCACAACCCGGACGTTCTTCTTTGACGTAAGCCTGATGATGCCGAAGCGTTCCTGCTTTGCCAGTCTGAGATAAAAATCCGGCCGGTCCTCCTTCACCACGAACTTTGAATGCTCGCCTTGAATCACGACTGACGCTTTGCCGGGAATAAGCGGAACGGGAGAGAGAACCTGAAGCGCTCTGCGCTTTTTGTTGGTCACCACCTGGTAATCAGCAAGCGCGAGTGGCTTCACCTGTTCGTCTATTTTGTAGTACGCGCCGGCGTCCATGGGAATCGCTTCGATCTCCCGCCTTTGCGCGCGTTCAGCCTTTTCCTCTTCGTCTTCTTCGCGTGCTTCTCTTGTCGCCTGTTCGTCCCTGGCTTTTCGCTCACGCTCGGTTTTATCTAAGTCGACCAGTTCTTTCGGAATTTCCTCCCATTCACCTCGCTCGGTGCTGAAATACCGAATCCGATCTCCTTGCACCTGATACTCACGGACAACGTGATAGTCTCCGTCTTTCAGATACAGCTTGAACGTCTCACCGAAAATCAGGAGGGCGGTCAAGAGGAAAAGAAGAACTACCCGCACGAAGGCCATTTTATCGGGGATGACCGACGGCTGGCTGGAGGACAATAAAGCTAGGCTCATGTCGGCAGTCGCACAACACCTGACAGTTGAAGAATTCGATAAGCTTTACGCCGACCGGAAGCCCTATCACGAATATTGGTTCGGGGAAGCGATCCAAAAATCCATGCCCACCTGGTTGCACGGCCTTCTTCAAGGGGTTCTCATAATTCTGTTACATGAGATCGGCTTTCAGAGCGGCGCGGAGGTGAAACTCAAGCTGAGCAGTGAAGCGCAACCGCTGCCGGACGTGATTGCCACTTCCAAACCGATTCGAACGGCCTATCCAAGCGAACCGTTCGATGTCGCCATCGAAATTTTATCCCCTCAGGATTCTATGCAATACGTCCTGAGGAAATGTCGGATGTACGCGAAATGGGGTATTCGAAACGTCTATGTTTTCGATCCCGAAGATCGAACGGCCCAAAAGTGGAATCAGACGACGAACGGCTTGGAAGATATCACCGAGATGGCGTTCGAAAATCGGCCTTCGATTTCGGTCAAGCGGATCTGGTCCGAACTGGATCGGCAGTTGGACCCACCCGGTACTCCTGAATGACCGCCTCGCCGCGAGGTTCTCCAGAGAGCGCGCTAACCTGGAGTGAGCATGGCGGGAATCGGTGAAGTAATCAGCTCCGCGGCGGCAATCGCCAAAGGCATGGGCATCACTTTTAAAGAGATGCTTCAGCCAGCCATCACGGAGGAGTATCCGGACGCCCCCGCTCAGTTAGAAGAGCGCTATCGCGGCGCTCACGTCCTTCAGCGCGACGAAAATGGTCTCGAGAAATGTGTCGCGTGTTTTCTCTGCGCAGCGGCATGTCCTTCCAACTGCATCTACATCGAAGCAGCCGAAAATACCGAACAGGAGCGTTTCAGCGGCGGGGAGCGTTACGCCAAGGTTTACAACATCGACTACAACCGCTGCATCTTCTGCGGTTACTGTGTAGAGGCCTGTCCAACTGATGCGATCACGCACGGACACGGTTTTGAGCTCGCCAGCTACAACACGTCCACGCTGATTTATCGTAAAGAGCAGATGCTCGTGCCGCTTCCCGAAAGTGGAGCGCCGCCGACGCAGCATAATCCCGCGCCAGCTGGGGCGGAAGCGAAGCTGTAATCTCGTACTGAATTCGTCTAGTCCGTCACCCAATTGGCACGACGACAATCGGTTTGGTCGTTGGCGCGCTTGAACCTTGACGCGGTTCTATGCTGATCGCGAGAGCCTTGAATTGGGACGTATTGATGGCCGTCGATGTGGTGTAGACAAATTGCCCGGCCGCGTTGGGGCGGAAAAGGCCGGCAGGTTGCGGAGCTCCCTGGATCGGCATCAGCCATAGCTCGAATGTCCTATCGCCGGGCACGGGTGGCGACTGCGAACCAACTAACACTAGCCCTCCGGGGTTCAAGAATACATGTCCATGCGGGACGCTTTCCGGATGCCCAAAGTTGATGGTACGCGTACGCGGTGTGCTGAGGATTTCGACGGCAGCCCGCAATTGAGTTTGATCGTTGCTACGTGTGGCCGATTCGGCGCGCAATCTCGCTGCTTCACGCTGCGATGTCTCAACGGCAGTCCGTAGCTGATCGCGTTCGTTTGTAAGACCTGCGAGTTGAGTGCTAAATCTCGCTGCGTCGTCTCGCGATTTCTGGATTGAAACCAGCAGCTGATCGCGCTCGTTTGTAACAGCCGCCAATTCATCCCGTAATCTCGTTACCTCAGCTTGCGATTTGCTGAGAGTCCCGGTGACCGATTGCAAACGGTCACGCTCACTTGTGACCGCCGCCAATTCATCGCGCAGTCTTACTGCTTCTTGTTGCGACCTGCTGAGCTCTGCGGGGGCAGCTCGTAACCGATCGCGCTCCTGACTCACCAGGTTCAGTTGCTCACGCGCGCGGCTTGCTTGTGCGGCCGACCATACAGAGAAGATAAGCAATGCGACCGCGGCTGCACTCAAGCCGGCTAGAGCGAAGATCCAGTTGGGCGATCGTTTTGGCGCCCTTACGCCGGCCAACACACGTTCCCCTAGTCTGGCTGGCGCTTGGAGCGGCTCGGCCACTGCCGCCATCGCAGCAAGCAACTGAGAGGCTTCGCGGACATGGTCGATGCAATACGGGCAGTGTTCCTCGAGGTGCTTGTCTATTTCCGCGCCAAGCTCCGCTTCCAGCACGCCGAGCGCGTACAACTCGTATAGCTCGTCCATGTCGGCGTGCGTCATTTTGTCTCAGCCCCTTTGATGGCTGTTCGTAAGCGGCCTAAGGCGGATCGTGTCCAGCTCTTGACCGTCCCCAAAGGTTCCTGCAACCTGCCCGCGATCTCGGATTGCGAGAGTCCCTCAAAATAGGCGAGCTCTATCACTCGCCTTTCATCATTGTTTAAGGTCGCGAAGGCAGCCTTGACGGTCCTTACATTATCGATACGAGTTGCAGGGTCGGCCGGATTGTTCGAGAAGCATAACTGATCGATATGATCAATTGAGCTCGAACGCGCAGCAAACCGGCCTTGCGCAGAACGGACGTAATCAATTGCCATATTTCGAGCAATCGATAGGAGCCAGACGCCCAGCGCACCTCGGCTCGAATCAAATTCCCGGCTACGATTCCACAACCGAATGAACAGCTCCTGGACCAGGTCTTCTGCCACGCTCTCATTGCGAGTTATTCGAACAAATAGGGAGTATGCTGCCTTGCCGTACCGGTCGTAAGCTGAAGCCAGGCCTCCCGGGTCGCGTCTATGCAACCGATCTATCAGCTCGGAGTCGCCCCCCTCAGGGACATGCATATCCGCCTTCATAGTTGACTTTGACTTCGCAAAGACGCTGTGAAGGTTTTCACGAAGCTGCAATCCTGCCCGTTTTCTCTCGCTGAATAGACAATCTTAGAATCACCTTAGCATGTTACTTATCTATCGAGCCTGCATTGCCGGGGACTATCCCACTGATACGTATAGATGCACAAACGCGGCAACTTTTCAACGTACTTCAACACTGCCTAACTCTGGATACCAGACAAACTACCAGCTGCTAATCCGTTGCACCGCCGTACTCCGTACAAGTGAATGGTAGAAGACAGTAACCTAGGAGGAATCACTTAGATGGTCTTTAACAGTAAGTTCGCGCATATACTCGGACTTCTTGTTGTCAGCTTTGTAAGCATAAGTCACGCGCGGGCAGCCGCCGTTACCACCTACACAGGAACACTAAGCGGCGATGATCAAGTACAAGAGTATACCTGGACTCTCACTCAGAGTTCAGACGTTGTGCTCTCCACGGACTCTTACGGGGGCGGAACAATAAACGGTGTTACAAGTCCGCCGGGTGGATTTGTACCCGTAATCTCAATTTTCAATGCAGCCGGTGGCGCTCTCATCGCAAGCGATGGCGCCGATGCTACCTGCGGAGGAGGAATGAACAAGGATGCGGTCACGCATATGTGTGATGACGCATATCTCAGTCTAAAGCTCAACCCAGGCAGCTACATTCTAGCGCTGAGTGAATTCTTCAATGTGCCGGTAGGGCCAAATCTTTCGGACGGATTCCTCGAGCAGGGGCAAGGCAATTTTACGGCACAAACGTGCGGAACAACTGGATCCTTTTGGGAGAGTGATGTTGCGCCATGTGTTCAGCGTAATGGAAGGTTCACACTCAATGCCTCGGCCGTACCCGAGCCGGCAACTCTGTGGCTCGCGTTACCTGTAATCGCTTTCGCGCTAATTTGGCGTAAACGTAGTACCAGCCGAGCCATGGCCTCTCAGCTCTAGTCATTTTCAACTAAGGCAATCTTAATCGGTCCTTAACACTTAATTACTAACTAACGGAGTATAAATGGCACAAAAGAGTATCATTCCAGAAGCAATAGCTGCTGCGCAAAACCGGCGCAGCTTCGTGAAAAAACTGGGGCTTGCCAGCGCTGCGGTCGGGGCGGGGCTCTCAGTCGGCTTAAAGAAGGCGCAGGCAGCGGCAACACAGACAGACATCGAAGTGTTGCAGTTCGCCCTGAATCTCGAATACCTCGAATCCGAGTTCTACACGTATGCGACCACCGGAAAGGGTATTGAGGCGTTGGGAATAGGAGTGGACGGACTCGCCAATCCGGGGAACCCGACCACTGGTGGTTACACCAAAAACGGGGCCGCGGTCGCATTCTCAAACAGCATCGTTTTTACCTCTGAGGTCGCTAACGAGATAGCCGACGATGAACGGAATCATGTAACAGTTCTCCGTACCGCGCTGGGCAACGAAGCGATCGCAAAGCCCAACATCGATCTTGGGGCCTTGGGATTCGGGTTCGGCAGCCAAGATGATTTCCTCAAACTCGCAAGAATTTTCGAAGACATCGGTGTGACAGCATATGCTGGAGGGGCCCCGCTGCTTTCCAGCGCGATTGTCGCCACCGCGGCTCGTATTCTAGCTGCTGAAGCGGAGCACGTCGCAAATATCCGCTTGCAAGTTGCCCGCTTAAATATCCCAACAGCTCCTGCGCTTGATGGCGTGGACATTCTTCCTCCACCCTCTAACCCCGGCCAGCACTTCTCGCTTAACAGCCAGGGTCTTTGTAACACCCGCACCCCTCCGCAAGTTCTCTACCTTGCTTACGGCAATAAAGCCGGTGTCACGACGGGAGGATTCTTCCCGACCGGAGTCAACGGTTACTTCACCAAATCCAGCGGACCAGCCTAAGAATCCGCTTCCGCTCGGTTGGTTCCGGAGAAGAGCGAATCCCTCCCGCTCTTCTCCGGTTTTTTATGCCGGAAACCTTTTTGCCTGGATTACATACCGTTTAGGCGCGTCGCCGATGAAGTGAAAGGGATAGCAGGTGATTAAAGTCAGGATAGGATTCCCGCTACTCTGAAGAATGCGAAGGTCGTCCGGATCCACGATCTGGAGAGTATCCACGATATAACTGTAAGTCTGATCCGATTCGAGCCGAATCTGATCCCCTACTTTGACCCTTCGAAGCGCCCGGAAGGTCGTATCTCGATGGCCTGCAATGACGACGTTCCCGGCAGCTCCGATGGGAGCGGTTCCAGGCACATGCGCTACGCCCAGATCCAGACTGACCTCATCATCTCCCTCGATGATTGAAACAGAAACCCGAAGTCTCGGAATTTCCAAACGCCCGAGGATGCGGATCGTAGGCCCAGCCGCGCGCAACAAGCCGAAGGGTTCGGGTAGAGGTGGCAAGGTTCCGCGTGAGACGCTAGACCAAGCGGCGCGTTTTTGAAATGTCTCGTATTTAAAGATCTTCCAGCTCGCGTTCCCCAGCAGTGAGACCCCGGTTAAGAGCAGCGTAAGTTCAATGCGACGCTTCATTGCCCGATTTCGGCATTCGCATCCCGATTGCGGGGATGATCTCCCAAAACGTCGTCATGTCGCGCCCGCTCCCGAAGAACTTCGACCAGCGCCTCCAAGCGCCGATTTCGAGCCTTAAGGCGCGACAGCTCTTCCATATTTGCTCGAGCTGGGACGCTCTTGCGAGCCGAAGTTAGAGGAGCAGCGGTTATCCTGGTTTGCGAATTCAAGGCCGTGTCATCGGCCCGGGGCGCAGCCACGGCTGCGACAACCAACCCGAAACCGATTCCACATACACATGCGGATCCGAGTTCTTTCCAGTGCGACCTTAGATGGCGCACTAAGTCGAAGCGGTGATTGTCCTCGGATTTACAAAATGGAATTTTTACGAGCTGGGGCGAGGAGACCAACTCCCGTGTGCCTTCACGAACCGTTTCCATATTGTGCTCCTTCCTAGGCTCCGCGCCATTACGCCTTGCGTCTGCCCGTAAACCGCAGGCCAGCCCAGGCGAGCAATGAAAGCACGCCCCACAACGCCAGAGAAAAGGTGTTGCTTGCAGTTTTCGGCAAATGCCTGCGCGGCGGTTCCTGACCCGAGGAGGGCGGCGCTGTCCTAGCCATCTGATTCGAGATTGGCGTTTGCGCCGATTGCGCTGTTTCTACGGGAGAGCCATTCGCCGGGACGGAATACTTAGCAGCTTTTACACCCTGGCCTTTGTTTTCCGCCGTAATTCGCTCCGGAGAAAGGATCCAGAGCGAGACAACCTTCATGTCGTCTGCTGAAAGATTAGCCGGTAACTTGTCGTACTCGTGGTCAAAAGCCAAGACTGACTGGGTACTCTCATCCGTGATTTTTACGGCTTCTAGCTTTGGATAAACGAACTCGAGCGTCGTGGAGCAACCGGGGCACATCCATCCTCTTAATACGCGTTTCTTTCCATCCTTTGAGTCAAACAACACCAATCCGTCTTGGCCTTGCCCCGACACTTTTCCGCTGGGCACGGAGAGCACCAGATAATATTTGTTCTTCTCTGCACTGATTATCCGTACGATCGCTCTGTCCGTGAGACGATCCTCAATCGAGAACATGTAAGTTCCTGGTTTGAGCACAGCTCCAGGAATCTGTAACTTCTGAGTAAGTGTGATGCTGCGGGTTTCGCCTGCTGCGAATACACTCGACGTTCCAGAATTCAGAGTCAGAAAAGCAAGCAACACCAATCGAGCAGTAGCCCGTCGAAGAGTCATGACGTTTCTCCAAACGAACTACGAGATCTCTATTGACCTTGGATCTATTCTTCGTATCTTTTCTACTGTTCTCGCAATGTAACGAGGTTGGTCACATCACCGCTTATAATTCTGAATGTATGAATCGCGGGGCAGTCCCATGCTCACGACCTTCCTTCGAAGCCGCGCAGCCTCTTCATAACTCATCTGACCGCCTGCGACAACTAAGTAGGGTGAGTTCTGACCTTCAGGACTAAATACTTCTGCATTCAATTGGTGATGTTTCTCGTTAATAGAGTGGGCCATGTTCCGCGCGTCCTCGGCACGAGCGTAGGTATATAGCACAACGCGCCAAATAGGTCCGTTTACCGTCGCACCCGGCTGCTTCGCCGTTTTTGGGTTTGATGATGCGAGCGCATAGGAACCCGGCTGCGCGGGTAAATTTGTCGCCATAGCCGAAGCTGGTTTCTCCGTCCTCGTCGGCATCGTCGCCTTTGTCCCCGGAGCTGGCGTCGGAACAGCCGGCGCAGACGCAGTCGGCGCAGACGCAGGCGGCGCAACCGAAGCACTGTTACGTGTAATGTGTCTTGGGCGGAGAGCCCAAATCACTGCGAAGGTCACGAGTAACCCGAGGACAGCATACATCCATAATTTTCGGCCGGTCCGAGGCCGGCTATGAGCGGCAACTCTGACGTGCCGCCGGGCTGGCGGTAACTCAAAAGGCGGGAGTGGAGCTGCCGAGCGAGCTGCTGCTTTCGGTCCTCTATAAAGTGCAGGCACGTCGGTAAGTTTGCATCTGGTTGCCGGATCTGGATCCAGGCAGCGTGGCACGATGCTTCCAAATGGGAGTGGCAATTCCGCGGCTTTCTGCCGGCAGCTTTCGGCGCACTCCCGTTGTGTCAGTGCCTGAAAGACCGTCGCAGCCAAACACCAAACGTCCGCTTCGGGGTTTACGTTCTCGCCATCACTCTCAGGTGCGAGGTATTTTGGATCGATCAGCTCTATGCCTTGCTTCGAGCCAATTCTCCGAATGGTTTCCGTCGACAATTTGACGGATTCACCTACCGCGAGCACCTGCTGCGGTGAGACACACCCATGCACGAATCCCTGTGTGTGAAGATATTCGAGCGCCTGCGATGCGTTGAGGAGCAGTTCCCCGGCTTCATCTGTACCAAGCGGACGCTGCAGCAATGCGCTCTCCAGCACCTCGTCTGCTCTTGGCAAAATCACGTAAATAACCTTTCCGCCCTTGACCTCCATTCGACCGGCAGCCAAGGGGGTGATGAGATTCGGATGCCTGAGATCTTTCGCGCTGTTCCATAGCGCAATCTGCTCGTCAGCACGCGCGCCTTCGGCGCTAAAGACCTTCATGAGTGCAGGTACTGATCCATCGCCAAGCACGCGGATTTTGAAGCTTCGCGCGTTCTGATCCGCGGCAAGCAGTTCCTGGACTTCGTAGCCGCCCTCCAGCACCGTCCCGTGAAGTTTTGTCCAATCCAGGTCAGCAGTCATCGCGAGTTCATCGTTCACTTCGTCACTATACCACCGCCTCCCAGCACACGTAATACCTTTTATATTCAAGCGCTTACACGGATATTGCCGCCATAATCGGGCCTATGCTGCTCCCGTTAATGAATCGCGCCGACCCCCCGGGTTTCCGACAGCTCGCGAGCAGAGTACGGTACGCTCCTTATAGTACTTTTGGACAGGTTATCCACAATATCTTGGGGTTCGCTGGAAGAAAGATGTTGACTCAACGTCACAATTGGATGAATAATATGGTTGCCGATCCCCACTAATTTTCGAAAGGCCTACAAGCACCCATGGGACTGCTCAGTGTCAACCTAGCCCTAAAAGTAAAGGAATTGCAGCGTTCTCTTAGACGAGAGGAGCGCACCGGCGTTTCGTTTCCGCGCTTCTTCACCGCCAAACTGGAGCCGGGCGCAACCCCGTATGACCAGCTAGCGTGGGAGCTCCGGACTGCGACGATTGGAAATGACAAAGGCTCCGTCATATTCGAGCAGCGGGACGTTGAAGTCCCTGCCGACTGGTCGCAGACCGCGACCAATATCGTAGCCAGCAAATATTTCCATGGCCGCATGGGCTCGCCTGAAAGGGAGTCCAGTGTTGCCCAGCTAGTGCATCGCGTCGTCGACACTATCGCCGACTGGGGTCTGGCCGGAAAGTATTTCAAAACCAAAGACGATGGCGAGAACTTTCGTCTGGAGCTGGCGCATCTCATGCTCACCCAGAAAGCCTGTTTCAACTCGCCCGTCTGGTTCAACGTGGGCGTCCGCGAAGCGCGCGGGTACGGCTTCTACTTCGATGAAGCCGAGCAGGTGGTAAAGAAGCTCTTGCCCGGCGAGAACCATCCTCAGTGCTCGGCCTGCTTCATCAATTCCGTCGGCGATACACTCGAATCCATTCTCGATCTGGCAAAGACCGAAGGCATGCTCTTCAAGTGGGGCTCGGGAACGGGCACAAATCTCTCTGCCATCCGGGAAGAAAACGCGCATCTTTGGGGCGGTGGCCGGGCCTCCGGCCCCCTCAGCTTCATGAAGGGCTTTGATGCTTTCGCGGGTGTCATAAAATCAGGCGGCAAAACACGCCGCGCCGCCAAGATGGTCATCCTCAACTCTGATCATCCCGACATCGAAAAATTCATCTGGTGCAAAGCCAAGGAAGAGAAGAAGGCGCACACGCTTGTGGATGCGGGTTATGATTCGTCTCTCGATGGCGAAGCCTACAGCTCCGTCTTTTTCCAAAACGCAAACAACTCGGTCCGCGCCACTGATGAATTCATGCAAGCCGTCGTGGATGATTCTGACTGGTGGACCCGCAGCGTAGTCAACGGCCAGCCTCTGAATCGATATAGTGCCCTGGAGCTGATGCGGCAGATTGCCGAAGCGACGCACCAATGCGGCGATCCCGGCATGCAGTTCGATAGCACCGTTAACCGGTGGCACACCTCAAAGAAGACCGCCCGCATCAACGCCTCCAATCCGTGCTCGGAATACATGTTCCTGGACGACTCGGCTTGCAACCTGGCCTCGCTGAATCTCATGAAGTTTGTGGGTCCTGATGGAACGTTTGAAGTCGAGGCTTTCCGGCATGCGGTCGACACGGTTATCCTTGCGCAGGAAATCCTGGTCGACAACGCGAGCTATCCCACCGAGAAGATCGCGAAGAACTCGCACGATTTTCGTCCACTGGGCCTGGGATACGCGAATCTCGGGGCACTGTTGATGTCTTTGGGCCTGCCTTACGACAGCGATCTAGGCCGCGACTACGCTGCCGCGATTACAGCTATCATGTGCGGTCAGGCCTATCTCACGAGCGCGCGTATCGCCGAAGCTGTTGGGCCGTGCCCCGGTTATCCGGAGAACGAGGAATGTTTCCTCGATGTCATTCGCATGCATTGGAACGCGGTGAACGGAATCGATAGTAAGCGCGTGCATCCAGCCATGTTCAACGCCGCCGAAGAATGCTGGCGCACTGCCTATGAACTGGGCGCGCTTACCGGATTCCGCAATTCACAAGTCACCGTTCTCGCGCCTACGGGAACCATCGGGTTCATGATGGATTGCGACACGACGGGTATCGAGCCTGATCTCGCGCTGGTGAAATACAAGAAACTGGTCGGAGGCGGCGTCATCAAGATCGTCAACAATACCGTTCCGCAAGCACTCATTAAACTCGGCTATACGCCGGAGCAGACGGAGCAGATCGTTACGCATATCGATTCTACCGGCACGATCGAGGGCGCGCCCAACCTGAAGCCGGAACATTTGGCTGTATTCGATTGCAGTTTCCGGCCACAAAACGGAAGCCGGTTTATCGAGCATATGGGCCACATTCGCATGATGGCTGCCGCGCAGCCCTTTATCTCCGGCGCTATTTCAAAGACCATCAACATGCCGGAAGAATCCACGGTGGAAGACATCATGGAAGCCTATGTCGAGAGCTGGAAACTCGGATTGAAAGCGGTGGCTATCTATCGCGACGGATCCAAGCGCGTACAGCCGCTCAGCTCCGGGACCGGAAAGGGCGAGAAGAAAATCACTGCCGGGCTGCCAGTTGCGCCGCAGCCGCAGATCATTGAAAAGGTCGTGTATCGGCCCGTTCGCCGGAAACTTAACGATGAGCGGCAATCCGTAACTCACAAATTTTCCATCGGTGGCCACGAAGGCTACATTACGGTCGGTCTCTATGAAGACGGTGCGCCAGGGGAAGTGTTCATCACCATGGCGAAGGAAGGCTCTACTATTTCCGGCCTGATGGATACACTCGCGACCTCAATCAGCTACGGCCTGCAATACGGAGTGCCGCTGAAGTTCTTCGTCGACAAATTCAGCCATGTTCGTTTCGAGCCAAGCGGCTGGACCGGCAACGCACAGGTACCCTACGCGAAATCGATCATCGATTATATTTTCCGCTGGCTCGGCGCACGTTTCCTGGGCATAACCGAAGCGAACGAAGCCGGGGATACGACGAAGCTCCGTCCCACCGAGCCCGACCCGCAAGTCGCTCTGCCCTTCGACGGAAATGCGGTGAGTGACGCTCCTCTGTGCTCGGAATGCGGCAGCATCATGACGCGCAACGGGTCATGCTATAAATGCGAAAACTGCGGTGGAACGAGCGGGTGCTCGTAGTTTTTAAGCGGACGGAATCCGACCGGACGGGATTGGGAGTAACAACCCGAAGACAACTTTCGTAGCCGCAATACTGTTCACTTCACGTTTGGCCTCGCACATTTGCACAAGGGCCGCTGATCCGGTTTATAGATGATGAGAGGTTCGGTCACTGCCGGACTCTACGTTACGTACGCTCACGCGACGCTCATTTTACGTAAGCGCATGGCATTTTCGGGGGGCATGATGGGGGTCAGAGTTACTGGTAGTGGTGACGCTGGAGCGTTGAACGCATGATGGATTCAGCAGCTCTCTTCGCGGCCTTGCGACGCTACTGGGGATACGAGGCTTTCCGTCCGCTCCAGGAGGGCATTGTGCAAAGCTTACTGGGCGGCCATGACGTAGTGGCCGTGATGCCGACGGGGGGAGGCAAATCGTTGTGCTATCAGTTGCCTGCCGTGGTGAGCGAACGCACTGCCGTGGTCATTTCGCCGTTGATCGCGCTGATGCAGGACCAAGTTGCGCAGCTCACGCAGATGGGCATTCCTTCGGCCTTCATCAACAGCGCGCTGTCGCCGCCGGAACAGTCTGTCATTATGCAACGCGCCAAACGCGGCGAGTTCCGTCTCATTTATGTTTCTCCGGAGCGGCTGGCGCGAGCCGACACCATAAATTGGTTGGAGCGCGTGCCCATCGCGTTTTTCGCCATTGACGAAGCGCACTGCATCTCCGAATGGGGCCACGAATTCCGCCCCGAATACCGCCTTCTGAGCAGCTTGCGCGAGAGTTTTCCGGGTCGGCCTATCGCTGCTTTTACTGCCAGCGCCACGCGACGCGTGCGGCAAGATATCCTGACGCAGCTCCGATTGAAGGATGCGCACAAATGCATCATAAGCTTTCGCCGGCCGAATCTGAGATATCTGGCGAAGCAGTGTCAGGGAGATGGCATGCAGATGCAGTTCCTAATGGCCGCTCTGAGAGCGCACGCCAACCAAAATGTGATCGTCTATGCGCCAACTACTGCACGCGTGGAGGAAATCGCCGACGATTTGCGCAACCGGGGTATCGCAGCAGTGCCCTACCATGGCCAGATGTCCGCGGAAACCCGCAGGGTCAACCAGGAGCTTTGGATGTCGGACGAGGTGCGCGTGCTCGTGGGCACCCTTGCCTTTGGTTTGGGCATCAACAAGCCAGGCGTGCGCGCGGTCATCCATTTGTCCCTGCCGAAATCAATTGAGCAGTATTATCAGGAGGCTGGGCGAGCGGGCCGCGACGGGCTGCCGGCTGATTGCTTGCTGTTATGGCAAAGAAAAGATGCCGGGTTGCTAGCCTACTTTATCAAGCAAACGAACGATCCGGCTGAACAGGAACGCGCCTGGGACCGCTATCACGACATAAAACGCTTCGTTGAATCTCCGGTGTGCCGCCACCGCCAGATTTGTCTGCATTTCGGCGAACACCCCAAATGGGATGTCTGCGGCATGTGCGACATATGCGCCGAATCACCGGACTGGTTTCCAGGCGAGCGCGTCCACTTGCCATCTCCGAAACCACCGAAACCCACGTTGGCTTCTGTCGCGGCGCTCGAAGGATTCGATCCGGAATTGCTCGAGTATATGCGCGAATGGCGGCGGGAGACGTCGCGGCGCCAAAATATTCCGGCCTTCGTGATCCTGCATGACAGCGGCTTGGAGGATCTGTGCCGGAAATCTCCGACTAGCTTCGATGGCCTGCTCGACGTGCTCGGCATCGGCGAGAAAAAGGCACAGCTCTACGGAGAGATGATTCTCGATGCGCTGCAGCAATTCCGCCAGGGAGCGCGGGCTACCGTACGCGAAGGACGCAACGAACCGCCTGGAGAGGAGACCATACGCCTGCTTAGCGAAGGACACAGTTTCCAGGAAATCGCCGAGATCCGAGAGCGCCGCCTGAACACCGTCGTGGACACCGTAGCAGATCTGGTTGAAAAGCGCCGTATCGACTTTGACGAGCGCTGGATTGCCCCGGAGCGCCTTCGCCAAATTGAAGATGCCGCGGCGCGAGTGGGCTTTGACCGGGCAAAGCCTATCAAAGATGCCGTGTCCTCGGACATTAGTTATGGCGAGATTCGTCTGGTCCTCGGCCGGCTCCGGCGCGCGCAGGCCGCGCAATCCGGAACATGATGCGGCGTTTCGTGTTGCGGATATGAAGCTCTTTGGATCTCCTGCTAACCCGATCCGGGTGTCCGCGAATCCTGCTAGCCCGGATATTTCAATGCTGTCGGATGATTTCCTGACCGAGTTACGCGATACCGAAAAGAAGAACCTCGCCCTTGAGGCGTTGCGAAAACTCATCAATGGCGAGGTGCGATCACAGAGCAGAAGCAACGTTGTGCAGGGCAAGGCCTTCACGGAGAAGCTTGAGGCGGCATCGCGCGATATCACACCAACGCGATCACGACGGTGCAGTTTCTTCAGGAGTTAATTCAGCTTGCCAAGGATATTCGTGCGACGCGGCAGCGTGGCGAAGGAACCGGCCTCAACGACAATGAAATCACTTTCTACGACGCGCTGGCTGAAAACCAGAGCGCGCGCAAGGTCATGGGCGAGCCGCAGTTGAGGGTGATCGCACACGAGTTGGTGACGAGCATCCGAAGCAATGTGACCTTGACTGGATACACCGTTACGCCGCCCGCGCCAGGATGCGCCTGCTCGTAAAGCGTATTCTGCGAAAATACGGGTTTCCGCCGGACCTTCACGATGCCGCTGTGCAAACAGTGTTGCAGCAAGCAGAGGCACTTTCAGCCGAATGGGCCGCCTAGGCCGGTGGACGAGACACACTTCGCGGCGGCAATCAGTCGAGCTCGTAATCTCGATTTCAAGCTGAAGGCCGACATGGCACAGCGAGTTATGAAAATGCTGGACGGCGCGTCGGATCAATATGCGTCCCGGTTTGCAGTCCAGACCGGATCCCGTATTCAAATCGTCGTTGCAGAGGATATTTGAGTGGGTTGGGTCTGCCTCAACTATGTTGAACTCCATGTCAATGGTCGTTCTTTCCTGCTACGCGAATCGATGGCTTCTCTCGAACAACGGCTCGACCCGGCAAAGTTTATCAGCATACACCGCTCCCGGATTTTGCAGTCAGGAGTAATCGTGGAATTGCGATCCATCGAGAACCGGGAATTTATGGTAAAGCTCTCTGATGACTCGGAGCATCGCTCGAGGCGCACCTACGCCGATCGGCTTGAGCGCTGGTTGTCGTCTGGCCAAACTCGAAAGACGTTTGTAGCATCTTAAGCTCCGCGCCCGGGCTGCTCGTAGATTTTAGTTCAACTGGGAAGAGGTTTTCCACGGCCTGGGACGCAAAACCCTCAACTCACCACATTTCTCACTCGCCCTGCGGATTAGGTGCGGCGCCGTAACCCCGTTAAGCTAGGCTCCTAGTAGTTCGCAGCCCGATGTAAATCGCCGCGACGCGGTACCTGAACTTGAATGAACGTGATGGGGCCGATCAGAGCGCCCGAGTTGTACCTGACGTAGTTCGCCAATCATCGGGGTAAAACGACTTTACTGAAAGAAAAGAGAAGATATGAACACGCTTATACACATGCGTAATTTCCCGACACTGTGGCTTATGACGATTGTGGTGGCTTGCTGCAGTAGTGCATTCGCTCAACAGAACTACAAAATCACCGATTTGGGCGTTGACAACAGCAAGGACAACTTCAGCATGGCCATGGGCCTCAATAACCAGGGGTGGACGGAGAACATGGATGGGACCGTGAACCCTCCCGAGACTAGTACGTCTACGACAGTTTCAAGGGGCCGCGCGGTAATCGGCATCTACGGATTCAACATCGACCTGGGCACGCTTGGAAAACCCGACGGCAACAGTTGGATTAACTGGGGTGGGATCAACGACCGTGGGGAAGCCGTTGGCATGTCCGAAACAGCCGATCCAGATCCGAACGGCGAAGACATTTGCGGTTTCGGCACACACCTTACGTGCGTTCCGTTTCTTTGGCGAGACGGCCACATGAGCGCTCTTCCGACGCTTGGTGGAAATAATGGGGAGGCCAGCGCCATCAATAACCGCGGAGAAGCCGTCGGATTTGCCGAAGATGGTGCCGTGGACTTGACATGCCCAGATGGCACAACGAACAATCGAATTGCATTGCCGGTTTTGTGGAAAAGAGGCAACGCCGAAGCTCTTTCTCTGGTGGATAACGATCCAGACGGTTTCGCATACGGGATTAACGATCAAGGCCACGCCGTAGGCTACTCGGGAAACTGCACCACAGCGACTCACGCGGTAATGTGGAAAGACAACACTGCCTTCGTGCTTCAGGATCTCGGCGGTACTGGTTCCAATTTCGCCTACGCCGTCAGCAACCGTGGCCAAATCGTCGGACAAGTCGGCAGTACTGATGGTAAGACCTTTTACGCCGCGGTTTGGCAGCACGGCGCAGACGGCGCCGTCACAAAACTCGACATTCTGCCGGGAGATTTTGCCGCCTTTGCCACCGGCATCAACAACCGGGGCCAAGTGGTGGGAAACGACTTTGACTCCAAGTACAACTGGTCCCACGGGTTCATTTGGCAGAATGGTGTGACGACCGACCTGAACACGCTAATTCCCGAGGACTCCAACCTCTTCATAATCTCGGCTAGCAACATCAATGAGCGCGGACAAATTTCGGGTATGGCAACGGTGCAAACCGGGCTCCATAAGGGCTACATTCACGCCTATCTTTTGACCCCCGTAGACGGACGCATAGGCGTTTCGATGGCAGATTTCGCGCGTACACACCCTGATTCGATTTTGTCCGCGAATGCTCGCAACCACTCTTCGCAGAAATTCGGACCAGGCCGACTCCAGCGATAAGAGCAATGCTTAGCTTTCGCACAAATGCATCTCAGCTCTGTGTTGTGCGAAGGCCAAGGCCAGCGGTTATGCGGGACAACCTGGGTCACGTCCAATATCGACGTGACCCAGAATTGGCAGCAACCGAACGCCGCTTATGGACGGTGCAGTATGGAGTAATCCGATACACGACTCAATCCATCTCTCGTTTAAATTCCCAACTCTCCGATATCTCTAACTCCACAGTTCCTAGCTAGGGTGGCTAGCTAGGCCGCAGTCCGCTGTCCGATAGCTTGGGCTGCATACGCATACACCGCCTTGAAGTCTTCTCTTTCAAGGAACGGACAATGGCGGGGATCTCGGCCTCGCTCGCACCAGCCGCGAGCCAGTCCAGAAGCTCACTCGTCCCGCGAATGCACGGTTTGCCGGTCTCGCATCCGGAACAATTGTGATTTGCAAGCCTCCGAATCACAGCGGCGCGAGACGTCTCCTCGATAATCTAGATTTAAAAGCTAACGTCCAGTTACATCGCTTGCGAAAAAATCTGACAGGCGGGCATCTTATGGCGGCAACTGACACTTAACGCCTGCACAAGCGTAGAATTCCTACACGACTCCATTCATGCCTGCGAGTTCTAGTTATAGGCTCGTTTCGGGTGGTGCCCAAATCAAAGAAGATTGCACGCCACCGGGATTTCAATCAGCTCGCCTCGAATGAGACGAGCAAGGATTATATGAGTAAAGACAATGGCAAGAAGCCAAATAGGAGTGGCAAAGGGACGCACCAGATGCGCAGGAATAGAAACTTTCCGAAGCATGACATGGAATTGACGCTTATAGTTGCGCAGAAGATTCAGGACGAGATGGGCGGCAGGCCTATGAACCGCTTTTGTTAGCCCATCCGATCGGGTCGTCTCCGAGTAGCAGCAACTTTCGTGAACTTCTTGGCCCCGCCGTGCGATGATCCAGACAATGCCGACTCAGAATGTCCGCCCGATCGAGAAGCGGAATAGAGATCGCCTTTCGTCGAACGAAATTGGCAGCCCGGTTGGATATAGCAGGCCCAGCGCATTGTTGAAACTGGTCTGATTGGGGAAGAACGATCGATCTAGCACAATCGGCGGAACCAAATTCGTATTTACGTAACTCAAGTTGTACGCCCAATAGAGGCGAAAAGGAGCATTTACTACCGGCATCAAGACCTGCAACTCGAGGCCAGCCGATGCGCGGGGCTTTTGAGTGCCCGGAGCGACTACCGCCCGGCGACTGAAGTCGGCCTGTGGGAACTCGGCATTGAGTTGCTCCACGCGAGTGGCATTTAGACCGAGCTGGCTCGGTACCGAAAGGCGGTCAACGCCAACATCCAAAAAGGGCGCCAAAGTGACGGGTCCAACAATCGGAATGCGGTACTCATAATTGAATACTCCGTAGGTATCGCCTCCCGGCAGAATTAACTGGTAATAAGGAACGTTTTGATAGACCTGCGTGGTCCCGATTGTGCCGTTCGAGTTCACAATTTTCTGGACGCGCAGGGTGCCATCGTTATTATAAATAGGCACAGCAGGGTTGTTGGTGGGAATGTACGCGATGGGGCTGATGGTCAGGATGTCGAAGCCACGAACATCGTCTTCACCGCCCATGTAATACCGGCTGTATGGAGGAGCAACCTTTCCGCCGTAGCCGGTAATAAACCTTCCGGCGAAGTGAAAGCCCATCACATTGCTCTTGAAGATTCCTCGGCGGAAATAGGCGATGTCCATCGCCGGTTGCAACGTATTGACATTGCCGCCGAGCACGCTGCCGGAAAAGCCGACACTTAAACTCATGCGGAGGCCGTGTGTCGGGATGATCGGATGATTTACCGTGTTGTACGAGAAGGTCGGGGTAATGGTGCTGGTGCGGATGCCGTTTAGGGAATTACACCCGCTTGTCGAAGTAGTAGTGTTGACACATTCGCTTGTACGAAGGGAACTGGGACCTCCAACCCCCTCAAAATCCAGATAGTCGAAATAGGATGTAGCAGCCGTGGTGAGCGGCGTCAGGGTTTGAATGCTATAGCCATAGCTCACGCCGACGCGGGCGAAGCTGCGCTTCAACTGATAGCTAAGGAAAGTTGTGAAGCCGCGACCATTCGAAACATAGTTCAATAGGTTCTGCGTGCCTAACGAGTTGTAGTACGAAATCAGGTTTTGGTTAGCGAGGATCGAGGCTTGCTGTCCCTGGTTATAGCTGTAGCGCTGATAAAAAAGAGTAAATCCCGCCTGAATTGGCTTATCGAACAGGTAGGGCTCCGTGAACCCGAAGGTTATGTTATCGAGGAGCGTCCCGATCTGCGCGCTAAGACTTAGAGTTTCCCCAAGACCTAGAAAGTTGTTCGTGGAATAAGATGCGCCGATAAAACTGCCCGATATACCTGAGATGCCGCCTTGCAACTGAATGGAGTTTTTGCCGCGCTCATGGACTTTCAGCAGAAGGTCCACGGTGTTGGTTTTGGTGTCGCGCGTGATGGTCCAGGCATCCTCCGGCTTGAGCGGATCGAAAAATCCGAGCTGGTTGAGCTTGAGAATACTGGTATCCAAGAGTTGCTGGCTGTATAGATCTCCTTCGTCTACTAGCAATTCACGTCGAATGACCCGATCGCGCGTTGTGGTGTTGCCCTGAAAATCGATGCGGCGAACGAAGAACTGATGGCCTTCATCCACGTCTATAGTAAGGTCGATTTGATCTTTGCCCCCGGGAGCGATCTCAGGATCCGGCGAGGGGACAAAATCGATATACCCAAAATTACCGTATAGCTTCCGCAGGTTGTCGAGACCCTTCTGCAGTCTCTCCGTGGAGAAGACTGAACCTGGCGCCATTCCGAAAACACTGCGGGCGATCAGATCCGGCGTGCGGAATAATTTCATGCCGACAAAATTGAAGTTGCGAAGGTAGTACTTGTCTCCTTCGGAGACAACCATGGTGATATCGACCCGTTTGCCGGGCTTCTTTGGATTAAACAGCGGAATCTTCATGCCGCGTCCGTAGACGTCGTATACCCTCTCGGAATGATTGATAACGCGGGCTTCGAAATAGCCTTTTGACTGGTAAAACTGGCGAATACGCTCGGAGTCTTCGTCCAGCTTGGTGGAATCGTAGGTGCGCGCGAACAAGTTCTCGAACAGCAAGGAGTGTGGAATGCCAATGGGCTTGAGATTCTTCATCGCGCGAATGACATCCCGCGCGCTGAAGGCGTTATTGCCATCAATAAGGATGTGGCCCACCTTGACCTTGGGGCCTTCATCAATCGCAAACGTGATGTCAACTCCGCCGGGAGGCACCTGACGGATTTGAGGCGTGACGGTAGCATATTGATGGCCGCGCTCTGCCTCGTACTCCTGCAGCACGTTTTTTGCGCGCTGCACCTTTCCGGGATCGTACTGCGATTCGGGCGATAGAGCCACATGCCGGTCTTTGAAGCGGTCCAGAATTTCAGATTTGGTGATGGATTTGTTGCCCGTGTAATCGATGGTATGAACGGTTCTGCGCTCTGTCACAATGAAGCGCAGAATGATGCCACCGTTGGGCCCTTTTTCTTTTTCCACTCTGAGGTCATCGAAGCGGCCGGTGTTCCATAGGGCGATGAAATCGCGATGGATCGCTTCTTCGTCGTAGACGTCGCCTTTTTTGGTAAAGATCAGCGCCCGAAGCGTGTCTTGCGGCACCTTGTGCTGGCCGCGAAAATCTATACCTTCAATTATGTTTTCGCCGACCGGCGCCGGTTTTGCTTCCTGCGTGGCGGAAGGACTCGGCGGTTGCGTCGGCGCAGGCTGCTGCTCCGGAACATTTTCAAACGGATTCGGCTGCTGAGGCGGCTTTTTCTGAGGCGGATTCTGCTGTTGAGGCTGCCCCGACGGTGCAGGTTGGGCTTGAGGTGCAGGCGCCTGTGTTTGTTGAGGCGTGCTTTGCTCGGCCCCCGACGCCGGATAGACGGCAAGTGCGATAAGAATACAAATGCTCGGGACGACGCAAGCTGCCGATGCTGACATACGCAGGCTTCTAAGCCTGTGATGGATCATCTAGAAGCTAGTCCTTTCCATGATCACGCGACACTCCCCTGACGTTGCATGTCTCAGGCTGGTTTCAGCGCTGGACACTTCTGGATAATGACAACCCTGGACGCGAACTCAAACTCCCTAGTGTAGCGGATGAACGGTGGATTCCCGGGATGGCTCAGGGGCTGCCCTACACTGGGGTGATGAGCAAACAACACTCGGCTCCGCCGCCCATGAATATTGATGTATCCAAGAAGTATGCGGCCGCGCTTGAAACATCCCGCGGAACAATTGTCGTCGATCTTTTTGTGAAAGATGCGCCTAAAACGGTCAATAACTTTGTTTTTCTGGCGCGGGAAGGCTTTTATGATGGAACCACCTTTCACCGCGTTCTGGCGAACTTTATGATCCAAGGCGGTGATCCCACAGGGACGGGGCGCGGCGGCCCTGGTTATAAATTCGAAGACGAAACGAAGGGCAACCCGAATAAGCACAAAGTGGGAACGCTGTCGATGGCGAACGCGGGGCCCAATACGAATGGAAGCCAATTCTTCATTACGCACGTGGTAACAGATTGGCTGGACGGAAAGCATACGGTTTTCGGACACGTGCGCTCGGGACAAGAAGTCGTGAATTCCGTGAAGCAGGGTGACAAGCTCAATTCCGTGAAAATCGAAGAATCGTAGAGACTTCCTATGGAAGACCTCAGCCGGTTACCACATAATCTCAACAAGCGGAAACGTGAATGCCAAGCCGTCATTGAGACCCCGAAAGGACGAAGGAACAAGTTCAAATACAAGCCGGATTCAGGCTTATTTTCCTTGTCCAATCTACTACCCCAGGGGTTCAGCTTTCCTTTCGACTTTGGATTTATTCCGTCTACGGCGGCAGAAGACGGAGACCCGCTCGACATCATTGTTCTGATGGATGAGCCGGCGCATGTAGGCTGTCTGCTCGATGTACGCGTGATTGGAGTGGTCAAAATCGTTCAGACGGAAGAAGGAAAGAAATCCGAGAATGACCGGCTGGTCGCGGTAGCGGGGCGGTCGTTTGATTATAGAGATGTGAAGTCAATGTCGGATCTGAACGACTCGCTCGTCCAACAGATCACAGAATTTTTGGGTCTCTACAACAAAAATTCCGGTAAGGATGACGAGGTGAAGGGCGTGGAGGGTCCGCAAACGGCGATGCGGTTGCTGGAAGAAGCAATACAGAATTTCGAAAGCAAAGATAAGAGCTGATCCTAGAGTTCAACCCTTCGGAGCCGGAGCGCGTTGGTAATTACGGAAACTGAGCTGAAGGTCATGGCAGCGCTGGCGATCATAGGGCTGAGCAGGATGCCGAAAAATGGGTAAAGAACACCAGCCGCGACCGGCACGCCCAAGATGTTGTAAACGAACGCGAAGAAAAGATTCTGACGGATATTTTTCATCGTGGCGCGGCTGAGGCGCAAGGCGCGAACAACACCGCGCAGATCCCCGTGAACTAGCGTCACGCCAGCGCTTTCCATGGCAATATCCGTGCCGGTTCCCATAGCGATTCCGACGTCTGCCGCCGCTAAGGCGGGAGCATCGTTGATTCCGTCGCCCGCCATTGCGACGATATGACCGCTGGATCGCATTGCCTGGATGGCTTCGGCTTTTTGTTGCGGCAAAACCTGCGCGTGGACGTGATGAATGCCAAGCTGGTTAGCGACCGCGAGCGCGGTAGCGCGGCTGTCGCCTGAGAGCATCAAGATGGACACGCGTTCAGCATGCAGCAGCTTGATTGCTTCTGCCGTTGATGACTTGATGGGATCAGCTACGCCAAGGATGCCGGCTGGTTTTCCGTCGATCGCCACAAAAATCGTCGCTTGTCCTTCGGCGTGTAATACCTCGGCACGATTGCCTAAATCGGATATTTGAACGCCTGCGTCCTCGAGCAGGCTGGGGTTACCGATTAACACAGCTCGTCCCGCGATTGCGCCTTTCACACCTTTTCCGGGAATGGATTCGAAGCCGTCAACTCTTTCGAAAGAGAGCTGGCGGTGTTTTGCCCCCGCGACCATCGCGCCAGCTAGCGGATGCTCGCTCGATTGCTCGAGACTGGCGGCAAAGCGCAGCACCTCCGTTTCCGAGTAACCGTTTACGGGCTGGATGGTCATGAGTTTCGGTTTGCCTTCTGTTAGAGTGCCCGTCTTATCCACTACGAGAGTGTCGATTTTATGCAGGAGCTCGAGAGCTTCAGCATCGCGGATCAACACTCCGGCGGTCGCGCCCCGGCCCGTGCCGACCATGATGGACATAGGAGTGGCAAGCCCAAGCGCGCAAGGGCAGGCAATGATCAACACCGCAATCGCATTTACCAGAGCGTGACTGAAGCGCGGCTCGGGTCCGTAGATAGACCACGCCAGAAACGTGATCGCAGCGGCGAGCACCACGGCTGGGACGAAATAGGAGGCAACCACGTCCGCAACGCGCTGAATGGGCGCGCGCGTTCGCTGCGCCTCGCCGACCAATCGCACAATTTGGCTGAGCAGAGTGTCGCTGCCGACCCGTTGCGCCCGCATAATGAAACTGCCGGTGCCGTTGAGCGTTCCTCCCGTGACGCCACCGGCGACCGTTTTCTCGACCGGAATCGGTTCGCCGGTGACCATGGATTCATCGACTGAACTGGAGCCTTCGATTACTACGCCATCCACTGGAACTTTTTCGCCGGGGCGCACGCGGAGGAGGTCACCGACTTTGATTTGCTCAAGGGGAATATCCAGCTCGTGACCATGCTTGATGAGGCGCGCGGTTTTCGGAGCCAAGTTGAGGAGGGCTTTCAATGCACTCCCGGTCCGCCGTCGCGCATTAAGTTCCAGAACTTGTCCGAGAAGGACGAGTGTGGTGATTACGGCGGCAGGCTCGAAATAAAGAGGCAGTTCTCCACCCCGGTCGCGAAACGAGGCGGGAATGGCATGCGGGAAGAGCACCGCGATTACGCTGAACACATAGGCAGCTCCCGTTCCCAGCGCTATCAGCGTGAACATATTCAAGTGGCGGTTGATGATTGATGCCCACCCGCGCTGGAAAAAAGGAAAACCACCCCACACGACAACTGCCGTCGCGAGCGCGAGCTGAATCCAGGAGATTGCCGGCGAATTGATCAGATGCCACCCGGCAATCTCCAGGATCATCGGGATGAGGAGTGGAAGTGTCAAAGCGGCGCTGATCCAAAAGCGGCGCTGCATCTGCTCGAGTTCGAGATTTGATTCTTCGGCAGTTACATGCAGCGGCTCGAGCGCCATTCCGCACTTCGGACAGGAGCCTGGACCGATTTGGCGAACTTCCGGATGCATCGGGCAGGTGTACTCGGCTGGCGCGTGCTGCGAAGGAGCAGGCGTCGAGAGCTGGACGAAATTTTGGGCTTTACGGGCGAGATATTCCGCGGGATTGGCATCGAATTTCTTTTTGCACCCTGCACAGCAGAAATAATAGGTGACACCCTGATAACCGGTCTGGGCGGCCGCCCTCTCGGGATTCACCTGCATTCCGCATACAGGATCAGTGGAGGTGTTCACGTCTTTGTGTACTGTAAAGCATGATTATCGGCGAAGGTGAGGACGAACCGGGCGTTGTCGCTCCGGAATTGACGGAAAAGCAGCGCGAGGAAGCACAAGAGCGGACATCCGTCAGCGTGGATGTGGTGCACGAGGCCATTCGCCACGATGGAGAAGAAGAGCTAAACCGGCCCATTTCGGCATTGGCATGGTCGGGACTCGCAGCGGGGCTCTCGATGGGTTTTTCGTTTGTCTCCCAAGCGCTGTTTCGCGCGCATTTGCCTGATTCGCCTTGGCGGCCGCTGCTTGCAAACCTGGGGTACCCAGTCGGGTTCCTCATCGCCATTATTGGGCGGCAACAACTTTTTACTGAAAATACCCTCACCGCAATTATTCCCTTACTTGCCAAACGCAATCTTGCCACTCTAGTGAAAGTTGCGCGATTGTGGGCGGTAGTTCTGGCGGCGAATCTTGCGGGTGCTCACTTGTTCGCGTGGGTGGTGGCCAACACGCCCATGTTCAGGCCGGAAGTGCAAGCCGCGATGCTGTCGGTCTCGAAGGAAGCAGCCGCGGTATCGTTTGGCGCAGCTATTCTGCGAGGCATCTTTGCCGGCTGGCTGATAGCGATGGTCGTCTGGATGCTTGCAGCCATTGATACGGGACGCATAGCGGTGATCGTGATTATCACCTACGTTGTCGGAATCGCCGGGCTGACCCATATCATTGCCGGCTCCGTCGACGTGCTGTTTTTAGTGATGGTGGGAGCTAAAAGCTGGGTGGCTGTTGCATGGGGTTACATGCTTCCCACACTCATCGGCAACAGCATCGGCGGAGTATCGCTGACCGCGGCCTTGAACCACGCGCAAGTGGTTGCCGGCATGGGAGCCAAGAGAAAGAGCCGTGTGTTGAGCGCGTAATCGCGGCCGCCGAGACTCAGGAGCTTCTGTCAGTCACTAAATCGACGATGGCCTGCAGCGCTCGTTGCGCGGGCGTTTCAGGGAATCCAGTGATGATGGCGTGCGCCTTTTCCGTAAAGGCATGAGCGCGATTGTACGCGCGGGCCACAGCCCCGTGTTGTTCGAGGATCTGGAGGATTCGCATGAACGGTACATGCTCATAGCTGCCATCGCCGATCACGGTTTCAACCGCCTGACGCTCCTCGCGCGAAGCGGTTTCGAGAGCGTAGATCATCGGAAGGGTCACTTTGCCCTCGCGCAGGTCGTTTCCTGCGGGCTTGCCTAGAATCTTTTCGGTGGACGTAAAGTCGAGGATGTCGTCCACCATCTGGAACGCCATTCCGAGGTTCCACGCGAAATCGCTGAGCCCTGATTCGGCAGTTTCATCCGCAGCGGCGGCAGCAGCTCCCAGGCAAGCGCACGCGGAGAACAGGCTTGCGGTCTTGCGGTCGACCAACTCCATATAATCCGCTTCCGTGATGTCGATGCGATGGAGCCGGTCGAGCTGGAGCAGCTCGCCTTCCACCATCATTTGGGTGAGAGAAATCAGCGTGTCGAGTATGTGGAAGTTTCGCTCGCGCAGGGCAACCTGGAAAGCCTGCATATAGAGCCAGTCGCCCGCCAGGACAGAGACGTGGTTCCCCCACACGATGTTGGTCGAAGGCCTGCCGCGTCTCGTTTTCGCAATATCGATGACGTCGTCATGAACCAGTGTGGCGGTGTGAATCATTTCCACAACAGCCGCCAAACGGCGCGCGCAATCGGTAGATGGACCGAAAAGCCGGTTACAGAGCAGTAGCAGAGCAGGACGCAGGCGTTTGCCGCCGCCGGCCTGCAGGTACTGATTGATCGTGGTGATCGCCTCGACCGAGGCTACAGATTCTACACTGATTTCGCGCTCGACTTGTTCGAGATCCGACTGAACGAGTTCAAATGCCTCGCGAGCGGTGAGCGATTGCCGGATCTGATTAAACATTCGGAATGGAAATTCTCAGTGTAGCTGGATCTCGAACAGGCGCTCGAAATTAGCAGTGACTTGACCCGCGAGCTCCTCGATAGGTATGCCGCGTGAATCGGCGATCACTTCGGCGGTGTGAGCGATAAAGGCGGGCTCGTTCCGCTTGCCGCGATGCGGAATCGGCGCAAGATATGGCGAATCGGTTTCGAGAAGGAGGCGATCCCGTGGCGTGATGCGCGCTGCTTCGCGAACGTACATTGCCTTGGGAAACGTCGTAACGCCGCCGAATGCCAGGTAGAAGCCGAGATCCAGGCATTCACGGGCTTGCTCCGCATCGCCGGTAAAGCAGTGCATGACGCAGGGCAGGCCAGTGGGCGCCCAGTGGCCGCGAAGAACGTCAAGGGTGTCGCTCCAAGCGTCACGCGTGTGAATGACCACGGGCATACGGGCTTCAGCAGCGATCTGCAATTGGCGAATGAACACCGGGAGTTGGACCTCCTTCGGAACACCCCAGTGATAATCGAGACCGATCTCCCCAATCGCCTTCAGTTTAGGATGCGTAAGCAAGCTCTCCAGATCGTTGAACGTGCGGGCGTCCAGTTTCGGAGCGTCGTTCGGATGCACACCCACCGTGGCGAACACAAACGGATACTCGTCCGCAAGACGGATGGCCCCCTGGAGATCAGGCGGGCCATTACCGGTGCCGATGGTGAGCATGTATTTCAGGCCAGTCTCACAGGCGCGTTGAATTACCGCGGCCCGATCATGGTTGAACTGCGAATCATCGAGGTGGCAATGCGAATCACAAAGCGAAATCGCGTTCACACCTGAGGGTAGCGCGCATTCCAGCAACTTGATAGCATGTGCGCCAGAATGATTCGAAGACGAGATGTTCTTAAAGCGGCAGCTGCCTTGCCTTTCGGGCTTGCCGCGGGTTTTCGCTCCACCGCTCCGGCCAGCCGGTATGAAGCGAACTGGAGTTCCATCGACAGCCGTCCCACTCCGCAGTGGTACACGGATGCAAAGTTCGGAATTTTTATCCATTGGGGTGTTTATTCGGTCCCGGCGTTCGCGGCGGTGAACGTGAAGGACGAGAATCCCTACGCGGAATGGTATTGGAATTCGCTGACGAATGGTATGCACGCGAAGGGGCCGGTTGGCAACGGCGCGCTTACGTGGGCGTTCCACAAGCGCGTTTACGGCGCAAATTTCCCGTATTTCGATTTCGCTCCGATGTTTCGCGCGGAGTTGTTCGATCCGGATCGGTGGGCGGATGTGATCGCGGGCTCAGGCGCAAAATACGTTGCACTGACTTCAAAGCATCACGAGGGCTTCACTCTATGGAAAAGCGCCGAAGCGAATCGTTCGTGGGGACGGCCGTGGAACAGCGTCGATATCGGTCCCAAGCGGGATCTCGTGCTCGACCTCTGCGAAGCGGGCAGGCGCAAAGGATTGCGTATGGGAATCTACTATTCGCTCTATGAGTGGTACAACCCGCTCTGGCTATCGGACAAGCCGCGCTATGTCACCGAACACATGATGCCTCAGTTCAAAGATGTGGTGACGCACGTGAAACCCTCGATCATCTTCTCCGATGGCGAATGGGAACTGAGTAGCGCAGAATGGCATTCCCCGGAGCTGCTGGCTTGGCTGTTCAATGAGTCACCCGTGGCGGGTGAAGTTGTCATTGATGACCGCTGGGGCAAGGACACGAAGCACAAGCACGGCGGCTATTACACGACCGAGTACACATCGGGCATGCAGGAATCGAATCATCCCTGGGAAGAAAGCCGCGGCATGGGTTATTCGTACGGCTACAACCGCATGGAGACCTTAAAGGACTATCACACAAACCGAGAGCTGGTGCTGATGCTGATCGATATCGTCAGCCGGGGAGGCAATCTGTTACTGGACATCGGCCCGACGGCAGATGGACGCATTCCCGTCGTGATGGAAGAGAGGCTTGCGGAAATGGGCAATTGGCTCCGCCTGAACGGCGAAGCTATTTACGGAACGCACGCGTGGAAGCGAGCGCGGCAATGGAGCACCGGGACCGTTCCGCGCATGGAAGACAAAGAATTTCGAGCTGAATACAACATCACGGAGCTGGTGGACAATCCGCCCGCCGGTCACGCTCGCGTGGAGGCGTTCTTCACCGCCAAGGACGATACGGTCTACGCGATACTCCCGCACTGGCCAGATCGCGAGATCACGGTCCAGAACGCACGCGCACCCGCAACCGTTACTCTGCTTGAAACCGGCCATGAATTACGATGGCAGGCGCAAGGGGCGGCTCTTCGAATCGAAATGCCGGATTCGTTACGTTCGAAGCTTCCCTATCAGCACGCTTATGTGGTGAAGATGAGTGGCATCAGAGAAGCTTAAGTAAAGGGTCGTTTCTATAGCGGTCCCGAGAAGTACCGCCACGCGCGCACTGTCTACTGCTCGCTCGCACCGTTCAGCTGCTTCGACATCCACGGCAGCATGCGGTAAGACTAACGCGCGTAGCGTTCGGCTCGCGAGGGGACACTCAGCTAGTGACCGCAGAGCATTTCAAACTCCGCGACTACGTGCTCCAGATCAAACTTGCCGCGAGCGAGATCATGACCTACGCCTTCGATCTGAACGAGCTTGGTTGGTGCAGGTATCAGCCGAAGCGCGCTTGTCATTTCGTCGATTGATCCGAATGGATCGTTGGTTCCATGGATGAATAGCGCGGGGGCTTGCAAGCCGGGGAAATGGGCCGTTCGCAACTGATGGGGTTTCCGGGGCGGGTGCAAGGGATATGACATCAGAAGTAGAGCGTCAATCGATTCACGATTTTCGGAAGCGAGTATGCTTGCCTGACGTCCGCCGTAAGAATGGCCTCCCAGAGATGTTTTTGTGCATCCTAATGCGCGTACCGAAGTAATCGCATCCTGCAAGGCAGCGCGATCTTCCGCAGCCGTTTTGGGGAGTGGCGGACCAAACGGCCGCCGCTGCCGAAAGGGGAGATCGCAGCGCAGAACAAATAAACCTGCTGAACAAAAAGCCGCAGCAACCGCAATGAGCAGCGGAGCTTGACAATTGCCGCCGGCGCCATGTGTCAATACGAGACCCGCGCGGGCAGAGTGGTTCGGCCGATGGAGAAAACCCCGAACGGATCCTTCGCGAAATTGCGTGATGATGTTAGCGGATTCCACGCGGCTGATTTTTATCCTACACAGGGTGCCACAGCGGCGACATGATATACTCCCGCGCTAGGTACACAAGATGCGAACAGCTAATTGGGCACTCATTGCTGCCGGTATTCCAGCCGCCTTTTTTTTGATGACGGGCTGCACGACTAACCCACACGCTCCAAATGAAAAATACGTTCTTGTCGCGGCCAACACCAAGGTGCCGTACTGGCAAAACGCCTTAGCAGGCCTTAACCATGCCGCCTCCGAGATGAAGGTGAAAGCGGAAATGGTCGGGCCCGATAGCTACGACACGAAGGCGGAGCACGATGAATTTCAAAGGGCCGTAGCGCAGAAGCCAACTGGGATTCTTATCTCGGCGGCTGATGCGACAGTGATGACACCCGACATCAATGCTGCACTGGCGCAGAACATTCCGGTGATTACCATCGACGCCGATGCGCCGGACAGCAAGCGGCTGTTGTTCATAGGGACCGATAATTACAACGCCGGCGAACTGGGCGGGCATCTCACCTCAAAGCTGATTGGCGGCAAGGGCAATGTGGTTATTTTCACCATGCCAAATCAAGGCAACTTGAAAGATCGCCTGCGCGGTTATCAGAGCGCGTTCTCCGAACATCCCGATATCAAGATTGCGCAGGTCGTCGATATCCAGGGCGATCCTACAAAGGCCTTTGATACCACCAAAAACTTGATCAGCACAAAGGCGAAAGTGGATGCTTTCGTTTGTCTGGAGGCGATTGCCTGCCCCGAAGTGGGAGAGGTGATTAACCGGGAGAACCTGGGAGGAAAATTCGTGGTGGTAGCCATGGATACTGACCAGCGGACCATCGACTGGATCCAGAAGGGTGTCATATCCGCGACCATCGCGCAAAAGCCTTTTACGATGGCGTATTACGGGGCAAAGCTGCTCGGCGACATTCACCTCCATCCTCCAAGTCCGCTTTCAGCCAACTGGAACGACAATCCGACAGCTCCTCTGCCGACGTTCGTGGATACCGGCGCCTTCATCATCGACAAAGGGAGCGTGGCATCGTTCCTGCAAGCGAACAAGCTAGCCACTACTAGCGGAGGCCAATAGGCGCTTAGATTGCCGCGGCTGACCATTTGCCGCTGGGCTGTTCGGCTCTCAGGAGGCGTGCATAGGCTGAATCGATGCGTGACACGTAGGCTTCGCTCAGCGCGTTCAATTCATCCGAGCTTAGGCCGCTCATTCGGCCATCGCGAATCATGCACGCGTGTTCTTTTACGAACCGCTGCCACTCTTTGTAGAGCACGTCGACTCGTGTTTCGTCCATGCCCTGATTGTGAATTGCAGTGATAAGCTGCGCAAGCAGTGGAAGAGCCTTGTAGTTCCAATTCTGTTACCAGTACGGCATCGGCCACCAAACGGTGTAAGGGGTAGTTCACAATGGTTGGTTGCGACGCGCTAATGGCAACGCCGGCCCGAAAGTTCGAGACATACGTGTGGTCGAATGAATAGCCGAGGCATGTCTCATCTTCCATTCCGCAATTTCGTTCATCTCACCCAGGTAGAGGCATACGATCTGATGCGGCGTATGCTCTCGGGGGAAATGGATACCGAAGGCATCGCCGAGGTGCTCGGGTTCCTCCGCCGGAAGGGCGAGACCATCCCCGAGCTCGTCGGTTTTGCGATGGCTATTCGAGAGATGAGCCAGCCCGTTGACCTGAATCAATCAGAGGACCCCGTGCTCGATACTTGCGGCACTGGCGGCGATAATACGAATTCCTTTAACGTTTCTACGGCAACCGCGTTCGTCGCAGCAGGCGCCGGACTGCGCGTGGCTAAACATGGCAACCGGCGAATTTCGAGCCAGTGCGGAAGCGCTGACGTTCTAGAAGCACTGGGAGTCCCGGTTGATCTTTCCGCTCACCAGGTCAGCGACTGCGTTCGCGAGACCGGCATCGGATTCCTTTATGCGCCATTGCTTCATCCGGCCGTGAAGCATGCCCAAGAGGCGCGCCTGCTTTTGAAAGGCCGGACGGTTTTCAATCTGCTTGGTCCGTTAACGAATCCAGCGCGCGCGCGTGCGCAATTAATTGGCGCGTTTTCCATACGCTCCGCAGAAATGCTTGCACACGCTTCAGCACGGCTGGGCACGGAGCGAGCTTTTGTTGTGCATGGCGCTGATGGGCTCGATGAAATTACAACCACCGGGCACACGACCGTTTTCCAGGTGGAGGAAGGGCGTGTTCAAAAGGGCCGATGGTCCCCGAGCGATTTCGGCGTGCAGCAAGCTTCGATCGAGGACCTTAGGGGCGGGGATCCGGAAATCAATGCAGGCATTGTTCATTCCGTCTTGGATGGAGAGCCCGGCCCGAAGCGCGACATTGTCATCGTGAACGGCGCGGCAGCGCTTCTGGTTGCGCAGCAGGCAGATGATCTGAAGCAGGCTGTGGCGATTGCGACTGAATCGATTGATAGCGGCGCAGCCCGGCGCAAGCTGGAGCACTTAATCGAATTCACGAGCAGCTTAAAGCATGAAGTCGTTTGAAATTCAGGAATTCGGGATTGACAAGCTGAGCCTTGTGGAACGGGATATGCCCCGTCCGGGCCAGAGGGAAGTTCTGGTGAGACTCACCGCCGCGTCGCTGAATTATCGCGACTACATGGTCGTGAACGGCATCTACGATCCTAAGCTCAAGCGTCCCATGGTGCCGCTGTCGGATGGTGCCGGCGTGGTTGAGGAAACGGGACCAGCGGTTACTCGCTTCAAGAAGGGCGATCGGGTCGCGGCCTGCTTCATGCAGAAGTGGGTTGAAGGGCCGCCCACGCGGGAGAAGGGTGCCTCCGCCCTGGGTGGCGCGATCGACGGCGTGCTTCGCGAGTTTGCTGTGTTCTCCGAAGAAGGACTTGTTCGCGCGCCTGCCTCGCTCGATGATGAACAGGTTGCCGCGCTACCTTGCGCGGCTGTAACTGCCTGGCACGCGCTTTTTGAGCACACGCCCGCTGTACCCGGCGACACGGTTCTCATTCAAGGGACTGGTGGGGTTTCTATATTCGCGCTGCAATTCGCCAAGCTGGCCGGAATGCGCACGATCATTACTTCCAGCAGTGGCCAGAAGCTGGAGCGCGCAAGAGCGCTCGGCGCAAGCGAATGCATCAACTACAAGACGACTCCCAAATGGGAGGAAGAGGCTCGAAAATTAACCAACGGCCAGGGCGTCGATCATGTCGTCGAGGTGGGTGGCAGCGACACGATGCCTCGCTCCCTGCGCGCCGTGCGTATGAACGGAACAATCAGCGTGATTGGCGTTCTTAGTGGGGCTGATCCTACCGTCAGCCCTGTTTCAATACTCATGAATAGCATTCGCGTGCAGGGGATATATGTCGGCTCGCGCGAAATGTTCGACCGCATGAATCGCGCTATCGAGTTCCACCGCCTCAAGCCGGTAGTGGATCGAATCTTTCCGTGGATGGAGATCAAAGAAGCATTACGCTACATGGAAACGCAGCAGCACTTCGGGAAAATTTGCCTAAAGTTCTAACGTGGTCGGTGCCGAGGATTATTCAAATGGCGCATCGTCTTCGCCTGTATCCGCTGCGAGATTCTCGAATTTCGTATAGCGATTCAGGAACGCCAGTTTGACGCGGCCAGTCGGGCCGTTCCTCTGTTTCGCGAGAATCAGCTCGGCAACACCTTTCAAGCTCTCCTTGTCCGGCCGATAGACTTCTTCGCGAAAAATGAAGGCCACGAGATCTGCGTCCTGCTCGATTGAACCCGACTCGCGAAGGTCGCTCAACATGGGCCGATGATCGCCGGTTCGAGTCTCGGGAGCGCGGCTGAGCTGCGATAAGACGAGAAAGGGAACGCGCAGCTCCTTGGACATAATCTTCATGCCGCGCGAAAGCGAACTGATCTCCTGAACCCGATTTTCAAAACGTCCCCGGCCCTGCATTAATTGCATGTAGTCGATTACTACCAGTCCCAAATCGTGTTCCGCCTGCAGCCTGCGGATCTTCGAATGGACGTCCATCAGGTTGATTCCCGCGGTATCGTCTATAAACAACGGCGACTCGACCATTCGATACATCGCGTCCTGCAGCAGACGACGGTCATCAGCACTCAAATAGCCGGCTCGAAACCGCTGCTGATCCACGCGCGCCGAAGCGCACAGCATGCGGATCAACAAGGATTCCTTCGACATCTCCATCGAGAAGACCGCAACAGCTTTTGGATTTTTGGGATTAGTAGCGACATGCTGGGCGACATTCAACGCCAGCGCGGTCTTCCCCATAGCGGGCCGCCCCGCTAGAATGAACAGCTCACCTTCGCGAAGCCCGCCTGTCATCTCGTCAAATTTTAGAAATCCGGTGCTGATGCCCTTGATCCGCTTGCTTGGATCGAGGAATGCATTTATTCCTCCGTCGTACTCGGTAATGATCTGAGCGGGACTCGCGAGCGAGTTCCTCGAGGGCATATCGCCGAGTTTTATGAATGCTTCTTCGGCGGCTCCCAGGATCTGTTTCGGCTCCTCATCGGAAGCCAGGCAGCGGTTGATTGTGTCCTGTGAAACCCTGATGATCCGCCGCAGCAAAGATTTTTCTTTGACTATTTCGACATAGCTGTCGATGTTATGAAGCTGGGGTAATCCGTCGTCAAGCGAAACAAGATAACTGAGGCCGTCAACGGATTCGAGCTGACCCTGCTTCATCAGCTCGTTTGCAAGAGTCACGCGATCAATTTTTTCTCCGCGCTCCTGCAGCTCGCTCATCCGCAGGAAAATGCGCTTATGCTTCTCCAGACTGAAATCTTCGGCTGAGAGTGCCCCCGCGACTTGAAGATACGCGGTGTCGCTGCTCATAATGGCTCCGAGCACGAAGCGCTCGGCATCAAGATTATCCGGGAGCGCCTGATCAACAGTGAAATCGCGTACGGGCATGACGGGGGCCTTCGATAAGGTAACCGCAACGGGTGCGACATTCAACGGCGAAAACAATGGGTTCTTTTTCATTCCACAAGCAGAGGATCATTTGGCCAGCAAATGAAATTTGCTGTGCACCGCTTTTCCACACTCTTTCCTATAACATTTTCGCCCAGAAATGTTCCTAAGAAAAGGTCTTCTTTTGGCTGCTGGCGTGCAAGGCGGCTGCTAAGTTGATTGTCAGAGCATTCGATGAGTGAAATTCTCGATTTTGACAAGCAACGAGGGTTGATTACGGCTGTCGTGCAGGATGCCCACACGCGACGCGTGCTCATGGTCGGATACATGAACCGTGAGGCTTTGGATAAAACGCTCGCGACGGGGCACGTGACTTTCTTCAGCCGCTCGCGACAAAAACTTTGGACCAAAGGCGAGAGTTCTGGACATTACCTGGTGCTCAAGTCGATCGCTACTGACTGCGATGGGGATGCGTTGCTCTTGGAAGCAGAACCGATCGGTCCAGGCGTCTGCCATAACGGCTACGAAAGCTGCTTTTACCGCACCTGGCGAGAGGGCAAGTGGGTGGAGACGGATGAAAGAGCCTACGATCCGGACTCGGTTTATTCCTCGAGCGGTGAGAAGCAGTGAAGCTGAAGCTTGGCATCCCCAAAGGGAGTTTGGAGATCGCCACAATCGATTTGTTCCGGCGTGCCGGTTTCAACATCAGCACAAGCAGCCGCAGTTATTTCCCCGCTATCGACGATCCCGAGATCGAGTGCATGCTGATCCGGGCGCAGGAGATGGCGCGATATGTAGAGGATGGCGTTCTTGATGCCGGCCTAACGGGCCTCGATTGGGTTCGAGAAAACGAAGCTCAGGTTCAGACGGTTGCAGATTTGATTTATGCCAAGCAGAGCTTCGGAAAAGTCCGCTGGGTGCTTGCGGCTCCGGAAGCATCTCCTTATCGCAAGGTTGAAGATCTGCAAGGGAAAGTGATTGCCACGGAGCTGGTGTGTACCACGAAGCGATACCTGGCGAGCAGGGGTGTTCAAGCGAAAGTGGAGTTTAGCTGGGGCGCAACAGAAGTGAAGCCGCCGGAGTTGGCCGACGCAATCGTGGAAGTGACGGAGACCGGCTCGTCGCTGAGGGCGAACAAGCTGCGGATTCTAGAAACCGTGCTGGAATCCAATACTCAATTGATCGCCAATCGCGATTGCTGGGGCGATGACTGGAAGCGCCGCAAGCTGGAAGATATCAGGATGCTGCTCGAAGGGGCCATGAACGCGCTCGGCCGCGTCGGGCTGATGCTGAACGTGCGGCGGAACGATCTCAGGGCAGTTCTTTCGGTTCTTCCGGCTTTGAAGAACCCCACGATTTCTCAGTTGAGCGACGAGGCCTGGGTCGCGGTCAACACGATCCTGGAAGAGACAACCGTGCGAAATATCATCCCGAGGCTCAAGGAAGCCGGGGCGCAGGGCATTGTCGAATACCCGCTGAATAAGATCGTCATGTAGCGCATGATCAGAATTCTTGATTCACGCCAAGCGGAGACTTGCGTCCGCAAGCGTACTCGCCACAACGAAGATGTCGAGAAAGTCGTCCGGCCGATCATTGAGGGCATCCGAAAAGAGGGCGACGCGGCCCTGATCCGCTATGCTCGCGAGCTCGATGGAATCGGTGAATTGCCGCTTCGCATAACGGAAGAGGAGCTTGCGACGGCGGCAGCGTCGATGTGTCCGAAAATCCGCGTCGCCGCTGAAACGGCCATTCGCAATATTCGGCAGTTCGCCGAGGCACAGTTGCCGCAGGAACGGTTCGAAGAATTTGCTCCGGGACGCAAGCTCGGATGGATCGTGCGGCCTCTCGACAGCGCCGGTTGTTACATACCTTCGGGACGATATCCGCTGCCATCGACTCTGCTGATGACTGCAGTGCCGGCGCAGGCTGCCGGAGTCCGGCGCATCTGCGTCACCTCTCCGAAACCGTCCCGCGAGATTCTGGGCTGCGCGCACATTCTCGGCATACAAGAGGTTTACCGCGTCGGCGGTGCCCAGGCGATTGCAGCGATGGCCTTCGGAACCGAGACGATTCCCCGTGTCGATCGGATCGTCGGACCTGGGAATGCGTATGTCGCTGCCGCGAAAAAGCTATTGGCCGGCGAAGTTGGGATTGATTTCGTCGCCGGGCCTACGGAAATCTTGATTCTCGCCGCTCAAGGTGACGCGAAAATCATAGCGGCCGACATGCTCGCGCAGGCCGAACATGACACGACAGCAAGCGCTATTCTCATGACTACCTCGGAATCACTTGCCCGGGCTGTTTCGGCCGAGCTGGAAGCGCAATTGGCCGTGCTGCCGACAGCGAACGTGGCTCGAAAAGCGATTGAGCGCAACAGTTTCATTGCCGTGACTGCGAATATGGAAGAAGCCGTCGCGCTATCGAACATGTACGCACCCGAGCATTTAAGCTTGCACGACCCGTCGTTGCTTTCAAGAATCCAGAATGCGGGCACGGTGTTCCTGGGTCCGAATTCTCCGGAATCCGCTGGCGACTACGCTGCCGGGCCGAGCCACGTTCTGCCCACAAGCGGTGCATCCCGGTTACGCGGCGGTCTTTCCCCAGCCGATTTTGTGAAGGTTATCGCTGTTCAGCAGCTCTCAGGTCCTGCATTGCAAGAGCTTGCACCAACAATTACGACGCTCGCCCGAGCAGAAGGTCTGGAGGCGCATGCACGCGCCGTGGAGGTTCGATCTGTCAGCTAATTCAGTAGTAGAAATCAAACCAGAATCTAAAAATCAAGTACTCACGCCGCGTGAAGCAGTTTTGCGCATGGATGCTTATCATCCGCCTACCGCCGGCCGCCGGAACAAGCTGCGTCTCGATTTCAACGAGAACACGGTAGGCGCGCCGCCACACGTAATCGATTTCATCAAGCGCTACGTGACGGCGGCCGATCTCAGCATTTATCCCGAATACGATCACGCCCTGGAAGATTTATCCCGCCACTTTGGGACCGGAATCGACGAACTGACGCTGACCAACGGAACCGACGAGGCGATTCAGTTGCTGATCAATACTTATGTGGATGCGGGTGACGAAGTCTTGCTGCTGCGACCTTCCTATGCCATGTATAGGTTCTACAGCCAGCTCGCGGGCGCTGCCATCGACGAAATCGATTATCAGCCCAAAACTCTCAGCTTTCCGTTTGATGAGCTGATGGAGCGAATCACGCCCGCGACACGCGCAGTGTTCATCAGTAATCCGAACAATCCGACCGGCACAGGGACGGATTCGATCGCTATTGAGCAGATCCTCGGGAAAGCCTCCAATGCCGCGGTGATGGTCGATGAGGCGTATTACGAGTTCAGCGGCGTGACCGTACTGCCGCTCATTAACGAGTACGCAAACCTTTTCGTCAGCCGGACTTTTTCCAAGATCTATGGCATGGCGGCGATGCGCTGCGGGTGCCTGTTTTCGCAAGCGGGCAATATGGCGCACGTGCGCAAAGCTCAATCTCCGTACAGCGTGAACTCGTTGGCGGCCATGGCTGCGCGGATCGCGGTTCAAGATCAAAAGTTCGTTGAAGAATATGTTCTGGAAGTGCTCACAGCGCGCGAATTGCTCTATGTGGGCCTGGAACGGTTGAAGATCCCCTACGTGGAAAGCCAGGCGAATTTCGTATTGTTTCAGGCCGGCGATCGCGCGATCGAAATTCGTGATGAGCTGCGAAGCCGGGGAGTGCTGGTCCGCGACCGTAGCTATGAGCTGCCCGGTTGCGTTCGCGTTACAGTCGGAACCCGCGATCAGATTCAGCGATTCCTCGATGAACTGGAGCAGATTTGGTAGCAGCTCAAAAGCCTCCAGACGTCATCGTTTTCGACATGGATGGCGTGCTCGTCGAGGTGATGGAGTCTTACCGGGAAGCGATCCGTCAGACGGTGAAGCACTTTACGGGTGAGGTTGTCTCGCACGACGAGATACAGGATTTCAAGAACGCGGGCGGCTGGAATAACGACTGGTTACTCTCGCAACGGCTGATTTCGGACCGCGGCAAGCATGTCGAGTATGCAGACGTAGTCCAGTATTTCAACCAGATATTTCTCGGGGAAAATCGCGATGGCCTCATTCGGAATGAGAAGTGGATGCCTGGCGACGGCTTGCTGGAACGCTTGGCCAAACGGGCAGCCCTGGCGATCTTCACCGGCCGCGCCAAATATGAGGCTGACGCAACATTACAGCGGTACGCAGATGGTATTCGCTTTCATCCGCTCATTACAGATGAGTGCGTCACGAATGCGAAGCCCGCGCCGGATGGTCTTGAGCTCATCAAGCGAGAACATGCCGACAAGAACATCTGGTACCTGGGCGATACGGTCGATGATGCGATGAGCGCGCAAGCGGCAGCCGTCCCTTTCATCGGAGTTTCAACGCCGCACAATCCTCGTCATCGAGAAATCGCGGATATCTTGAAACAATTCGGCGCGTTCGCGGTTCTCGACGACATTAATCAACTCGAAGCTCTCCTCCAGTCAACAGCTCGGGAACCGCAGTGAGAGAAGCGAGTATCGAGCGCAACACGAAGGAAACCCAAATCTCCGGCTTTCTGCGCATCGACGGAACCGGGGAGTACAAAATTGCCACGGGTATCCGTTTTTTGGATCACATGCTAGAGCTGTTCAGTAAGCATGGCGCATTCGATCTTGCATTGACAGCTCACGGCGACCTGGATGTTGATCAGCACCATACGGTTGAAGACACGGGCATTGTCTTAGGCGATCTGTTCACAAAAGCTCTTGGCGACCGCCGCGGGATTAATCGGGCGGGCTATTTCGTGCAGCCCATGGATGAATCGCTGGCGGTAGTTGCGGTCGATCTTGGCGGCCGCCCTGTACTCGTCTATGATCAGCAGGTCAACGTACTTCACGTTGGCGATCTTCAGACAGAGCTTCTGGAAGATTTCTTTCTTGGATTCACAACCCATGCAGGCGCAAATCTTCATGTGAAAGTGCTATACGGCCGATCCAATCATCACAAGATTGAAGCAATCTTTAAAGGCTTCGCAAGGGCTATGAAATATGCCTGCTCGACCGACGAGCGCTTGAAGGATCAGCTCCCCTCCACTAAAGGTCTTCTGTGACGGCGATTGTTCGAATGATCCGGCGACCAGCCAGACACTAATGCGTATCCAGATTTCACAGCGCTACCCGTGTCTGGCACGAACGTCAAGGTAGTACACCTGTTTTCGAGGTCGCCTCCAAGCCGATAATCTTTGGACTACCGGCCGCATTGTGGGTAATCACCAGTTCGCTGGATCCTCCTGGCCCGATGAAGTGGCAGATAACGTTTATCGTGCATTGCTGGCCTGGATTTAAGCTACCGCCGCCCGGCCCGATATTACACGTGTTGCTCAACGAGTAATTCGGGTCGTTAATCGCAATACTGCTGATGGTAAGCGGCGCCGTTCCGAGGTTGGACAACGTTACCACGTGATTTGTCACTTTTTTCGGAGTAAAGAACAGGCTTCCCGGCGAGGCGCTCAACAGCGGAAGCGGGGCTGCGTTGCCTGTCCCTGAAAGAGCGACAATAAGCGGGCTTCCAGCGCCCCCGTACGCGATCTCCAGGTTCCCATTGCGTATTCCACCGGCTGTGGGACTGAACCAAACGGTTATCACCAGCTGGCCGCTTTCTGTACTGAGTGCCGTGCCGGGCCGTGGTACGCACACGAAGTCGGCGTTCGTCCCTGGGGTATCGCTAACCAGAGAAATGCCCGTGAGCGCTTGCGAACCGGCAAACACCGTGACGGTCTGCTGCAAACTGGTAGTGCCTACTTGTTGACTCGGGAACGTTATAGCGGATGGTACGGCTGTCAGGGGCTGTCCGGGAATCAGAAGCTGATCAATCTTCAGAAGCCCTCGTCCCGCAAACGAAACGTACAAAGCGGGATCGGCCGGATTAGTAATCCAGTCGTAATAGCAACTCGAAGGTCGGCCTGCCAAGGCTCCGCTGTGCAGCAGCCGGGTCCAACTCATCCCGTCCACGGTATAGAAGACCCCGCCCTCGCCGACAGCGAAGCGCACCCAGGGATTGTTTGGGTCGAACTTCATGTCGGTTAGCAGCAGGTCGAAATGGTCGCCGATACCGCTTGAATCGTCGTCGTAAGACATCGCGATTTGCTGGTTCCATGTGAGCTGTGTCTCGAGCGCTGAATCCAGGTTCCACGTAAGACCGCCGTTATCCGATCGCTTGATGTGGTCGGTATCCAGAACGTAAATGAGGTTTGGCAGGTAGGGGCTGACGAAGAATCGAACAGCCTGGTTCACGCCGACTGTGCCGTCACCCGCGGGTTTTGCAGGCACGAGCGGCTGCCACGCGTTCTGCCCCTGGGTCCAGCTTTGAAGAGTTCCGTCCCCACCCACATAGAACACTGTCGCGGAGTGGCCTCCAGACGCCTGCACGATACCCATACTGGGGTTCGGAATGATACTGTCAGCAGCAGGAAGTGGAAGTGGAGGACCCTGCAGGAAGACGTTCGCTCCTGGAACGGGCTCAGTCGCACTCGTATTCCATTCAGCACGGTTAGAGATGTTCAGGATAGATTGGCTTCTCACCAGGGTTGGTTGAGTAAGGGGATTCAATATAAAAGTGTAGTCGCCCTGGGCCGGCGGCTCTTCGCTTGCCAAGCCGAGGACGATCGGCCGCGAACCGCGCGTGGTGTACGCGCTGTTCGCATTCCAGACGTCGACGAAAGACACGGAACCCGGCGGTAGGGGCGGCCCAAGCACAATGTGCCGGGAGCTCGTTCCCTGCGTCGACGCGTTAGGAAGGCTGCCAGAAGGAGCCTCGTATATCGTCACCGTCTGGCCATCTCTCGCCTTCGTAAACGAGCCGCTGGTATTCCATCGGGGCGTGGCGACCAGCATAGAATAAGGCCGCTGCGGATCGGCGAAGGAACAGTCGTTGTCACCACCGCCATAGTCCTGGTAGGTCCAGTTCTGACCGCCGTTGACGGAATAGAATCCATCGTTATCGCCCGTGTTCAGGGATAGGGCCGGACCGCTGCCGGGTATAGCGACGGCGCCCACGTTTAGAGCAGACAGAGTGTTGGGCCCGGCCGTTGGCAGGAAGGTCTTTCCGCCATCGGTGCTTCTGCGTATGCCGCCGTCGCACAGCAGCCAGACGGTTCCCGCGCTCGCCGCGTAATTGCCGCTCTGTAGCGAGGCCGCAAAATCGGGCGACAAAAGAATTCCATGCAGGTCCCAGTGAACGCGTGAATCTAGCGCCTGCCAATCCGAACCCGATGTGGGATTGAGCGGCCCTACATAAGCAACCGGCCGCTGACCCCCTAAGAACAGAAGATCGCCGCGCCCTTGTTGTGTAACCGCCAAAAATACATTACCGGAATCCTGGGTGGAATCGGTTGCAGAAGCGTCGGTCAGATACGAAGGCAGCGCGAGTATCTGAGGGGCGGCCGAGGTTTGCGTAACCACGGGGAACTGGGAGTAATCGAAGAGATAAATCATAGCGGGCGCAGCTTGACCGCCTCCGTCGCCAACGATGTAGACCTGGCGAGGCGTAACCGGGGAAATCGCCATCACTTTCGGAGTGTTGGAATTCGCGACTGAATTTGCCGCCCCGCCGATGTTCGCCGGAAGCGTAGCCATGTCTTCGGTCCAAGACGCGCCGCCATCAAAAGACACAAACATGGAGCTGGCGCCGAGCGCGTAGATCACAGTCGGGTAGGTGTCCGACGGGGAGTTCTGCCAGACGGCAACGTGATTGACACTCTTGGCCGAACCCGAGCCCCAAGGATAAATGTCCACAAAAGTAGCCCCAGCGTTCTTGCTGACCGCGAGCGAAGTTCCACCCGCCGCGTATACCAGATGATCGCTTCCCGAAGCCCATTCCAGTTGTCCAACGTTCTCTCCGGTGGGAAACTGGTGTACGTTGACCCAGGTAGACCCTCCGTCGGTAGATCGCCACACTCCCCTGCTTCCTAATCCCTGGCTTCCCACTGTGCGGTCATGGCTCATCAGGGCCAACACGATCGTTTGATAACCGTAATTGGCCAGCGCAAAACCGGAGGCGGGGAATCCACCTTCACCATTCGCTGGCGCCGACCATACGCCCGCGTCTCCGAATGCCACTATTCCGGCGAATCCGCCCTTGGTAAGGCTGGCCACGAACCTGGGATGCCGGTCGACCTGCCATCCCTGTTGAACGCCGAAACCGGCAAGAACATACTGCGCGGGCTGAAACGTGCCGTCGCCATTGCCGAGCGCAGTCGACACTCCGGCATCCCCGAATCCTACGATGTCCGGATGGCCACTGCCGGTCAGCGAGCGCGAGAAACCTGGGATGTAGCGCTACCTGCCATCCTCTGTTGAACGCCGAAACCGGCAAGAACATACTGCGCAGGCTGAAACGTGCCGTCCCCGTTGCCCAGCGCGGTCGACACTCCGGCATCGCCGAATCCTACGATGTCCGCATGGCCGTTACCGGTCAAATCCATAACGAACCGCGGATGGAGATCGACCTGCCATCCCTGTTGAACGCCGAACCCGGCAAGAACATATTGCGCGGGGTGAAACGTGCCGTCCCCGTTGCCCAGCGCGGTCCATACCCCGGCGTCGCCGAACGCTACGATGTCGGGATGGCCGCTGCTCGTCAGGACTGCCAGAAACCTGGGGTGCAGAGCGACCTGATATCCCTGTTGCGTGCCGAACTCGGCAAGGACATATTTCGCGGGCTGAAACGTGCCGTCCCCGTTGCCCAGCGCGGTCCACACCCCGGCGTCGCCGAATCCTACGATGTCCGCGTGCCCATTGCCGGTCAAATCGACGACGAACCTGGGATGCAGATCGACTTGCCATCCCTGTTGAACGCCAAAGTCGGCAAGAACATATTGCGCGGGCTGAAACGTGCCGTCGCCCTGGCCCAGCGCTGTCCACACGCCCGCATCGCCAAATCCCACGATGTCGGGATGGCCGCTGCTCGTCAGCGATCGCGACAGACACCTCGTATGCAGATCGACCTGCCATCCTCCGGCCTGATACCCGAAGTCCGCCAGTACAACGTTTGGTTCCGCAAAGCCGCCGTCGCCGTTACCGAGCGCAGTCCACACTCCGCAGTCTCCGAATCCGACTATGTCCGTGTGGCCGCTGTCCGTCAGCGTCGCCAGAACTCTGGGGTGCTTCTCAACTCGCCATCCGAGAGCAACCGCGATATCCACTGCGCACCAACCATCGAGAGAGCCGGGAGCATCGTACTGATCCGTTGTCGGCTGAGGCCATGTTAACTGCGTCCAGGTTTGCCCGCCATCTGAAGATGTCCAAAGGTTCGAGTAAGAGCCGGCGAACAAGACCGACCCGTCCGGCGCACAAGCTATGGACAGCATGCGTCCCGTTACGGATCTGATTTGGTCGGTTACGCTGGTATTCGCTGATGTCGGGCTGACGTCGGTGATCTGCATTTTCCCTTATTCCTATAATTCGGGCTCACTAACTGCGCCATATGTCGGTACTGTGTATTCGCTTATGTAAGCCGGCTATGTACGTCGTAAGTATCGAAGTGTCACCAGAAGCGCAAGAATAAGTATCGGCACCAATAAGGCGTTTAGCTCAGCTGCGCCTGACCCGGCATCTGGCGAAATCCCGAAAAGTTTTTCAATGAAATCCATTTTGGCCCTTTCTGCGAAAAGTAAATGGCGATTTCGTCGATGATCGTCGGTGGAGATGCTTGAGCTTTGGACGACTGCAGCGACTTTAGGGAGGCTATCAAATCCGCCTTTGATTTACAATGACCTAAAAGATAGCTATACCCGTTTATTGTGTGGACCCTTTCGCGAGATGAATAATGCTGATCACTTGGCGACCAGCCACATGGAACGACATCGAGCCAAGCCTTTCTATTCAGCCAACCAATCGCGGTGATGCTCTACCGGGCGTGAAGGCTGCTCTTGAAGCTTGGAAGCATTTGTTCCACGACCCGTTCTTTGCCTCCGCTGTGCTGGAATCCACCCCCGCGCTCCGAGGGCATCGTCTGATCGGATTCGGTGCGGCTGTGCTCGTTAATTTCAAATTTGTGGATGCAGAAGTTGCGAATCCCAGACCGGATATTACCTCCAGAATCATCGCGAGCATTCAATCCGGACAGTCGGTGCTCGCCACCCGGAAGGAGGTTGCACAAGCCAACGCCCGCGAAGGGGTTGATGTGGTCATCCTCTACTGCGCTTGGCGCGATGACATCCTGAGTCCACAGCAGAGGCATGAAGTCGAAGTGCTCTTGGCCACCAGCCTCGCTGAGATTCTCGAAGGGTTTAGGATTCGCAGAATTCTTGTTGAAACAACCTCTGAATCCGTGACAGCCTTTCACCGTCGCTCGACTGAGTACCAGGTTATCGCGGACTTTCCAGTTAGCGGACGGGTCATTCATTTGATGACCGAGAAGTCAGCAACCGCCTTGCCGGGCTCGCTCGGCAATATCATTTTTAGGTTTCGTCAACCAGTGCTCCGGCTCCGAGATTCAGATCAGCAACTGCTTTCGGCTGCCCTTGCCGGGACTACTGACAAGGAATTGGCAAGTCAACTCGGAATAACATTCTCCGCCGTGAAGGCCCGTTGGCGTTCGATCTTCGCGCAGGTTGGGGCAGTCATGCCTGGTCTGGTGGGGCCAGTGGAGGATCTTGAGCGCCGCGGCGCCCAAAAACGCAATCGAGTGTTGGCGTACGTGCGAAATCACCGGGAAGAACTGCGGCCCTACGATTGGGGAGCGAAGACGCGCAAATCCAACGGGCTCGGCGAGAACGATGACCGCCTGAAGAAGCAGCACCGAGAAAACATTCGGAGCAAGTCAACCCGATCGGTCGTGGCAACAGTAGCCGTCGCGGCGGGTCCTCCGAGGAAGTGGGTGAATCACAGATCGGCCAACTTTCTTTTCTCAATCCGAATCAGCAGCTTAGAACTATTTTCAAACGTACATAGTACGTTTTCGCCGCTTCGTGTGCTACGTTCTGACAGGCTCGCGCTGAGGTCACCCCTCTCGCGAGCCACGTTTTTGGAAAACAAACATATGACACCACGTCAAGTCCGCCGCGCTGCTGAGCGCAACGCAAAGAAACAAGCCCGCAAAGCCGAGAACGTCGCCTCGCCTATGGAAGCTGACCCCAATACGGGCGAGGCATGCCTCGCCCAACTGCCCGAATCCTCCACGATCTCCCCCGCCCAGCTCGCGGCCAATCGCGCCAATGCTCAATTCAGCACCGGCCCGACGAGCGACACTGGGAAAGCCAAATCCTCTTTGAACGCCGTCAAAACCGGACTCACCGGCCGCACCGTCCTGCTCCCCGCCGAAGACGCCGCCGAATACGAGCACCACATCCGCGCTTACGAGAAAGAGCTCCAGCCCGTCGGTCAGATCGAAGCCGATCTGGTCCGGTCCATTGCCAATACGACTTGGCGTCTCAAGCGCATTCCCGCTTTGGAGATGGCCATCTTCGCCCAAGGCAGCCTTGAGTTTGCTGACTCCTTCAAGGAGCACGACCTGTCCCTCCGTCCCGCCATGATGGAGCTTCAGACCTTCATGAAATATGAGAAGCAGCTCCGAAATCTGCAGCTCCAGGAAGCTCGCCTCGCCCGCCGCCGCGAAAAGGAAACCGCTGAGCTGCGCAAACTCCAATCGGAACGCCTCGCCCAGCAGATGCAAGCTCTGGACTGTGCCGCCATGAGCTACCTTGCCGCCAAACAGCGCGACCCGTCATTCGACCCCGCCGCAAATGGGTTCGAATTTTCAATTGCCGAAATAGAGCGCTACCTTGAGCGCGTTCCGCCCTCCAAAATCGCCCGCTTCGCTATCCCGCACGAACGGCAAACCGCCGCACAAGCCGCATAAGCATACATGGAAATGTCCACGTCCGGATCGCGTCGCCGACCCATGCTGCAATGAGTGAAGGAGCGGTTATCTCTCGAAGGGGCCGCCGCCTTTGGGTGCGCGATCACAGGCTCGACATGACATTGTGGATTATGGCGCAGGCAATCTGCGCTCCGTACAGAATACGCTCGACGAGCTTGGCGCCAGCTATGTGGTTACGAGCGATCCTAAAATCGTGAACGAGGCGCGCAAGATCATTCTTCCGGGCGTGGGTCATTTCGGCCAGATGATGCGCGCCATCGATGACCTGGGTTTGCGTGAGCCGCTCATCCATCAAATTCGCTCGAGGGTCCCTTTTCTGGGCATCTGCATCGGCTTGCAATGCCTCTTTGAAACCAGCGAAGAGTCGCCGGAAAGCAAAGGCCTCGCCATTTTTCCAGGAACGGTGAGGCGATTCATGGGAAATGCGCGCGTCCCACATATGGGCTGGAACTCTTTGTCAACCACGAAGCCCTGTCGTTTGCTGGAGGGCCTCAAGGATGGCACATTTACGTATTTCGCTCACAGCTATTACGTCCCGGTTATCCATGCGACCGCGGCTACTTGCACGTACATCCATCCGTACACGGCGATTTTGGAACAAGACAAGATTTACGCGGTGCAGTTTCATCCTGAAAAATCCGGCCCTGTCGGATTGAAGGTCATGCAGAACTTTCTTGCCGCCTGATGCTTGCGAAACGCATCATTCCTTGTCTGGATGTGACCGCCGGCCGCGTCGTCAAGGGCATCAACTTTCTGGACCTGCGGGACGCGGGCGATCCCGTCGAACTGGCCGAACGTTACAACTCCCAAGGTGCGGATGAGCTGGTTTTTCTGGATATTACGGCGTCGAGCGACGCCCGAGAAATCATGGCGGATCTAGTAGCGAGGACAGCCAGAAAGGTCTTCATCCCGCTTACGGTCGGCGGTGGGATCCGAAGCGTGTCCGATGCTCGTAAAATTATCCTTTCGGGCGCAGACAAGGTGAGCGTGAACACTGCGGCAGTGCATCGGCCCGAGCTGATTCGTGAGCTGAGCCTCGAATTTGGCGCGCAGGCAGTTGTTTTGGCAATCGACGCGCGCCGCACGAGCAAAGAAAAGTGGAACGTCTATACGAAGGGCGGCCGTTACGATGAAGGGATTGACGCCATTGAGTGGGCCGAGCGCGGCGAATCTTTGGGAGCCGGCGAGATTCTGCTCACCTCCATGGATACGGACGGCGTGCAGACCGGCTTTGATTGCGCTTTGACTAAAGCCGTGGTGAATGCAACGACTATTCCAGTCATCGCTTCCGGAGGCGCAGGCGAGCCCCAAGACTTCGTGGCCGTGTTTAGGGAAGGCCACGCCGATGCGGCGCTTGCTGCGTCTATTTTCCATTACGGCAAATACACCGTTGTTGATTTGAAGCACGCGCTTGAAGAAGCCCACGTCCCTGTACGGCCCGCAGCATGATTATTCCTTGTATCGACCTGATGGACGGCAAAGTGGTGCAGCTCGTTCAAGGGCGTGAAAAAGTTCTGGAAGGGAAGTCGCCGGACGAAATGGTCGCCATGTTCGCCGGTTTTCCGCAAATTCAGGTGATCGATCTCGACGCCGCTCTAGGGACGGGATCGAACGACGTGATCATGCAACACCTTGCCAGGCGGGCCACCGTGCGAGCGGGCGGAGGCGTGCGGACTCTCGAACGCGCCCGTCAATTGCTGAGCCAGGGAGCGTATCGCGTAATCGTAGGAACCGCGGCATTTTCACCCAACGGGCCGCATACCGCGTTTCTGAGGGTCCTCACGAATGAAATTAGCCCGGAAAAAATCACTATCGCTCTCGACAGCAAAGACGGTCGAATTGTGGTCAAAGGATGGCGAGAGGCTATCGATTGGACAGCCCTGGATGTAATTGCCGCTCTCGAGCCGTATTGTTCGGGTTTTCTCTGCACTTATGTCGACAAGGAGGGCATGATGCAGGGAACAGATTTGGCTTGGTTTGAGCGCCTGAGAAAGGCTACAGCCCACGAGTTGATCGCAGCGGGCGGCATTACAACCATGGATGATGTCAAAGCACTATTGTCAATGGATATTCATTGTGCCATTGGCATGTCGATTTATAAAGGCCGGTTACGGTTGGACGATCTGCTGAGTCTCAATGAAGTACAGGAGGAATGTAAATGAAACGCATGCGGTGGACAGCGTTGCTGGGATTGGCAGCGTTCTCGACCATATGGTTGATTCGTGCGGCGGCCCTCTCGCCCGACGATTCGGACGTGAGGAACGTAGTTACCGGAAAGGCGGCTTTTGACGATTACCGCACGGAAAAACCAGGCCTGTTCCGAAAAATCACTGTAGCCGATCTCCCGCAGCCGTATGCCACTGAGGGGGTTTCCAATGGACCCACTCTTGTTCCCAAGCCTGCGGATGCATGGCCGCAAGCGCCGTCAGGATTCAAAGTTGAATTGTATGCGGATCAATTACCTGGCCCTCGCGAGATAAGAACCGCGCCAAACGGGGATATGTTCGTGGCCGAAAGTTATGCAGGACAGGTGGAAGTATTTCGCGGTATCACGAAGGACGGTAAGCCGGAACAAAAATCAACCTTCGCCAGTCACTTACACAACAATTTCGGTATTGCTTTTTATCCGCTCGGGAAAAACCCGCAGTGGGTGTACATCGCGAATACTGATTCCGTTGTGAGATTTCCATATCACAACGGTGACTTAACGGCCTCAGGAGCGCCGGAGACAATCATCCCCAAATTGCCCTCTGGTGGTGGCCATTGGACGCGTGACCTGGCATTTTCGCCGGATGGCAGTAAATTGTACGTTTCGGTCGGGTCAGCTTCGAACATTGATGATCCCGACACTCATCCGAAGGAATTTCATCGAGCGAATATCTTGGAATACACGCCTAAAGGCGAATTCGTCCGGATCTATGCGGCGGGCATTCGCAATCCTGTGGGTATCGCCGTAAACCCGGAAACCGGTCAGTTGTGGTGTTCCGTGAACGAGCGCGACATGCTGGGTGACAATCTTGTGCCCGATTACATCACGTCGGTAAAAGAAGGCGGATTTTATGGCTGGCCGTGGTACTACATGGGAGACCATCAAGACCCGCGGCTCGCGGGCACCCATCCGGAGCTGAGGGGCAAAGTCACCATTCCCGACGTTCTATTGCAGCCGCATAACGCTTCGCTGGAGATGACCTTTTACGATGGGACCCAGTTTCCAAAACAGTACAAAGGTGACATCTTCGCGGCGGAGCACGGCTCCTGGAATAAGGCGGTGCGCGCCGGTTATGAAGTGGTTCGCGTTCCGCTAGATCACGGCAAAGCAAAGGGCGAGTACGAAGATTTTGTAACCGGATTCGTCACGCCGAACGGCGATGTGTGGGGCAGACCCGTAGGAGTAGCTGTCGCGCCGGATGGTTCGTTGATGGTCACCGACGACGGCTCGAAATCAATTTGGCGAGTGAGCTACAGCGGGAAATGAGATCCTACGGTCAATGGCCGTAGCGGATGTTGATGCCCCGGCAACGCTGACTCTCTCCGGCAGAGTTCGCGAGAAGATCGGCACCATCGGTTTGTTTGGCGTCCTGGCGGCGTACACGGTTTTCACGCTGGACGGCGGAGATATCGCACCACGAATCATCTCCGCGGCGCTGTTTCTCCTGACCGCGTTCTATCTGAGCGTTCCCTTCCATCAGAAGCCGATCTTCCGGGTTCCGGTGATTTGTCTCTTTGGCATGGCGTGCTATGGTGTCGCACAAACGCTCTGGTCACCGCAGAAAATCGTCTACTACGGCTGGTCGGGTGTACTTTTCTGGTTTACTGCAGCCGCCGTTGCCCTACTCGCCACGCAGATCTTTCATAACCGGCAGACCGCGGCCCGATTTCGATTCGCGTTCGTTGTATTCGGCAGCGCAGTTTCCCTGCTCGATCTGCTCGAGCAAGGCTCGCACACAAACAAATATTTCTGGCTTATTCCGAGCAGATATCACTCAGTGTACGGGCCGTTCTCCTACTGGAACAACTTCGCGCAATTCGTTGAACTTTTTCTCCCCATGACGCTCTGGCTAGGTCTGGGCGGGCGAAAACCCGTCGTTCCTTACATCCTTCTGAGCGCGCTTCAGATTGGCGCCGTCGCCGCATCCGGCTCGAGGGCGGGCACCTTCCTGGTTGTCGTGGAATTGATCACAGTATTGGTGCTGGTTTATCTGCAAAACAGAAATAGAGCGCTTCTGTACGGAGCGGCGCTCGCGCTCGGGCTGAGCTTGATCTTCGTATACGCCGCCGGCTTCGACACGCTGGTTGGAAAACTACAGCAGAACGATCAATTTAGTGTCCGGCGCGACATTAACAAATCATCGCTCGCTATGATCCGCGAACGCCCTTTGACCGGCTGGGGTCTTGAGACCTACGTGCCCGTCTATCGGATGTTCGCTCGTTACGATGACGGCACTTACGTGAATCGGGCGCACAATGACTGGCTTCAATGGACTGCCGAGGGAGGTATCTTCTTTACCGGATTGATGCTGGTCGCCTTTCTGTGGAGTATCCGGCCCGCGATTCGCTCCGTATGGGGCCTGGGGCTAATCGCGGTCTGCCTTCATGCGCTAGTCGATTATCCGTTTGCACGTTTTGGGGTATGCGGGTGGTATTTCGCTCTGCTCGGAATGCTTGCTGCGCAAACCGCCGTCAATCCCAAGGCTCAGCAGCAGCTCAACACCACGCCCGTGCGCCGTTTCCTTTATCGCAGGTCCGCGGCATAGATGGCCAGAACGTTATTGCTCACGATGGCCCTTCTTAGCGCTGTTGTTCTGTCTCAACCGCAATCTCCTCTTGATTTCGATGCTCCCCGAGAGCTGAAAACAATTTCCCCCGAACGCAATCTGAAATCAATTCGCGTGGTTACTTGGAATATTGACCGTGGTGAGCAACTCAATACCATCACCTCAGAGCTTCAGCGCAACTCAGCCGACCTGTTTCTGTTTCAGGAAGTGGATTGGAACGCTAATCGAAGCGGGCAAGCTGATATCGGAGCCGAGCTTGCCCGACGTCTGCATCTGAATCTCGCTTACGCAATCGAATTCGAAGAACTGGGACAGGAGCGCGGGAAGCCAGCCTTTATTGGACAGGCCACTCTGACCCGGATGCCCATTCAAAAGTCGCGAGTGCTCCGTTTCCACTCACAATCCAACTGGTGGAAGCCGCACAGTTGGATTCCTTCTTCGGTGCCGCTCATGCAGCGGCGTCTTGGCAGCCGTATCGCGCTCGTGACCGAACTCGAATTTGCCGGGCGGTTGCTCGTGGTGTACAACGCGCACCTGGAGAGCCGCAGCATGGGACGAATTCAATCCTTGCAGTTAGACGAGATTCTTGCCGATCTGAAAAAATATCCGCCGAAGACACCCGCGATTATTGGCGGCGACTTGAACAGCAAGTACTTCCCGTCAATTTTTCTGAAGAAACTGGAGCGGGAAGGCTTCCGAAGCGCGATGGGCGATCGCATTGAGCGGACGCACGCAATAGCCATGTCGCTCGATTGGATCTTCGCCAGAGGTCGTGTAAAGCTTGAACACGGAAAAGTGCGCCGGGATTTAAGAGGTTCCGACCACTATCCCGTCTACGCCGAACTGGTCGCGCAGTAGTCAGGCGTTGCCTACACCGTCACCACTGTTCCATCCAGTTTCGTGAAGGTGAAACCATTGAAGCACTCGTTGTACATAGGTTTTTGATCGCGAAGCACGCGGATTGCGATTTCCTCGCCAAGGCGAAGCGAGTTCTTATAGTCGGAACGCCAGTGGACGGCGGCATGGGTGCGTCCCATAGCAATGTTTGCCGCCAGTTTGTTCATTTCCCCGCCGATAGTAAGCTGTCCAGCATCCGGTCCGGTGTAAGGAATAAGCGTCAGACCGTCATCGCTGGGCATTACGGGATCGGGTATCACCCAGGTCTCATCGAAAAAGGCTTTTACGACGGTGGCACAAGCACCCGCAACCGTGCCGTGGCCCTGACCATAGGACGGGTGTTGGGGACAGCCTTCCGGAAACGCGTGCGGAAGGAGATAGGTGCCGTTCCTGGAAAAAACGCCTTGAACCGCGGCCGACTTCAGAATATCGCTGTGCAGCGGGTACTCTTTCGCGCCACTTAAGGTGTTGTGAACGCGGCCTCCGAATTCCTCGGGGCGTAGGTGCCGGTGCACGAACCACTTCTGATACCAGACGCATTTCAACGCGCGCGTCGCCACTTCCGCGACCAGAGCTTTCAAATGAGGAGTGCCGAACGTGCCGAAGCCCTGCTCGGTCTTCGATTGAACATAAGGATTACCCGGATTAAATGGCGCGCCGGCATCCACGAGATACAGACAAGCATTGAAGTATGCCTCAAATAGCACGTCCACGTGAACGTATTGAGAGATGTCGCGCCCGTTACGGAGATACCGCCTTTGCGGGTCGAAGCGATTGGCCGGAAATGGCCCCTGCCCATTTTGGACCGCGAGCCACGAGGCAAAATCCGTCATCCAGTCGGTCCCACCCGCGTTTACCGGCAGAAGCGTCTGGAACTGTTGGATGAGCTGCGCGGCTCCGAACTGAAGTTCTTTATAGAGGAACTGCGAGATGTATGGTCCGGCGAGATCGCCCGGAAATGAACCTCGAAAGAGCGTGTTCGGCGTAACCTTACCGGTGTTGGGATCCTTCGGGCCCCGGAAATCGCTTAACCCGTTCAACTCATCAATAGCGTTCTGCGCATTCGGGTCCGTCCCATATTTCGAGAACGGCACATCCCGGAGCAGCGCCTGCCAATACAACTCGACCGCTTCGCCGGCTTTTTGAGCACTCGCGAACGTGGGTGGAGGTTCAAGGTAGAGAGCGTGCGAATCCGATCCTTCCAGATCATAAGCGAGGCCCGATTGCGGATCTACGAGGGTGGCGTTCCCTCCGAGCGTGATATTCTCGAAATCCGCCGGATCGCCACTCGTGAGCGCGTCTATCAGCGTGCCATACGAGGCGAGGTCCGGTTCGCCCAACGCATTGTGAACCAATCCCTTCGAATAATTCGCGATTTTTGTTGGGTAGAGTTCTTCATCGCCGTTGTTGGGGTGATCGGGAACCGGCAGTAAGAATTCCCTAACCGCCGCGCTTTGCCGTTTATTGAATGCCTCGATGCGGCGACTTTCCGCTTCTGGAGTCATATTGAATCCCTCCATAATTTCACTGAAGTTGTGCTCATTTCCATGTCTCCATATCTAACGAGCGATCAATCGCCAGGTTCCCCACGCCAGCCATAGCAACAGCAATACGGGCGACAGTGAAAGGAAAGACCAGCCCCCTTTTCTGTCCACCCGGCCGTGCTTCAAAAACCAATCATTCTCCAACCAGAGACTCAAGCGCGCCGGAATAAATCCGCCGAGTATGATCGCCAGTCCCGTGACAATTTGACCCATTGGCTTACGAACCTGGAATACGCGAAACACGACATAGATAAGCACGGCCAAGGCAGCAAAAATCGCGGCGATCAGCGCAAGCAAGAGAACCAATCCGAAGGCGGGGTTTGCGGTCATGGCGCGCGTCCAAACGACCATCCACACCAGCAGACCGACAACGGCCACAACCGCGGACGCCCTGAGCAACAGAGAAAGACGCAATGGCTTCAGCGCCAGGTTTCTGCCAATTTCGAGCTGCTTCAGCAGATCGTCATATCGAGCTTCAAATCCGTGGGAGCGATCGAGGATTTTCTCAATCGCGAGAAATTGCCATTTATCACTTCGTTCCTGAGACACCGGAAGGTCCGACAATTTCTCTTTCACTTCATAATCGGTCATACGGTAGCCGCTCATCATAAGAGCATAGGCTTCTAAATCGGAAAAGGAATCAAGGTCGGTTCGAATTCCTGACAGGAGTTTCTGAACCTCCTTGAACATGCCATAGCGCGTGCGCGGTCCCCGGCGCTCAACGGGAAGCGCGTCGTCGAGCACTTCGTAGGGCTCCGTGCAACCGATCCAGTCAATGGGATCTGGCGTAAGGTCTTTCTTCAGATGGACAAACCCCAGCCCTCGCAGCAGGGAAGAACGGCGTCGGGCGTCCAGTTCGCGATATTCGGCGCTCCGCACCCGGCTCCCCAACACGCTATTCGAGCGGAGCAGCACGGTCGGAATCTCTGCTCCAGGATGGTTGATCGACCCCATCTGGCCACTTGCATCGCTTACGAACATGATCGAGCAGTCCTGTTCCAGCAAACCGCCGACCCCCTGATTGTCATGAACACCGCCATCAACGAGACGAACCGTACGCTCGGGATACAAGCCCTTCAATTCAACCGGTTCAAACAACCCGGGCACGCACGCAGACGCAATCACCGCTAAGCCAAGCCTTACGTCTTGATATTTCGGCGGAGCTTCCCAGTAGTACATGCGACGCAGGAGATCATTCGCGTCCACTTCGGTCGTCAGCCCGAGCGGCGGCTCGCCCATCCACGACGCGGTGAATTGCCAGTTATGGCCGGTATTGAGAGCGGTCGCATTTAGCACCAGTATGGGAGCTTTGGCGGACCGCCGCCAGTTGTCCAGCTTCGGTTGAAAGTCTTCCGGGCCCTCCTTCGGACATACGAACAATTTATTGAGAAGAACTTTGCTCTTCGGTGCGTCGCCGGACGTGTAAAAATACTTCTCGAACAGCTCGCCAAGACGGAGGGTTCGGGAGTAGCGGGGGAAGAAGACGGTCTTGAAATTGGTCCACCATTGCGCGAGAACCCGAGTGCGGATATTTTTTTGAACGCCGGCGAGGAAATCGCGCTCGATTGTCTGGATAATATCGAGGTAATCCTGTCGCGTGATTTCAGCATCTGTCTTGGTCTGGAGCAAACGCCGGACCTCCAGGTAATAACGCGCGCCGATGATCGATCCTCCCGAAATGCAGGACAGCACCTCGATGTGGCGCAGGAGATCTAACTCGGCTAGCCTCGCCAATACCCCGATGTGGTAAAGGGAGGCGCGAAATCCTCCGCCCGAGAGCGCGATGCCAACTTTGCCGAGACTCATACTGCGCAATGCTGCTGCGTCGTTGCCAAGAAACGCGCGCAGCGTGCGCCAAGCAGGCGACTCCTCGACCGACGCAGGATTCGGCGTCAGGTACGCGATCCACCCTAGCTGGCGCGCGGTGCTTTGAAGTTGCCATTCCTCGTATTCGAGTTCTAGCGCTTTTTTCAACCAGCGCTGAGCCGGGTCATAACGTTGTAGCCCGAAGTAGGCCTCTGCAACGGTGACCACCACCCACCAATCCTTGGCCACATTGCTTCCGGGGTCGGACGCAAGCGGCGCGACGAGCGTGATGATGTCCTCGCGAATACGCCTCGCTTGCTCCCGGCGGGCATCCGCCGAACGCGAGGTCAATCCGGCTTGGGCCGCCTGCCGGCTTTCCTGGTCCGCGAGCAGATCGAGAACAAATGCGGCATTGATCCCCGTATATCCGTTATCTCTTCCCACACCAGCGGCATAACCCCGGCTGTAGTACGCTGCCGATCTCTCCAGATCCTGCAATTGACCGTCCGACATCCACTTGTATTTGTAAATTGCGCCGGTGATTCCCAGCGTTTCCTGGTTAGTGGTCGTCGGGAGATCCTCTACCTCACGAAGTATTTCCAAAGCGCGGGAATACCGTTGCTGAGCTGGCAGGTCCTGGTCCTTGTATGTACAGACTGCCTGCTTTTGAGCAAGTTCGAGTCGTTGGGGATCTTTTTGGGATTCTGGAAGACGCCGCGCTCTCGCCCAAAGCTGGCGGGCGTAGCCAAAATATTCCAGCCGCTGAAGGCTTCGCGCGAGTTGCTTCAGGTCATTTGCCGTTGCTTGCTCGCCTCCCAACACTGCTCGGGCCCGCGCGAGGTCCACATCGTGCTTCCGTTTATCTTCCGAGCTCCGAATGCGCCGGGCTTTACGCTCCAGCGCATGCTTCCTCTGAATCAATCCTTGCCCTTTAAGGAAAGCGAGTATTACAGGTCGAACCGACAAGCCTTTCTGAGAATCGCTTTCGAGCAGGGTCAATTCACAAAACCGCTGGAGCAGCACATCAGGCTTCCAATCTCTTGGCTCTCCACTGCCGGTCTCGCTCTGTTCCCACCGACTCCGAGCAGCCTGTCCAGTGAACGTCTCAGAGTCGAAGGCGGAAGCCAGTTGCAGGAATCGCGCCTGCTGCCATGTCGCCAGCCTCTCCCAGCTCGCGTTAACGCTGGTCCCGACGGCATCATTTCGGGCTGCGCTATCCAACCGGTCAAACGCCATTGAATCTTCAGTGCGCAGCTTTTCGCGTACTGTTTCCAGCGCTCCATCCGGGGTTTGGCCTAAAGCGTTTGCTCGTTGGAGCGCCGAGGACGCTAGTGTCAGCGCAAGCGGTTGGTTTTGAACCAAAGCAGCAATTTCATGCAGCTGCGCTTGCTCCAACCCCTGCAGCGTGCTTCTCCGGCGCAGAAGCTCGACGGCTTGCTCGTCAGTCATGTCTCCGATTGTGAACGTCCGTGCCGAAACCGCGGTAGCGATAGCCAAATCACGTGTGGTGATGATCCGCGACCCTCGGTCTCCGAGCTTCGCCAGGTCATCCACATGCGACCTGTCCCAAACGTCATCCAGTACCAGCAGCAGATTGCGACCGGTCAGCCTTTCGTTGAGTGCCTGAATCAATTGCCGCACTTGGCCGGCCTTCTTCAGCTCTGGTGCTTCCGTCGAATCCGGGCGTTCCACAACCGGCAATGGCTCATCACTAACAGCCCTAAATACCCGGGTCAATTCCGCAAATAAGTCCGGGCGTTCGCCAACATTGATCCAGAGCACGCCCCCCGGATAAGCATCGACGATATCTTCGTCCTGACAAATGCGAGCCGCTACAACTGACTTGCCGCAACCCGGAGGTCCCCAAAGCGCAAAATATGAAGGCGTCGTAGTTAGCGCCGCCGAGAGCAGCTGGTCTTTAAGTTTCGCTAGATCTTCCGGCCGCTCCACATAAACGTCTGGAGGCAGCGGAGCCAAGTCTGGCGCTCTCAATGCCTGACAGGGCGTCTTCAGTTCCTTCAGCAAGGCGGGCCATTGGGTTTGCACATCGTAGACGGGAAGATTCTGCATCCATGGCGCGAGGCTTAGGTTGCTCTCCTGCTTGCCCGGCCTGATCAAATATATGCACTTGCCCTGCTGCCGCGCGTGACGTAACTCGCCGCGCAAAACGGCCGACGTGATGGCGTGCGGCGTTACGACGAGTATCAGGATCCTGGCTTGACTTACGGTCTGAAGGATTCGCTCTTCGGGCATATCCGGACCGTGATCCAAGTCAGGCCAGAGCGAAATGCCGGCACCTTCGAGGCGCTCACGAAGCGAGCGCCCTGCCGATTCGCCGTCTGATATAAGGTAAGAAAGTGCCACTTGCGGCAAGAGCTCGGGGAACTCTTTTTCCAGGCGCGACGTAAACTGCTTCCGGATCGTGCTCCCCTCTGGAGCGAGCACGGCGAGGTGGTTGGCCAGCTTGTTATAGGCTTCCTCCAACTGCTCTGCCTTTTCAAGTTCTTCCTGTAATGCGATTTTTCTCGCCTCAGGATCCAGGCGCTCGAGCTCTTCGATTGCGCCCAAACCGCTAAAGCGATCGGTTTGCCCGATTACAAGTCGTTCCTGGAAAGCAAAAGCCGAAACGTAGGGAATTTTCAGATCCCATAGCGAAGGCTTGAGCGTGCTCTGAAAGATGGGAGGCAGATCCTTCCGGCGTTCGAAAGCGGAACGGAAGCGGAGCCGGAAGTCGTTCCGGAGCCTTTGCTCGCTTTGCATTTCGACGCGCGCCGGAATAGCAAGGCTATACAGTTCCCGCTGCCGCGCCTCAACAACATCGGGACGCTTGAACGAATCCATCATTCGAGCCGCGCCATCGAGATTCTGCGCGTTCGGGGCGCAAAACGACACTACAACGTCCGCAAGCTGGCGCGCGCAAACGCCGCCCATCTCAGTAACCCCGGTGCGGCTGTCGATGAAAACTGCATCGGCTACCTCCAGGAGTTGGTCATGCATCCAGTTGAAGAATTCTTCGCCCTCGTATTCGCGGTAGAACTCGTCCCAATCGAACGATTGGACGGCCTTGGCGTACGAGGCAAATTTCTTTCCTGCGCGCCACCCGGATGGCAACAGCCAAAGCGCGGAGGATTGTCCGTTGGCGGCGTGAATCGAATACAGGTAATCCGAAAGCGGTGGCAGCCGTTCATCGAGAATCTGGCGAAATGATTTGCGCTCGGGCGATGGTTCGGTTCGGGAGGCGGGCGCCATTGAAGCCTGCGGTTGCGCATCTTGCTCCGATAGCGGATCTTCATCCGGCAACATTTCGACAAAATTATCCAGGCTGCTGCTGCCTCCCGCGATCGCAGACGCTTCCCTTCCCTCAGCAGCTCCCGCCGATTCCGCCGCAGGGGACGACCTGGTCGTGACGGACGCAAGACTTGCAGAACCCGAAACGGTGATCGCAGATCGCTCGGCAGAGGGGAGCAGCAAGCGCGGATAAATTCTTTTATAGGCAACCAGCATGTCCACCAATCCAAGCCTGGACTGTACTTCCTCTGCAGTCTGCGGTACAGCATTTTCAGACTTGGATCCCTCGTTCGCTGGAAGATTCTCGGTTCCGCTCGCCTGCCCGTCTCTTTTGGGCGAAGCATAAAAATAGTTCTCCAGGCCCGGCGCTTCCAGATCCCAGTCGATGAGAAGTACGCGCAGCCCTTGTTGATAGAACGCCTCCGCCACATTGGCTAAAGCCATGGAACGGCCCACGCCTCCCTTGTAGGAGTAAAACGTGTAAATCACGGGTTCTCCATCACGAGATACGCCGGTTTGGATGTCGCCTGAGCCGGTGGTATGTAGCTGCCCAGACTGGCCAGCAGCATCCGCTTAATGTCCAGCTCATCCGTTAATGCGAATGAGCACTGGGCAATTCTTCTACTCGTGGGCACCGGCGGATCGAAGTATTTGTCAAAATTCGGCATGCCCAGGAAGCGCAGCTGATTCCGCAGATAACGCAGCGGCTCATACAGGAAAGGAGGAGGCGAGAGGACTACCGCGTTCTCGTTTTCGAAGCACTTGCTCAACCAACTGAATCGCCTCGCAACGTAACTCTCGTACAGAGACAGCGGATCAACAACGACGACTGATAAGCCTTCGCTAAGCAATGCTATATTCTTTTGAGCTTCGGCCGGATCGGGCCCGAGAATGCTGAGCGGGTACCATTTGATTTCGAACGTCGCAAGCGTGGCGTTCATGTCCGTGACCAGGTTGTCCAAGACAGAGCCGATCGTCGCCTGTGAGCCGAACGGCCGCCACTGCATCGGCTGATCCCCGTAGCAATTGGCCACTTGAGGCAGCGTGATTCCTAGATTCGTCAGAAGTTCATTAAGTGTCGGTCCGTTCGCCTGTTGGTCATCGGGATCAATTCTATTGAAGCGATTGCGGGTGGTTGCAACCACCGTAATTGGAATCGTCACTATTTCTCTTTGTGGCCGCTTGATTCCTGTCACTGAGCGAACCATCTCATCCCAGGCTTGTTGCGTCGGGACATCCAGGTTCGCCGGGGTTTTTAGATGATAATCACCCAGTTCTTTGATTTTTATGAACTTCTGGAGATCGTGCTCGGTTGTGTCATCTCCCTCGAGCAAAACCATAAGCAGGCGCCGTTGGGCGGAGATCACGTTGTTCGGTTTGTCCGAATCGAAGCTGGCTCGAAACTCCGCTTTTTCCTGGCGAACCCACGCCGATCTATCTGCGTTATCCGACCAGATAATTACCAGATGCTGAGAATTCCTCACCGCCCTTCGCAACTGGTCGGGAAATTCGGTACCTTGATCCATCCCGATCTGATCGAACCAGCAGCGAATCTTCATTCCTTGATTCGGCTGCGTAAGGTTATATCGCTGGATATCGTCAAACAGTTTTTGCGCCCAAGGCCGGTCGGCGCTGCTGTAGGAAATGAACAAATCGTACTCAAACGACATGTGATCAGTCGATGACAATAGCACATTTAAGGCCATTTGCGGTCCTGAAGACGGCAGTAACCTATGGATGGAGGAAGAAATGAAGAAATTTGTCGGACTTATTTCAATATTTTTATTGATGGCGTCGGTGAAAGCCTTTGCGCAACGCGAGCAACACGGGGAAGGCCACGGCGTTGGAGGCGGCTACGTTCCTGCTCATGGCCCTGCTCCAGCCCGAAATCAAGAGCGCGCTCCCGCGAGAAATGAACAGCGTGCTCCGACACAAGAACGGAATTACCGTGACCAATCAGGGCATCCTGACGCCCCCCACGTCCACACCAACGGGCAGTGGGTGGGGCACGATTCCGGCCCGAATGATGCCCGTTATCATATGGACCATCCTTGGGAACATGGACGGTTTGCAGGCGGCTTCGGTCCCGGTCACGTTTATCATCTCGCGGGAGGCGGCCCTCAGCGTTTCTGGTTTGGCGGCTTTTATTTCAGCGTTGCTCCAGCCGATTATGGCTACTGCGGCGACTGGCTTTGGGACTCCGACCCGATTGTGATCTATGAAGACCCGGACCACCCTGGTTGGTACTTGGCCTACAACTCGAGGCTCGGCACCTACGTTCACGTCGAGTATCTCGGCTAACGGTTAGCCACGGAAGAAGCGCTGCACCCGAGTTGCATCCTGCGAACAGTTTCAGTGATCTGATCGCAGTGCCGCCATGGGATCGATTCGCATCGCACGCGCCGCCGGAATGTAGCTGGCCGCCAGCGCCACCACAATGAATAGCAGCGCGATACTCGCGAATGTCAACGGATCCGTCGCGCTGACGTCGAATAGCAGCGCTTTAAGTACGCGAGTCAGCGCCGCTGCACCGCCGAGACCTATGAGTACTCCGCCGAGCGTCAGGCCGAAGCCCTGGCGGATTACGAGCCTCAGAATATTGCCTTCTTGCGCGCCGAGCGCCCGGCGAATGCCGAATTCCTTCGTACGTTGTACGACCCAATACGCGATCATGCCGTAAATTCCAACTAACGTAAGCAGCAAAGCAGAGCCGGCAAATACTCCCAGCAACCTAAAAATCAGCCGTCGCTGCCCTTCCTCCGCTTCCACCACATCCTCCATCGTTTGGATCTCTGAAACTGCTTCATCGGGATCAATCGTCCTCAACTGGCTGCGAACGGAATTGACGAACCGGAGAGGATCGCCTTCTGTCCGAACTGCAAACATAGCGAACATTGAAGGATTTTGTGCGCAGGGGCGGTAGACTCCGGGCCATGCGTCCCCCTCCACGTTCTGATGCACGTCCGCAACCACACCCACAATCTCCACTGGTTTCGGGCTAGCTCCGATCAACAAGTGCTGGCCAATTGGGTCTCGACCCTTCGGATATGCGGGCCAGAAGCGGCGCGCCAGGCTCTCATCGATAATCGCCACCGGCGGAGCAGCCAAATTGTCACGCGCGGAGAATTCCCGTCCTCGCCGCAGCGGAATTTCGAGAGTCCGGAAATGCGAAGGTGAAATGAGCTGGATAGTCGCGATTGGCCGTTGGTTCAATAGCGCCGGCGGCTGATCCGCGGGCTGAACGGGAGTTCCCGCGTAGGCTGTAAAGGGAAGCGTCAGTGTCACTGTGGCGTTACGCACACCTGGAATCGATTCGACGCGATTTACAAGCTCGGAATAGAACGCCGCCTTTTTGTAGTCGGTATCGTAACGGGTAGGCGAAAGCGAGATCTGCATAGTGAGCAGATGGGACGGTCTGAACCCCAGATCGAGGTTCTGCACGTGAGCCAAGCTCTCCATCAGGAGTGCTGTTCCGATCAGTAATACAAGCGACAGCGCTATCTGACCCATGACCAATACTCCGCGTGAGCTTAGCCACAACCGTACCCGCCTCGACTCTCCTGAGGACACCCCCTCGCCGCTCGTCCTCAGCATATTGACTAAATCCAGTCGGGATGCGCTGAGCGAGGGCACGAGCCCAAACAGCACGCCAGTGAAAAGCGACAGCAGTATCGCAAACCCGAGCACGACGCTGTCCAGCCGAGTCTCCGTGAGGCGAGGAAGGCTAAAGGTGGTGATGCGTGTAATCGCGCTAAGGCTCCACTGAGCGAGCAACACTCCCATGATGCCGCTGCAGACAGCCAGCAGAACGCTTTCTGTCAGCAGTTGCCCGATGAGGCGGCCGCGCGAGGCACCGAGTGCCGCCCTCACCGCAAATTCCCGCGAACGGTACGTTGCGCGCGCGAGTAACAGGCTTGCCACGTTCGCGCAAGCGATCAGCAACACGAAAGCAATCGCACCAAAGAGCATCCAAAGCGTGGTGCGCAGGCTCGCTACCAATCGATCCTTCAGCGGAATTACCCGTTCGACCTTCTTCGGCTTGGAATCAAGCATTCCAGGGTGAGCAGTCGCGTATTGATGATTAATGACGGCTAACTCGCCAGTTGCCTGTTCGATGCTCACGTCCGGCTTCAATCGTGCGAACACGGCCAGAAGTGGACTGAGCGGCCGGATGTATTCCGCAGGCTTAGTCACCCACACATCTACGCCCGGGAATGGAAACGAGAAGCGCGGAGGCAAAACACCGACGATCGTATAAGGCGTCAAGTCCAGGGTGGCGGCCCGACCCACAACGCGCGGATCTCCACCGAATCGGCGCTGCCACAAATTCGCGCTGATAATCACTACCGGCGGCGCGTTGAGCGCATCTTCTTCCGAACGAAAGCTGCGCCCGAGTACCGGCTGGACGCCCAGAATAGGCAGGAAATTGGCCGAAATGCGAGCTTCTTTCAGCACCTCCGGGCCACTTCCACCGGACAATGTGACATTCTGGAGGCTATCCAGGTAGTCCCCGATTGCGCTGAAGGAATGCGCTGTCGTCCTCATCTCCTCAAAGCGCATCGGCGTGGCGCCACCTGATACGAGCACCAGGCGATCAGGATCGTGGTACTCGAGCGGCTTGAGCAACACCGCCCGGATTACGGAAAAGATTGCCGTATTCGCTCCAATGCCCAAAGCGAGCATGAGAACGGCCGTCACAGCGAATGCAAGGTTCTTGCGCATCGCCCTTACGGCATAGAGTGCGTCACGAAAAATCAGCATAGTGAAAATGGACGCATTTATATAGGAATAAAACTATACTCTACGCCCGCACTGCAATCAGCGACTTGGCAATCCCGAAGAGACGCTGGCGTAGGATCTTCGCATCAGGAAAAAGCGCCTGCAATTCGCGAGCGTCAAGCAAATTGAGCTCGTTCAAAAAATGGCTCACATAGAAGGCTCGCTGATCGTTGCTTGGTTGCACGAGCAATTCCCAAATGGTGAGTCGGTTGACGATTGGCCGTTGCCACTTCTTCGGAAGATAGTGAATGAAGGGAAGCATCAAATGCATCTCGATTGGAAAACCCCGGTTAGGCGTTTGGATCCAGTATCGCCGCCCGACTCGGGCTACTTCGTCCGCGAATCTCCGCTGCGCCGCTGCGTCACCTACGTGCTCGATTACGGAGTTGCTGAAAACGATATCGAAGGCAGCATCTCGAAACGGCAGCATCCGGCCGTCACCCGCGACTTGATCTACGCGTTTCGAAGCTGGATGCAGCGCAGCTGGGAGGTTCAGGAATGTGAGATTAGGCTGGACCGTAGAGAATCTCCAGATCGACGGCGACCCGCCGACATCGAGGATGCGAGTGCGATTCGAGATCTGAAACGTTCGCTCAAAGAGTCGCATCCGTTGCGAACGAAAATGTCGAAAGAGCTTTTCGAGCAGGGCGGAGTGGCGCACGTTAGCTGTGGGGGTGCTCTTTGAAGCATAAGCCCGTTCCATGGCTACAATAAGGCGATGCCCGAGGAAAAGACGATCTCGCCGAATTTTGAAGCGAGTTTGGAAGAGCTGGAGCGCATCGTTAAAGAGCTCGAGAAGGGCGATTTGCCCTTGGAGCAGAGCCTCACGCTTTTTGAGAACGGAATGCGGCTGAGCGCGGAATGCAAGCGGCAGCTCGAAGAGGCCGAATCGCGCGTCGAGATCCTCATGAAGAGGGGGTCAGAGGTTGTGCCGGTCCCGTTCCATCCCGAAAAATCAGTGAAATGACCAGGACTGATTCAGCCGGTTTGCAGGAGTACTTGGGCGAACAAGTACTGGCGATTGATCGCATGCTGGATGAGTGGGTACCCCAAGAGAATGTCGAGCCAGCTTCGATACACCGGGCAATGCGCTACAGCCTGTTTGCGGGAGGAAAGCGAATTCGGCCGATCCTCGCCATCGCGGCGGCGCGCGCGGTTTCCGATTCTCCGGACGGCGTAGAAAACGCCGCTGCAACGCTCGAATTTGTTCATACCTATTCCCTGATCCATGATGATTTGCCCGCTTTGGACAATGACGATCTGCGACGCGGCCGGCCGACCTGTCACAAGGTCTTCGGCGAGGCGCTGGCGATCTTAGCGGGCGACGCTCTGCTGACGCTGGCTTTCGAAGTACTCAGCCGTCTCAAGCACGTTCACGCGGATCGAAAGATTCGGCTCGTTGAAGAATTATCAAGAGCCGCGGGAACCGTGGGCGGCATGATTGGCGGCCAGGTGAACGACCTCGAAGGTGAACGCAAGAAACCGACGGCGCTCCTGCTGGAATCGATTCATCGAGCGAAGACAGGCGCTTTGCTTCGCGCAAGCGTGCGGATGGGAGCGATCTATGCCGGAGCGCGTGACGACGAGCTGGCAGCTCTATCTCAATATGGCGAGCATGTCGGTCTGGCTTTCCAGATCGTTGACGATGTGCTGGACGTCGAGGAATCTTCCGAGGCGTTGGGCAAAACTGCAGGCAAAGATGAAGCGCAGCAGAAGATCACATTTCCGGCCGTTTACGGTTTAGACCGATCCCGGGCGATGGCCGAACAAGAGCGGCTGGCAGCTCACGCCGCCCTGCGCATCTTCGACGGCCGAGCCGAGCGTTTGGGGCAGATCGCCGATTTTATTGTCCAGCGCAAGACGTGAGAGCGCAAACTAAACAACGCCTTGACATTGCGTTAGTCGAGCGCGGAATGGCAGAGTCGCGCGAAAAGGCGCAGGCCCTAATTCTGGCCGGCAAGGTGACCGTAGACGGTCAGAAAGCAGAGAAGCCCGGTCGCACGGTTTCGAACGAAGGTCTTATCAGAGTAGAAGAAGCACAGAAATATGTCAGCCGTGGCGGTTTGAAACTTGAAGCTGCGCTTCGTGATTTCGGCATCCCCGTAACCGGCAGGGTATGCCTCGACGTTGGAACGTCAACCGGAGGATTCACTGACTGTCTTCTGCAGAATGGCGCCGCGCGCGTACACGCTGTCGATACCGGCGCTGGACAAATTGACTGGAAGCTGCGCAGCGACGCACGCGTGGTTCTGCACGAGAAGATAAATGCGCGCTATTTGAGATTTGAAGAAATTGGCGAGGCGCTGGACCTGATTGCCTGTGATGTTAGCTTCATCTCCGTAACCCTACTGATCCCCGCTCTGGCTCCGCTACTGAATCAGCGAGGCGATTGGATCATCTTGGTAAAGCCTCAGTTCGAAGTGGGGCGCGATTTAGTCGGTAGAGGTGGAATCGTTCGTGATCCGGCAGCGCATCGTCAGGCATGCGATAAAGTCGCAAATGCGTTGCAAGCAGCAGGTTTTTCCACAGCCTTCATGGACAGCCCGATTCCCGGCAGGGAGGGCAACCGGGAATTTCTGTTGCACGCGCGCGCGTTAACCTAAACGTTTGCATTGAACGGACCAGGATGCAAAAGATCAAAACAGCCGCGATCATCTCAAAGCCGAAGATCGAGGAAGCAAGAGACATTGTTTGCGGTCTGCTCGAGTGGTTGGAACAGCACGGTGTTCATTACCGCTGTGACGAACAGACTGCGGAGTACGCGGGCACGAAAGATTTCTACGCTCGGGAAGCCGTGCCGGAAGGTGCCGATCTGGTCATCGTGCTTGGGCGGTGACGGGACCCTTCTTTCCGCGGCGCGAGTAGTCGCCGGTCGAGACATACCGCTCTTCGCCGTGAACCTTGGGCATCTCGGCTTTCTGACATCCATTCGCGTTGAGGAGCTTTACCCTGAATTGGAACGCGCGCTGCGAGGCGAGCATAGAATCGGCCTGCGCCGGATGGTCGATTGCGAGCTGATCCGCAAAGGGGAGACGATTGCGACCTATTCAGCCCTGAACGACGTTGTGATCACGAAATTGGAACTCGCCAGAATGATTGACCTGGATGCGCATGTGGACAATCATTTCGTCGCAGCTTACAAGGCTGATGGCTTGGTCATCGCTACTCCCACGGGTTCCACTGCATACTCGCTCTCGGCGGGCGGACCGGTCATCTTTCCTTCGGTCGCCGCGTTGTGTATCACGCCCATCTGCCCGCATATGCTGACCAATCGACCAGTGATTGTCCCGGACAGCAGCATCATTCAGATTTTTAATCACGGCGAAGTCGGGACATTTCTCACCATTGACGGCCAAACAGGGGAGCCGCTTTCCAAGGGCGACCGGATCATTTGTCACGCCTCCTCGAAGACCATCCAATTGATTCGTCCGCCGAAGATGCTCTTTTTTGACGTTCTCAGGGAAAAGCTGAAGTGGGGAGAGCGCTGACTCCGCGATTGCTAAAGAAGATCTCACTTACCGCCTGGATCTTCATCGCGCTGATTGTGGGCATCCTGCTTGGCATCTTCTTTCCGAATTTTGCCAAAGAACCTTGCACCCGTCAGCAACATTTTTCTCCGGCTTATTAAGTCGATCGTGGGTCCTTTGCTGTTCGGCACGATTGTGTATGGCATCGCAGGAGCGGGCGAGTTGAAGACCATGGGCCGGATAGCGCTCAAGTCGATGGTGTTCTTTGAAGTGGTCACGACGCTGGCGTTGGTAATAGGTCTCGTAGTCGTGAACGTGACAAGTCCCGGCAGCGGATTGACGCTCACCGGAGGGAATGCTGTCTCGCCCGCTCTCGCCAACCCTGTCTCGCTGAGCCAGATGATCGAGCACGCGGCGCCCAGCAACATTTTCGAATCTCTCGCGCAGAATGATGTGCTCCAGATGGTCGTTTTCTTTTTCCTATTCGGCGCGGCGTGTTCCGCAATTGGCGAAAAGTCGCGGCCGGTGGTCAACTTCGCGGGAGCAGTAGCGGAGGTTATGTTCCGCTACACGAAATACGTCATGTACCTCGCGCCGTTCGGAGTAGCCGCCGCGATTGCAGTAACCATCGGCTCCAAAGGTGTCGGCGTGCTGTTTGGGTTGGGCAGACTAATCGGAGCATCGTATTTAGCATTGGGACTCTTCGTGATACTCGTGCTGATGCCGACGCTGATGCTGGCGAGAGTACCGATGGAGCGATTTTGGCACGCAGTGCGCCAGCCGTTCCTGATTGCATTTTCGACGGCATCGAGCGAAGCGGCGCTCCCGTTGGCTCTCGAGAACATGGAGCGCTTTGGAATACCCAAGCATATTGTGGGTTTCGTGTTGCCGACGGGCTACAGCTTCAATCTGACGGGTACAACTCTATATCTATCGCTCGCATCCATCTTTATCGCTCAAGCGGCCGGCATCCATATGGCACTCGGATCTCAAATCACAATGATGCTGACACTGATGCTGACCAGCAAGGGCGCGGCAGGCGTCCCAAGAGCCGCCCTGGTGCTACTGGCGGGAACAGTTGCGACTTTTCAGCTCCCGCAAGAAGGCATTACTCTGATTCTGGGTGTCGATGCGCTGATGGACATGGGACGCACCAGCGTCAATGTGCTCGGTAATTGCGTAGCAACCGCTGCAGTCGCGAAATGGGAACACGTGCCGATTAGCAGCACGGGAGATGAAGTGGAAGTGGACCTTGAGAATGAGAGCACCACGAAGATAGGATGAAAGCGAGAACGGAGTATCGGGCATGCAACTAAACCTCACTTATGAAGCCCTCGGTAGCCCTTTCAGCACACCGCGATGAATTGCGGCGGCTTGTCAGCCGCTACGGCCTGTCGCGCCCGCGCGTGTTCGGATCGGTTGCAAACGGCACGGACACGGACGAGAGCGATCTTGACCTGTTGGTTGACCCTGGACAATCCACGAGTCTGCTTACGCTTGCCGGTTTGAAAACCGATGCCGAGGAGTTATTGGGAGTGCCGGTATCTGTTTTGACCCCGAACGGGTTACCGCCGAAGTTCCGCAATGAGGTAATGCAAGAGTCGCAGCCCGTATGAGGCACCCGCAGCGTGTCGAAGACTATCTGGAGCACGTCCAGAAAAGGAAGCCTCTACCATTCGCCCCAATCGCGGGCGGTGTCCCCTTGACTGCCCTCAGCCAGGTTTTCTTTTTAGAAGATGTGCTTAATCCCCCGGCCAATCCCCTTCACGATCTTACCGGTGCCCTTGGTGGTTCCTACGACTACATCCTTCCCCGCTGTTGCACCGCCTTTGCCCACCGATGTTGCGGCATCGATTGGGTGCAAGGTGACCAAGTTGGCTGCGCCTTTGCCCACGCCCGCAGCCGCGCTGCCCGCCCCCTTGGCTGCGCCTTTACCAATATCTCCGGTGCCGCTTGCTACATCACCGCCAGCACTGCGCCCGCTCTTTTTTGTTTTTACTGTTTTCTGTTGAGTGACCGTAGTCTGGTCCGCGCTCGATTGAGCCCAGGCGGGTGCCGCAACGGCGATACCAGCAAATACAACCATTATCAGGCCAGATCTGGTTTTCATGGTGCTGCTTGTAATCTCCCGATTCATAAGATGCGCTCAATACCGGCGCTAGTTCCGAAAATCACTTCAGACACGAGACCGGCTGAATCGAGATCGCCTTCCCTGTGTTGTCGTCTGCGGTAATTACCGCTCCGTGTAATTCGATTCCGCGCCGCGCCGCTTCCATCCGCCCGGTCAACCCCGTCAGAAACCGCCGGATGATCGTTTCCTTTTCTATCCCGATTACCGAATCGTACGGCCCTGACATTCCCGCATCGGTTTGATACGCCATGCCGCCCGGGAGTATACGTGCATCGGCTGTTGGGATGTGCGTATGTGTTCCGATCATCGCTGTCGCCCGGCTATCCAGATACCATCCCATGGCAATTTTTTCACTTGTCAGCTCAGCATGGAAATCAACAATGCGAATTTTGATTTCCGCATCGATTGAAGCCAGTAGCTCATCGGCCTTTCGAAAAGGGCAGTCGATATTCGCCATATGCGCGCGGCCTTGCAGATTAACTACGGCGTAAGAACTGCCATTGCGGGCTTTCGATGTGAATACACCGCTACCAGGCAAGCCGATGGGATAATTGGCCGGCCGCAAAAGACGCGGCTGGTGGTCATAATAATCGTGAATCTCTCGCTTATCGAAGCTATGATTGCCACCCGTAAGAACGTCCAGACCTAGTGCGAGTAACTCTTCGGCTATGAGAGGTGTAATGCCGAAGCCGCCGGCACTGTTCTCCGCATTCGCTATAGCTAGATCGATCTTGTATTCACTTATCAATCGATTCAGGTTATCGGCGACAATACCACGCCCACCCGAGGCGAAGATGTCGCCGATAAAAAGGATATTCATGGACCGGGAAAAAGAGAAAAGCGTCCCCTCGATAGCTCCCGGTCGGCCTCCGTCATTGACCCCTAAGAGTGCAGGGGGGAATCCTCCGAGCGCCTTTAGGCTTCTCCATGGCATCCAAAAGGACACCGGAGCCTGCACACCAGCGCTTCATTCGAGTGGGACTCCATGACATTGACTATCGGATCAATTAATTGGAGACCAAGCGGGGCGCTCTCGCGGGGAACGCTTCAGAAAACAGAATAGCAGAGAAACGACTCGTTAAGTTCGGCGTGTGTCCCTGGGCGGCTCCATCGCGCGGCCTTCCCGATTTTCATGACCATCCACAAACCGGGAAGATGCTTTAAAATAGAAACGAGCGCTGTGCGACTGGAATTGCCTGCTTGACCTCTCCGACTGTCCTCGAGCCCCCTATTAAGACGGGAGCTGAGGCGAGGCGCTCCTTTCTGCTCGTCTTTGCCTGCACCCTAATCGGCGCGCTCGCTCAAATTCTGGTTAAGCAAGGTACGGGCCAGTTGGGCGGTTCTCACATCACCTTAGGCGATGTGGCACATGATCCGACCCTTTTCTTTCGATTTTCCGTCGCAATCATAAGCAACTTCAGGCTCTTCTGCGGATATTGCCTGTACGGCGTGGTGACCTTCTTGATGGCTCTGGCGCTCAAGGGCCGCGAGCTTTCCAGGTTGTTCCCGATCATTGCGCTGACTTATGTCTGGGTGACGCTCCTGTCGCTGCTTGTGCTCGGGGAACACATGAACTTGTTCCGAAGCATCGGGATTGCATTCATCGTCGGGGGAGTCTCGATCCTCGGCTTGAAGAAGTAGCACGAAGGCTCCATGGACGCGAACGCCACGCCTCTAAGCTCCGTCGTACTGGTGCTGTTTGGATCCTTCATTGGCTCGTTTGGCGCTGTTTTCCTGAAGATCGGCGCTGAGCATATGAAGGGCAGCCTGGCCCGCCTGCTGAGCAATTACTGGCTGATTACCGGCGTCGTTCTTTATTTGCTGTCATCGGTTTTCTATATGATGGGCGTCGCCCAGGGCCAACTCACAGTCCTGTACCCGATGGTGTCCCTTGGCTATATTTGGACGATAGTGTGGGCGCGCCTGTTCTTCAAGGAGCCCTTCACCATGGCGAAGGTCGGGGGGCTAATGATGATTATTGTGGGCGTGGCGCTAATCAACTTCGGAAACGCTTAGTCACTGTCATTCCGTTCTCAAGGCTGTCATCGGATCTGCTCGCGTAGCCCTCAAGGCGGGTACGTAGCATGCGAGCGCGGCAACTAAGATCGCGATAAGGCACGTCGCGCCAATCGCCATCGGATCCGCGGCGCCTACGCCGTACAACAAATTGCCGAGAAGCCGGGAAAGCAGGAGCCCCAACACAACACCGAGTGCCGTACCCGCAATTGCCAGCTTCATCCCGTTCGCCAGGACGCTTCTTACAACATCCCGCGGCCGCGCGCCCAGAGCCATCCGCACTCCAAATTCGTGAATGCGCTGGTTCACCGAATACGCAATCACTCCATACGTTCCGATGGCCGCCAAACAAAGGGCTAAACCTGCGAACAGCCCTACCAGGAGCAGCGCAAATCGCGAGGTCGAGTAAGCTCCTTCAACAACCCGGGTCATGGTGCGAATGTCCGAAACGGCGAGATTCGCGTCGAGCTCGCGCACGGAGACACGCAATCGGTTAGCGACCAGTTTTGGATCCAAGCTGGAGCGAATCACAATCGAAGAATTCGCCGCAAGCGGAAATGGCTCCTGCTGTAGCGGCCACCAGAACCCAGGCTCTGCTCCCGCATTCTTCGGCGTGTCCTTCACATCGCCCACGATGCCCACAATGGTGAGCCAGTCTTTTTCTTTCGGATGATCGCTGAACGTGAGCTTGCCCCCCAGCGCATCACCATGGCGCCAATAACGGGCCATTGCCTGATTAATGATCAAGACACCTCTGCTATCTGCCTTGTCATGTTCCTCAAATGCCCGTCCGCGAATCAGCGGAATCCCGAGTGCGCGGAAATATCCAGGCGTTGCCTCGTGGTACCGGGCATGGAAGACGTCGTGTGGCGGAGGCGCTTCCCCTTGTATCTGAAAACCCCCATTATTTTCGTCCCACCCCGTCCAGGGCAGGTCGGATCCCGCGCCAACCGCGCTCACTCCCGGCGTGCGGCGCACCACTTCCAACAGACGTTCGTAAAACTTTGCCACAGCTTTGGTGTCTTTATAGGTGGCCTCGGGAAGCGAAATGCTCGCGTCAGCACCTGCTCCGGATGAAAACCGGGATCGGTCCCCAGCAGATTGACGAAGCTTCGCAGCATCAATCCCGCGCCGATCAGTAGCACGCACGCTAGCGTTACTTCGCTGACCACCAGTCCGTTGCGCAGACGAAGCGTCCGGTAGCTGCTCGTTGCGCTGCGTCCACTCTCATGCAAGGACTCTCGCAAATCTGCGCGGGATCCGTGTACCGCCGGAACAATTCCGAAAACCACACCCGTGCCGAGCGCGATAAAGAAGGTGAAGAGAAATACCGGCACATCCATATGAATATCGCCGGCTCGCGGAAAATCCGCCGGCAGTACGGAGATCAGGCCTTTCACTCCCGCCACAGCCAAACCCGCGCCGAGCGTTCCGCCCACCACCGCCATCAATACGCTCTCGGTTAGCATCTGCTGTATCAGGCGTTTCCGTCCCGCTCCCACCGCGGCCCTCAGCGCAGTCTCGCGCTGTCGCGCCGTCGCTCGCGCCAGCAGCAGGTTGGCGGCATTCACGCATGCCAGCAGTAGCACTAACACCACCGCGCCCAACAGTACCAGCAGCATGCGCTCGCTGCGCCCCACAATCTCGGTGCCAAGTGGAATCACCATGACGTTCCATCCGCTATCGCCATCCGGATGCTCACGTGCCAGTTGTTTCATCGCGGCGTTCATCTCGGCTTGCGCCCGCCCTGCGGTTATACCTGGCCGCAAACGGCCGACAGCATCCATATAATGCGATCCGCGATACTTCGGATCTCCAAACGAGGTGAATGGAACCCAAACGTCGACAGTCTCGCCGTATGCCACAGCATGATACATATTTCCCGGATGCTGCACTCCCGGCGGCATCACTCCGACCACTCTGTACGGCACTCCGTCGAGGAAGATTTTCTGTCCCAACACATCCCGGCGAGCACCCAGCCGGGTATGCCAGATCTTGTTGCTGACAATCGCAACTTGTCCTTTCCCGGGCAGCTCATCGTTGCGATCGAATTCGCGCCCGATGGCGGGTTGCAACCCCAATACATGAAAAAAGCCGGCTGTAACCGAAAAGCCGGAAAGCCGGATCGCTTCCCCGCTGTCGGCGAGCTGCATGTCGTTGCGTGTGTACGCTGCGAACGATTCAAAACAATGCAGGCGTGCCCGGAAATCCCGAAAGTCGTTAGGATTCATCGGAAATTTTGGCCAGTCAGCGTTGCTTGTGAAGACGCGTACCAGCCGGTCGGGATTGCGAAACGGCAATGCACGCATCAGAACGCCCTCGATAACGCTCACGATCGCGCTTGTCGCCCCAATACTGAGCGCCAGAGTCAGCACCATCACCACGGTGAATCCGGGATTCTTCACCAGCATCCGGACACCGTAGCGTAAATCATGTCCCAAGCTTTCGATTAAATTGGTTCTGCGCATATCGCGGCATTCCTCCTGAACGTGTGTTATTCCGCCTATCTTCCTCATTGCCGCGCTGCGCGCCTCCTGGGGCGTCAAGCCGTTTGCGAGCCCTTCCTCGATCTCGTGCTCGACATGAAACCGCAGTTCTTTCTCTAGCTCTCGTTCAACCTGGTCCCGGCGTAGCAGGGAACGGAATCGCATCCGCAGAACATCGTGCCATCGCCGTTTTCTCATACGCCGCCCTTAGACCATCCGGATCACGAGCCCGACGGCACTGGATAGGCGCTCCCATTCCGCCAGCTCCTTCTTGAGCTGCGCTGCGCCCGCTCGCGTCAATTTGTAGAATTTTGCCTCGCGGCCGGTCTCGGTTATTCGCCACTCGGATGCAATCCAGCCTTGCTGTTCTAAACGATGAAGCGCCGGGTAAAGCGCGCCCTGTGTGATTTGCAGAGCATCCTTGCTGACCTGCTGGATCCGCTTGGCAATCGCCCAGCCGTGTTTCGGCTCTATCGAGATTGTCTTGAGAATGAGGAGATCCAGCGTGCCTTGAATCAGGTCTGACGGACGGCTCATAGCCTGACACCTAGATAATTTACAATTCGCATGCCTAAGTTACTTATACACGCTGAGGGCGCGACGCGTCAACAGCCTCTGCGGCTAGCCCGAGGATTCCCTCTCAGCGCCCGACATGCGCGCGCCAGGTTTGAAAGAACATCTCCAACGCCTTTGGCCGGCGTCCCTGAAAGATCATCCCAAGCACGGCGGCAGCAGTCCAGAGAAAAAAAGCGGCCGTGATCCAAACTCTGACCTGATCCCCCACGAATACCGGAAGAACAAATTGCGCTCCGAACAGCAGGAACATCGCGAGAGCTTCCCACCAGGCGAACTCCATATTTGCCAAGAAAATCATTCCGACGAGACTCTGACCAATCGTCAGAAGCAGTTCAGATTGCTGCTGGCGGTCGAGCGCGATCGCCGAGGGCGCGCCACGGCTCAAAGAAAAAACGACCGGTAGCATTGCGATGAGAAGCGTCCACTGATTGATGTTGCTGGACACGATGTTCATCAGGGCAACCGAGGCATTCTCTCTTTGCCGGGCGAAATAAAAAGTGGAAGCGAGCTCCGGAAATTCGGAAATAACCGGCGCGAACCACTGAATCGCTAGGAAGCTCGGAATGCCGATAGCTCCAGCGACGGCGATTAGACTCCCGAGAAACGGTTCAGCCGTGAAGTAGATCAGCGCTCCGCCGGCCAAAAAACAACCCGCGATCGCGAACACGCGCCAGCGGCGTGGCGCAAGAACAATAATGCGCGGTACGGTTTCGAGATCGTCTACACCTTCGCGCTTCTCGGGCGGAAGCTTTGAGAGAAGGACCAAATATCCGCTGTAAAAGGCGATCAGAATACACGCGTCGTATAAATGGAGGCTTGCTTTCCACCAGATGACCAGCGCGTACAGTAACGGTAAAACGAGCGCGATAATTTCAACGCTTTGGTGCGGATCGATCTGAATCAGCCGCAGCGGTCTGCCGGTACGCCTGCGATGGACGAGGGCCGCAGTCGCATAGATCATAGGCCACGCGAGGCCTGTCAGCAAACGCAGCGCGCCCGTAAGATTTGCAAGCAACAACGCCGTCTGCTGCCTCCATGCAAGCACGGCCTCGACCGCGAATTCAGGGAGGGTTTGCATCCACGCAAGAATGGCGAGAGCAAAGCCCTGTGCAACGAAAAATTGCGCCGATTCGGCGCCCCAGGTTATGAGTAGCGAAGCTACAAGGATGCAAGGCGTGGTCCATAACGCCGCATAAGCGCTAGATCCATAGAGCGGTGCGGCGATGAATAAGAGCGCGAGACCCGCAACGAATTGCGGCTGTGAGCTCCTATTCGAATGCAATTTCAACATCTGAACCGGCCGAGGAACATCTGAGGATGGAGTGCTTCTCGAACTCAAGGCTCTTCGATGGGAAGTCAGTCCTATAGTGAGCGCCGCGACTTTCTTCGCGGGCGAGCGCGGCAGAGCAAATCAGCGAAGCAACTTGGCGCATGTTGCGGAGCTCGAATGCCGCTCGGCTGGGAGGTTCGAGCGACTGCATGCCGCAGGACTGCAGCGTGGCGCAAGCGGATTTCAGACTGGGTCCATCGCGAACAATGCCGCAGCGGGTCCAGGTGATGGATCGTATCTCATCTTCAGACATATTCGGAACCCGGGCGGGCGGGCAAGTACCCTCCACGTGACGCGGCAGGTCATCGAGAGAGGACATCGCCTGACCCGCGCGCGCGCCGAAAACGACAGCTTCGAGCAACGAATTACTGGCAAGCCGATTCGCTCCGTGAACGCCCGTGCAGGCAACTTCGCCCGCGGCAAAAAGCCGAGGAATCGTTGTTCGCCCGAATAGATCCGTGCGCACCCCGCCCATGGCGTAATGAGCCGCCGGGCGCACGGGCGCCTGCGTCGTCTCCAGATCTATGCCATACCGAAGGCAGGTCTGGTAAACGCGGGGGAAACGGTCTTGGACGAAACCGGCATCGAGATGTGTCAAATCGAGGAATGCGCTCCTATCCCCGGTCTGGCGCAATTCGACGACAATGGCTCGCGAGACCACATCGCGTGGAGCAAGCTCCTTTAGAGGGTGGTAACGTTCCATGAAGCGATCCCCGCTTGCGTTGCGAAGATAAGCTCCTTCGCCTCTGAGCGCTTCGCTGAGCAAAAAACGAGGAGCAGAGGGGAGATAGAGCGCGGTGGGATGGAACTGAACAAATTCAATGTCGGAGATGTCCGCGCCAGCGCGAAAAGCGCAAGCCACACCATCTCCGGTTGCGACATCGGGGTTCGTAGTGTTTTCAAAGACTCTGCCGAGTCCACCGGTAGCGAGCAGGACGCCGCGCGCTTCGACCAATACCGTAGAACCCGAAGCCGCGTCGAATGCGGATACCCCCACCACCTCATCGCCGCTCAGCAGTAAATCAGTCACCGCAGCGAAGCTGTGAAAAACTACGTTCTCGAAGGTGCTGGCGCGGTGGCCGAGAGTGCGCACAATTTCACGTCCGGTTGAATCGCCATGTGCGTGCAGCACGCGGCTGCGGCTGTGAGCGCCCTCCCTAGCAAACAGCAACCGGGAACCTTCACGATCGAACGCTGCTCCCCATTCCATCAACTGTTCGATCGCAGAAGGACCTTCCTCGACCAACGTGCGGACGGCATCGAGATTGCATAGGCCGTCACCAGCAGCGATGGTGTCCTGTTCGTGCAGTTCCACTTCATCATCGTCGCTGAGAGCGGCGGCAATTCCGCCTTGCGCATATTCCGAGGAAGATTCGCGCAGGCTGTCTTTCGCGATTACCAGAACGCGGCCCGCCGGAGCGAGTTCAATGGCGGCGCGAAGGCCCGCAACGCCAGCTCCGACAACAACAAAATCGGTGCGAATGCGCTGAAGGGAGGCGGCCACGATTGCAAGTCACAGCCCTTTTTGAATGATCCTTCGCTCGATCTCGGTTAGCCTGTCCTCGACGATTGTGAGCCGCTTGTCCGTGGCTGTATCGATATTGCTCACGTCCGCGGTGAGCTTCGCGAGTCGAATGCTGGCGCCTTCCTCGTAGCGAGCGAACCCTCGAAGCAACTCGGTTTGCATGTCACGCGTGCGCTCGTCGATATAATGTCGGATTTCCTCGAGCATCCGGTGTTCCATGGCGTCAAGGTCCGCCTTCGTGGCGTATGTGTTTTCTGGCATAGCAGGCTCTTTTCACATGTTAGCGATTGTTTGCGGCTCGTTCAGCACCAATGGTACAACGGGATCACGTGCCGCGCTTCGAGGTCATAACCCGCTACCACAGGTACCCAAATGTGGTGGAGCGAGGCATTCTACGGCATGTATCCGAGTTCATTCCCGCAGCCGCCGGCAAGCTCTTTGTAGTGACCACCAAAGATGTCTGGCAGCTACATGGATCCCGCATCCAGCAGGCTTTGGACCACCACGATTGGAAGGTCCTGTTCTTTCCACAGGGGGAACAGAATAAGCGACTCGGCTGTCTGGAAGAGCTGGCCGAGCAAATGGTGGCGCATGGCGCGGATCGCACCAGCATGGTCATCGGATTTGGCGGTGGCATCGTCACCGACGTCAGCGGATTCCTCGCGGCTACCTTCATGCGTGGCGTGCCTGTGCTGCAGATCCCCACAACGCTGCTGGCACAGGTGGACGCTGCGATAGGCGGCAAAACCGGAGTGAACTTGGCAAGCGGGAAAAACCTGATGGGCAGCTTCCATCAGCCAGCGGCAGTGTTGATTGATCCACAAGTGCTATCGACGCTCTCGCATCGCGAGTATCGCGCGGGATTGTTCGAAGTGATTAAATGCGGCATCATTCGCGATCCCGCTCTTTTCGAACTACTGGAAGATGGAGCAGAGGACGTGCTCACCAGGAATTCCAAGGCCCTAGACGAACTGATCGCCGCATCAGTGAGAATCAAGGCCGAAGTGGTCTCCGCGGACGAACGCGAGAGTGACTTGCGAAGAATTTTGAACTTTGGCCACACGATAGGCCACGCTATCGAAGCAGAGACGGAATACGTCCGATTCCTGCACGGAGAAGCGGTGGCGTTAGGAATGTTATTTGCCACGCAACTGGCGCAGTTGCTTCAGATGTTGAACGGGGCCGAGGCTGCGCGGATCAGGGAAACCATTGGGCGTTATGGACCCCTACGATGCGCGAAAGATCTGGATCCCGATCGCCTGATCGGACGGCTGGGAAGTGACAAGAAGACGCTCAAAGGCAAAGTGCACTTCGTACTGCCGGTCTCTATCGGACAGGTGAAGATCGTTTCCGGAGTAGAGGAATCATTAATCCGTCAAGCCATTGTGGAATCGCTGCAGTGAGTTCAGCAACGGGCACAACGCCTCCGGGCACTTCGAGCGAAGAACAGGCTGCACGCTGGGTCGAACGAATGTTCGCGGGGATCGCACCCAAGTACGATTTCCTCAATCATCTACTCTCGTTTAATATCGACCGCTACTGGCGCAGAGTGCTCATGAAGCAGCTGACTCCGACGTTGAAGCGCCCGGGTGCGAAAGTGCTCGATTTGTGCTGTGGCACCGGTGATGTGCTGCTTGATTTGCAAACGGTTGTGAGCAGCCCGGTCCTGGGTGCCGACTTTTGCCATCCCATGCTCGTGGCCGCCCGCGAGAAGGTTGTGCGTCAAGGGTTTCGAGCACAGCTGTTCGAAGCGGACGCGCTGCGTCTGCCGTTAGCCGACAACATTCTCGACGCGATTTCCATTTCGTTCGGGTTTCGCAATCTGGTGAACTACAGCGCCGGGCTGCTGGAATTGCATCGCGTACTGAAGCAGGACGGGGTTCTCGCGATCCTCGAGTTCTCGCACCCGACAGGCTCGTTTATGAAAGTCACGTATGGTTTCTATTCAGGAATTCTGCTGCCCGCCATCGGCGCTCTCATCTCCGGCTCGCGCGAGGCCTATGCCTATTTGCCGGAGTCGATTCGTAAGTTTCCTCGACCGCAAGAATTGCGAGAAATGATGCAGAGCGCGGGCTTCGCGGAAACCAAATACGACATGCTAACCGGCGGTATCGCCGCGCTGCATATCGGGCACAAGTCGCCGGGGCGGTGAACAGAATACTACTGAGCGGCCGCTTTCCCGGATCTTCGGTCGATTTCATCACGAAGGCCGAGGTTTCGCACCAGCCGAAGCAGATAGTTGGGATGCAGCCCTAAGACGCGGGCGGCTTGCTTATAGTCGCCATTTCCTTGCACGTAAGCATCGAGGATAGACTCCCGCTTTGCTTGTCCAACAGATAAATGATATTTAGTGCCCGCATCGCGAGGAGCGGTCTCGAGCAGAGTCTCAGGAAGATCTTCGGGCAGAACCCATTCGGAAACTCCAAGCACAACGGCTCGCTCCATAGCATTCTCTAACTCGCGCACGTTGCCGGGCCACGAATACTGCAGGATCATCTCCACTGCCTCGCGCGAGAGTCCCTGGACCTGGCGCTTGCAGCGCTCCGCCGATCGCTGAAGGAAATATTGAGCGAGCAAGGGAATATCTTCCTTCCGATCGCGCAGAGGAGGCGAGTCGAGTGTCACAACGTTGAGACGGTGATACAGATCTTCTCGAAATCTCCCTACGCCCACATCTTCGGAGAGATCGCGATTGGTGGCCGCAATGACTCTAATGTCGAGAGGATGCGGGTGAGTTCCGCCTACGCGCTCAAATTCGCGCTGCTGAAGCACGCGTAGCAGCTTGGCCTGCAATGCGGGCGCTAATTCGCCGACTTCATCTAAGAATATGGTTCCGCCTTGCGCCAGCTCGAATCGGCCTTTTTTCAGGGAAATCGCGCCTGTGAACGCGCCTTTCTCATGGCCGAACAGCTCGCTTTCAAAGAGCGTTTCGCTGAGCGCCGCGCAATTTACAGCAATGAACGGGCGGTCGCGCCGTGGACTCTTTTGGTGAAGAGCGCGAGCGATCAGCTCTTTTCCGGTTCCGCTTTCACCCGTGATCATGACCGTGGTGTCGCGAGGCGCAACGCGATCGACCAGCTCCAAAAGGCGGCGAATGATGGAACTATTGCCCACGATGCCGGTGTTGATCGCGATCTGCTCCTGAAGCAGCGCATTCTCGGCCTTCAAGGTTTCTATTTCCTGATTTGCTTCAAACCCAATGGACGCCAGCGATGCAACAGCAGTGAGCGTTTCTAAATGAGCGGTCAAGCGGCCGGCGCGATCCTTAGTTTGGACAATCAGCGCGCCACCCAAAATTCCGGAAAGGTAAAGCGGCACGCCGGCCATGCCGGTTTCCGGATCTTCGAAGGCCCCTTCTTCACAGACCCGGGAAAGAGCGGGATTGAAATCTGATTTGCATTGAGAAGCACGCTCGCGGAAGCGAGCCAGTAACTCAGAACAGGACGCGCCGAGCAGAAGAAGACCCTCTTCGACCGGTATCAAGTCCGATACAAGGCTAAGGATCTGATTCTGCAACAATCTACTCTGCCCGTTTCCAGGAGCGGCTGCGAGGGCCCGAAATAAGAACACGAGGGAACACGCCGCGAGCAAGACGGGTTTGACATCTTCGGTCGCCGGTGCCGCCGAATTTTCCGTCCCGGCTTCCCCGGAGCGAAACATCAAAATCGTTTTGCCGATGCCGATTTGATCCCGGTCCTCCAGCCAGCGCTCCGCCGAACGCATGCCGTTCACGTATGTGCCGAGTGAACTGCGAAGATCCGCTATCAGAAAGCGATCGCCTTGAAGCCGAATTTGAGAGTGACGCCAGCCGACTTCCGGCTCGTTGAGCACTATGTTCGAACCTGGGGCGCGCCCAAGAAAGATCTCACCCTTTGGCAGGGTGTAGCGCGTTCCGGCGAGCGGCCCGTTGACGACAATCAGCTCCGCACTCATAGTAGGAAGGTTCTAGTTTAGCCGAGATTTAGGCGATCAGCGATCGAGAGTTATCAAATCCTGCTGATTCGTGAACGAGTGAGTCTCTTCGTTACATCCTTCGAGATCGAGAAAGCGCGTATCCAGCAATCTTCCTGTTTCGACTTTCCCCATAGCGGCAATCAGCGTTTCCTTTAGAAAAGGGTGTTCCTTCTCCAGGTCAGCGAAGATATCCCGCAACGTCCGCCGCACGGTCCCAGTCTTTTGGGAACAACCGCATGGAATTACAGGTGCCCCGAGTGTTGCAGCAAAGGCCCGGGTCAAGTCTTCTGTTACATAGACGAGCGGACGGATCAGCCGGAACTCGCGCTTGCTCGACCAGGTGTTTGGCGGCAGAGCGCTGATTCGACCGGTGAACATCGCATTCCTAAGAAACGATTCACAGAAATCGTCCGCTGTATGCCCAAACGCGATAACATTCGCCCCGAGTTTGCGAGCAACTTCGTAGACTGCGCGACGCCGAAACCTGCTGCACAGGTCACACCCGTGATCCGGCTGTCGCGTCAACAGATTGAGAGATGGGCGATCTTCGACGTAGGTCCAATCTACTCCGCGCCCCCGCAGATACGTTCCTACAGGTTCGATAGGCGCCAAAAACTTGCCCTGCTCGATAGTGAATGCGCAGACACTGAAATTGATGGGCGCACGTTTCTGCAGAAGCAATAGCGCTTCGAGCAGGGTAAGTGAATCTTTGCCGCCCGACACGCCGACAGCTACGCGATCGCCGTCGCGGATCATCCGAAAGCGGGCAATTGCCTCGCCAACTTTCCGTAGAATCGTTTTTTCGAGATCCACTACCTTCACGATAACGGATTGAGAGGGGCTGCATACGCGAATTCTCAAGCCGCGTGCAGGCCTCATTACAGCTTAAGTCCTTGAAATCTAAGAAGTTCACGAACATTGTACACTCATTCAGCGCTCCTAAACCTCCATACAACCGCAAATCCCTACTGTTCGCTTTCTTCTTGTTTTCAGCAGCTTGGGAGCCTACCTATACTAGGGATAGCCGGGGACTCTAGTCCGCTCGGGTACTTTCGCCAAATAGGTTGAAGGAGCAAACGGTCACGAACCATGCACAAACCAGTTAAGTATTTCGAAAAGGTAGTCACAACGGGCGCAAACGCCGCTTGGCAGGTGTTTGATCGGGTCAACCAGATCCATCAAAATCCTTCCTTCACTCCGAAGTGGTCCGAAAAACCGCTTCTGAAGAGCTATGAGAAGTCGAAGCCGCCACTCGGCTGGCCTCGCGAGACCGACTCCCTTTGCCCGAGATGCGTTCCGGAGATTCGCAAAAAAATTGTCGACGGCGAGATCGACTATAAGATTCTGTTGAACGAATCAGTCGGCGAGATTAAGGCCAGGATCATCGAGCGCGATGGCAAGATCGTCATGGTCAAGGAATGCCCGAAGCATGGCGCGTTCGAAGACCTGATGTCCATCGATCCGGAGTTCTCGAAACACCTGGAAGACGTGTTTCCGGGCCGCGACATCCGTGCCCACCATGACGAAACGCTTCACAACCACGGCACAAGTACCATCAAGCACGGACGCGGCTCGGTTCTCACCATCGACCTGACGAATCGCTGCAACATGATGTGCGACCCATGCTTCATGGATGCGAACCAGGTGGGTTTCGTGCATGAGCTGAGCTGGGAAGACATTAAAACGCTGCTCGACAATGCGATTTCAATCAAGCCGCGCCGTCAGATGTCGGTACAGTTTTCGGGTGGTGAGCCGACGCTCTCGCCCTACTTCCTCGACGCGGTGCGATATGCGCGTCAGGTCGGCTACAACAGCGTTCAGGCAGCCACGAACGGAATCGAGTTCGCCAAGCGTCCTGATTTTGCCAAGCAGGCGGCAGAAGCCGGCCTCCGTTACGCGTATTTGCAATTTGACGGCATCGGCAATGCCGCGAATTCCCATCGAGCGGTCGGCAATCTCTTTGATGTGAAGCTTCGCGCAATCGAGAATCTCTGGACGGCTGGTGTGGACATCGTCCCCGTCATCACAATTCTGAATGGCGTAAATAATGAGCAGGTCGGACATGTTGTTCAGTTTGCTCTGGATAATCCGAAAAAGATTCCGTTCCTCTCGTTTCAGCCCGTTTCCTTTACCGGCCGCGATGAAGCCATCACCGATGAGCGGCGGCAAGCGCAGCGTTACACGCTATCCCATCTCGCGCACGATGTGAAAAACCAGACCGGCATTGGCGAGCCTGTCCGCGATTGGTTTCCGATCAGTTTCATGAGCACGTTTTCTGATTTCGCGGACCTGGTTCATGGACCGGAAGCGGATTGGGGCCAGTTGAGTTGCGGGTGTCACCCCAACTGCGGCATTGGAATGGCGGTTATGTGCGACAAGGAAACTAAGGAATATGTTCCTGTAACGGCCTTCCTGCATGCGGATCAGCTTGCCAAAGATATCGCCCGGATCAATGACGCGGCGCGTGGCCGGGCATTGTCAGTTCTGGGAGTCACGCTCGCTCTGCTGCGCAACTACAATCCATTCCAATCGCCCAAACATTTCAAGCTCACCGACCTCATCGCTAAGTTTGACAAGTGTTTCGGTATGTCGAAGAAGGCGGTCTCGGGTGGATATGGAAAGGTGACAGGCGATCGCACGCGCACGGATATCGAGAAGCGCCGCGCCGATCGCTGGAACTTCCTCTTTATCGCCGGTATGTGGTTCCAGGATCTCTTCAACTACGATTTCCGCCGAACCGAGCAGTGCATCATCCCTTACGCGACTCAGGAAGGTGAAATCTCCTTCTGTGCGTACAACACGGGCGTGGGCTGGCGCAACATCATCGAAAAGATGCACATGACCGCGACCCTGACCAAGTGGTACGAAGAACATGGCCGGCACGAAATCTTTGCCGGCAATAAGAGCGTCCCATTGGCAAGCAAGGACCACAATCTGGTTCTCGTGGAAGAGCACGTGAAAGCGGATCGCCAGCACGATCTTGAATTAAAAGGCATCGCGAAGAATGCACGCGAAGAAAAGGCCCGCGCGCGCGATGAGGCTCTCAAGAAGAAGCTCGAGAACGAACGCATGATGCGCATGTACCGCGAGCACGTGCTTGGGGAAAAGAAGCCGGAAGGTTTCGTTCCGCTGGATGGGTTACTTGGTTCGGCGCCTAAGAACGTCGAAGCTGAAAAACGCGAAGAAGTTGGCGCGATGGGCGACTAGCCCCGGACCAGTTCAGGAAAAGAAGCCCGGCGATCCTATATGGCTCGGCGGGCTTTTGTATTTTCCGACGGCTCAGATGCAACGATTTTCAACGGCCACATGTTTACCGAGGTACCTGAGACATATCCGCCACGCGGTGTCGCGCGTCACTCGTATCTCAAAGCGCGGAGCGGATCGATACGCATCGCCCGGCGAGCTGGTGCGAAACCAGCCAGAGCTGAAACTCCGATAATCACCAGAGCTGCGATTGCGATCGTCAGGGGATCGTCGGATTTGATTCCGAACACCTCGCCAGACGCAACCTTCGCAACCCAGAACACCAAGGGCGCTCCCGCCGCAATACCCACAACAGCTAAGAAAAGCACTTCACGCATGATCATTCGAAAAATCTTTCGCTGCTCTGCCCCAAGTGCAACGCGGATACCGATCTCCTGCATCCTGCGCGCAACCGAGTAGGACGTTATTCCGTAGAGGCCCACGGCCGCGAGTAACGTGGCGAGAATGCCGAAAGCGTTGGATAGCCAGGCGAAAAGCCGATCGATAAACATTGTTTGATCGATCTGATCCTCGAGTGTCTTGACATCATACATAGGAAGCGAAGCGTCGAGGCTCCGCAGCATCTGCCGTATTGGTTCTATGATCGCCTTCGAATTCTGCATCGCGCGGACGTAATACGTCATGCTGGAGGGCTTCTCATCCTGGAGCACAGACATATAGGTATAGGGTTTCGCCTCTTCCTTTAAATCACCACCCTTGATGTCTCGTACGACGCCGATGATCTCGTACGGCATAGGCCCCCCTCCCCCGAGTCCGAAGTGCAATCCCAGAGGGCTGCCGGCTGCGACAAAGCGTTTGACGAATGTCTCGTTTACGATCGCGACTTGAGGCGCGCCAGCCGTATCCCGCTCGGAAAAATCGCGCCCGGCGATGAGAGGGACGCCCATTGTAGTGAAGAATCCAGGAAGCAGTTCGTTAAAACCAGGGTTCATGTCTTCTCCCTGATGAGGCTTGTAGCCCTCAACGTGAACCGTGTTCTGCCAATTGTCATTCGCCAGCATAGGGAACGAAACCGCGCTAGCTGAGATGACACCCGGCACGTGGCGGATTTTGTTTTGCAGGTCGACAAACAGCTGACGGGATTTTAGTGGCGTGTATTTGTGCAGTGAAGGATCTATGGAGAATTCGACCACATGCGAGATGTTCATGCCTGAATTCACGCTCATGATTTTGTGCAGGCTTCTCGCAAAGAGGCCTGCAGCGAAAAGCAGTACCAGTGAAAGCGCCACTTGGGCACACACGAGCACGCGCCGGAGACGTGTCTGACCGGTTGACAGCGATGCCGAAGCGGATTCACTTTTGAGCGCAGGCGCGATGTCCGGCCGGGTGGCCTGCAATGCGGGGATGAAGCCGAAGAGCAGAGCGGTCAAGACGGTAAGCGCCGTTGTGAACGCCAGTACCGACAGGTCGGGGCTCGTCTGAATCGCAAGGGACATGTTGTCGTACGGCAAAAATCCTATTAGTACGTGAGCCAGCCAGCTCGCGAGCAGCAGTCCAAGAATTCCTCCGAAAAGAGCGATACACAGACTCTCAGTCAGGATCAGGCGGATCAGGGAAGCTCTCGTTGCCCCGAGCGATAGTCGAATGGCGATTTCCTTATTGCGCGCTGCCGCCCGCGTGATCAAAAGATTGGCGACGTTCACGCATGCAATCAGCAGGAGTGTGCCGACCATTGCCAGCAGAACGTAGAGCGGTTTTGCGAACTGGCGCTCGAAATAGCTCATGCCCTTCGCCGCTTCGGAGAACGACAGGGTATCAGTGGAGTAGCGTCGCGCGAATTCCCTGCTCCGGCCGGTTGCCGTCACATCACTCTCGAGGACGCGGTGAAAAGGAACGGACATGGCAGCCTGAGCCCGTTGCACGGTCACGCCCGCGGCCAAGCGCCCGAAAATGTGAAGCCAGATGCTGTTGCGGCGCGCCATATCGTCCCAGGTGGGAGTGACAACACTCTTCATCATCATCGGGACGAAGACATCGGAAGGGCTGATGCGGTCGAACCCGACAAAGCCGCGCTGGGTCACTCCAACCACCGTTATGGGATGACCATTCACGTCGATCACACGATTGAGAACGGACGGATCTCCGCCAAAGCGGCGCTGCCAGAACTCGTAACTCAGAATGGCATAGGGCTCTGCGTCTTTGATCTTGTCATCGCCTGGCGTGAGCATACGGCCAATAGCTGGGTCAACGCCGAGAACCTGAAAGTAATTGCCCGAAACCAGCTCGGCAACTGCGCGCTGGGCCGGCCCGTTCGCGCTGATATCCAGTGTGTCCTGATACTGGGATGCGATGCCGGCGAAAACGCCCGGATTGCTCTGGCGCAGATCCGCGTAGGCGGGGTATGAGAACGCATCGTATAGCCCGCGAGAAGTCCCGCCAATGAACTCGCCATGCCAATTGAACAGGAGCAGGCGTTGCGGGTCTCTCACCGGGAGCGTTCGTAAGAGCACCTGATTCGTGATGGTGAATAAAGCGGTATTTGCGCCACATGGCAAGCGCTAGAGACAGAATGGCCGCAATGATGACCACTGGATTGCGAGAAAAACCGCGGGCGACAAAACGAAGGTCTGCTGGAAGGTCGGGCATTCTGGTATTTATTTTGGCAGTTTTATCACGCTGGAAGCCAAAAGGGTCTGCCGAAAAGGCACATTCAGCCTCAGCGCGTTAAGCGTCTCATCCCCGGAGCGGCGGATGGATTACGGGTATAATCTCGCGCCTGCCCCGGCGATACACACGAAAGTCATTCAGATCAGTCGTGACAACCGGGTGCTTAGGATGCAATTCGCTCATCCGAATCAGGCACAAATCGGCCAAATCGGGCTTACGATCGGAATATCTGACTGCCAGCTCGTGAAGTCGCGATAAGTGCTCTTGCGCGGCGAAGGCCAAACGGACGAGACCCTCCGTCACGTATGCCAGCACAAGGGCGCTACTACTTAAATGAAAGGCAGTTTCCGCTAGCACAGCCTCGCATGTCAATAGCGGTTCCGTGATACGCTCTGCCAGTTCCAGAGCCCAACGATGATAGGTATCATTTCGATTCCCGAACGCCACGAGGAACCCGGTATCCGCGATGGCTTTCATTTTCTTGCGAAGCCCTTGCGTTGCGAAAGATCCTTGCTCCCCGCGATCGAACCCGCGAGTCGAAGGAACGAAGGCCGGGTTGCCTTCCTGGCTTTCTCTAACTGATCCCGCACTAATCGGCCCTGAGGCACACCCAATTTTTGGGCCGTGGTCTCCAGCCAGTCAGCCAGATGATCCGGCAAGCGCACCGTGAGTGTCTTACGCATCTGCTCAGATTGTAGTACATGTCCGCAGCATTCCAGAAAGGACGCGAGAGCCTCACATTTATAGAATGGGCAGAAAGCGATTATGCCGAGTTCGACCCTTCGTTCGCACGTAGCTCCGCTACGCTCCCTAGCACTGCTGGCGAGCGTGACTGTCGCCATGGCGCAAGCTCCCAAACCTCCGGCCCAACCATCTTCCGCAGCGCTACTCGAGAGCGGCCATTCCTTATTCCTGCAAGATTGCGCCTTCTGTCATGGGCGCGACGCGGGCGGCGGCGAAACCGGACCGGACCTTACGCGCTCAAAGCTGGTTGCGGAGGATGTAGGCGGAAATAAAATCAGCTTCGTTATTCGGAATGGGCGCCCCGAAAAGGGCATGCCGCGCTTCGCCGGACTTTCCGATCACGACATCGCCGGATTAGTTCTTTTCATTCACAGTCAGAAGACCAAAGCTGAATCGCAACAGGGTGGCCGTCGAGGCGTTGATGTCTCCGATCTTCAGACCGGCAATGCGGAGGCCGGTAAGCAGTACTTCAATGGCGCGGGAAAATGCTCGTCCTGCCATTCGCCCTCAGGCGATCTTGCCGGAATCACAAAACGTTTCCAGGGATTGAAGCTCGAACAGCGTATGCTTTACCCCGAGGGAGCGACTTCAAAGGTCACTGTCACTTTAGCTTCCGGCCAAACCGTCACCGGTAAGCTGGCATATCTGGATGAGTTCACCGTCGGGGTGCGCTACGCTTCGGGGTGGTATCACTCTTGGCCGTTGAGCGAAGTGAAATACTCGATCGACGCGCCGGCTGAAGCTCATGTCGATCTGCTGGAAAAGTATTCCGATGACGACATTCACAATCTGATGGCGTACCTGCAAACCCTGCGCTGAGTTTAGATATGAAGCTATTGCACAACCTGTTCTACCTTTCGTTACTGTCGCTGCTGGCCGCCGGAATCTCGACGCCCGTGCTCGCCCAGGGACTGGATCCGGCGACGCTTCTAAATCCACCCGCTGACAGTTGGCCCGGATATCATGGCGATTATTCCGCCAAACGCCATAGCGCCCTGGCGCAGATCACTCCCCAAAACGTAGAGGAGCTGGCCTTGGCTTGGGCTTTCCAGACCGGGCAGAGCGACGTGCTCAAGTGCTCTCCGTTGCTCGTCGATGGCGTTTTGTACTTCAGTGTTCCAGATAATGTCTGGGCTATCGACGCGCGCTCCGGTCACCAGATCTGGCATTACACCTATCCTCCGAACAAAGGCTTCCATATCGGCCAGCGCGGTGTCGCGATGTATGGAGATTGGCTTTACTTCACCACGCCCGACGCGCATCTCATTTGTCTGAACGCGAAAGACGGCACAGTGCAGTGGAACATCGTAGTCGCCGACGCCCGAATCGGATACTGGACCACCATGTCGCCGCTGGTCATCCGTGATCACGTGATCGTCGGCGTTTCCGGCGATTTCGATAATCTCCAAGGCTTCTTGAGATCCGTTGATCCAAGGACCGGAAAAACGCAATGGGAGTGGGACAGCACCCCGCCTGCTGGAACTCCGAACACCAGCTCCGGTGCCATGACCTGGATGACGGGAAGTTACGATCCTCAGCTCAATCTGCTTTTTTGGGGAACCGGAAATCCCACGCCAGTCTTAACCGGCAAGCCGCGTCCTGGCGACAACCTCTACACCTGCAGCATCGTCGCGCTAAATCCCGATACCGGCAAGCTGGTATGGGCCTTTCAGCCTTCGCCGCATGATACGCACGACTGGGATGCAGTCGAGACGCCCGTATTGGTCGACGCGGACTTCCGCGGAACACCGCGAAAAATGCTCATGCAGACCTCGCGCAATGGTTACTTCTTTGTTCTCGATCGAACCAATGGAAAAAGCCTTCTCACGGTTCCATACGGGCCAGTGAATTGGGCTCTAGGAATAGACGAGCAAGGCCGTCCGATTCCCAATCCGGCAAAAGAACCCGCGCGCGATGGACGCCTGCTTGCTCCGGATGAGGGAGGTTTGACCAACTATCGCTCGCCCAGTTTCGATCCGAAAACCGGATTGTTTATCGTTGATGCTCATCCGAGCTACGGCATCTACTTTGCGAAGCCGGCCGACGGCACGTTTGGCTGGGCGGGCGCGGATTATGACATCTGGAGCAAAGGCTTGCTCGACGCTATCGACTATCAAACCGGCAAAATCCGCTGGACTCACGAGCTCGGACCGGGCGGCTCCGACGCAGGCGTGTTGACCACCGATTCGGGTCTTACGTTCACGGGCGACAGTCTGGGTAACGTCCTCGCGCTCGACACAAAGGATGGCAAAACCTTGTGGCACGCCGGCGCAGGCGCGCGCATGGAAACTTCTCCAATCACATACGAGCTCGACGGCCGTCAATACGTTCTGACCGGTAACGGCAGCGTGCTCTTCGCGTGGGCATTGCCGAAAAGAGCGATTCAGAGAGCCAACGTTAAAGACACCACTCCCGAGAAGAAGGGAATGAAGTAGTTCACGCCTGCCGAGTTGGTCAGTCCCGCTAGTCGGGCTGATCCCATCCTGTTTGATCGTGAACTCGGACTCGACCTGCCTCCACGATCCAGAGCCGACCGGCTATCGGCTCAAGCCCCAACATAGTTAGAAGATCAGCTGCAACCCTCGTCAGAAGACTGAGCGAGGCAGCTCTCGGCAGACGGAAAACAGCGATTCCTGCGGACTTATGTGGCGGAAAACGAAGGACATCGGCAAAATCTAAATCGAGGGTTACCAGGCAGCGTTGTTCCCGGATGCATGCGTCATAAATCACCTCGTCACTAGCGCCGCTGAGCTTCTCCTGCCCAACGGTCTCGACATCATGATTCGCCCCAAATAATACCTTTACCGATCGTGAACCGAGATTCTCGTCGAGCTTAAATCTCACGCGGCGCTGCTGCCGGGCAAATCGACGAAGCGCTCTCGGCTCATTTCGGCACCGTAGGCAATGGCGGCAAGAACATCCTCGCGCTTCAGTTGCGGATACTCGTCCAGAATTTTGTCCATTGTCGCACCTGAGGCTAAGAAATCAAGAATCAACGAAACCCAGATCCGCGTACCGCGGATGCAAGGTTTACCAAAGCAGATCTCCGGACGCACAGCTATCCTGCTCAGAAGCTCGGTTATCAACGACTGGTCCATTCCTTCACTCAGGGTAACAGTTCCCCCCCAACCCTCCTATTGCTTTCCCACAAAGCGTGTGCCATACTCTGGTGGGAACCCCACACGAGCGACATGAACGAAAAAAGCGATGTTCGCCAGGGAACGCTAGCCTTGATGGTTCTAAAAACGCTGGACGTCATGGGCTCGCAACACGGTTATGGGATTGCGCGCAGAATCGAGCAGATAAGCGGCGATCTGCTCTCGGTCAACCATGGGACGCTCTATCCCGTGCTCCTCAAATTAGAGCAGGAAGGATCCATCGCCTTTAAATGGGGATTCTCGGAAAACAACAGAAAAGCGAAATTTTATAGTCTTACGAAGACCGGCAGAAAGCAGCTCGCCGCTGAAGCTCGCGAATGGCGACAAACCACCGAAATCATTGAGCGCTTCTTTGCGGTTTCAGGAGGTTCCCATTGAAAGGATTCCGCCGGTTCTGGTCGCGCATTGCCGGCATGATCATGACCGCGCGCCACGAAAACGAATTAATCACGGAAATTGAAGCACACTTACAGGCTCAAACGGACGACAATATTCGATCCGGCATGTCTCCGGCGGAAGCGCGAAGAGCCGCGCTTGTAAAGTTCGGCGGGGTCGAATCCGCGAAGGAACAATATCGCGATCAACGCGGACTTCCTCAAATCGAAACGCTTCTCCAGGACCTTCGGTTCGCGCTGCGCTCCTGCGCCAAGCGCCCCGCGTTCGTCGCCGTTGTAGTTCTTTCGCTTGCAATCGGCATCGGCCTCAACACGACTATATTTACCTGGCTGAAGGCCGTCTATCTCAATCCGCTACCCGGGGTGAGAGATGCGCGCCGGCTAGTCACTATTAACGCGGCCTACCATTTCGGAGACGGCTACTCTAACTCGTTTCAAGATTATGCTTATATCCGCGATCACAGCCACCTGTTTTCCGGCCTCTTCGCGCATGAAATAGAGGTTCTCGCGGTGAGTGACGGCCGGTCCGCGGAGATGACAACCGGCGGCATTGTCTCAGGAAATTATTTTGAGGTTCTGGATACCAGGATTCCTACTGGCCGGGGTTTTCGACCGGAAGAGGATCAGGTATTAGATCGCAACCCTGTTATCGTTTTGAGCGATGCTCTGTGGCGTCATCGATTTGGTGCGGATGGCAGCATTCTCGGTAAGAAAATTGAGCTCAATAGGATCCCTTTTACCGTCATCGGAATCGCGCCCCCGGGATTCATAGGCGTCTACGGTGGTCTTCGGCAGGATTTTTGGATACCGCTGCACATGGGCCGGGCGCTCGATCCAAACCATAATGATCCGCTCGCCCATGGGGCCTGGCTGCAAATCATGGGGCGTCCCAAGCCTGGCGTCTCCATCTCGGCAATTCAGGCAGAGCTGGATGTTCTATCGCGTCAGATGCGGCCTCTGTACCACAAAGACGAGGCAGACTATCGGGCGCAAGTGTATCCCCTTCATCAGGCTCAGCGCGGTTTTCATTCGGGCTTGTTCGAGATGGTGAGAGTCCTTGCCTTTGTTGTGGCCATTCTTCTCCTGCTCGCCTGCCTCAATGCCGCCAACCTTCTGATCGGACGCGCAACTGACCGTTCGCGTGAAATCAGCGTTCGTATCTCGTTGGGAGCGAGCCGAGGCCGCATTATAAGGCAGTTACTGACTGAGAGTTTCCTGATCGCCACTTTCGCCGGGATCGCCGGTCTGACAATTGTCTATGCCACGCGCTCTGTTCCGGCCATTCTCGCTCCCCCCGGCATGGAACTCTATCTGAATCTCGGTGTGGATTGGACCGTCATCACGTTTTTGTTTGCAGTAACAGTTGTCACATCGCTCGTGTTTGGTCTGTTGCCGGCCTTCGAGACTTCAAAGGTCGATATTGTCGACAGCTTGAAGGAGGGATCGGGAAATCTGACCGCCGGGCGTAGGCGTGCGCTTTGGCGCAGACTGCTGGTGATCGGCCAGGTGGCTTTTACGATGACCGCTCTTTTCGGTGCCGCTTTATTCACTGAGTATCTGCGGGAAGTCATCAATGCCGATCGCGGCTTCCAGACCAGGAATATTCTCACTGCTGAAACAGATCTGTCCGCAGCAGGTTTGAATGAAGCGCGTGGTCAGATCTTTTATCGCGATTCCGTGCAAAGGCTCGAATCGCTGCCGGGTGTTGAATCTGCCGCTTGGACAACCTTTCTTCCGATGAACAGTGCCGGCGGAGGCAACCGCCGAAAAGCAGAAGTTCGAGGTTATACCGCGCCTCCAAACAATCCGCTCTCCATCATCGTGGATGCAGTGAGTCCCGGCTATTTGAGGACTCTCAATATCCCGGTCGTAAGAGGTCGCGAATTTCTATGGTCTGACACACAAACCGCGATGCCGGTGTTGATGGTCAATCAGAAATTCGTTGATGAGTATCTGAAGGGTCGTGATCCCATAGGCGCAGAAGTTCGGATGGACGGCGTGTGGCGGTCCATCGTCGGAGTGCACCGGAACTACGTCTATCGCGATGCAAGCCAGCCGGTGCGGCCCACGATCCTGTTACCAATTACTCAGGACTACAATACCGATGCCATCGTTGTGATCCGATCGAAAACAGATCCATCTCCACTCGTGCCGCCACTGAGGCAGGTGATAGCGGAGTTTGACCGCAACATTCCTCTCGCCCACGTAATGACCATGGAGGAAAATGTCGGTTTCCATTTTGTTCAGCAGAAAGTTGGAACTGCCGCGCTGATTTTCTTTGCCATGGTTGCCTGCACTCTCGCTGCGATCGGAATGTACGCCGTCCTCGCCGCATTTGTCAGTCAACGCCGGCGCGAGTTCGGTATTCGAATCGCCCTCGGCGCGATGCCCCGCCATGTCCGCGCGAAAGTGCTGGTCGAGAGCGCCCTGATGGCGCTCGTCGGGGGCTGCATTGGGCTGGCGTTTTCGGCGGCTCTCGGTGAATTGCTGAAATCGGAGCTTTTTACGCTAAGTCCGTTCGACCCGCGGCTGTATGGGGCTGCAGCGCTCGTAATCACCGTGATAGTGATAATTTCAACCATTGCGCCCACGCGCGCCGCCTCGCGAATGGATCCGATCGCGGCCCTCCGAAGTGAATAGTACCGCAGCATCGGGCGCTAGCGACGCATTTCTTTGCCCCAATGCTGCTGCCTATTCCATCGCTCCATATGCGAGTGTCCAGAAATCGGTGAATACTTTTGGCGGTTCCGGCGAATCCATCATCCGCTGCGTGAAGATGATGCCGATCATTTTCTCTGCGGGGTCGGTGTAGGCCGATGTGCCGAAGCCGCCGGTCCAACCGAATCGGCCTGGGGTCTGGTAGATTTCGTTGCGCCGAATATCCACCGCCATTCCCAGCCCCCAACTCGAATGCCTCCCGAAAAATAGTTCGGAGCCCGCGCGTTGCTCAGCTGTGAGTTGATCGGAAGTCATCAGCTCCACCGCTGCGCGTGAAAGAACTTGTTCGCGGCCGTGCCGGCCCTTGTTCAGCATCATGCGGCTGAAGGCAAAATAGTCATCGATCGTCGAGACGAGTCCGCCTCCGCCCGATTCGAAGGGAGGCTCAGACCCCCAGGCACTGTTCGCCACGTCGTCGAAAAAATCCAGCTTGTTCGTCTGACGATCGAAGAAATAGAACGCAGGCAAGCGATCGATTTTTTCGGGGGGTATGTAGAATGCCGTGTCCTTCATTCCGAGCGGATCGAAGATGCGCTCGCGCATGAACGTTCCGAGCGATTGTCCTGATACGCGCGCAATCAAGGCTCCAAGCACATCGCCGCTCACGTGGTACATCCACCGCTCGCCCGGTTGCGCTAATAATGGCAGCGAACCTAGTTTCTGCAGCCATTGTTCCGTCCCGGGCGCATGCGAGGGCAACATTGGACCATCGCCCCCAATCCGATATTCACGGATCAGCTTCTGAATTGGATACGTGTCCGGCATGGCCATCACACTGCCGAAGCCCATGCGGTAGGTCAGCAGGTCGCGAAGGGTGATGGCGCGCAGCGCAGGCACGGTATCATCCAAATCCGAGGAGATGGATTTGAGCACGCGGCGATTCGAAAGCTCCGGTAGCCACGGCTCGATCGAATCGTCGAGCCGCAACTTACATTCCTCCACCAGAATCATTGCCGCTACTGCCGTGATCAGCTTCGTGATCGAAGCGATGCGAAAGATCGCGTCACGCTTCATTGGAGCCGGATCGCCGAATGCCAGCGTGCCCAGCACCTCCACATGGACCTCGTCATTATGACTGACGAGCGCAACCAACCCGGGCATCTCTCGCCCCTCGACGTGTCCGGACAACACTCGATGCATTCGCTCGAGCCCCGACCTCGAAAGACCTGCAGTGCTCATCTTCACTTCCTCGCTTTGATAAGGATAAACGTTCGTCCCACAATGCCGTATGAAACTGTAGGGATGGTGATGAAGGGTTTGATGTTTGCTCTGTGTCTTCTGTTTGCGTTCGTTAGTCTGAGCGCTCAGAAGCCCGGCTGGCACGCCTCGCCGGGCCATATCCAAGTGCCGATATGGCCAGGCAATCCACCTGACGCACAGTTTGGGCCGCCAGCCAACCGCGAAACCGTGCCGGAACCGGGAGAGGTCGACAACGTCTCACGACCCACGATGACGGTCTATTCGCCAAAGAGAAAGAATACTGGAGCCGCGATGGTCGTCTTTCCTGGCGGAGGATACTTCGTCCTCGCTATTGATCTCGAAGGCACGGAGGTTTGTGACTGGCTGACGTCAAAGGGGATTACGTGTGTGCTCTTGAAGTACCGCGTTCCATACACGGGGCCGCATTGGGATGGACACTGCAAGTGTCAGATGAATCCGAAAGCCCCGATGGCGCTCGAAGATGCGCAGAGGACACTTGGGCTGGTCCGCTTCCACTCCGCGGAGTACCATATCGACCCGCACAAGATCGGCGTCCTTGGATTCTCAGCAGGCGGGCACCTGGTGACGGATATCAGCACGCATTTTGACAAACGTCTGTATGCGGCTGTAGATGCGGCCGACAAAGAAAGCTGCCGCCCGGATTTCGCAGTCGCGCTTTATCCCGGCCATCTCTGGATCTCCTCCAAAAAGTTGGAGTTGAATCCAGCTGTTCCTGTCACACGCCAAACGCCTCCTACCTTTTTGCTGCAGGCCGAGAATGATCCCGTCGACAATGTCAACAACTCGCTGGTTTACTACATTGCGCTGAAAAACGCAGGGGTTCCAGTAGAAATGCACTTATATGCCGAAGGCAAACATGCCTTTGGCCTGCGTCCCACGAAGTTTCCGATAACGCGGTGGCCTGAGCTCGTAGCGACGTGGATGCGGACCATCGGGATGACTTCAGATTCAAACAGCGATTAGCCTTGTAAGGACCTTTGATCTCGCCTATTCCGCATCGGCTCGTGCCCTTCTGGGCAATTCGGTGACGGGCAACGAAACTCCCAAAAGGGGCGTGAGTGTCACGAATTACGGCGGGTCTTCTGAGACGCCGCATTGCCCGTGCCGCGACAGGGGCGTTTGCGTGTCGCCGAGCGCTACTATCCAATGAAAGGAGAGAGATTATGCCCAGAGGAGCCGATCTGCTGGGGCAATTTGAGGAGCACTCACCCGCAGGTATTCGAGCGTTGCTTGCTGCCGGCGTCAGCCCGACTGAGCCGATTAACGGCAAGCGGCCAATTGATGTGTTGATCGAGATGTACCTTCGATCCTCGCGATTCGCCGAATGCTTTCGGATCATGCTGGATGCCGGGGCCACCCTCGGCGATCCTCTGCTACAGGCGCTCCTTCTTGACGATGACGCGGCACTTCGCGGACTCCTTTCGGAATCGAGCGAAAATCTGCAGCGAAAGTTAGATCCGTTGTGCGCGTTCACATCCTGCCGCGGCGTGACGGCTTTGCACATTTGCGCGGAGTTCAACTCCACGCGCTGCACCAACGTCCTGCTGGACGCCGGCGCTGACATAAACGCCCGCGCGGATCGGGACGAAAACGGGCTTGGGGGACAAACACCCATCTTTCATGCGGTGAATAGCATCTTTAATTACTGCCGGCCAGTGATGGAAATTCTCGTGAACGCAGGCGCGGACTTAGACACGCGAGTGGGGTCGCTTCTGTGGGGAGAATCGATGAACTGGGAAACGGTCGTGTACGATGTCACTCCGATTTCCTACGCACAGTGCGGTCTCTACCGCCAGTTTCACCGACGTGAGGAGGATATTTACAGCAACATCGCTTATTTGCATCGCAAGCGTTTCGATACCGAGTCAGCCATACGAAACGTGCCGAACAAGTATCTCGCCTTAGGGCACTAACGTCCCCGCGTCGTTGGTGCCTGTTCCACAAATTCAAGCATGGCTTCAAACTGCTCCCGCCTGACATGAAACTGCTCAATGATCTCGTCGATATCCGACCCTGCTTCAAGGCTCTCGGAGATCGCAGAGACGGGCATCCGCGTGTCCTTCAGCACCCCTGCGCTGCTGAGCGTGTCCGGTGCGCTTTTGACAGCGGGGCATTGGGACCAATCAAGATTTGCGATGGCCATAACCCTCCTTTCATCGTAGCCCTGTAGCACGGGTCGGCGGCAACGTCACGCGGGAGGGAAGGGGCAAAACTCACTCTAATTAAAACACGGGGCCAGCACGCGAAATTCTTCCGCTGTAAACCGGCTGCGCCGGGTAATACCGGCGAGCATCTCTTCCGGCGGCTGGCCGAGAGAGCGGCCTACCGCGGCGCAAATCCGAGCGGCTATCCGCTGAGCGCGCTTTATGGAGCAGCGGGGAAGAATCACGACCCTGAGTTGACCAGGATGCTGCTCGATGCCGGCACCAACCCGAACGACAACGAATCGCCTTACCACTCGACAGAAAGTCCAGATTTAACCTGCATGCAGTTGCTGCTCGAAGGCGGAGCAACGGTAGAAGGCACAAACGCAGTACATCACATCCTGGATCGCGACGAGCTCGACGGGTTGAAACTCCTGCTTGCCTACGTAAAGGATTTCAACGCTCTGACGAGCACGATCGGGAATCCGTTAATTTGGGCGATAAGACGGCGCCGTTCTCGCGCATGTCGAGGGTTTGCTTGCAGCGGGGGCCGATCCAAATGTGAAGACCTCGGACGGTGTTTCCGCGTATCGCTTCGCACTACAGAACGGACGGCCGGAGAAACACTGACGATGGAAGATCAGTTCGTCGTTGCCTGCGCGCGGGCCAATGAAACAGAGGCTCGGCGGATTCTTGCCGAGCGGCCCAATATCTTTCAGTCGCTTTCCGATTCGCAACTGAGGCAGCTCCCCGAGTTAATGGAAGGCCGCGCAAGGGACGCAGTGAAACTCATGGTCAAACTCGGGTGGCCGATTGCCGTCGAAGGGGGCGATTGGGGTGCGTCGGCATTGAATCTCGCCATATTTCAGGGCAATGCGGAGATGACGCGTTTCCTCCTGGAACACGGCGCGGCCTGGACCGAGCGCCACGGCTTCAATGGCAATGTCCGCGGCGCCCTTTCCTGGGCATCACGCACAATGATCCCGAAAACGGAGACTGGGCCGGCTGTGCGCAGGCACTGGTGAACATGAGATGCCGATCGATCTCCAAGCCAATCACTTTGACGAAGTCGCCAAATTTTTCGCCGCGCAGCAAGCCGAACCTAAAGGCTTATCCTTGGCGGATCTCCTATTGCGTTCGACGTGAGATCAGCCCAGGAGGACGCCCTCACCGTTGCCCACGTACTCACTCGCGGCCGCCGACCCCGTCATCACAAAGATTACCAAAGAAGAAATTCATCTGCACCAAGGCCAAAAACCTTTCTCGTGGAAGCGTTTGCGGGCAAAAGTGGGATCGCGTCTCTTGAAATCGACGGGCATGCGGTTCTATTCGGGGGCTCTCATTTGCTCACCTTCGAGGGCCGATTCTACGAGCTGCGCCAGCTCATCAATCCTGTAACTCACGCCAATCATCATTACGCTGAGTACATACAGGATCCCCAGCGCAGCAAGAGTCATATTCAGGTAAATTGACTTCGTGCCTTGTAGGAACTTGGTCCCCGAGAACAGCCATCCGATTATCAACGGTATCAGTCCCACCTTGTCCACAGCGCCTATGACGATCCCCACGCGGCCTCGGATGTGATCCGCCTCTAGGTGCAAGCGTGCGCCCAAATACCTGACTGCGGATTCGCGAGCTCCGCGTAGCTGCTGAGTAACCTTATAGTCATTCGCTATACGAAATGCATTGTCCCGGAGAAACGATGTGGCGGGCTGAAGCACTCCGGAGAGCGAACGAACTAGCGGCAGCGCCTGGGCGGCTGCGCCAATGATGGCTAACGCTAACGAGCCGAGGACGGCGATCTCTCGGCCCGCCGAGGTGGTGCCACGGATGCTAGCGGTGACGGTCAGAATCAGTGCCAGACCAAAGGACGCTCCCGACCCGAGGAGCAGATATTTGTCGCGGCGGGGAAGGCTGGTAAGAGCCATCCCATATCGCACGGCGGAATGCTCGGCTAGGAGCTCGATTAACACATCAAGTTCGGAACCTGTGTCGGGATTTTCCATCAGTGAATTGCCCCGGTGAATAGCATACAGGGAACCCGTTCGAGGCCGATCAAGGGAATTCGTCACCGCTGAGCCCGCTTCTCTTCTGTGGTGCCTCAAGTTTCATGTCTAACGCGCGCTACTCGTAGAAGTAAGCCCGGCAAGTGTGACATAGATCTTCCGCAACGGCTACCGCAGTTATCTTTGAAAAGCTCTGCGATCGCTCCGCAAAATCCGTTCGATCAGATTCAACCGAACGTCACACCCATAAACGTTTCCTTGACCGACGCGCCGCAAAAACATCTCGCGCCCGCTCATCACATTCCACCCAACCGCCCTCGCATGATTGCTACCGCGACCACCGTCGCCACAAACACCGCAACCGCTCCAACCCTCCGCCGCGCCGGCAGTACCGCATGAACACCCAAACGGAAAGCTCCCCGCGATAACCGCCAACACCATCGCCCTCCACAACCATGCGATTGTCCGGAAAGAATATCAACGTATTCCTCCGCAGCGCCCCTGTTGACTACGGCGCCACGCTTTGTGCGGCGATACAGCGGGAGGCAAGTCCGATGCGGAATAATCAATGCGGCATCGGCGCGCGCGCGCGAACCGGTTCACGATGAACTCAGCTATATGGTCGGCAGCTTCTGGATCCATGTTCGCGAGTACGGCCACCACGTAGATTGCATCTTGGCAAATCTCAAGTTGGCCGTTCATTCCAGGAGAGCCACCGTTGTGACCAGAGCAAGTGGAGCCGTTGAATGTACGATCGTCAAACCCGTAAGCGTAACGCCCGCCAAATGGCTCGTCCTCCTTGCCTGTTGTTAGAAGCTTTGTGTAATAGGTATCAAGTAATTATTCTCCCGAAGGGCATTGCTAAAGCGAAGTAGGTCTTCTACCGAGCTATAGCCGCCCCCCGCTGCAGTCCCTCGATAGGGTAGTAAGAACGTATTTCGTTCCCAGGTGTCTCCGTCTCTTTTCCTATAGCCGACGCTGAGATCCGGCACGGATTGACCTTCCGGTGCTGACCCCGTCGAGGCCATGCCCGCAGGTCCATAGACGTGATCACGAACGTAGTCGTAATAGTTTTGACCACTCATTTTATCGATCACGGCGCCAAGAATCAGAAACCCGTAATTGCTGTATTCAAATCTGCTACCCGGCTTGAATCTGACAGGGCGCCTGCCAAAAAGCTCAATGTAGTCTTCGTGTGTGCGAAGCTCCAAACGATGGCTCTCAAATTCAGGACCGAAGAAGTCTCCAGTGCCGGCCGCGTGCCAAGTAATTCACTGATGGTTACTGTCGACGCAAGCTCCCTGTTTGGATAGTCCGGCAGGTATTTGATGAGAGGGCCATTGAGCCTTAGCTTTCCCGCGGCGACGAGTTGAAGCACGGCCACGGCAGTAAACATCTTATTCATCGATCCGATACGGAAGCGCGTATTGAGCGAGTTGGGAATCTGATGTTCCCGGTCAGCGAAGCCGTACGCCTGCGCGAAGATAGGCTCGCCATTCTTAGCGAGCAAAACGGCGCCCGAAAACGCGTCGGCAGCTAGTGGTTGACGTAGCCGTCCATGAAGGCTGGCGACAAGCTCACGCTCATCAAGATGTGGCAACGCCAGATCTGGCGGACGAGGAATAGCTCGCGCTTGTAGCTTGACAATACGATGCGGTTCCGCTGCTTCGACCTCGATCACAATCCGCCCCACTTTGTCTGAGTCGCGTCCATTTGACCCGGCAAGTGTGACATAGATCTTCCGCAACGGCGACCGAACTTGTCTTTGAAAACTCCTGCGATCGGCAGGAGAGGCCAGATAAAGCAATCGGCCTAGTTCTCGATTTGCACTTGACCGACATGCCGATTTGTCGCGCACTTGCTGAAAATTGGTCTCTGAGTCAGAACTGTTAGAATTGCCCAGCGAAAGGTTAGGGAGCCTTACGCCGTAGCGTGGACTTCCTATTTTGCAGGGTTGAATGAGCCTTGACTGGCCGTCGGGAGGTGGCCTCGTCGACTCACGAATTGGTCCCGATGAACGCCCGTCTCGTACTTTGAGCTGCCTTCGCCCAGATCCGAAAAGCATCGGTCAGCGTAGCCGATTCTGCCGACAAGTGGATTGGGGTCAATAGTTACTGGGTACTGCGCCTTCAGTTCTGCTAACGATAGAATTTACCTTGCCAGTTCTGGATCACCGTGAAGGCAGGCGGGGGTACGGACCCAATAGTGCTCATAATGAAACGTTGGCCGTCTCTCGTCACATCGAATTGAAAATCGCTGGTGGTTCCGTATTGTGGAGTGCCGGCAATGCGGAACAAAGGCTTGGGCTCGCCAAACTCTAGCGGCGCTTCGACTCGTACCAAATACAGCCAATTGTCGGCACTTACATAGAAAAGCTCACGGCCATCTGGACGCCAGCGTACCAGCCAGGCGCCGTTCCTTGATATCTGCCGTCTTTCCCCGAAGAGCCGCGGCGACGGCGTTGGTTCAAATGACTGAGCATAAACTTCTGGCCGACCTGATTCAGCTGAAACGAAGGCGATCTGCTTATCATCCGGCGAGAAGACCGCACCCCATTGCGCAAATTCGTTATGCAGAAAGGGCATTATCTTGCCTCGTGCCGTGTCCGCCAGCCAAATTTCCTGTTCTTCTTCACCAATGCCGGTATCGAAGGCCACAAATCGGCCGTCTTTAGACCAGTCGGTTGGCATTTGAATCTGCTCGACAGGCGGGAGCTGGGAGGAAGCCATCAAAGGCTGCTGTTGCTGGCCGCTTTCGGCCACGTCCGCAGTGGCCAATGAGGGAGGACCCGAGCGGGTGGATGCGAAGGCCACGCGCTTTCCATCGGGTGACCATACTGGCCTTGCATGGACTGCCGGAGGGTAAGTGAGCGGCCGGCTTTCTCTCCCATTTGCTTCGAAGATCCAAATGTCCATACCGCCGTTCCCCGGACTCCATATCCCTGCCGCCACTCGTCGACCGTCCGGAGAGATTCGCAGCGTTCCGACATACGGCAGCGAGCGGCCGACCGTACCGATTACCCGCCCGGAACGGTCGTACCAATTCAACTCAGAAATGGGAAACCCCGTTTGATATACCAGGACGCCAGTGTCGGAAACCGAGAAGCATCCTGAGGCACTCGGCCTGAAGTAAGTAACGTTCTCCGCAATGGGAAGCGCCTCCCCCGTTAGCCTTAACTGGTCTGCGTCAAATGGCTGAACGAGAAGACTCGCCCCGCGAATAAAGAGTAAGGCTCCGGGCTCGCCCTGGCGTACTGGCGGCGCGTACTCCACTCGAGAATCCGTCTGCATGAGAGTCACTGAACGGTGACTTACGTAGTCAGTCACCACGGCGCGATACCGTCCCACCGCAGCATCAAACACCACATGCAGGAAGCGATCATGCGGAAGAAAGACAGCCCACCGCATGTCCGCGCCCGGCAACTCCCGTAACGTGCCATTCTCGACGAGGAGTTCATACACTTTATGCGGACTCAAATAAAGCAGCAGGTCTGTCTTGGAGCGCCAAGCCCCGACCATAGTCATCAAAGGAAGGCTGGCCACCGAACGCGTCGAGCCCGTACCTAAATTGGCCTGCTGGAGATTTCTTTTAATTGAGTAGAAGATGGAACGGCTGTCCGGAGACCAGAACACCGCCCAGGCTCCTTCCGTACCCGGCACCCGCCGGGTCTCTAATGCTGCGAGGTCGCGTATCCATATGCTTGTGCCATTGGCTCCAGTCGCAGTGAAAGCCAGTCGCGTTCCATCGGGTGAGATTGCGAAGGGTTGACGGCTAACCGGAGCAGCGAAAATCGTCGTCGCCGGAGGGGCAATTGTGAACTCCACCACCGGCCGAGAAAGAGGCGCTGGCGTTGTTCTCAGAACTGTCACTATGCCCCAAATTCCGAAAACCGTGGTTACTGCCGATAGCGCTGCCCACAGTCTTGCAACCGTCAGATTTTGGCGGCGGCCAAGGGGCGGTCGTAGCGCGGGAGGCTTCACGTTGGGGTCGGCGAGCACGGCCGGGATCTCTGTTGGCACCGATGCTTTAGAAGGAATGGGCGCAGAGGGGCGTCGTTCAATCGCTCCAATAAATCGGTAGCCCCGACCCGTCACAGTTTCGATGTACTGTGGCTTCTCGGCCGAATCGCTTAGCGCATTCCGGAGCTTATTGATTGCCGCATTGAGATCGTGCTCGAAATCGACGAACGTCCCTTGGCTCCAGACCTGCTCACGCAGTTCCTCGCGGGTCACCACTTCCCCGGAACGCGCCAGCAGAATAAGAAGTATCTGAAACGGCTGGCCAGGCAACCGGACGCGCACGCCGCCCTTGAGCAATTCGCCCGCTGGCCCATTCACTTCAAACGGTCCGAAGGCCACGCGTGAGGTTGCCATAAAGGTGACCGACGTACAACACAGTTTATCTCGCGGTCACTCCGGCCGATGACACCGGCGGACATAACTACGCAGTCAATGACTTGGCCGATGAGGTGAATTCCTATCTCGAAATGACCCCGAGGGTATGGCCTGCCGAGCACCCTCGCTGTACTGTTGACAAATCTGATGTACTCAGGAGGAATTTACCAGATGCTCAATCGACAAAAACTGATCCTTTCGTTAGCGGTCGCCCTATTCACTGCGTCCGCAAGCGCTGACTCTTTGGTCTATGTAACCAGCTATAACCCGTACACAGATACAGGCAAATTTGGAACGATGAACCCAACGACGGGAGCGTTTACCCAAATCGGGCCCACGACGCCCGATCCGTTGGGTGGCTTGGTGCAGGGATCAAACGGATATATAGGTATTTCGTTTACCGGAAATTTAGATTCAGTCAATCGTGCAACCGGGGCGATCTCAGTTATCGGAGCCACGGGGTTGGGCACGTCGGCCCTAGACACCGCCGAACTCAATGGAACGGTTTATGAAACCGATTTCAGCAACAACCTCTACCGCGTCAATACTACGACTGGAACAGCCTCACTCGTAGGCCGCACCGGTATCCCACCGGCGCCCACTAACCCTGCCGATCTGATTGACGAGGCGTTCTTCTCGGCTGGCGGAAAGTTGTACGCTACTTTCGATGCTTTCAATGCCAGTACCATGGTCTTGGTGGACGATCCCGAGCTCTACCGGATCAATCCAACCACCGGAGTGGCGACTCTCGTCGGACCGACGGCCCTTCACCTTGACGCAGCAGTGGACGTAAACGGCACTGTCTATGGTTTCACCTCGGCGAATACCGTGCTCTCGTTGGATTTGGCGACGGGCAACACCGGTTTCGTGGCGAATTATGACCCGGCAGCGTTTTTTGTCACTGGAGCAGCCGTCGCGACCCCTGAGCCAGTTTCGTTCGCGCTGGTCGGAATCGGAATAGCCGGGATCCTTGTATCCGGACGGCGAAGATGCCATTCACGAGTTGGAATTCGGAGCTGAGGCGCCGCAGAAATGAAGCGGCTGCTATTCCTGTTCCTGGCTGCAACCTTGTCCGTCTCTGCCCAGACAAAGCGGCCGCCGCGCTACGGAATGATTTCATTTTGGCTGAAAAGCTAAGGGTAAAGTGGCTTGTCGTGGTCGCGCAGAGTGATACCTCCATTCCTGGCTCGCCGCCCGAGGCGGAAGGAATTAAAAGCCCTGGCAATCCCTGGGCCTGATGCAATACCGCAATGATCGGCGCTCTCCTACGCACAGGCGTAGTTACGGAGGGGATGCGCGTGCGCCACAATAAACAAATGAACCGGAAAGAAGCGATCGCGGAGTATAAGAATCGAAAAACGCCTCGTGGGATTTACGTCGTCCGGTTCGCCGACGCCGGACCGGCGTTCGTCGATGCCGTGCCGGATCTGGGTGCGGCAAGGAACGGCGTGCTGTTCGCTCTGCGCACCGGCGCGCATCGCAATCCTGAATTGCAAGCAGAGTGGAATGCTCATGGCGAATCGGCGTTTCGGTATGAAGTGCTGGAAAAGCTGGAAGATGATCTGGCTCCGATGGCCTGGCGGGATTTGTTGAAGGACAAAAAGAAAGAGTGGGTGGAGAGGCTGGGGGCGCGGAAAGTGACGCCCTAGTGTCGGCTATGCCCAATACTATGCGGACACTGTACGTTCTGCTCCTTTCCCCTTCTTGTTAGCGCCGATCAATGAAGCCGATCCGGACTTCCGGCCCGAAACCCTTAACCGGGTCTATAGAGTTATTCATACAATGCGGAATCGCAGGTGCGCACCGCATGTGTCAAAACTTACACCTCTTTTGTAACATCAGTTTCATCCACTTTGCCGTCCAACGCGCTACTCCTAGATGTAACCCCGGCACGTGTGACATAGATCTTCCGCAACGGCTACCGAACTTGTCTTTGAAAAGTCCTGCGATCACTCCGCAAATCCGTTCGATCAGATCCAACCGAACGTCACACCCATAAACCGTTTCCTTCACCGACGCGCCGCAAAAACATCTCGCGTCCACGCATCACATTCCACCCAACCGCCCTCGCATGATTGCTACCGCGACCACTGTCCCGACAAACACCGCAATAACACCAACCCTCCGCCGCGCCGGCAGTACCGCATGAACGCCCAAGAACAGAAAGCTCCCCGCGATAATCGCTAGCACCGTCGCAGTCCACCACGCTCCGAATCGCGCAGCCCCGGATGCGTCTACTCTCGGCTCGGCCCATGCGCCCACCAGCGTCATCGCTTCAACGGCAACACCGGCGCATGCTGCCTTCCATGTCGAGGGAAACGATCTGCGTGCGATCCATCCTACTGCGACACCCTCGGGAATCTTATGTAACCCGAGCCCGAGCGGAACCGCTATATTCGCGAGTGGTTGTCCCGAGAAAACGCGCACGCTCCAGCCATCCAGAAAGCTATGCGCAGCCGTTGCAGCAAGCAGCGGACCGATGACTCCGTGGCCCGGCGAATCATGCCGGTGTAGAAGGACTCTATCGATAAGAACGAGCCCGCAAAGCGCCACCGCCGCCAACGAAACCGCTCGTATCCATCCCAAGCTCTCCGCAATCTCCGGAAGTAACCAGAAGATCGCAATTCCGAAAAGCAATCCGCCGCCTGCCGCAGCGACATGAGAAGAGAGCGTGCGGGATTGCCCTGCCGCCAACCCGATAGCAACGCCAGCCAAGGCCAGCAAGGTCAAGAGCGACGCAACGGCCATTTATTGGCTAGTCGCCGGCTGCGTTCCCTTCAGTTTTCCGCGCATTTCGTCTTCCCATTTATCTCCGCTGCCGAACCCGATCTGCTCCCACTGCCACTTTCCATTGGCATCGATGATCCAGTTGCGCGGAATGCTGAGAGCCGGAAGCAGATCATCTACGTAATCTTTCGCCAGCAGCACCGGAAACGTGTATTTGTTCTCCTTCATGTAGGGCGCGACGTTTCCGATTTCATCATCCACATTGAACGTGACAATCTGAACGCCCGGATCACCTTTCAAGCTCTCGTATAGCTTCTGCAGATGCGGATGCTCCGCTTTGCAAGGACCACACCAGGTCGCCCAAACATTAATCAGAACCGTCTTGCCCTCGAGCGATGTTAGTTTCCAGCTCTTCCCTTCGAGATCGCTGAGCTGCCAGCTTTTCATTTCTTTGTCCGGTTTCTCCCACTGGCCGTTCTCGGCCGCTTCCGTCGGCTTCGGCTTATTCGCCAGAAGAGCGCGCCCAGCGTCCGTGCCGCCTAGCTCCTTCCAAAGCCGGTCCTCGCTTTGAGCCAGTTCATCATCTTTCGAAGGCTTGTGATCCACGGGACGCGCATCGAGCGCCGCCCGATACATCAGCAGCGCATCGAGCTTACGTCCCTGCAGCTCTGCCCACTTCGCCTCTACTTGCCATTGAGAAGATTTCTCGTACGGCTTCTCTGGCTTGAGTGGCTCAACCTGCATAACCGCGTCCTTCGCAATCTCGGGTTTATGAAGCTGTTCCGCCGCATCCAAAAGGATGAGCGCCGCGTCCCGCTTCATCGACGCTTCGCCCTCGATCTGCATTTTCTTAAACTCGTCCGGTGTGCGGTCTGACCGCACTCCTTCGAATCTCGAGTAAGTCTTCCAACCTTCCTGGACCAGTGACGGAGCTTCCTCGGGATGAATCTTGTGTTTGAGATACTGCTGTGCCACTTGCATCTCGAACGTCGGGATAGAAAGCCAGTCTTCTTGTTTTCGAAACTCAGCCAGGAAAGCCTCGCCTGCCGCGTAGAGCTGATCCGTTGAAGTCCCATCCTGATTTGCTAGCCCCATAAAGCGATTCCACAACAGATCTTCATCGTTGGGCGATTTCTTCAAACCTTCTTCCGCTCTCTTCAGATTCGCGCGCCAATATTCCTTCTGTTTTGCTTCGTCCGAGCCGGGCCATGGATGCGTCTTTTCCCAGTCCTCGCGCGAAATCCGCTGGGCTTCCTCGCTCTGCGGATATTGATCCAAGAGCTTCGCTTCCTCCTTTTTCGAAGCCGCCTCGTTCCCAGCCATGTGATATCCGTTCTTCAGGAATAGCAGCCAACTCGCATCCCGGGATTGAATTTCCTGGAGCTTCCCCAGTTCATCCGCGATCTCCTTGCGAATCTGATCGTGTTCGCTCACCGGATGAGCCTTGAACTCGAGATTCCACACCCGTTCCCATTTTTTGAGCTGCTGTGGATCGGTCTCATCTGCCAGCCGCTCGCGCAAGCGCGGCACAATCTTCGCCGCCAGTTCCTGATCGCCATTGTGTTCCGCCAGCGAAAGCGCCCGGTCATCCAACGTTGTTGGACAGCTTTCAAAAAAAGCGTCTAGTTGCTTGTGGGCCTTCTCATGATCGGCGAATTTGCCCCACGCATAAACATCGGCGAGCAGCAGGTGCGCCCGAACGAAGTTTGGATCCTTGGCGAGAATCTCCTGCGACAACTTGATCGTCTGGGGGGTGTCTTTGCCCTCCAAAGCGTTTGCATAGAGAAATTCATAGAAGGAATCTCCGGCATGCTCTGCCGCCAACTTCCGATAGCGGTCGATTACCGCTTCCCGATCTTCCCCGAACTCGCCCCCAGCTATCTGCTGATAGCGCATTTCAATGAAAAGATCGTCCGGATATTTTGCGACTAGCTCCTCGCCAATCTTCTTTCTTGCTTGTTCCCGCTCATGCCCCTTTAGATTTGGCAAATCGAGACGCTGCATCTCCTTCCGGATCTCGGGACTCGATTCGCACCACTTCCCTGCTTCACTCGCAAGCAGAAGTCCCGGTAGAATCGCAAAAAGAGTAATCCTTGCCAAACGCATAATGCTTACTGCCCAGTTACCTTCACAACAAAATACGTGAACGGCTTACCTTTGTCCACCAGAAGTTGATGCGGCGTGCCCGCTGGAATATGAATGATATCGCCGGGGCCTACCTGATGACGCTCCCCGCCATCGATCGATGTGCCGCGAATTTCACCCGCCTTCTGTGTATGCGGATTCACAATCTTTCCGCCGCTCACCAGGACCGCCTCACCGCTCTCGACCACGAAAACATCGGCCTCATGCTCATGAAGTTCAGACGATCCGGTCGCCTCGCGATAAGCCAGCAACGTGTAGTGGTTCCCATACCGCGCCAAGTCCTGGCTTGCGAATTGGGTTCGTTTTTTCGATAGCTGCCCGCTCGCCGCTTGCAGCTCTTTCGCCGAGTAGATGTCCACGCGCTGTTGTGCGTTAGCTGCCATCGCCGTAAACAGTACAAAAATAAGAGGCTTCATGCGATAAGCGCCCTCTTTCGAATGAAATTGAAAAAACGAACCCATTCCAGTTCGTTTCGTAAAACAGGTCTGAGGGTTCGTTTGGTAATTTAGTGGGCCCTGTAGGATTTGAACCTACGACCAAAGGATTATGAGTCCTCTGCTCTGACCAGCTGAGCTAAGGGCCCGCAACTTTGACGATGGTAGCACCTGGGCTAGCCCCACAGCCGCTTCTGTACGCCAACGAATTCCCGCACAATCTCCTCCTGAAGCGGATGCCGCCCGTCCTCAACCACCCGCCTGCTTCCAACAAACACATCCCGTATCGCAGTTCGTTCCGTAGAAAAGAGCACATTGCCCAAAATCGACTGCTCATCGCTCCCTGCTATCGATGGATCGTTCAAATCCAGCGTGAAGTAATCTGCCTCATGGCCGGTCGCGGATGCCAATAAGCATTCGGGTGCCAGCACGGCCCGCTCCAGTCTCTTCATCCGCAAGTGATATTCGAGCGCTCTGGCATCTTCTAGCAGATCGATCTGCACATTACTGTCAGTCCCGAAACAGATTCTCACTCCGGCATCCATCAGCCGATCCGCCGGAACAGCGCCATCGCCGAGATTTCGCTCTGTCGTCGGACAGGCGCACACTTGCGTTTTCCCTTTTCCTAGAAAATTTATCTCCTGCTCTGTTATGTGGATAGCGTGAACCGCGGTAAAAGATCCATTGAGCACTCCGTTATCCTCTAATAGTTCTACAGGTCGCCGGCCGTGCTCGGCAAGGCACGCTTCCACTTCGCCAGGCTGTTCCGCGACGTGCATGTCCACCGGCAGATTTTTTGCTCGCGCATACGCGATAATTTCGAGCAGATATTCGAGCGGTAGCGCTCGAGCACTGTGCGGTGCGATGCCGACTTTCGCGCCCGAGCGCAAGAGTTCTTCCGTATCAGCGATAAACGTCTCCGCCGACGGAGTGATGAAGCGAGCTTGTAACGGATTCCGCTCCTTCTGCCATCCAGCTCGCGCGTAAGCGGTGCGCAGCAGTTCGATCCGCAAGCCGGTCTCGTTCGCCGCCCGAATGACTTCGAGGGCCAGCAGGTTTGGATCCTGGTAGCGCGACCCGTCGGGTGCATTATGCAGATAATGAAACTCGCGCACCGTGGTTATGCCGGAGAGAAGCATTTCAAGGAATGCCATCCGTGCCACATGAAACACGTCTTCAGGCGACAGCCGGTTTGCTGCCTGGTACATGGCCTCCCGCCATGTCCAGAACGAATCGCGGTCGGCAGACGTGCGATGCTCCGTTCGCCCGCGAATCGCCCGTTGAAAGGAATGCGAATGCGCGTTGAGCAGTCCGGGTACGACCGCATGGCCCGAGACTATTTTGATCACTGGTTCCTCGCGTAAACCAACTTACCGGCGATGAACACCGATTGCGCAGATTCGATTCCCACAAAATATGGAATCTCGCGATAGTCCCGGCAATCATGAATGACGAAATCGGCGCGTTTCCCCGGCTCGAGTGAGCCGATCTCGTCGCCGCGATCGAGACTGTAGGCAGCGTTGATAGTCGCCGCGGTAATCGCTTCGGCAGGAGTCATTCGCATCTGCGTCGATGCGAGGGAAAACACGAAAGGCATGGAAGGAGTCGGCGAAGAGCCGGGATTGAAATCGGTAGCGAGAACCACGGCAAGCCCGGCTTCGATCATCTTTCGGACTGGAGCAAATCGAGTGGAGCCGAGATTGTAAACCGAGGCAGGAAGCAGCACCGGTTGTACGCCGGCCGAAGCCAGCGCCTCAATTCCATGATCGTCAATCTGTTCTAAATGATCCGCCGTCGCCGTGCCAAGCTCCGCCGCCAATTCCGCTGCGCCGGATCGGGTGAGTTGATCGGCGTGAATCCGCAGCTTGAACCCAAGCTCTCGAGCCCGGCTCAAAATCCTGCGCGACGCGTTAACGTCGAACACTTGCGGCTCGCAGAATACATCGCAGTATTCCGCCAGCCCGGCAACCTTCGGCAGCATCTCATGTATGACGATATCTACATAGCGGTCCCGATTACCTCGATACTCATCCGGTACTTCATGCGCGCCCAGAAACGTCGGCACATACCCGATCCTCCGGATGACTCGAAGCATCTTCAGCTCATCTTCAAGTGTCAGACCGTAGCCTGATTTGGCTTCAATCGTTGTCGTGCCGTTCCGTAGAAACCAGTCGTAATATCGGCGCGACGCCTCAAACAGTTCGTCTTCAGATGCCGCCCGTGTCTTTCGCACTGTAGAGCGGACCCCGCCGCCGGATTCTGCAATCTGTTCGTAGGTCGCGCCGCTGGCCCGAAGCTCATATTCCTCGACGCGATTCGAAGCAAAGACCGCATGAGTGTGTGCATCAACAAATCCCGGAAGCACGACGCGCCCGCCCGCGTTTACTACTTCGTACCCGTCAGGAACCGCAACATGTTCGCCAATGGCTTCGATCCTGCCGTCGCGAATCAGCATGGCGCCGTTCTGAATGATCGAGAGCTGCTTCAGTTCATCCCGAACTCGCGGCCGCGCCGGACCCGCCAACGTAACAAGCTGGCCGCAATTGACAACGGCAAGCGGCATTAGTGCGCCATCGGAATCTTGATTTGCTTCTGCCTCGCTACATCGATGGCCTTCTCGTATCCCGCATCCACGTGCCGCATGATTCCGGTGCCGGGATCTGACGTAAGCACTCGCTCGAGCCGCCGGTCGCTCTCCGCCGATCCATCCGCAACGACTACCATCCCGGCGTGTTCTGCATATCCGATCCCCACGCCGCCGCCATTATGAATCGACACCCACGACGCTCCAGCGGCAGTGTTGACCAATGCATTCAAAAGCGGCCAATCGGCGATTGCATCCGAGCCATCCCTCATCGCTTCCGTCTCGCGGAATGGCGAAGCCACCGAGCCGGCATCGAGGTGATCGCGGCCAATCACGATCGGCGCTTTGATCTCGCCGGAGCGGACCAGCGCATTCATCGCCAGCCCAAACTCTGCGCGCTCGCCGTACCCCAGCCAGCAGATTCTCGCAGGCAGTCCTTGAAAGTGAATTCGTTCTCCGGCCAGCCGAATCCATCGAACCAGATCCTCGTTATGTGAAAACATCTCCAGAACCAGCCGGTCGGTCCTGCGAATATCTTCGGGATCGCCGGACAATGCAACCCAGCGGAACGGCCCACGTCCTTCGCAGAACATCGGCCGGATGTATTCGGGAACAAAGCCTGGAATATCGAACGCATTCTCGACGCCTGCGGCTTTCGCTTGTGTCCGTATATTGTTGCCGTAATCGAAGGCGATCGATCCCGCCCGCTGCAGCGCAAGCATGCCCTCGACATGCTTCGCCATTGCATCCATCGACCGCCTTACATACTCATGCGGATCGCGCTTCCGAAGCGCCAAAGCCGCGGCCAGATCCATTCCATTCGGCACATATCCGTTCAAAGGATCGTGAGCGCTCGTCTGATCTGTGACGATATCCGGAACAACGCCGCGCCGCGCCAGCTCGGGAACAACATCAGCACAATTCCCGACCAGCCCAACCGAAACGCCGCGACGTTGGCGGCGAGCCTCATCCAATAGCGAAAGTGCTTCATCGAGATCTCGAGCTTGGCGATCGCAGTAGCCGCTGCGGACTCGTTTCTCAATGCGCGCTGGATCAACATCAATACCTAGAAAACACGCTCCGTTCATCGTCGCGGCGAGCGGTTGCGCTCCACCCATTCCTCCCATGCCGCCAGACACGATGAGTTTTCCTTCCACGCTGCCGCCGAAATGCTTTCTCCCCGCTGCCGCAAACGTCTCGTATGTCCCCTGCACGATTCCCTGGCTGCCGATATAGATCCAGGAGCCCGCCGTCATCTGGCCGTACATCGTTAAGCCAAGCTTCTCCAGCCGATGAAATTCTTCCCAATTCGACCAGCGGCCGACCAGGTTCGCATTCGCGATCAGAACCCGCGGCGCTTCCGAATGGGTACGGAAGATTCCGACCGGTTTGCCTGATTGCACCAGCAACGTTTCGTTATTTTCGAGACTCCGCAACGAACGGACAATCGCATGAAAGCATTCCCAATCCCGCGCCGCCTGTCCCGTGCCGCCATAGACGATTAGATTGTCTGGCTTCTCGGCAACATCAGGATCAAGATTGTTCATCAACATCCGCAGCGCGGCTTCCTGGTGCCAGCCCTTGCAGCTCAGCGTGGTTCCACGGGGCGCTCTGATTTCCGTAGTAGCCCCGGTCATAACTCGTCGAATTCTCCGCGCTGGATTACCTCGGTCATTCTTCGAATGTCATAAGAGAGCGGGCGATCAGCCGTCAACCTGGGCACCACGCTTCGAACCAGCTCGCGCGCTCGCTCAATCAACTTCGAAGACCGAAGCGGTGCTCTATAATCCAGTCCCTCCGCTGCCGTCAGCAATTCGATGGCTATCACCTGCTCGGCGTTCGAAACGATTTGACGCAGCTTTATCGCAGCAGTCATACCCATCGAAACATGATCTTCCTTATCGCCCGAAGTCGGCACATTATCGATGCTGGCCGGGTGCGCCAGAATCTTGGCTTCATTCAATAGAGCAACCGCGCAAATCTGCGCAATCATGTAGCCCGACGAAATGCCGGGATGCGAGCTCAAGAACGGCGGCAGCCCTTCGTTCACATCGGGATTCAGCAGACGGTCAATCCGCCGCTCGCTGATGCTCATCAGATCCGTGAGAGCGATCGCCGCATAATCGAAAACCATCCCGAGAGGCGCACCGTGAAAATTTCCTCCGCTCAATACATCTCCATTCTCAGCGAAAACCAGCGGGTTGTCTGTGGCGGAACCGCTCTCAATCTCTACAACTCCGCGAGCGTGTTGCAAAGCGTCGCGAACTGCTCCATGCACCTGTGGCATGCAGCGCAAGCTATAGGCATCCTGCACGCGTGGGTCATTCGCTAAGTGCGACTCGCGGATTTCACTGTCTTCGAGTAATCTTCGGAGATGCGCAGCCGAGGCGATCTGCCCCGCATGGGGCCGCGCATCATGGATTCGCGCATCGAAAGCGACAGGCGTGCCGCGTAGCGCTTCGAGCGTCATTGCCCCCGCCAAATCCGCGAGTGCAGCCAGTCTCTGGCCTCGGTAGAGCGCCAGTCCTCCTACGGCACCCATCGCCTGCGTGCCGTTCAAGAGAGCCAGACCTTCTTTCGCGGCAAGGCGCACAGCGGCAATATCAGCGCGGCGCAACGCTTCTCCTCCTGGCATTCGCTCGCCCTGAAAGTACGACTCCCCTTCCCCGATCATCGAAAGAGCCAGATGCGCTAACGGCGCGAGATCGCCGCTTGCTCCCACCGAGCCCTTTTCTGGGATCACGGGATAAACCTTCCGCTCCAGCATTTTTAAGAGCGTTTCGACCAGCTCGACTCTGCAGCCGCTATTCCCGCGTGCCAGCACATTTGCCCGCAGCAGCATCATCGCGCGCGTTTCAGCTTCGGGCAATGGCTCTCCGAGCCCGCACGAATGGCTTCGAACCAAATTGAGTTGGAGCTGCTCCAGATCCGATTGAGGAATATGGACGTCAGAGAGCTTGCCAAACCCGGTATTCACGCCATAAACCACTCGCCCTTCACGAATCAGCCCTTCGATAACATCACGCGAAGCTTGAATGCGACCGCGAGCGGGGTTCGATAAAATCGCGTTAACGTTTCCGAGTGATACAGCGACTATTTCATCCAACGTGAGGGTCTGCCCTGAAAGCTCCAGCGTCGAATTCAGAATAGATGCCCCATTTTTTCGCGCTTGGTTCTGAGATAATCAGCCGTCGTCTCGAGCGGAGGCACGATAATAGGCGCGCGTTCCACAACCCTGATCCCTGCCGATTCGAGAGCAGCCACTTTCTGCGGATTGTTCGACAGGAGCCGGACCTCAGTTACATTGAAGTACTGCAAAATGGCAGCAGGCAAAGCATAATCTCGCAGATCAGCATCGAAGCCCAGTTCTTCATTCGCCTCGACCGTGTCCAGACCTTCGTCCTGCAGCTCGTACGCGCGAAGCTTATTCAGCAATCCGATTCCCCGCCCTTCCTGATGCTCATAGATGAGCAGGCCCCGTCCTTCCGCGGTGATCTGATCGAGGGCTAATTCCAACTGGGAGCGGCAATCGCAGCGCAGGCTGTGAAAAACATCTCCGGTCAGGCATTCAGAGTGGATCCTTACGAGCGGCGCACCCAATTCCGGCGACAGCTCTCCTGCTTTCAATACGACCGCTTCTTCGGTTTCAGCCGGGCGCACCCCTTCGAATCCGTAAATGCGAAACCGTCCGAAACGGCTCGGGAAATCCGCTTCAGCGACCTTATTCAGCTTCAGATGTAGCAAAAACCTTATTATAGGAGCCATAGCCGGTATGCTTGATCAACAGCAGTTAGCGGCGCTCCTCATCAAAGTCGCGGTATCGGCTTCGATCGCCAGCATTCTGATGCGCTTCGCAAGCATTCAGAAGATCCTGCTTCGTGACGAGCGCACGGTTAGCGACCGCCTGCAACTAGCATTCGTATTCTCCGTGCTTTTCGGCGCGAGCGCGGGGGTACGGATCCTCAGCCACCATCAATACTCCGCGATCGACCTCGCTCTCGAAGGCGCTGTTATTGCCGGAATGTTGGGTGGTTACGTTAGCGGGTTGCTTACTGGCCTTTGCGTCTCGGTTCCCGACATGTTCGACGGCAAGTTCATGTCAATGCCGCTCTTTGCGGCGGCCGGCCTTTTGGGTGCTCTCATGCATGACCTTGCGCCCGAAAAAGAGGATATCTGGTACTTCTCTCCTTTCGTTGATCTCAACCTCTATCGCTTGTTCCGCCAGGTTTTGCGCTGGAACCGGACTGCCATCCAGCGCCGGGTCGTTGAACGCGCGGCATTCAATGTCGCCTGTAATGCAATCGTCGTCGTCGCCGAGTTCTTGCGATGGGGAATCCATTCCCTGTTCCCGGATGAGCACGGCCACGGCACCTTCTTCTTATTCCAAGACACACGACCGCTCGACGTGTGGCTTTTTGCCGCATCGGCCGCTACTACGCTGTTCGCCGTCTCGTTACCCGTGCGTATCTGGAGCAGTTTCCGTGCGGAGAAACAGCTCGAAGCGCAGCGTGTTCGCCTGACCGAGGCCCGACTCGCAGCCCTGACCAATCAAATCAATCCACACTTTCTATTCAACACGCTCAATTCAGTGTCCACCTTGATTCGCATCGATCCCAATCGTGCCCGGGGGATGATTTACAAGCTGTCGAACATCCTCCGCCGCTTGCTCCGTAAAACCGAGAATTTTTCTCTGCTCCGCGACGAGATCTCGTTCATCGACGACTATCTTGCAATCGAAATGGTCCGTTTTGGTGACAAGCTCCGCTTCCATAAGGACATTGCCGAGAACACACTCGAGCGCCTGGTTCCCAGCATGATTCTGCAGCCAATCATCGAGAACTCCATTAAGCATGGCCTAGCGAACAAGATTGATGGCGGAATGGTTCGGCTGCGCACGTGGCTCGAGGGTACGCGGTTGCACATCTCGGTGGAAGACGATGGGCTCGGGATTGAAGAATCAAAGCTCAGCACTCTGTTCGAGCAAGGAATCGGCGTGAGCAATGTGAATGAGCGGCTCCGGGTGCTCTTCGGACCCGGTTATCGCATGATCATCGACAGCAAACCGGGACAGGGCACGCAAACCATAATCGAGATCCCCGAACTGGAGGACCATGTCTCAGACGCGCGGACGGAAACACTCGCGCAACGATGACGTGACTACCCGGAGTACTTCGCCGCTTGAATTCCGGCCAATACTCCGCGCATGTACGAGAAGCTCTTTTGCATGCCAGGCAGCGGATCGTTCTCGTCAATCTCGTACTCCAGATTGACGCTGCCGCCGTACTTCATCTTGATCAGTTGAAGAAAAATCTGAGGAAAGGGCAATTTGCCTTCGCCTACTGCGACCTGGCTCTCTTTGGTTTTTGGGTCTTCTAAATCCTTGACGTGCATGTCGAGCAAACGAGGACCCGCTTCGGCGAGAGACTCCACCACATCAACGCCAGTCCGCGCCGTATGCCCGATGTCGACGCACAAGCCGCAGCGCGGATCCATATCCTTCACAATCTTCAACGCGCTCTGAGGGGTGGGGAAATTCTTATCTTCCGGGCCGTGGTTGTGAACCGCAATCTTGATGTCGTATTCCTTCACATACTTCTCGAGCTTTGGCAAAACATCGCGGTTCGGCATCGAAACAATCAGCGGGAATCCGGCGCGTTTTGCATATTCGAATTTCGGCCGGATATCCGCGTCGCTATCTTCCTTGAAATAGATTGTGCCGCAGCCCACCAAAACAATTCCAGCGTCATCAAACTCCTTCTTGGCCGCATCAATCTGCTCCGGCGTACTGGTAAGAGGAAGGTGCACGTCTTTCACGTTGAGGTACGGTGTCCCCAATTGCTTCGTCATCGCAATCGCCTGAGCTCGCGAAAATTTCCGGAAAGAATAGGAAGCGACGCCCAGTCTAAAGTCTGCGCCTGAAATATGATATTGCTGCGCGCGCAGCACTTTCCCGCTTGCTGCCGCCAAGCCGATTACCCCCGGAACAGCGCTCAGCAGAGTTCGCCGGCTAATAGCTTATTTGAGACATGAATCAAACCGCCTCCAACTCCTCTTCGAGCAGTTGCTTCTGATAAAGCTCAGCATAATACCCGCCCCGCCGTTGCAACTCTTCGTGCGTGCCAATCTCTACCACCGAACCGTGACTGAGCACCACGATGCGATTCGCATTTTGCACGGTGGAGACGCGATGTGAAATCAGAATAGTGGTGCGATCGCGCATTACTCCGGCAAGGCCGCTTAATATCTTCTCTTCCGTCACCGTATCGACGCTTGACAAGGCATCATCCAGGATCAGAATTCGAGGATCTCGCAAAACAGCTCTCGCGATAGCGGTCCGTTGCTTTTGTCCGCCTGAAAGAGTTAGCCCGCGCTCGCCGATGACGGTGTCGAGGCCGTTAGGAAAGGATTCGATATCACTGGTAAGCCCAGCGACTTCCGCCGCCCACCGGATCTGTTCTCTGCTCGCATCAGGCACGCCCCACGCGATGTTTTCGGCCAGAGTCGCGCTGAACAGAAAAGTCTCCTGCGGAACGAAACCGATCTGACGCCGTAATTCTTCCGGATGGAAGCGGCGAATGTCGACGCCACCTACTTCCACCACGCCACTAGTTGGATCGAAGAGCCTTGGAATCAGGCTCACCAACGTCGTCTTCCCGCTGCCGGTGTGCCCAACAATTGCTACCGTTTCGCCCGAGTGAATCGTAAGGTCGACACCTGCAACGGCTTCCCGGTCGCCAAAGCTCATAACAACATCACGGAACCGGACCTCCGGCGCATAATTGCGGGCATCGAGAACTTCACTCGAAGGCCGAGCGACACCCGGACGCTCGTGCAGGATTTCATTGATGCGGTTCAGCGACGCAGTTCCGCGCTGCATCAGGTTCACCACCCAGCCGAATGCAATCATGGGCCAGATCAGCATGCCCATATAAGTGTTGAACATCACGAAGCTGCCCAGGCTAATACGCCCCTGGAGGAGTTGCCTGCCGCCGAACCACAGCACCAGCAAAAATGTCATGCCGATCAACGCTTGTAAAAGCGGCATGAACATGCCCTGAATACGCGCTAAACCGATATTCTCTCGAACATAATCCCTATTGAGACTCTCAAATTGGTCCACTTCGGCCTTTTCCTGCGCGTAGGCGCGAATGATGCGAACGCCCGCGAGGTTTTCTTGCACCTTGCTGCTGATATCGGCAAACATTTTTTGAATGTGTTCGAACCGTGTGTGGATGCGCCGGCCGAAGAAGATGACGGCAATCGAGACAAATGGGGCGGGAATAAGCGAGATCGCGGTCAGACGAGCGTCGGTATGCAGCATCACAGCCACGGCCAGAACCAGCATGACGGATGTTTCACTCCAATACATCACGCCGGGGCCCAGCATCATTCGTACAGCATTCAGGTCATTCGTGCTCCGGGCCATAATATCGCCCGTGCGGTAACGCGAGTAGAAATCCTGCGACAGCTCCACTAAATGGGCAAAAAGGTCGTTACGGAGATCGTATTCGATATCGCGCGAGATGCCGATGATAATCACGCGCATCCAGTATTGGAAAAGGCCTTTGACCAGCGACAATCCAATCAATATGGCAGCGAGATCGAGGACGACCCGGATCTGAAATCCGCGGGTAAGCGAATCGACCCCGTACTTGATCACTACAGGAAGCGCGGCGGCGAAGAGATCTTTAAGGAGAAGCGCGCCGATTCCCAGCGCCAGCCCGCCTCGATAGCGGCGTACATAGGGCCACAGAGTGGATAGCGATCTCAGCATTAAACATCCTGCGAGCAGGTGAGATTAACGGCCAGCGTTAATCTTCATGCGAGGTTTTGGAAGGATCTGTGCTGCGGGAATCCAACCCGCCAACCGTCTTGAGCTTCTGGTACATGCGCTCAATTTCATCCTCATCTTCAGGACTCAACATTCGAACCGGGTGCTCTACGGTGGGATTTTCACCGCGTGAGCCGGCCAGGCTGGACCAAATCCAATAATCCCGATAGGCGACGCCGTCAAACGTCGCAAGATGAGAGTTCTTCCTGAGCTGAAACATCAGGCGGGCAATGCGCTCCGGTTCACCCGGGAAAATAAGGAGCTTATGGCGGGAATTGGTGAGCTTTATCCTCAACAGGAGGGGGGAAACAAACCGGCTGCTATTGATTTCGCGGACTTCACGCCACGCGATTGCACGCTCCCCGATGTTAAATTGGGTCTCCCCGATCCGGATGGGAGGCCGGGATGCCAGCCAAAACAAGGCTGCCCCGGTGATTGCGCACAAAAACCCGGGTATGAAGGCGAGAGGCGCCCGAAACCCGCACAAGATACAAATTAGGGAGCCTGCCAAGGCCGCCCAGCCGATTCGGGCATACAAGCGCGATGGCTGATAAATCTCGACGCTCGGCTCCATGTATTCAGGCTACTCCTGCACCTTAGCCCCGTCAACGATGCTTTTCAGAACGGTCAGAAAATTCTTGAAAAACTTCTAAGTAATAACTCTACACGATAGCCCGCAACTCCCAGCGGAAGAGTAGCCCGCTGTATCCTGGCTGAGTGCGACTTCTGTTAGTGCTCGCCATGCTAGCGCCGCTCTCGGCCGATGTGATTCCCGAGGTACGATACAAAATCTCGGCAGGCGACCTGACTAGCGCCGAGGCGATCACCGATGAGTTCTGCCGCGACAACGGACCCACTTCGGAGTGCGCGGATGCCGTGGCGTGGCTAGCGCGCGGCGCGTTCATCATGAAAAATCCGGAGCTCACGCGCACCTATCTGGCACGCGCGAAACGTATTACAGGGGATCTGGCGAAGAAAACCCGTCCGGAGGACGACCCGTATCTCGCCGCCGCGATTGGCGCCGTCGTCGAAGTTCAGGCGCGGCTATTCGCATCCGAAGGTAGCACAGATAAAGCAGTCGCACTGCTTGAATCGGAGCTGCCTCATTGGAGCCTCTGGGCCATTCAGGCGCGCATTCAGAAAAACTTGGATCTGCTCACTCTGGAGGGTAAACCGGCGCCCGCCTTGGAACCGGGAATGCACGGCCACCCGGTCCTTCTGTTTCTCTGGGGTCACTGGTGCAGCGATTGCACCGGAGAAGCCCCAATAATCGCGCGGATCAGGCAACGATACGAATCCCGAGGCTTAGTCATAGTGGCTCCCACCCGCCGTATCGGCAGCGTAAATGGAGACGACCGGGCGACCCCCGAACAGGAAGATGCCGAGATCGAGCGCGTCTGGAAGGAATCCTATCCCGGTCTTGCGGATGTGCCGCATCGCGTCGATCAGTCAGCCATGCTCGCCTATGGTGTGAGCTCCACGCCCACGCTGGTGCTGATTGATCGCGCGGGCGTGGTGAGAATGTACTGCCCCTTCCGCATGAGCGAACCGGATCTTGCACGCCACATCGACGCTCTTCTTCACTGATCTGAGCTAACGTGTTGATTCTTCCCGAGGACGAAGTGGAGCGGCTGCTGGATTTGAGTGAACTTCGCGCCGCGATGGAAACGGCGCTAATCGCGTTGTCAGCAGGGGGAGTCGAACAGCCCCTGCGCAGCATCGTCCGGGTAGCCGAGTACGACGGCTGGTTTGCCGTAATGCCGGCGGTTTATGCCGACGTGATGGGTGCGAAACTGGTGACGGTTTTTCCACGGAATGCAACCCGCGGATTACATACCCATAACGCGCTGATTCAGTTGTTCCGAGCCGAAACAGGCGAGCCGCTGGCCATGCTCGGCGGACGCGTGATCACAGCTTTGCGAACGGCCGCTGTTTCCGCGCTCGCCACGCGCGAATTGGCGGATCGTGGAGCGCGTGTCCTGGCGATCTTAGGAAGTGGGGTGCAGGCACGGGCGCATTATCAGGCACTCAGCCTGATACGAACTTTTGACGAGACGCGCGTCTGGAGCCGCACGCCGCAGCACGCCATGCAATTCGCCAAAGAAATAGGAGCCCGCGCGATGAGCGCTGAGGAGACAGTTAGGGGCGCCGATGTTGTTGTCACGGTAACCAATTCTTCCGAGCCGATCCTGCACAGAGCGTGGATGAAGGAAGGCGCGCATGTGAATGCCGTTGGCGCAATTGGGCCGCACCCTCGCGAAATCGATGACGACGCGATGAGGAGTGCGGCCATTATCGTGGAATCCCGCGAAGCTGCGTTGCGCGAATCGGGCGAAATTATTCAATCCGGCGCGGCAATTTACGCGGAACTAGGAGAGATACTTGCCGGCACGAAGCCGAAGCCGCAAAGCCGCATCACGATTTACAAATCACTTGGCGTAGCAGTTGAAGATGTCGCCACGGCGAAGCTGGTTTATGAACGGGCGAGCGGCCATTCCTGAACTTCAGAAATAGGTTGTCAGCTCCCGGATGCCATCCACGCGAAGCAGTCTCGGATGGCTGTCCGGGACGGCTTCGTGCTCCAGGCTCCAAGTCCGCGGGTGCGGGACATAGACCGCCCGCAGGCCAACTGCGAGAGCCGGGTTGATATCTGATTTGGGAGAGTTGCCGATCATCCAGGTGTTATCCGGATGAAAGCCTCGTTCTTGCGCCAGTTGACGATAGGCTGGCGCGTTCTTTTCCTTCACGATGGCTGCATGTTGGAAGTAGGACGCCAGACCCGAACGATCGATCTTCAGCCGTTGTTCCTCGGGATCGCCTTTCGTGAAGAGAGTCAATTCATGTCTCGCGGAAAGGTCCGCGACGGTTTCCGCAACGCCCTCAATAAGCTCCATAGGCTTCTCAAGGATCTTGTGCGCGAAATCCATGACGACCTGGAGGTCCGCCTCGGAAATATCACGCTCGGCCAGACGTCGAAAACAGGCCGCCAGATTACGAGCAAATTTTCGAGAGCCATAGCCGTATATCTGCGCGTTGGCGATCTCAATCTCATCGAGGACGGCTCGAACTTCCTCCGGTGTCATGGAGGAGTGGGACAGGTATTCGCAGAAGTGATCAAAAGCATCTTCGAAGTAGATGTTGTTTTCCCAGAGCGTGTCGTCGGCGTCGAAGATCAGGTTTTGACGCGTTGACGCGAATCCCCCTCTACTGGCCTGTAATGTGTTTTGCGTGGCCATTGAGTGGAGCTACTCTTTTCGCAAGAGTGATGCGTTCCCGTTGAACAATGTAATCGGGCAGAATGGTGACGAGAAATTCCAGCCGCTCCACCTCCGAGCGCAGTGAGAGGACGGTCTGCCGCTTGTCCAAGTCGGAAATGAACTGCGCAAGCTGAAAGCTTAATTGAGGCCCTTCGAGGCGCGGCTCGATTACTACGCTGGGCTTCTCGATGTCGCGCAAGCGCTGATAACCCGCAATGGCTTTCCGGCGCAGATCGAGAGGCACTTCGCCGGCTTCTTCATCGTTGAAATACTCGACGGAAGCGCGCAAATACGACTTCTCTTCGTCTAGCGATAGAACCTGAAACCGGCGCTGGCCTATGGCAACCAAGTCCAGTTGGCCGTCCGGATACCGCTGCAGGATGCGGTCGACGGTGGCGGTACATCCGACATTCACGATGCCATCATTCTTGGCAAGCACTACCCCAAATTCGCCGCGCGCCGGGATAACATCGCCCATCATCTCTTTGTAACGGTCTTCAAAGATGTGCAGGGGCAACGGCGTGGCGGGCAGCAGCACCACGGAGAGTGGGAATAAGGGAAGGAGCTGCGTGCCCATATCCTTATTATCGGCTGTTGCCCAGCGATATATTGATTCCTGGACGGTCCTGATGATCCTGAAGCTAAAGCGCACTCCCGGGCTTTACCTGGTCGGGTTCATGTGCAGCGGGAAGACCAGCGTTGGTCAGGCCTTAGCCGAACAGCTTGGCTGGCCATTTGTGGATATCGATCACGACATTGAAGCAAAAGAGGGGAAAACGATCGCAGACATATTCCGGGAGCGCGGCGAGGCTGCATTCCGGAAAGTCGAGACGGAAATGCTCGGGAGGCGTGTGTTGCGGATTGAAGCAGGCAACCCCTGCGTAGTGGCGCTGGGGGGTGGCGCATTTGTCGAGCCGAGGAATTGGCAGCTAGTTGAGAATAATGGTGTAACGATTTGGCTCGACTGTACGCTCGAAACGATCCGCAAGCGGCTTGGCGATGATAGTACGCGCCCGCTTGCTGCCGATCGAAGCGGGCTCGCGCAACTATACGACGACCGGCGACCGATATACGGCCGGGCCGACTTCCGCATCGATGTCGATACGGACGATATTTCCGCGATCGTGGATAAAATCCTGCATTTACCCATTTTTTGATGACGCCGCGCGCCAGTAAATTGCGCCGGCAGGCAATCGCCATTTTCCAAGCCGCGCTGGATTCTGCGAATTCAGGCAATGCGGTTCGCAAGCATCTGAGGATCAGCTCTGGTCATCTCCGAGTCGGAACTCTGCGGTTCCCAATCCGAGATTTCGATCGCGTTTTCCTGATCTCGGCGGGAAAAGCAGGCGTCGAGATGGGGGCTGCCGTCGAAGAGGTGGTCGGGGCACGGCTGACTGGCGGGATCGCAGTGACGAAATACGGACATGCGAGTTCGCGATTGCGCAGCCTCGATGTAATTGAAACCAGCCATCCCATACCCGATGATGCTGGACTTCGAGCCTCTGCTCGGATTCGCGCGCTGCTAAGCGACTTGAATGCCCGCGATCTTCTGCTCGTGGCGATTTCGGGAGGCGCTTCTGCTCTGCTGCCCGCCCCTGCGGAGCCAATCACGATCGAGGCGAAACAGAAGACGACATCGCTGCTCTTGCGGGCTGGCGCAACAATCTCAGAATTGAACGCCGTTCGCAAGCACCTTTCTACTCTCAAAGGCGGACGTCTCGCCGCGCTTGCCTATCCGGCCACCGTTGTGGGGCTGTTGCTCTCAGACGTCATAGGCGATGCTCCGGACGTGATCGGCTCGGGACCGACGGCTCCGGATGCATCCACTTTCTTCGATGCGCTAGCCGTGTTGGAGAAATTCGGGCTGATGAATCGAGTACCGGAAGCGGTACGCGAACACCTCAAAAGAGGGGCTCGCGGTGACGTCAGCGAGACTCCCAAACCAGGTGACGCCGTATTCGAACATGTTCACAATGTGGTGATCGGCAGCAATCGCCTCGCGTTAGAAGCTGCCGCGAGTAAAGCACGATCGCTCGGGTTTCGGGCGCTGATTCTTTCCAGCACAATACAAGGCGAGGCGCGAGAAGTAGCGGAGGTACACGCATCAATCATTCGAGAAGTAGTTGCATCCGGAAGGCCCATTCGATCCCCTGGATGCATACTTTCCGGCGGTGAAACTACGGTAATAGTGAAGGGTAGCGGAAGAGGCGGACGCAACCAGGAGTTTGCATTGGCGGCGGCGCGAGGCATCCAAGGCCTTCCGAATGTTCTCGTGCTCAGCGCGGGAACGGACGGCAGCGACGGACCGACGGATGCCGCGGGTGCTATGGCGACGGGACAAACCGTTGGGCGCGCGATGCGAGCAGGCCTAGACCCAGGGCAGTATCTTCAGAACAACGATTCCCATACATTCTTCGACACCCTTGGCGATCTGGTTCGGACGGGGCCGACGGGGACAAATGTGATGGATATACAGCTACTGCTCGTGGGCTGATTGCAACGCCAACCTCTGGAGCGGCAAGCCGGCACGTTTCTTGTAGGTCAGGAGCCACACGTAAGAATGGCGCTCAACATTCGAAACGAGAAGCGGAGATGCTGGCTGAGAACTAGCCAAGCAGACTTGGGACGAAAACTGACGCAGTGATTAAAGCGCTTCGCGATCGACTGTCGCGGGTACGTCGGGAACGCTCCAAACGTCGTTTGGCAGACGAGTTGGAGGATATTGCGAAACAGATTCGCCAGCGATTGCCAAGGTGCTGCGGTTCCGCGAATGGTCACGCTTCACGGTCTGCCTGAGGCGCGCATCTACGAATACATCGGTTTCTTGAGTGAACGACGGAGACAGTGGCTCTAAATCCACGCTAATGCTGCCACTCACGATCCCCATGAGTCGCGTTCTGGCAAACGGCGAGCCCGGGAGAAGCGACGTCGCTTTGTATCGAAACGATCGAGCCGCCTTTTTCAACCGCTTCCTGCTCGCGACTTCTATCGTAAGCTTGGCATCGTGGTTCAGTCGAGGTATCGGCCTTATGGCTACCGCTCTGCCGCTTTCCGATTCGAATCGCGTTCCTACGCTTGATTCGAGTGGCCTCGGCCTGGAATCAGTTCCAGCGTGGGCTCTCAACCGGTTCGGCAAAGTAGTCACAGCTCAACGTAAATTATGGCGACTCGCCATTCTGCCGGTTGCGCATCGGCAGGCCTTTTCCGACGAACTTCTTGGGTGCGACGGAGACGGTCTTCAGGGCTAATGATGATCAGGTTAGCGACGTCCTTTAAGCTGATCAAGAACCGACCGGTTCATAGAAGCTCAGCGAATTATCGCCGTGCTTCAGAACTCGTATCTTCTTGAGAGACTCATAGCGATCTTCGAGCACGGCGCGAGAGGCATGCTGGGCAATGACGAGGCGGGACTGCGTTCGAGAAAGCGCAAGCAGTGCGGCTGGGTATTCCTTGGTTTGCTCGTAAGGCGGGTCGATGAACGCGATATCGGGGTTATAACTCTGAAGTGAAGATGCAGCGTTTCCGGGAACGAGGGTTGCCTCATGCGTGATTCCCAGCGACTCTAAATTGGCGCGTATGATCGCGAGCGCGCTTCGGTTGTGTTCGACCAGAATTATGTGATTCGCTCCGCGGCTGAGCGCCTCAATGCCAACCGCGCCACTGCCGGCGTACGCGTCGAGGAACACCGTGCCGGCGATTTGCGGGGCCAGCACATTGAAAAGCGCTTCGCGAAGACGATCCGGCGTGGGGCGAACGACCAGGCCTGGAACGCTCTTGAGTTTACGGCTCTTAAACCGCCCCGCGATCACCCTCATGTTTCAGCCGAATTGTTTTCAACCTACCTGGACGAAACCGTATTTGCGCTGCCAGTGCTCCTGGATATACCTGACGACAGCTCGGAGCTCTTCGTTGTCGCGGCCTTGGATCAGAGTTTGCGCTTCGTTTCTCGCGGTCTCCAGGATATCCGTATCCCGGAGCAGATCCGCCAGCCGCAGGCCCGGTATGCCGGATTGCTTCGTGCCAAAAAATTCACCCGGTCCGCGGAGCTTCATATCCATGTCGGCAATGTAGAATCCGTCATTCGATTCCACCAGGGTTCGAATTCGCTCTCGCGCGATATCGCTCAGTTTGCCCGTCACCAGAATGCAATAACTCTGATGAGGGCCGCGACCGACTCGCCCGCGGAGCTGATGAATCTGGGCCAGGCCGAAGCGCTCTGCCTGTTCGACCACCATGACGGAGGCATTGGTCACATCCACTCCAACTTCGATGACGGTTGTCGAAACCAGAACCTGAATTTTGCCAGACTGGAAGCCGCGCATGGCAGCATCTTTCTCATCCGCGCTCATCCTGCCGTGCAGGAGTCCAACGCGCATTTCAGGAAATACTTCTTTTGCGAGATGCTCGTACATCTTTTCCGCCGCCTTTACCGCGGCAGTTTCAGTTTCCTCAACAACCGGATAGACAACGTACGCCTGGCGGCCGGCTTTTATCTGTTGCGCAATGAAACTGTAGACACCCTCGACGGCCGATTCCCGCACGTGCTTTGTCACGATAGGTTTGCGGCCTGGCGGTAACTCGTCGATAGTCGAAACGTCGAGATCACCGTATATTGTCAGCGCGAGCGTTCGCGGAATGGGCGTCGCTGTCATCACTAAGACATCCGGTTGCTCGCCTTTTCGAAAGAGTTCCAGCCGTTGGCGGACGCCAAAGCGATGCTGCTCGTCGACGATGGCCAATCCGAGATTGGAGAACGTGACGTCTTCTTGAATGAGGGCGTGTGTCCCTATGACGACGTGTACTAATCCTTCCGCAATCAGTTTCTTGACTTGCTTCTTCTCTCTCGCGCCAGCCGATCCCGTGAGCGCCGCGACCACATAGCCGAGGGGTGACAACAATCGTGTGAAGTAGGAGTGATGCTGAGACGCGAGAATCTCTGTTGGCGCGAGCACGGCGACCTGATATTTGTTATCGATCGCAATTATGGCGGCCTGTGCCGCGACTATGGTCTTGCCGCTACCCACATCTCCCTGCAGAAGGCGGTTCATGGGATGAGGCCGCTTCATGTCGTCGGCTATTTCCTGCATGACTCTTCGTTGTGCAGGAGTTGGTTTGAAAGGCAGCATCTTCCTGATCTGCTCTCGCGCCCGGTCTGTCACGTTGAACGGGATCCCTGTTGCCACTCGAGCTTTCGCTTTTTTGAGGGTAAGGCCGCATTCAAGCCAAAAGAACTCGTCAAAAATCAATCGGAATTGGGCGGGTGATCGAAACTCATTCAACAGGCGCAGGTCCGCATCTGGGGCCGGGACGTGCAGATCGTGAATTGCGGTGGCAAGCTCCGGCAGATCCACGCGCCTGCGGACGCTTTCCGGCAGGCAATCTTCGGGCATAGGGGTCTGCTTCAAAACGCGACTGATGAGAAGCCGGAACACGCGTGTCGAAACTTTGCCGGCCGCTTCGTAAACTGCAACGATGCGGCCCGTATGCAGACTCTCTTCCTCTTCTTCTTCCGCGGAAAGGATTTCGAGCTCCGGCTGAACCATAAGCCGATCGCCCCGCGCGTGGTCCAGTTCGACTTTTCCAAAAAGCGCGACACGCGTGCCTGGAACCAAGCTATCGACGTAGCGTTCTCCGTGAAACCAGCGCGCATGAAGGCTCGCGCCGCTTCCGTCCCGCAAGGTGGCTTCGAACAGGCCGAGAGACCGCCGAAACCCGGAAAGCCTCGCTGAGCTGATCTGCGCCAGCACGGCGGCCTTTTCACCTGGAGCAAGCTGTGAAATCGCCTTTACGTTTCGCCGATCTTCGTAGCGGAAGGGCGCGTAGTACAACAGATCGGCGACGGTTTGAAGGTCTTTGGCCGCGAGCATCGCCGCGCGCGCAGGGCCAATCCCTTTAACATATTGAAGCGGAGTGGAGAGCTCCAACTCACTAGGTTAATTTGCGTGTAAGACCGCTCCCTTCGGTCACCGCTCTGAAGAAAAGTTAACGGCTGGTTCGTGTCAACGGAATCGCGCATTGCTCGTTTCGAGTAGTGACTGGCAGCAGCCAGAGAAAGGGACGGGGAATATGAAGAAACTTACGCTTACATCGATGTTCATCGGGGTCTTTGCGTTGACGAGTTTCGGGCAGGTGGGCCAGCGCAAGGAGAATCAACAGGATCGCATTGCCCAGGGGGTGCAGTCGGGTCAATTGACGGCGGGAGAAACTGCGAACCTGGAGAACAAAGAACGCGCGGTAAATGGGGAAGTTCGGGCAGATCGCAAAGCTGATGGAGGCAAGCTGACACAAGCTGAAAAGCAACAGATCAATCGCCAGCAGAACGGCCTCAGCAAACAGATCTACACAGACAAACACAATACAGCCTCAGATCACTTCGGCAACAGCGAGGTGGGGCAGCGCCAAGAAAACCAGCAGGATCGCATTGCGCAGGGAATTAAATCGGGGCGACTGAATGCCGGGCAGACCTCGAATCTGGAGAGCCGCGAGGCCGGCCTGAACCACGAAGTAAATGCAGATCGCAAATACAACAACGGCCATCTAACGAACGCCGAGCGCAAACAAGTCAACCGGCAGCAGAATCACTTGAGCCGATCGATTTATAGGGCGAAGCATTAAGCGCGGGGCGCGCTGCGGTGCGCGCGACGTGTCTGAGCACTCCGGTCCCTGGACACGCCGCCGCGCCACATCAAGCATCCCGAAGCGGGCTTCGCTTGCGGCTATACAAAAAGTAAATGAACAGACCCATGATCAGCCAAAAGAAGAACCGAATCCAGGTCTCGAGCGGCAGCCCCAGCATCAGCAGCATGCAGCAGGCGACCGAGATCAAGGGCGTGAACGGAGCACCGGGAACGCGAAACGCACGATAGCGATTCGGCTCCTTATGTCTGAGCACGATAACTCCTAACGAAACCAGGACAAAGGCGAACAGTGTTCCGATATTCGCCAAATTGGCAAAGAAAGCCACAGTGAATAACCCGGACGGAATGGCAACTACGAACCCCGCAACCCAGGTGCTCACGTGGGGAGTCTGGTGCTTTTTATGGACCTTCGAGAACATGTCCGGCAACAGCCGGTCACGCGACATTGCGAACCAAACTCGAGCTTGGCCGTACTGGTAGACGAGGAGCGAAGAGATCATCCCCAGGAGAGCGCCCACGTTGACCACGGCTCCGAGCTTATTCATGGTCAGCTGCTTGAGCGCGTCAGCCACGGGAGCATCGCCAGTCAATGTTTTCCAATTGACGATCCCAGTAAGGACCAACGCTACGGAGGCATAAAGGATGGCGCAGACCAGCAGCGTTCCAAAAATGCCGATCGGCATGTCGCGCTGTGGATTTCGGGTTTCTTCGGCGGCACACGATATCGAATCAAATCCTATATAGGTGAAAAAAATTATTGCGCCACCCGTTAGCAGGCCTGAATAGCCGTTGGGCAGAAACGGGTGCCAGTTTTGGGGCTTAATGGCGTGGGCGGCGCCAAAAACGAAGACCAAAATCGCGATGAGCTTAATTGCGACCAGAAGACTATTGGTCTCCGCGCTCTCTTTAATGCCTTGCACCAAAATCCAACTCAGCAAAAGCACAACTGCGAATGCGGGAACGTTGAAGTAACTCCCTGTCGCGTGCCAGTCAATAATCGCGGGCACCGATAATGCAGTTGGCAGGTGATGCCCTCGGAAAAAGAAATCGCAAACATCATTGAAATACGCCGAGAAGCCGACGGCCACAGACATGTTCGAAACGGCATATTCGAGAATGAGATCCCAGCCAATGATCCAGGCGAAGATTTCGCCGAGAGTTGTATACGCGTATGTGTATGCGCTGCCCGCAACAGGAATCATGGAAGCGAGCTCGGCATAGCATAGCCCGGCGAACCCGCATGCAATGGCGACCAGGATGAACGACAGCACCACGCCGGGTCCTGCGCCCGGGCGGCCAATCGTTGATGCGGCCTTTCCGCCGTGAATCAAGAGATCGAGGACCGGCGCGTTGAAAATCGATTTGACCTCGAAGGTCTGGCCCGCTGCCGCTGTCCCGGTCACGGTGAAGATGCCCGATCCGATGACTGCCCCGATGCCGAAGGCAATCAGGCTCACGGGTCCGAGGGAACGTTTTAGCCTTTTGCCCTCGACGTGAGTCTCTTCGACCATCTGGTCGATGCTTTTGGTCCTCAGTAGTTGACTAGGCACGTAATGGGTAAGTATAGCGGGAAGACGGGATCGCGGAAAGCGATGAGCGAATTAGGAAAAAAGATTGAGGAATTCTGAGAAAATTCTTACACCTTGTGCTATACGGTATATAAGGTCTATAGGTTATGTCACGTTTACATAGAGTTTTCTACAGTTTCGCCCTGTTCGCGATTCTGGCTCTGCCAGCGCTGGCCCAGTTCAATGCGAGTTTGCAGGGAACGGTTACTGACACTTCGGGCGGGGTTATTCAAGGAGCACACGTAAAACTCGTAAACGCCGGCACACAAGCCACGCAGGATATCACCGCGAACGACCAGGGGTTCTTTCGTTTCAATAAACTCCCAGCAGGCACATACACGGTAACCGTGGACGCCACTGGTTTCCAAACAGCAACGCTCGACTACTTTCAAGTTGCCGCGGATCTGCCCCAAACCGCCAATGCCACTTTGCAGGCTGGAAATGTTCAATCCACGACAACCGTAACGGCGTCTGCCGTTCCAACACTGCAGACCGCGGACGCAAGTGTGAGCGGAACGATCACCGGCGAGGAGATTCAAAAGCTGCCTTCTTCAAGGCCGCGATCCCTATTCACTGATCCGAACCATGCCGGGTATCACCGGCACCGGTGGCCATAGCGGCGGTGGCGGCACGCTATTTCTCGGGAACACCACAGGTCCAGGCGGATCAAATACCTCCATCTTTCAAACCGAAAACCAGGTACAAGTAAGCTCCAGCGGCCAGCGCGTCAGCAAAACGTTTTCCTGATAGACGGCGTGAACGTGAATAGTTTGGGATGGGGCGGCGCAGCAGTGGTAACGCCTAATTCCGAATCTGTTCAGCATGAGACCGTTATTGCAAGCGATTACAATGCGGAGGACGGGCGTGGCAGTGGCGCGCATATCAAGACCACTACTAAGAGCGGCACGGACTCGTTCCATGGCAGCGCTCTATTCCGTTACCAGGATCCCAACTTCAACGCATTCAACAAATGGGGCGGGCCGGATAATGCTCCTCCCGTTCGCGTCAGACCGCTTTTCGGCAGTACGCAGGCAGCGTTGGGGGGCCGATCAAGAAAGATAAGCTGTTCTTCTTTTTTTCGCTATGAGGGTCTGCGCAATAACAGCATCTCGTACGGAAATCAGTGGGTAACTACACCCCAGTATCGGCAACTTGTCGCGAGCCAAAATAACGTTATGGGGAATATCTTCAGCTCGGTGAACAATACCCCTCGTATCGTGGCGCTATTTTGACGGTCCGAGCACCACTTGCGCGGCGGTTTTCGGCAGCTAACGCCGCCAATGTATGCCGGGACGTCACGGGAGGATTGGATCTGGGCTCGCCTGGGCCCGGTGTTGGCCGGGAACGCCCTACTATCCGATCCCATCTGCGCTCGGCTCGAACGGCGGCGGTTTTGACGGCGTTCCGGACATCCAGTTCGCTCAATACTACTCCGCCTGCACCCAAACTGGCAATCAGTTCAACGGACGATTGATTACAATCTGAACGCAAACGAATCGATTTTTGGCTCGGGATATCTCACCCACCTGAATTCGCTCGCTGCTGACGCGGCTCTGGCGGTGCTCCGGATGCTGACGTAAACTTTAAACCGGCGAACACTGCTATTACGGCGGGCTACATCAAGACCATAAATGCGACGACGATCAATGAACTCCGCGCCAATTTCACCCGCTTTGCAGATAACGGAGTCAGCGACAACCCGAATGTCAACTGGGGAATCCCGTACATCAAGATGGAGTCTTATCCGTTCGGAACCTGTATTTGGCAGGTCGCTCCGCAGAGCCGCGATACGCCCGCGATTCTCGCACAGAACACCTATGAAGCGCGCGACACGTCTGATCAAGGTATTGGGTAATCACACGATCCAGTTGGCGGCAATTACCGTAGGGAACAGGATAATGATAACCTCTTGGCTCCGCCCGGCCTTTCTACTCTTTTTCGGGCCTGTGGAACCTGGCCAATAACGGCTCCTATTTTTGAAGGTATTTCTGCCGATGTGAGCACGGGCGGACCGGAAATGCGCGCGGTATTACAGGGATTCATGACGATGCCATTGTTCGTTCAAGATGATTGGCATGCCTCGCCAGCCTGACGCTGAATCTCGGATTCCGATGGGAGTACTTCGCGCCAGTTGACGGAAGCGCGAGGCAACCTGGCCAACGTCTTTCTTTATGCAAACGGACCCAATCCGCTGGTCGATGCCGCTGTCAAGCATGTCGGCCAGCTTTGGAATACCAACTGGAAAGACTTCATGCCCAAGATCGGGTTCGCGTTCGCACCGTTGTCTCTTCACCAGAAATTTGTGCGTCGGGGTGGATTTGGCATCTCGTTTAACCGCCAAAACATCAACATCTATTGCGAACGGCGCGGAAGATATTCCAAACTACTTCATTTCAACCTCTGTTGCGGAACAGCATCCCACGCCCTTCAGTTTCGGCTCACCCTTTGCAGGCGGGAAATTCAGTTTGCTACGGGAAGCAGCAAATCGCCCAACAGCTATCCGGCGAATCCAGCCCTGGCAACGGGGGTTAACCCTATGACAGGCACTCCGAACGCCATCGGCCACAGGAACACGCCAGCAATAGAAGTTTATGGAGCTTGGCCCAATACGCCGGATGCCTATTCGTACCTGTATTCATTCGAGACTCAGACGCAAGTCGCTAAAGTTTGGTTCATCACTGTCGGGTATCAGGGTGCGGTCAGCCATCACCTGATCCGGCTTGTCAATCAGAATTTCTTATTCCCGACTGTGGCGGGTAGCCAGTGACCACTCCCTTCTCTGCGGCTTACATCCCGACGCCCGATGTGAATGCTTCCTACAACGCGATGTACGCGCGCATCTCCAAGACCTTTTCGATGGGCTTTTCAGTGGACGCGACCTACACCTGGAGCAAGAGTATCGATATGCTCTCATCTGAGGGTCCGGGTTTCGTGACCAACCAAACCGATCCGGCCCACGCCCAAACGGACTGAGTATGGGCCTTCGGACTACGACTATCGGAATCACTTTGTGGCGAACGGGTTGTGGACGATTCCAATTTTCGCGCACAGTAAGGGCCTGCTGCATACGGTTCTTGGGCGGCTGGCAAGTGGGCGGCATTGTCACCGCTTATTGCGGACTTCCCTTGGACGCCCATTACCGGGATTCAACAAAAATCAGTCGCCGCCGTTAGCAGCGCTGCAACCATCAATCCGGCGCGTCCGCTCGATTATTTATTCAACAACGCCAACCCGAGGCACAAACTCGAACAGCTGTTTCCAGAACGGCTGCGAATTCGGGGGAACGAATCAAACGTACCCGATAGTTGGCACGAATTACTTCGACATCTCCCACTCTCGGGTCCTCCGGGAATCGGCCGAAACTCATTCCGCGGGCCTGGTTTCTTCTCGACGGACGCGACTCTATCGAAGAATTTCGCGCTCCCGTTCATTCACGAAGGCGCCGGCCTCGAGATTCGCGGTATGGCGTTCAACGTGTTCAATCAGCTCAATCTTACTCCCTTCCCGTTTGGGGGCGCTGGATAATTATGTCGAAAGCCCGAATTTCGGAAGGCCGACAGGTGCGCTGGCAGGCCGGTCGATTGAATTACAGGCTCGGTTCACGTTTTAGGGATATTGCCCGGAAGCCAAGGCTCACCGTAATATGAATGATGCGGGCCAGGTACCTGGAACGATAGAGTCCCCGGTCCGCGTCTAAGATGTTGGGAATACTTGTTGATTTTTCCCACAACCATATTTGATCGCCGTGAGTCGGAAGGATTTTCACTTCTCGCGCCGCGAGTTTCTTTTTTCAACCGCCGGCGCAACTCTGCTGGCGCGGAACGCTCGCGCCGCATCTCCTCCCGTTCCTGAAGTTCCGGCGATACCTCTTAAAGCCGAAGACCGCCGATTCCTCGAAGACTATGCGAAACGTTGTTTTCGGTATTTCTGGGAGCAGGCGGATCAGCACACCGGCCTGGTGCTCGATCGCGCCAGAACCGACGGTTCCCGGTTCAATAATATAGGCAGCTCCGCCGCAACCGGCTTTGGATTAACCGCGCTCTGCATCGCAGCGAGCCGCGGGTGGGTCCCAAAACCGCAGATTCGAGCGCGCGTGGTCACAACGCTCAATTACTTGTGGGCGCACGCCTTTCACGATCACGGCTGGTACTACCACTTCATGGACGCCAGCACGGGTGCTCGAAGGTTGCGGTCCGAAATCTCCAGCATCGATACGGGGCTGCTGCTGGCCGGCGTTTTGACCACAGCGGGGTGCTTTTCAGCCGATCGCGAAATTCAAACACTGGTTAAGCAGATTTTTGAGCGGGTTGACTTTGCGTGGATGCTGGATGGCAGCCCCTTGATTCTCTCGCACGGCGTGCTGCCCGGATCAGGATTTCTTAGTTCGCGCTGGGGCGTATATAGCGAGGCCTCTATTTTGTATCTGCTCGGAATCGGTTCGACGCGGCATCCGATCTCGCCGGATAGCTGGTATGCGTGGTCGCGTCCCGAGGTCCATTACGAGCGTTGGAGCTTCGTCAGCGGCGGCCCGCTCTTCACGCACCAGTTCTCGCACGCGTGGGTGGACTTTCGGCACCAGGAAGATGGCGATCCTTCGTACCTGAACTACTTCAGGAACTCGATCATCGCCACTTATGCGCACCGCGATTTCTGTATCAGCTTGCAATCCAGGTATTCCGATTTCGGGCCGAATATGTGGGGCGTTACGGTTTCTGACAGTCCTGTCGGTTACATGAATTGGGGCGGAACCACTTTCGGCAACCCGATAAACGGCACGCTGGTTCCCTGCGCCGCTGCGGGATCACTGATGTTCGCGCCCGAGATTTGCCTGCCCGTCCTGCTTGAAATGCACAATGTGTACGGCGACAAAATTTACCAAAAGTACGGATTCACAGACGCTTTCAATCCGAACTGGAGAGATGAAAAGCTGTGGGTGGATCAGGACGTAGTCGGTATTGACATCGGCATTTCGCTGTTGAGTATTGAAAATCTGCTGACCGGAAACGTGTGGCGCTGGTTCATGCGCAATCCATATATTCAGACGGGAATGGAGCGCGTTGGCTTCCGTTTCGCCACCCCTGGGATTCGACTGCGGGAAGTGAAGACCGGTGCGCGACGCTTGTAGCGGTCCGCTTGAGGCTCAGGCGAGCGGAGCTTTTTGGATCTTGCCGCTCCGAATGCAGGAGGTGCACACGCGGACGCGTTTGGCAGCGCCGTTGATTAAAGCGTGGACTCTTTGAAGATTTAGATTCCAGCGACGCTTGCTGACGTTATGGGCGTGGCTAATGCGGTGCCCAAATTGCGGTCCACGGCCACAAATTTCACAAACTCTTGCCATAAATACACACTTTCAGCCGAAGTACCACTCTACCAAGCTCATGGCTCCCGTGCAACCAAAAGCAATGAAGTGGCTTTCACACTCTCTCCTCCATCAGCATGTTGAATATTAACCTCAGGATAGACGCAATTTCATCTTCCGAGATCCGCTTCGGATCATACGCGTGTTCCAGGACTAAACCGTTCAGTGCCGCCTCCAGCGCCGTTCTGCGAAGTTCATCGGCTTCCGCATTCCTTTGAAGCCGGGCCGGTAGAAGACTTCCAATCAGATCGATCTTCAACGAGGATCGGATCCGCCGGTGCGCTTCTGCGAGTTTTGCACGAAGCTTTGCATGTCGAATCGCAAAAAGCTTAAATTCCAGCATCAGCATCACCCATTGACGGTCCGCTATGCGCTCGACATAATATTCGCGCAGAGCCTGAAGGCCGTGTTCAGGGTCCGGGCAGCTTTCCATTAAACGCCGGATGTTCTGGATGTGATCTCTGGCCTGCTGTTCGAGAAGCGCGAAGAACAGATCTTCCTTGCTTTTGAAATGGGCATAGAAAGCGCCGCGTGTGTGTCCCGCATGGCCGGCGATGTCCTCCAGCCGAGCAGCTTCGAACCCGTCCCTTGCAAAGATCCGGCGGGCGGACTTAAGCAATTTCCGCCGGGTAGCCTCGGTCCTTTGTTGATGCTTGTTGGGCGATCCGCCAGATCTCATTTTCAACTGCAATTATATACATCTATGTACGCAATATGGTACATGTATGTATGTCATTAGCCGCCCTATGCGACCCGGTGCTCTTCATCTTCTTTTGCTGGTCTCAATCAACGGGTCTCTGGTGTTCGCGCAACTCCCGCCCGGAGGTGCGGCCCAGGGATCCAGCCGGCCGCTGCCGTTGCCTGCCTCGGGACGCACGAATCAGCAGGGCTCAGCCGAGGCGCAACAGTCAGCCGGAGCAAGCGGCGTAGATACCATCAACAGCTCCGTTCAAGTGAGCGGGAACTATTCGGGCAGCGTATTTTCAGGTAAGGCGCCGAGCGGCCCAATCACGCTTACTCTCTCGGACGCGGTAAAGCGCGGGTTGGAAGCAAATTTAGGAACCATCTCGGCAAACGATTCCGTGCGAGCAGCGCGTGCGCAAAGGATTCAGGAACTCAGCGCTTTACTGCCGAACATATCGGCCAACGCGAGCGAGACAGTTACCCAGGTCAATCTTGCTGCGTATGGATTCCAGTTCAAAGTTCCGCCAAGTTTCGGCTTCTCGATTCCCTCTGTAGTGGGCCCATTCAGTTATTCGCAGGCTCAAGGCGCTTTGAGCCAGTCCATTTACGACGCCGTCGCGCGACGAAACTGGCAAGCCAGCAAAGAAACGGAACGCGCGTCTGTCCTCTCCGCGAGAGACGCCCGGGAGTTGGTGGTTTTAGCTGTGGGCGGGACATATTTGCAGGCCATAGCCACCGCTGCTCGCGTCGCTTCACAACGCGCTCAAGTTGATAATGCGCAAGCAGTGTACCAGCAAGCCGTCATCCGCAAGACGGCGGGAACGAATGCGCGTATCGATGTCGTGCGCAGTCTGGTCGAGCTACAGACACAGCAGCAAAGGTTGAGCTCACTCGGAGCAGACCTGCGCAAGCAGGAAATCGTACTTGCGCGCATGATCGGCCTTCCTCTGGATCGTGAAATCACACTGATCGAGCCGCTTATCGCAGGCGAGGTGACCTTGCCGGATCTGGCCGCAGCGATACAACGCGCGTTTCAGCATCGATCCGATCTACAGGCGGCCCAAGCGCAAGTGAGCGCCGCTGAACGGGTACTCTCAGCGGCACATGCAGAGCGACTTCCGTCGGTATCGTTGAATGGCGACTACGGAGTGCTCGGGCCCAACCCAGCATCGACGCATGGCGTGTTCGCAATTACTGGCTCGGTCAATGTTCCAATCTGGCAAGGAGGGCGCACCAAGGGCGATATCCAGGAAGCCGAAGCCACTTTGCATCAACGCCAGGCTGAACTGGCCGACGAGCGCGGCAAAGTGGAGCAGGACGTCCGCACAGCGCTGATCGAGCTTGACACAGCCACGGGCCAGGTTCATTTAGCGGAAAGCAATCGCAAGTATGCGGGCGAGACGCTGAACGAAGCGCGCGATCGTTTCAGTGCTGGTGTAGCGACCACTCTCGAAGTCGTGCAGGCGCAGGAACAAGTCGCCGGAGCGGAAAGTGATTACATATCGAGTCTTTTTTCCTTGGATCTTGCCAAGCTCGCGTTGGCCAGAGCCATGGGTGAAGCGGAGAGTGACTTGCCAGATCTGCTGAAGGGAACGGCCCATGAGTGACAGCCCGGTAAATGTCGCGAACGCGAAGCAGCCCGCCAATACTCGGGGACGCCAGCGAGCCTTCACTATCTTTTTCATCGTGCTGTTAGTAATCGGGCTGGGCGGATTCCTCTATTGGCTTCACGCGCGCCAGTTCGAATCCACGGATGATGCGGAGGTAGACGCTCATCTCAACCCGATCAGTGCTCGTATCGATGGCACAATCACCCACGTTTACGTCGACGATAACCAGATGGTGAAAGCCGGAGATCCTCTGGTTGACCTCGACCCCAGTGATTATAAAGTGGCTCTGGACCAGGCGCTCGCGCAACTTGCGCAGGCCCGAAGCATGGTGGTCGCGCAGCAGCCTAACGTTCCCATAACCCAGATTGAGAGCACCACGAATATCTCGACTGGGGGAGCTGATGTGGCCAACGCGCAAGCAGCCTTGGCCGCCTCGGAACGAGATCGGGAATCTGCCGCCGCAAAGGTGACTGAATCAGAGGCAAATAATGCGAGAGCGCAGGCCGATTTAGCGCGGTACAAATTGCTGATCGGCAAGGAAGAAGTATCGGAACAGGAATACGACCAGATTGTGGCGACGGCGAAGGCCCAAGCGGCGACCGTAACCGCAAATCAAGCTGCGCTTCAGGCTGCCGCTCAGACCGTGGATCAAAGGCGCGCGCAGCTGGAAGAAGCACAAAGCAGGCTGGCGCAATATCGGCGGAACGCGCCGCAACAGCTTGCCATTCGCCGCGCGAATGTTCAATCCCAGCAGGCAAGCGCGAACACCGCACAGGCGCAAGTCGAGGAAGCGCAACTGAAACTCAGCTATTCAAAGATTACGGCTCCGGTCGCCGGAATTGTCATGAAACGTTCGGCGGAGGTAGGCGCCCACATCTCCGCAGGACAGCAGCTACTCGTGATCGCGCAGATTACGGACTTATGGGTGACCGCAAATTTCAAAGAGACGCAGTTGCGGAACTTAAAGCCAGGAGAATCGGCCAGCATACATGTGGATGCTTTGAACCAGGATTTCAATGGGTACGTGGAGAACATCGGCGGCTCCACGGGCGCAGTCGCCAGTGTTTTACCGCCGGAGAACGCGACCGGGAATTACGTCAAGGTTGTGCAACGTATCCCCACGCGCATACGATTCAAAGCGAACCAATCCGGACTCGATCGCTTGCGCCCTGGCATGTCGGTTGAGCCTGAAGTGCGCATCGGAGGCTAAGGGTCTTGCCCGGTCCTCAGGCTGACAGCCATCACAATTGGAAGCCGTCGCATAATCCATGGGTCGTGGCCATGACGGTGACGCTGGCAACGTTCATGGAGGTGCTCGATTCCTCGATCGCGAATGTATCGCTGCCGCATATCGCGGGATCGCTCGGAGCAACTTTCAACGAAGCGACATGGATACTGACAAGTTATTTGGTATCGAGCGCCATTGTCCTGCCGGTATCGGGTTGGCTATCCACCATCATGGGCCGCAAGCGGTTCTATATGACTTGCGTTGCGCTCTTCACCATCTGCTCGTTCTTTTGTGGAATCGCGACCAGCCTTCCCATGCTGATCATTGCGCGTATCTTCCAAGGCGCTGGCGGCGGCGGATTGCAACCCTCTGAGCAGGCCATTCTCGCGGACAGCTTCCCGGTAGAAAAGCGCGGCATGGCTTTTGCGATGTATGGCATGGCAGTCGTTGTTGCGCCTGCAATCGGACCAACGCTCGGCGGCTGGATTACAGATAACTTCAACTGGCATTGGATCTTTTTCATCAATCTGCCGATCGGGCTGCTTTCCTTGTTTCTGACGCAGCGATTGGTTGAAGATCCACCCTGGCTCAAACAGGAGAAACGATCCGGCATTGGGATTGACTATATTGGCCTGGCGCTGATCGTCACTGGCGTGGCCTGTTTTCAGATCGTCCTCGATAAAGGGCAGGAAGAGGACTGGTTCGGGTCACGGCTCATTACCACGATGTTCAGTATCGGACTTCCCACTCTATTCGCGTTCTTTCTCTGGGAGTGGTTCCATGAGAATCCTATTGTGGACGTGCGGCTTCTGAAGAATCGAAACTTCGGGACAGCGGTTTTCTTCTCGTTCACGCTCGGGATGGTGCTATTCGGCTCAACCGTTTTAATTCCTGAATTTCTGCAGACCAGCCTTGGATACACGGCTGAGCGTGCGGGCATGGCTCTCTCGCCAGGCGGCCTCGTGCTGATTGTGATGATGCCCATTGCGGGGCGGCTCACGGGCACGAAGATGGATCCGCGTCTTCTGGTTGCAATCGGCTTTCTCGGAACCGCCGCTACCCTTCATCTGATGACCATCATCTACGTGGGCATTGACTTCCGTACTATCGTGCTGCTTCGAATGATCCAGGTGGTCTTCATGCCATTCATCTTCATTCCCATCAGCACGCTAAACTACATCGGCGTTCCGCGAGAGAAAAACAATCAAGTTTCCGGACTTTCGAATTTCGCGCGAAACCTGGGCGGCAGTATTGGCACGTCGCTCCTGACCACGTTCCTGTCGCGGCAGAATCAGACGCATCAGGGAGCCTTCGCAGCGCACACGAGCAACGGCGATTACAATTTCCAGCAGTTCTTGAACGGACTCAAGGCGGCGTTTCTCGCGCAAGGATACGACACAGTGACTGCCACAAAAAAAGCGATGGCGATGGCCTATCAAACGGTGCAGCAGCAAGCCAGCGCTCTCAGCTTTGAAAACAGTTTCTGGATCATGTCACTGATTGTGGCGTGTCTTGCTCCGCTTCCATTCATCATGCGAAGACCCCGGCCGGGCGAGCAGCAACCAAGGGCCGCGCATTAGTTATGGCCGGCTCATTCTGCGTGCCATACTCGGTTGAACGCGAGATGGCCGAAAAACGAGTGGTTGTTGCGATCGACGGACCAGCCGGAGCAGGCAAGAGCACGCTTGCCAAACGGATAGCTGAAAAACTAGGGTTCGTCTACATCAACAGCGGCGCAATGTACCGGGCCATTGCGCTTTGGGCGCTACGTCTCGGTGTTGAACTGACCGATATGCATCGGCTGGAGCAACTCGCAAAAGAGGCGACGATCGAGTTCGCGGCTGGCGATGCACGTGTCTTTCTGAATGGCGATGAGGTTACGGAAGCCATTCGAGATCTCAAGGTTACCGATGCCGCTTCGAAGGTCTCAGCTGTGCCCGGAGTGAGGCGCGCACTCCTAAAGACCCAGCGAGATGTAGCCGCGCTCAACAGCGTTGTCATGGAAGGGCGAGACATCGGTTCCGTGGTTTTTCCCCAAGCTCAGGTAAAGATCTTTTTGGATGCCGATCCCGAAGAGCGCGCCCGCCGACGCACGCTCGAATTGCAGCAGGAAGGCCGGGCGGCGGACGTTCAAGCCGTAGGAAAAGATTTGAATGAACGTGACAGAAGAGATCGCAGCCGCTCGGAGGCGCCTTTGGTGCAAGCTCCGGATGCGCAGCTTGTGGATACCACCGGTCTGTCTTTGGAACAAGTGGAAGAGGTTCTACTGGGCATAATCCGCGCTCGCATATCGAATGGCAAATCCGCCGGGTGAGCATTCCCCCGCTTCGTCAAGTCGCGGCAGCTAATCATGTCTAAATACTTGCAGGCACCCGTCCAGCGACTCTTGCCGGCAGCACCAGATGTACTTTATTGCCTTTCAATTTAAAGCGACAAACCGTGTCATCACAACGCAATTGGGCAAAAATACCTTGCAGAAACTTTCGATACAGGCCGAATAGTACTTCAGGGGCTTCCCTCGGCTAAGTAGACGAAACTTGCGAATTACGGCTGAAAAGTACGACTATATCGGTGAGTGACCCATTTGAGTCCTAGGTCTTTGGTACGGAAGGTACTATAGAAAGGTTGCATACGATTCCGGAAGGAGTGATGGCGACAGTATCAATTCGCGTGCTGATTGCTGATGGACAGCCCATAATCCTGGAAGGCTTGCGAACTGTTCTCAGCCGCCAGACAGACATTCAGATAGTCGGGGAAGCGTTGGATGGAATGGAAGCGATTGATAAGGCTGTTCATCTCGATCCCGACGTCATCATTATGGAGCCAAAGCTGCCCCGTGTGGATGGACTGACCGTGCTTCGCAGCCTGCAGACACGCGCACCCAGGTCTAAACCCATCCTGTTTGCTTCCGCTGACGCTAAAGACGAGTTCGTTGAAGCCATGAAACTCGGTTGCTGCGGTATCTTGCTGAAGGATGCTTCAACCAGCTTGATCGAGAAGAGCATTCGAAGAGTTTATGCAGGGGAGATCTGGCTGGATTCAAATACCACTGCAGCGGTAATTCGACAGTTCGCCTCTCCTGCCGATTTTCCGGCCGCTCATCCGAACGGGAAAGCGGGCCGCGAACGCGCTCAGCTCAGCCAACGGGAACGTGAGATTATCGTGCTGATCGCTCAAGGCTACAAGAACAAAGAAATCGCAGAAAAAATGTTTATCACGGAACAGACCGTGAAAAACCACCTGCACAACGTTTTTGACAAGCTCGGCGTCTCGGATCGGCTAGAACTGGCGCTCTTCGCTATCCATAACAGTCTCCATCTGAAGCAATAGCCTGGTCAGCGCTTCCCGTTCTCATTGTTAGAGGCGAGGTTTGCGACGGCGGCGTCGGACACGGCTTTCTCGTCTTCCCGGATCAGGTGCAGCATGAACGGCGTAACTTGAAACGGCATTTTCTCCCGGGCGTTTAGCAAAGGCACGTTGGGCGTTTTCAGCAACTGCAATTGATCGGACCAGGGATCCATTTTCACTCGGGAGCCAAGCGGCAGACCCGAGACCTGCTCCGTATTCCTCAACTGGAGTTCAGGAGCGGCATCTATCAAAGCGGCGAGGCGGATATCGTGGTGTCCATTCGTCATCTCATCACCGATGAGCGGGCGGATCAGATGAGGCAGTTCGCGGGCTCGCGCAGAAAGCGTCCTGAGGAAGAGGCCAACGTGCGCAAGCTTGTCCTTATAAGGTGAATTCTTGAGAAGCTCTATGGCTTTTGCATCGGCAGCCTGCTCCTCGTCCGGGGTCCTGCGAAGCTCAATGCCTTTCAGAGTCGCTCCGTCCTCAAAAGACAGACGGTCGGCAAACGCATATCGGGTGTTAATGGAATGACCCAGCATGATATGCGCCAGCTCGTGAGCTAAGACGGCTGCGAGACACCCCTCATCCGGGAGAACGTCAAGCATGCCGCGGCTTACCACAATTGTGTAACCGACAGAAACGGACTCGAACGGCGTCGTGGGCATAATGCGGACGCGCACGGGCGGCTCGATGTTGAGATTATTCGTGACCTCGAGATTATTCAGCACGGTATCAAGCACTTTGTCTACTTCGCCCGCGGGAGAAATCAGCCCGGCGTGTTGGAGACGTTCGATGACGTTGTCTTCGGCCTGACGCTGCCAAAGGCGCGTTGCTTCTATTGGGGATGGCTCCGCGGCGGCATCGCTTTGATCTTTGACGCCCGGCGAGAGATCAACAACGAGATTCGTGAAGGCTGCGTCGGTACGCTCTTTCCCGGACTCATAGTTCCAGATTCGAGTTTGAGCCCTGACGATAACCGTCTTCATCAAACCGACTTGCTGGGAGTTTTCTTCGGTGTAGATGGCCGCAGGGACCCACAGATTTGGCCCGGTATTCACCCGCCAAGAATCAAAGTGCAACTGATCAGCGCCCAACCCCGTGTACAAGCCACTAAAGCGGACCACGTTGAAATCGCGATCCTCGACCCAGATTCGCCCATAAAAGCGTCCCTTTCCGGCGTCTTTGTACGGCCTCACATCAATTACCACGCAGCGCACATCGCCGAGAAATTCACGCTTTATGTACTCGAATTTGTAGGCAGACCGCTCAAACCTATCATCGATAAACATCCGAGAAGCGAAGCCGCGAGGAAAAAACTCGTTCCAGGATGCTGTTTTCGCAAAGACATGAAGAGTTCTGTCGAACATCGACCCGGCGGACGTGAATGAGGCCAGATTCAAGCCGTGGCTCAAATCGAGTTTTCCGAGAAAATAAAAGTCACGTTGCGGGACGGCCCCCATTTCTGGGTCGGCATGTAACTCCTGGATGTAGGTCTCGACGATCGGCTGCCTGTTTCTTAGGACCTCCGTAAGGCGGTGCTCGTTTGCGATAGCCTGATCGACGGCTTGTTCGAAGCTCTTGGCCGGCGGCACGGCCGGCGTGTCGCTTTGTGCTGTTAACGCGGATGGGATCACGAGAGAAGCACCGAATAACAGCACTGCGCTCGGGATCGCGGTGTTTCTAACTTTGAACGCGAACATTATTTTTCCTTTCATGCAGCGGCGATGCCTCACGTAAGCTCAAAGGTTATGTGTATGGTGGCGGTGGTATCGATTGGAGTCCCGGCGCGAGTGGCCGGCCGGAAGCGCACCTGCTGTGCAGCCTGCTGGGCCGCTTCATCCAAGCCGTGCCCGAGCCCGTGCAGGACTCGTATGACGCGGACCGTACCTGACGCTTGGAATACAACCTCGAGCGAGACTTGCCCTTCGATCTTCAGATCGCGAGCCTCTGCGGTGTAGGCCGGCTTGGGCTTGAACAACACTTCAGTCGGGGTAGTCGCGAGCACTGCGGGGGCAACTCGCTGAAGACCGCTGGTTACCAGAACAGTAGCATCCCCGAATCCAGCTGTGCGGACCGAAGCATTGTGATTGTTTCCATTTCCACTACCCGCGCGAATTTCCGATATTTCTCCAAAAGCACCAGTCTGGATCTGCTTAGTGCGTTCAGTCGCCCTAGAAGGATCCACAGCTTCAAAGATCCCCGTGTGGACCTGTGGCTTGGGAGCGGGCGGTGGTTCGGGTAGTTCGATTTTCGGTAAGGGTTGAACGGAAGCAACGGAATCCATTTGTTGGATGATCGGCGCCGATTCAACGGGCCGAGGCTTCACCTCCAGCATCTTCAGCACGGGCGGCGGGATTAATGCCTTAGCGAGCCTTTGTGTAGGTGGCTGAATGCGAGGCGGCCTGATTAGTTTCGGCTTGTAACGCTGGAGCTGCGGAACAATGAGCACTGCTCTCGTGGGATGTTTGACATCCTCAGCAACCGGAAGCGTGATCGCGAGCAGCATGAGGACTATGGAGGCGTGAACCGAAACGCTCGTGACGTAGCTCTTCCACGTTCGCCCGGGATAGGTGAGGCCGCCGCCGAGGATCGTGGCCAACCCTGACGGCTGCGGCGTAGTTTGTTCGTGTAGAAACAGAGCCGCTCCTCAAACTCCTATCGTCTGAAGTCACGCCTACCTTTACGCACTTTTAGATCGATGCACGGGTGAGCGAGAGCGGAAGCGTGGTACGCTCGCGGTTTGTTTGATTATCCCGCGGGTGTCGCCGAACTTATATGAACGCCTTGCATCGTTGGATGTGTGGATCCGCGAAATGGCGGAAGGTTCTGGAGGACGAGGTGTTGCCTTGGACTCTTCAAGATTTGAATCTGGGACCCGATCTGCTTGAAATTGGCCCCGGACCCGGCTTTACGACTGAACTTCTTAACCGGCGCGCGGACCGGCTTACGGCGATCGAGTTGGACGGTGGTCTCGCGAGTTCGCTCGCGTCCCGATTTGCGGGAAAGAATGTCCACGTCGTCCGGGGCGACGCAACCGCTCTGCCCTTTCGAGACTTCAGTTTCTCAGCCGCGGCTGCTTTTACGATGCTGCACCATGTGCCGAGCGTTGAAGCGCAGAATCAGCTATTCCGAGAAGTCTATCGCGTTCTGCAGCAGCGATCAGTGTTTGTGGGAAGCGATAGCAGAGACAGCTTGTTTATGCGGCTCGCCCATATTCGGGACACTCTCGTTCCGCTCGATCCCAGCACCCTTGCGGAGCGACTCGAGCGATGTGGGTTTCGGGACGTACGGATCGATATTCAAACCAGGAGAATTCGGTTTGAGGCGCACCGAAAGTAAACCAGTGGGCACTAGACGGGGACGGGCAGCTCTGTCCGCCAAGTACCGGATCGGTAATGTCAAGATTGCTTGTTGGGACAGAGTCGGCCCGTCCGCTAACTTCATCGGACAGAGTCGGCCCGTTCCCTCAGCTTTTGCCGAGCCCATAGCGGCAAGAATCTTGGAGTGACTAGCAGATAACGCTTCCAGAGTCGGGCCGGTTCCATCGCCAACCGGAACAGCCATTCCAGCCCATTGCGCCGCATCCAGGCGGGGGCTTGTCTTATGCGGCCGGCATGGAAATCGAACGCTGCGCCAACGCCGATCAGCGTCACGCCCGGGAAACAATAGCGGTGATCGTACATCCATCTTTCCTGCTTCGGCGTGCTTATACCGACAAAGACGATATCGGCATCGGACCTCGTTATGGTCTCGCACACCTCGCTGTTCTCGGTTTCGGTTAAGGTTCGGAACGGAGGGGAATAGGAACCGGCCACCACCAAGCCCGGGAATTGAGTTCGCAGGCGGCTGACGAGCTGCGGAAGAGCTTCTTCGCGTCCACCGTAAAAAAAAATTCGGTGACCGTTTTCCGCGGCGCTCCGGCAAAGGTCGAGCATCAAGGTGGGACCGTACACTCGCTGCTGATCGCGTGATCCGAATGAGCGAAGCGCCCAAACGATTGGCATACCGTCAGGAGTGACAATATCGGCGGCATTGAAGATTTTCGCCAGTTCAGGATCATCCTGAGCCATGATGACGCCATGCACCGATGTCACGCAGATGTAGCGCGCCTCGGCTGGCGGCGAATGTCTCCGCTCGGTAGCCCACTGCTTACACAGCTCTACCACTTCGGCGTAATTGGTCTTGCTGACGCCGACGCTTACGACAAGTTGTTTATTGGGGAGAGCGGCAGCCATGCGCTTCTTCAAGGATAATGTCCATCTTCGTGTTACCGTAACTTCGGAGTGAACGCAAAAATATTCGGGCGGGAAGAATTGAGCCGCTGGGTTGCGAAGCAACGCTCACTCGGGTTGAAGATCGGATTCACGTGCGGCGCATTTGACATTCTGCACGCGGGCCATGTCGAGTATTTGACCCGAGCGCGGGAACATTGTGACCGGCTGGTCGTCGCGGTAAATTCAGATAGCTCGATTCGAACGTACAAGAGTCCGCTACGGCCCATAAACAAAGAGGAGCATCGGCTGTTCGTGATCGCCGCTCTTGAAGCGGTACATGCCGTCACGCTCATGCACGAAGTTCGTCCGGCTGCGCTAATCGAACTCCTTAAGCCGGACGTATACGTGAAGGGCGGCGATTATTCGGAGGCACAGCTAAGATCGAAGGACCTCATCGAGTCCTACGGCGGGCGAGTGATCTGTATCCCGATCACTTTTCCGACTAGCACCTCGGAGATTCTGGAGCGAGCGGCTGCTCTAAGTCTTCACGAACAAGCTCCGCGACTGGCGAGAAGCGTTGAGCACCGGCTTGTTTTCCTGGATCGTGACGGCACTCTAATCCGCGATGTGCCATTTCTGCACGATCCGTCGCTGGTTGAACTCATGCCCGGAGTTCTGGAAGGCTTGCGCGCTCTGGAAGACGCGGGCTTCACTCTGGTCCTGATCACGAACCAGCAAGGAATCGGCCTCGGGTACTATACGGAAAGCGAATTCATAGAAGTGAATCGCGCGCTCTTGCGGCTACTTGCGCCTGCCGGAATCAACATATCGAGGATCTATTACTGTCCGCATTCGCAGGCGGATCTTTGCCCATGCCGCAAGCCTGGATCGCTGCTTGTCGAAAACGCATTGCAGTATTTCGGGGCGAAGCCGGAACGCTGTTATCTGATTGGCGATTCCCCCGCTGATTGTGTGGCCGGGCAGCGGGCGGGAGTTCGATCGATCCTAGTATCCGCAGCTCATGCGGGAGAGGAGTGCAGTTACAGTGCACGTTCTTTTATGGATGGAGTGAACTGGATAATGGGCTGGGTTTGAGCCTGATCGGAACTCGACTCGCCGTTCACGGCGGGCATAAGGCCTCCCAACAGCCGGACCTGCACCTCAGCTTGAGAGAGGGTGTAGACCACATGATCGGAGCAGCCGGGACCCAATCGCTCCTGAATGCTTTTCATTTCTTCGTGGGAACCCCACAATCCAACCACGATCTTTACGTCAGGACATCTTTGTCTCACCCTGCGGCATAACGACCGAGCGTGACTCACTGCAAATGGAGGCAGGGCTGAAATCACCAGTACATCGGGCCGCCGCTCCGCCACAAGGGCAAGCATTCGCTCGACGGAACCGATGGGGATCGACTTTGAAGGGTGGCCGCTGCTTTTTAGCAGCTGCGCGAGCATAAGACCCACCAGCTCGTCGGCTTCATCTCGAGCTGGAATGCACAGGGCAGAGAGATGGGAACCCGTCTGCACTACGCGCTCCTTGCCCTCGGAATCCGCCAGCTCGCGGTCGCCGATGTCTTCGATCAGGTCTTTCGTGTTTTCGTAGATAAACCGTTGCCTCCGGGGATCGAGCGAATTCTCATGCCGGTCCTGTTCGGCTAGCGATAAGGCGGGAATGAGCACTGCATCGTAGAGCTCCGCTGCCGTCTTCTCCTTCAGATACTCCTCTGCTACATCACGCGCTTCGTCCTCGTCCATGGCGAGAAGCCGCTGGTAGTAGCAGGCTTCCGGCGGAAGCACCGGCTCATCGCCGAGCAGTATGTACAAGAATTCAAGCTGCGGAACGTACCGGCCCAGCACGACGAGCAAGACGGTCAGCGGAGTCGAAAGAACGAGACCGATGGGCCCCCAAAGTACAGTCCAAAAAGCGGCGGAAACGAGGATCGCGAGAGATGAGATTCCGGTGCGTGTTGCGTAAAGCCAAGGCTCGACAAGTCCCGATGTCACTCCTTCGATGACAACGAAAAGCCCGAGCGTCAGAAGAGGCCTGGACCAGCCCTCGAAAACCGCCAGTGATAAAAGAAAGGGACAACTTCCGGCGATCAGAGTGCCCACATAAGGAACGAATCTTATGAACGCGGCAAGCACTCCCCAGAACGCCGCATAAGGCAGGCCGATCCAATATAGGCCCGTTCCGAGCAGAAGGCCGAAGGTGCTGTTGATGACCGATTGAGTTAGAAGGTAACTGCTTACGCGCGTGGCGGCGTCATCGATGGCGGTGGTTATGAGATTGATACGTCCCTTGCCAAATAATCGAAAGAGCCGATTCCGCAGGTCACCTCGTTTCAGCAGCATGAATAGCGTGAGAACGGCTACGGCCGCGACGGTGCCGAAGAAATGCGCGATAGAGGTGCCGATTAGACCGAACGACTCCAAGGCGCTGGGCTGGGCTTTCACCACTTCCACCGGCACGGGCGCAGCGGGTTGAGGCTCCTTGACAGAGTTCCTTCCGCCCCTGCCGGAAGCGGAGATGGATTTCTTGTGGTTCTCGACGGCGGCGTTGGAAGGCGATAACTGGGTAGTTATTTGGCTGATGCTAGCCGCGGCTCTGGCGAAACCGGAACCGGCCGGGTTTCCGATGGCGTCAATCTTCCTCCGCATATTCTCCTGATACTGAGGTAACCTGCTGATGATGTCGGAAAGCTGGGTTGTTCCCACCCAGCTGATTGCGCCCGCAGCCGAAAACGTCACTGTGAGGACAAACAGTACCGAGAGCGCACGGCCAATCTTCAATCGCTCCAGCCACGTCACTGGCGGCGTTAGGAGAAAGCTCAGCAATACTGCCAGGGCGAAGGGGATCAGTACTTCTTTGCCGAAATACAGGCCGCAAACGACTGCGACTGCCGTAATCACAACTAGCAGTTGCGATGAGTTGGCGCTGCGCTCGGAACGGACCGTAAAGAGCCTCCTAGCTATGGATGGCCTGCTCTCAACATTGTAGACAGATTGACGCTTGCTGACGCGCGCGGCTCAGTAAATCGTCGGACGAGAACGTCCGACCCGGATCAGGAGATCCGCCCCACAGTTGAGGCCCGGGGGCGGGTAATATAAATTTCTGGAGTGAGGATGATCGTCAAACATTTAGCAGCATGTCTGATATTCGCGAGCGCCTGTTTAGCCGAAGATGCGAATCCGCGGCTGGAGCAGATTGTGCAGAGCTATGTGTCGGCCCATCAATTCATGGGCTCCGTTCTCGTGGCTAAAGGTGATGAGAGTGTGTTAGATCGAGGCTATGGTTTTGCCAATCTGGAATGGGACATTCCGAATTCGCCAGCCACGAAATTTCGACTGGGCTCGGTTACAAAGCAATTCACGGCTGCCTGCGTTTTGCTCTTAGAGGAGAAAGGCAAGTTACGAGTTGAAGACCCGGTGAAGAAGTATTTGCCTGACGCGCCGGCTGCATGGGACAAGGTGACGATCTTCCATCTTCTGACTCACACCTCGGGCATTCCGAGCTTTACGGATTTCCCGGACTATGCCGAGTCGGAGGCGGCCTCGACCACTCCGGAGAAGCTCGTCGACCGCTTCCGGAATAAGCCTCTCGAATTCGAACCAGGGACCAAATGGAAGTACAGCAACTCTGGGTACGTTCTGTTGGGATACCTGATTACAAAAGTTAGCGGAGAAACGTATCAGCAGTTTATGCAAGAAAATGTATTCACGCCATTGGGAATGAAGGACTCGGGGTACGATTCGAACTCCGCGATTATTCATCATAGGGCAGCTGGGTATACCCCAAGCAAGGACGGCATCATCAACGCGGGATTCATCAACATGACCATCCCCTATTCGGCGGGCGGGCTGTACTCGACGACAGGAGATTTGTTGCGATGGGAACGCGGACTATTCGGCGGGAAGGTTCTCTCGGACGCATCTCTCCAAAAAATGATCACGCCGTTCAAAGATAACTACGCTTTCGGGCTGTTTGTGGAGACCCGGAACGGGCACAAAGAAATATCACACGGCGGCGGGATTGAGGGGTTCAATACGTTCCTGGCGTATTGGCCAGAGGACAAGTTGTCGATTGTTGTATTGAGCAACCTGAACGGCGGAGCGCCGGGAGACATTGGGGGTAAGCTAGGTGCGGTGATGCATGGCGAGCCTGTTGTGCTGGCATCGGAACGAAAGGAGATTAGTGTTTCACCAGAAGTGCTGAAATCCTACGTTGGCACGTATGAGCTTGTGCCAGGAGTGGATATGGTCATTACGTTGGACGGCGGGCAAATGATGACACAGTTAACCGGACAGCCGAAGTTTCCTCTGTATGCGCAATCAGAAACGCTATTTTTCTTGAAAGTAGTGGACGCGCAAGTTGAGTTCTCAAAAGATGCTTCCGGCAAAGTGACGCAAGCGACGCTACACCAGAACGGCCGAGACACCGTCGCGCGAAAGAAGTAGAACGCGAAGCGCCGGCCGATCTTCAGCTTGACATTTTTCCTTATTTCCACAATAATGGAACTATGAATGCTGGCGTTGGCAGAGAGCAGGACAGCTCATCTACAGATCCCGTTTTGATGGATGAAGTTCTAACTGCACTGAAGGAGCAGGCCCCAGCCGGCTGCTTGCTCTGCGTCCTCGACGAATGGGTTGAAGAGGAAGAGTGGGACTGATGGCGAAATCCAGGAATGAACCGGACGTGGCACGTTATGCCGATATGTTTTCGGCGATGGGCACGGAGGCGCGGCTTCGCATTATGCGCGTTCTTTTGGCGGCACATCCTGGTGGCATGATCGCTGGCGATATCGGAGCTGAACTCGACATTCCTGCTTCCACTCTCTCTCACCATTTAGACAAGCTTAAGAACGAGGATCTGGTAAAGGTACGGCGTGAGAGCACGTTCCTTTGGTATTCGGCTAACGTCGAGGCTCTCCAGGAGTTACTGGGCTTCCTGTATGCGGAGTGCTGCACACGTAACAAGGCGATTGAGCCGAAAGCTGTCATCCGGGTCTGCGGGTAGGGAGCACATGAAAGGGATGAAGGAAAGGGATCTGTGGAACTGAAAGAAATTGTCAAAGAAAAATACGGCGAAGCGGCAAAACGGGTCTTAAAAGGGGGCGGCAATGCTTGTTGCGGAGCAAGTTCTGCGCTCCTCGACTGCGCCTGCGATCCGATTACGTCGAACCTCTACGATGAAGCGCAAGCGGGACAGATTCCTGAAGAAGCGCTGAAAGCTTCGCTTGGGTGCGGAAATCCAACTGCGCTCGGCCGGCTCAATGCCGGTGAAACGGTGTTGGACCTGGGTTCGGGTGGCGGTATTGATGTGCTGCTGTCAGCGCGGCGGGTCGGGCCTACAGGCAAAGCCTACGGCCTTGATATGACCGATGAAATGCTGGCGCTCGCGCGCGAGAATCAGCGCAAATCAGGGGTGCAGAACGCCGAATTTCTCAAAGGCGAGATTGAGAAGATTCCGCTGCCCGACGATTCGGTCGACCTCGTCATCAGCAACTGTGTCATCAACCTTTCCGCCAACAAAGACCGCGTGTTGCGCGAGGCGTTTCGTGTACTGAGACCGGGTGGACGGTTCGCTGTTTCCGACGTGGTCACGCGAGGGGAAGTGCCCGCCGAAATACGTCAAAACATGCTCCTGTGGGTTGGCTGCATCGCGGGCGCGCTTTCGGATTCCGAGTATTCAGCAAAGCTTGCCGAGGCAGGCTTCGAGTCCATTGATATCGAACCGACGCGGGTCTACGACATTGAAGACGCAAGAGCGTTTCTGACCGGGCAGGGTCTCGATGTGGATGCGATAGCGCCCCAAGTAGAAGGGAAATTCATGAGCGCTTTTGTGCGGGCCGTGAAACCGAGTGAGTCACAGAAGGAATGCTGCGCTTCAACGTGCTGTGAGTGAGGCGATAGCGATGGCTTTTCTGGCGATCCGTGGCCGATAAAACGCGGGTTCTCATTCTTTGTACCGGCAACTCAGCCCGAAGCCAGATGGCAGAAGGCCTGCTGCGTTATGACGCGGGGGATCGGTTCGAGGTAGAAAGCGCCGGCACTAAACCCAGCACCGTGCGCCCGGAAGCTATCGCAGCCATGCGAGAGTTGGGGATTGATATTAGCCGACACCGCTCAAAACATGTGAATGAGTTCGACGGGCAGCCCTTCGACTACGTGATTACGGTCTGCGATAACGCCAAAGAAAGCTGCCCTGTATTCTTTGGCGCGGCCAAGCGACTGCATCATGCTTTCGAAGATCCCGCGGTCTTTAAGGGCTCGGAACAAGAGCGAATGACGCTCTTCCGGCGTGTCCGGGATGAGCTTCGCGCTTTCCTCGATAACTTCGCCCGCGAGTCAGGCCGCTGAGTTTGCGGCGAATGCCAAGAGAGAATCATTTTAGGGCTTCCTGCCCACGCAACGCTCATTCATGCAAACAAACGCAACCGACATACAGGCTAAGCCTCGGGAGCACACAGAGGCAAAGCTTGCTCTTGCGATCCTAGCCTCGATCAGCTTTTGCCATCTGCTGAACGATATGGTGCAATCGCTCATTCCGGCAATTTATCCGATCCTGAAGAAATCGTTTAGCCTCACTTTTGCGGAATTGGGTCTGATTACCCTGACCTTCCAGCTCACCGCATCGCTTCTGCAGCCGTGGGTCGGATTGTATGCCGATCGGCGCCCCAAGCCATATTCTCTAGCGACGGGAATGGGATTCACGCTGATCGGATTGCTGCTGCTATCGACAGCTTCGAGCCTCGCGATGCTTCTCATTGCCGCGGGATTGGTAGGCGTGGGATCTTCAGTTTTTCATCCTGAGTCGTCGCGAGTGGCGAGAATGGCATCAGGCGGACAGCATGGGTTAGCTCAATCGGTATTTCAGGTCGGCGGGAACGCGGGGTCGGCAATCGGGCCGTTGCTGGCAGCGTTTATCGTGCTGCCGCAAGGACAGCGCAGCATCGCGTGGTTTTCGCTTGCGGCGCTGGTGGCCATCATTTTGCTGACTAATGTAGGGAAATGGTACAAGAGCCATTCATCCGTTAAGCCGAAATTTGGGACGACTCCCAAACAGGATGGCTCGGTGCTGCCTTCTAAAACGATTGCAATTTCGCTTGCAATTCTGGCAGCTCTGGTGTTTTCTAAATATTTCTACCTAGCGAGCCTCGGCAGCTACTATACCTTCTATCTGATAAGCAAATTCCACGTCTCTGTGCAAAGCGCGCAGGTCCATCTCTTCGTATTCCTCGGAGCCGTCGCGGCGGGAACTATCATTGGGGGACCGATCGGGGACCGGATCGGCCGCAAATACGTCATCTGGTGCTCCATTGTGGGCGCTCTCCCATTTACTTTGCTTCTGCCATACGCGAATCTGCTCTGGACCGGGATTCTGAGCGTTGTGATCGGCGTAATTCTGGCGTCGGCTTTTTCGGCGATCCTGGTGTATGCCCAGGAACTGATTCCCGGGAAAGTTGGAATGATATCGGGGCTGTTTTTTGGGCTTGCCTTCGGGATGGCGGGTATAGGCGCCGCGCTGCTCGGTGTTCTAGCTGATCGAACCAGTATCAACTTTGTGTATCATGTCTGCTCATTTCTGCCGCTGATCGGTCTGTTAACGGGATTCTTACCGGATCTCGACCACGGGCGGTAAGTCTCGTACGGCAGTCCAACGCTGTGGCGTTGAGAGGCCGGACGTAATAGCAGATGTCTCAAGACTGGCTGCGGCTCTTATCCATGGAGCCGACGCCAGCCTCTCGAAAGTATCATCAGGAAATATCTTGCACGTAACGACCGACAGGCACGCTCCCGCAAGTAGTCGCATGCATCTGAACCCTCATTGCATGGAGCATCGGGACAGCCGCTTAGGACAGGATTATTCGTGAAGATCTACTTGGATGCCTGCTGTCTGATTCGCCTCACCGATGATCAGAGGCATCCGAGAGTGAGGGACGAAGCGGAGGCAATTGAAAGAATACTTAGCATGGCACGGAACGGCATGGCCACATGGGTGAGCAGTACCGTCCTGAGTCTGGAGGTCAGCCTGAACCCAGATCCGGAACGTCGACGGGGAGGCTGAGGGCTCGCTGGTGTTCTCGAATGAGATTCTCGCTCCAAGTAACTCGACGGCGGCCCTTGCCAGGCGTATTCAGGAACTTGGTATCGGTCCTTCGACGCGCTGCATGTGGCAATTTGCTGACGAAAGCGGGGCAGATGTGTTCCTGACCACCGATGATGATCTTTGCGCCGGTCCCGGCGGAATAGACGCCTGCTTCGCGTTCGAGTCGAGAACCCGGTATTTTAGGTTAAGAGAGGTGCAAGCGTGATTTCCATCGACAACATGACTGACGAGGATTTTGAACGGCACGCTTTTGCCATCCTGCAGCGGGAACTTGGGGTGGACGGTTTGGCCCGTTTTCTCCGACTCAACCGCGCAGGATCTGGAGATTACACCCGCGATCGTCACAAGCTCAATGGCACAACCATTGAAGACATAATGGCCGAGCTAAACAGACATCGCGATTCTGCCGCTTAGAACGCCTAGAACATGACAGTGAGCCTCAATATCTCTGAAGAGCTATACGACCAGGCTCGCGCCATCGCTGAAGCCCAGAACATCGCAGTCGAGGACGTATTTGCATCGGCTTCCGCTGACCTCTTCGCGACATGGCAACACATCCAGGAACCGGCTGCCAGTGGCAATTGGAAGAAATTTCTGTCTGTGCTCCATCACGTGCCGCATATCGAACCGGAAGACTACGACCCGTTATAGATCAGCTAAGGCGATTTTGCGGTGCCGTGGTATGTACATCGAGCCACATTCCAGAGTGCACTGAGGTCCGCCAAAAGCTTCCTACTCAGATGCACTTCATGGTCGCCTGAGCTTCAAAGAGATGTTTGAAAGGGCAGCATCGATTTGCGCCGCACAGGAGGAACTGCCCCTATGAAGAAGAATTGGCTCCAATACATTCCCGAACGCGTGTGCCCTTACATCCATAAGCACGTCGTAGAAGGCCCGATCAGCAGTAAAAAAGACATCTTGGAGTAACCAATTAGAGCCATGGATCTGGTCCACGGCGTTGCCGTGAGTGATTTTCCGCTTCAGCTGGTGAAACGTGATCAGGCTGGTCAGCCGGTTCAAGGGTAAATTCGCGCCTGACGCATCATGCAACCAGAAGCTCTCATAAGATGCATCCTCGAATGCGCCGTTCTTCAAATATGGATCGATCCAATCAGCGTAATCGCGACTTGCCGCTGATCGCAACACGACAGCGCTGTGCCAGGCCATCAGCGATTCAAATCGCCAGAAGACCTCGGGATCATGAAGTTCGATGACTGTGGCATCACTGGAAGATTTACCGAATGAGAACGTATCGCCCGCCCGCATTCGAATGCGAAGGAACTTGTCGAGCTCACTGGAGCGCTCAACCCCCTGCTCAAAATCGCGTCGATATTGCGCGTATGCTTCCGCGGAAGGAAAATCGCCTCTTTTGAACATTTCCCAAAGCTGCAAATGTCCCTGCAAGAACGATTTGATGGATCGGCGAAAAGAAACGGACCGAACCCAGTTGGGCCGCCTTCTTCGAATTTCGAAAAGCAATTCCTGAGCGTGTCGCCAAGACTCGGGTTTGTCCTCGTACCTGGGCTCAAGCGAAACGATAGCTTGCGCTTCTTCCCTGCGTGACTTGCTCTGGGAGATAGCCAAGGTTTCGAAGATGTTTCCGGATGAAACAACCAGTTGCGCGTCGAAGTTTTTGAGGATCAAGCGGATCGCTTCAACTTCGTCCTTCTCTCTCGCAAAACGATAGACGTTGGTGTCGAAATATACGGAAATAGCCTGCCTCAAAACCTCAACCGCCGGTTTCAAACCAGCCGAACACAGAATTCAGATTCAGCAAGCGAATCGAAAAATCGAGCAGCCTGACTGGCGACAATTGGTGACCGGACCAGTAAACCGGCCTCGATATTCCGATAGTGCGCGGCATCAGTGAAGTTTGCCGATGTGATAAAAAGCTCTTCGGAGTCAATCAACACGCACTTGGCATGTAAGACACCCGAATAGCCTGCGTCGGGGCCGACCGGACTAACGTCGTAATAAATTTCCGGTAACCGGTAATTGTCGGGCCAGTGGTCTTCCCGGAACGTCCGCACCAGTTCGGCAGGCGCTTTCTGCCCGGCATGCATAAAGACTCTAACCAGCAGATTGGAGTCCGCATTCATTCTCAGACCTAAGTCACGGGAAAGCTCTTTGCCCCCGAAAATTCCGTACGTCGTCATAAGTATGCTGTGCCGGGCGCGGCGAAAAAGATCTTGCACCACAACGGCTGTATCCCTATGAAATCCAGCTACGGATGCCGGTGCGGTCATTACCAGTTGCAAGGAATTCCGCTCCGAAAGCTGGCTGTCCTCCAGGTCTGCCACGGCGTCGAACCAAAGTGCCAGCGCCTGAGGGCTGCAATCCGCCTGTTCAATCTCGTTCAGCCAATCGGGCAAACCCGAGGGAATACGAGCTCCGAGCACACGTTGAACGCCGATCGTGCTAAATGGCGGAATCAGCCTGCCCGAACGGAGCGCCACCGCTACGGACCGCAGATCGGCTGCGGCCATTCCGGCAATCGGGCTCATGGCTGGCAGCAAAGCGACGCTTGGCAGTCAAAAGCAAGGAATCGCCAAGCCGTCGCTTTGGCGTTGCCGGCCATTGTCACACGAAAAACTCCGCTCCGACGCCATGCACAGTTCTCACCACCAGCGCCCGGTCCAGCAACTCATTCTGCGCCTCACAGCTTGTTTCCGAAATCAGCACGCATCCGTGACAAGCCGCGCCCTGAAGAAATCTCGCCTCATTGGGATTCGCGGGCACGTGCTGCGAACACACCGGATCGTTCGAACACAACTGACCCAAGTCCAAAGCCGCGCGGATCACGTCCGCAATCCGGCGACCTACTTCAACCAGTCCTCCCAGAGTCCCTTCCGCGTCCGAACTGCCGGTATAAATCAGCACGCCGTATCCGATCGCCGGCAGCGCATAAATCCGCTCGCGCAGCGAACTTGCCGGATAACCGCATTCGAGCGACACCGCCGTAATCAGCAGATGCGCCAAAGAATGCAACAGGACATAAGCTGGCCGGAAGTCGCGCGTCGAACTCGCGTGCTCGCTCTTCCATTTATCGAACCCGCCCTTCAACTCCATCAACCGTTTCGTGACGGCTGGCCGCTTCACCCAGGCATCAATCGCCTCTTTGCTGAACTGAAGAAAGATACCCTCACCCTTATTCTCAAAAGCGGGAACCCAACTCAATTCACGCGCCAGGTCCGCGCGCCGCACATCGATGTCGAACTCTCCTTCCGCATCGGGCGCCAACGGTTCGAACCGGGTAAAACCGAGCAGCGCTGTCACCTCGCGCAGTCGATGTACCAGCACCACTTTCTCAATGCCCGCCATCCAAGGCCGGTCCCAATTGCTTCGCGGCAACGTACGGGCGTAAAACACGCCGTCGGGGCGGTCATCCCCGGCCACCTCGTGCGTGGCCAAAAGCGTTTCCAGTTCAGCCGCCCGCACCGTCTTCTCTTCGCTCCCCACGGTGCCCTGACGAACTTGGATCTCCGCCCAGACCTCCGCGTCCGTCACTTCCTTCAGTGCTTCTCTTACCTTCTGCTTCCGGCGCTCTTTGGCGACATCCGCTTCGCTCTCCGCCGTTTCTAGGAAATCCCAAACCGCCGAAACCGCCTCCTGCACAATCTGGTTCCGCTCGGGTAAGGAGATCACGCTGAGTTTCTGCGGAAACCACGTATTCGAAGCCGTCCTTACCAGCAGGCGATTTGTTTCCTCGCACTTCTCGTGCATGCGCGGCCCCAGCCACGGACGCGCTCCATCGCACTTGCCGAAAATATCCGCCTTCTCCCGTGAAACGCGGGCCATGCTTCGCGTACGGCCGCAGTCGCATCGGACGAAGATGTCGGTCAGGTCGCCGCTCGTTCCGCGCTCGTCCATGTAGAGCTGACGGCATTGTTTACGGCACGTGTCGTCCGCACCGTGCAGAAAGAAATACCAATCGATATCGCCAATGTGCCCCTTGCGGCATGCACGCACGAAACGCACCGGTACAACGCTCAAACGCTTATCGGTATCTGGATGCCGGAATTTGCCCTTGCTCAAGGCATTCGCATGAACCAGAAACCGGCTGCGGGCGTCACCGCCGCGCTCGCCTTCTTCTCGCCCGTTGCCCGCCGAAGCCTGCGTGTCCTGCGTGATGAACCATTCAGGAAACCGGAAAACCGGTATGCCGGTGCTGGCCGCTTCGTCTCCGTCCTTCGAAGCCGGCGGACTCCGCAGCGCAATCGGCCGCTTCTCCAACACTTCCTCTACTTTCCGCGCTAGCCGCGGCTCGCTGATCGTCTCCATGCCGGCTAGCGGAAACCAAAAGTCGAGCCCGCTTACCAGCACCGAATCTTCCGGCAGATCTGTCATCGCGCCCGGTCCAAACGTGCTCACCACAGCACTGCGGCGCAATTCTCCTTGCGGCCTGTTGATTCCGGCCAATCTTATTCCTCCTCGTTCTGGTATGGAGTTTCCAGTTTGCGAACCCACAATGACGACGTGGGCTCCACATCCCGCAACGAACGGTTCGCGCGGAACTTGTTCCGCCAATGGGCCGACGGCAACAGCTTAAGCTCCGGATCGAGGAAGTCTTGCAGAAGCGCTTTTCCCGCCCCGCGTTCATGCGGATTGTAATGCAGTGAATCCCCGGTCTTTCCTTGCTCCTGCACGACGCCGGTCCAGTCGTCCAGCAGATCCTCAACTCGTTCTCGTACTCGATCTCTTGCGCGCTGCCGCTCGATGACCGGAAGGTTCGGATTGTGGTTATAAGCCCGCTCGGCGAACCGGTCGGAAACCGCCGTCAGCGCGTGCCGCTGTTGCAGGATCTCCATAGCGCCCCTGGGGGGCGTCATATCGTCGTGTTCCAACCTTGCCAGCGCCACCACGGAAGCGGCAAGGCCCCGGTCGAGCGCTCGCGGCGAAAACGGAGTCACGCTCGTCGCCTCCACACTGCGATAGAACGTCTCGTGATAATGCACGAACCGCTCATAGTGGGAGCGGTCTCGCGGTCGGTGCACATTCAAAATGGTGACCACCAAGCCCGGCGCGCTCGGATTGCGGCCCACGCGGCTGCTCGCCTGAATGTACTCAGCCGACGTCTTCGGCTGCCCGAAGATCACCATCAGCCCCAGCCGTGTAATGTCCAAACCAACCGAGATCATGTTGGTCGCAATCGCCACGTCCACTTTTCCTTTTTCAGGAAACGCAGTCGAAAGCCTCTGTCTCGCCTGCGACACCTTGGCCGTATTTTCACGGCTGGTCAACTCCACCGGTTCATCGTCGATCTTGCGGTCTGCAAACGTGGATTCCACCTCGCCAACCCGTTTCCGCGATCCATAATCCAGCAGCCGGCTCAGCACCTCATCCTCAATCAGCCGACGCGCCCCACCCAGTTCGCGCAACGCATTGAAATATCCCAGCAGCGTCATGTACGGGTCGGCCGCATTAGTGGCGAACTTTTTCCCGCGTAGCTTCTCGTACCACTTCTGTCCCGCGCCCAGCAAGGCGAGATAGACGCGCAGCATCGCCACCTTCGGACTGCGACCTTGCGCGGCTACGCCCAGATACAATCGCGCATTCGTCTCTTCATCGTTCGGATCCGGCGTCAACGTACGCGCGAAGAATGAATCGCGCCGATTGGGTCCCGGCGGCGGAAAGATATCCACACTCGTCCGGTTGAACAACGCGCGAATCTGAGCATCGGCCTTCCGCACCGTCGCGGTTGACGCCACAATTTTCGGTCGTATCCCGTTCAAACAAGAGAGCTCTTCAAGCGCCGTCTCATAAAGACCTACCATCGTTCCCAGTGGCCCCGAAATCAAATGCAGCTCGTCTTGAATAATGAGGTCCGGCGGCTGCAATCGGCCGTCCGGCAGTGGTGCGCCCTGGCCCGGATCGCAAGCCCCATAGAATCCAGCATTGTCGTATCGGTCCACGCGTCCGAACAACGCGCCCGTGTGTCCGGTCCAGGGCATCCCCGCGAACTTATCCACTGTCGCGATGATGAAGGAAGGAAGTCTTCGGTAGATTGGCTCATCCACCGCGACAATCGGCAGCGCGCGCCCCTGGCTGAATGCGCAATCCCGGTTGACGCAACCGATCTGCAGATCGGTCGGGTAGTCCATGTTCACCTTGCCATTCGCAGTCAGCCGGAACGACCCGCGCGTGAATTTCTTACCGCACCACGGGCAGTCTTCCAGCGGGACGGGCGATGGTTTGCGGTCGTCGTTGAGATACTCCCTCACCCGCCGCCGCGCAGTATCCGGATGGTCCCGTTCCTTGCTGCCCATCTCGTTCGGAGTAGCGGCGCGTCCCACCCACAGCCCAATCTCAAACGGCCAATCGCCAAGTGCCTTGTTCTTCTCCCGTTCCAGTTCCAACGCGCAGATCAGTGTTGCCGCGCGCCCCAACTGATCCAGCGTCAACAGTCGCAGCGTGTACCGCATCAGAACACTCACGCCAGCACCGCCATGAACCTTGTCATGTCCTCGCAGCCGCCGCAGCACTAACGTGAACGCTGCAAGCCCGAGGTACGCTTCCGTTTTTCCGCCGCCCGTCGGGAAGAACAGCAGATCCACAATCTTCCGGTCGTCGCCGCCCGGCTGCACAATGCCGGGCAGGTTCATCAACAGAAATGCGAGTTGGAACGGTCGCCATTTCGGCGTGGGCGCGGCGTCCTCGGGAATATTGCGCCCAGTGCCGTCAGGCACTTGCAGTTTCAAGCCCATCCGCCGTCGAGCTGCCCGGGCCATGGCGCGATTCGCGATGCGGAATGCCTCCAGGTACGTCGGATCGTCCAGGGTCAGAATGCCGGCCTCAATTCGGTCAGCAGCCACCCGCGCCATGCGTAGCAGTTCTTCCGCCGTTTCCTGGCGCTTCGCGGGTGTGGCCGGTACTGGTTGCGCTGCAATCCATTCGCGGTACGCCTCAACCATCCCCATCAGCTTCCGCTTGGCGTCCGTCCCGTCCGCAAGCTGAGCCAGCGCTTCCATGCCCAGCTCCGTCGGAATATCGCTCGCGGGAGCCACCCGCTCCACGTGCGCCTCCGGTATCCAGCACGTGCCAACCGCACGGCATTTGCCGTCCCCAATCTCCGCCAATGCGGAGACGTTATGCCCAACCGCATACTCGCCCGTATCGGCGTATTGTAAATCGGCTAATCGCTCGTCCCAGTCATCCGAAAGCAGCCCGCGCGCATCCACCCGTTTGGCAAATGAACTCTCCGATTGGTCCCCCAATGTGACCCGCAGCTCAGCTTGGAACGCATACGCTTCGTCCGGCTTCGCATCGAGTCCTGGTTGCCGGTAGTTCACAAGGAACAACGAGACAGTCAACAAATCGTCTGCCGGTTGCACCGTTACCGCCAGCCGCAAACCATCGCTGTTTGGAACTTTGTGTTCCTTCGAAGCCAGTGGGATATTGACGGTCTCACGCCGAGGTTTCCGAGCCCACTGCTGATTTTCAGATTCGGCTTCGCCTTGCAGCAGTTTGTAGTCGCCCCAGATCACTTCGCATGTAAGTGCCTTAGTTTCCTTAGGAACCAGAAAGCTCAATCCCATCGAGCTTGGCAGCCGCTGCTTCTTCGCACCCGTAGACCGCTCCGGAACGGCTTCGTCATCCAATCCGGCCTCGCCCGCCGCTTCCATCTCGTCGTCGGAATCGGGGAGCACGGCCTGTTCCGGCGGCGCATCGCGCGGAACCAGAAACCCAGTCAGATACCACCGCGACGGCGGCTGCGATAACACCTCATTGGAATTTCCTAAACCGTCTGACGCACCCACCAGATCGAGCTTCAACGCCCGCGTCAGTTCTGTACGGACTTCTCGAGAGCTCATTGAGCTCGGGGTTATCAAGTTGGTTGTCATCGGCCCTGTGCCGCCCTTTCCTGATTTAACGCGAGCAACCGCGCCAGCACTTCGTCATGAATCTCATCCGGCCAGCGATACCGATACTTCTTGCTGCGAGGCCGCCGCGATTCGCTCTCGTCTTCTTCACCGTCTTCGAACTCGGGAAAGAACTCGCAAACTGGACGAATATCGGACCAGCCATACGCATCCAGCACCGCCCGATCCATCTGATCGTGCAACTCGCGAAGCTTCTTAATATCTGCCGAGCGCTCGTTCGGATTATGGAAGCGGTTGTATGTCTTCGTAAGTCCTTCGTTGTTGCGAATCATTAAGTCAGCCCGAAAGTCGTAGTAAGTGCGCCCGATTTCTTCTAAACAGGGGTTAGTTTCGTGTCCATCTGAAAAGGGAAAGTTTTCGAAGCAATCTGATGGAGCGTAAAGGAGCCTGACTTCAACAGCTCCGCTGAAGAATCTGGCCCAGTTCTCATGAATCCGTGATTGCAAAGTTGTAAACGCAGAGAATTCCGAGAATGCAAAACCAATGACATTGGAGTTGATGACTGCACTTCCGTCGATGAAGACGTAGCCAGCCGACTCAGATACGCGGGATATTGCTAGAATCCGCGACAACCGACCAATGGCCTGGCGCATTCCCGTGCTGCGCCTACGAAAGTTCCACCATTCAGGCGTATGCTCAGTTATCTCGCCGCGCGCCAGGAGATCGTCATAAATGCGACTTTTTATAAGGCTCTCAAGAGCAGGCATTCTTTGCATCTGGACAGATGATAGGCCGTCCACGTCAAGAATGACTGTCGACTTATCCGTCGACGTAATCTCTGCTCCGCCAAAGTACGGCTTTATAAGTTGTCCACCCGAGCGGGGATCGATGGCATTGCGGACAGCCTCACAGGCAATCTCATCTTGCTGAAAAAGGAAGCCCAGGCTACCCGGTTCGCAGCCTTTGAACGCCTTTTGAAAATTCTCTTTGAGCGGCGGAGGATTTTGGTCCGGTCCAACATCAAACAAGCAGGCCGAGATTCTCGATACTTTCCTGTCATCAAGCAGCAATTCCTTCTCGGTACGTCCTTTGACAACGTGAACTATGCTAATTGTTACCTGCGCCGCCCCGGGCCACTTCAGAGTTCTACGGGCCTTGTAGATTGAACCTCCATTGGAAACTATCCAATAGAGGCCCGTCTGTCGCGTATCACCTTGGCGTATGGTTTTGGTTGCGATCAGGCCGAATTGCCCTCCGAGACAAAGAATGGTGAACGCGCGCCGGAAGAAATGTGCAACCAAATCCGAATTTCCATGGGAGCCCTCGTGGGCAGTCTTCAGCCAATCAAGATAGAAATCGGCACTACCCTCCAGAAGAGTGTCCCGCCCCGCAAACGGCGGATTCCCCACCACCGCATGGAACCCGCCCTGCACGCGAAGGTTCGCATCCAACTGGAACACCTCCGGAAACTCAATTTCCCAATGAAACGGCACAAGCGGCTTCTCGCCAGTCCGCATCTCTTCCGTAATCCGCTTGAACTCGCCTTCTTCGCCGTTTTCCCGCAGCGCGGCTAGCCGCTGTAACTCGTTTTTGCGCCGAGGCTTGTTCTTCCCAGCAAAGAACGCGCTCAGAACCAGATCGCCATAGATACGCGGATACGCGAGCTGATCGTCGGCCCGTGACAAACTATACGAAAGTGCTTCGTAGTTCACATCGTCCCGGGCATCCAGAATCTCCCGCCGGAAGTTCGTGGCTTTGACGATCTTCTCCCGCAACATGCCTTCGAAAAACGAGCGCGATTGCCCGGACGGCGCATCCCAATGAAACGCCGCAATCTGCCGCGCACTCAACCCCAGCAGCGAATCGCCATGCCGCAGCGAGTGGTTCAAAAACGTGAACTCATGGTTCCGCGCCAGCGTCGCCAACCACAGCGACAGCTTTGCCAGATCCACCGCCATCTCGTTCTTATCCACCCCGTACAAGCACCGCTGCGCGACCAACCGCTGCGCATGCAGCAGTTCATCTTCATCTGGCGGCAGCGCTGGCGTCGCCTTGTGCGTATGCCACGCCTCCGTCAGCGCATGGCCCAATTGCCGGCACGCTTCCACTAGAAACGCCCCCGATCCCATCGCCGGATCACACACCTTCAACGCCAGAATCTCTTCCGGTTTCGGATTTGCCCCCAACTGCGCCAGCACCGGGTCGAGCGTCGCCTTTACAATCGGCGAGGTCAGTGATCGCGGCGTATAGTGCGACCCGCTGCGCCGCCGTTCCGCCGAAGGCTGGAAAATCAGAGCGCCTTTCTGCACCCGGTCCGCCGTCACATTCTTCGCAAGCCGCCGGTCGAGCGCCGCCATCAGCTCGTCCACCGTCTCCGCCGCCTTCAAATCCCGCTCCGCCGCGCCCGTCAGCTTCTGGTCCGTCTGCTTGCTAAACCACTCGTTGCGCTTCGCGGGAGCCTGCCGCAGCAGTTCCTCCAAATTCACGGTCACAGGCGCGCCGGTCTTTTTTTTCGCTTTGATCGCAATAGATGCGCCTTCCGCGACCTGCAACTCGAAGCCCATGCTGGCTTCATAGACACTGCCGATCTGTTCTACATCCAGGCTTCGATAGCTGAGCCGCTCCCCATCCAGGACCATCAGCTTCCGCAGCACACGGTAGATCGTCCCGTCGGAAATCCGCGGGTACTTTTCCAAGAAAGGAAAGCGCTCGGGATCGAACAGGTAGCCCTTGCGGCCCGGAAGCCGAAACTTTTCATGACGCGCACCTTTATACATGAGGCGGAACAATACAAGCAGCCGCGCCCATGCCCCATAACGCGAGTCCATCGTCTCTGGGTGCCGTCCCTCATCCTCCCGCAACGATTCGTACAGCCCGTTCACCGAGTAGTTGTTTACGTAAAGCGGATCGGACGACAGCAAATCCCGGTCTTCCGCATAGAGCACGAAAACCAGCCGGAGCAAAACCGTCAGCAACCCCTGGTACACATTGGGTTCGTTTCGCAATGCGTCGCCGTATCCCCGCAACAACTCAAACAACGCCTCCATTACCTGAGTCGCCAGCTTCGTCGACACGGCGTTCTGGTGCGTCCGGCTCTTCTTCAGCAGCGGCGGAAGCCGCTGCTCCTCGGGTCCAACGAAAAGCCGCTCTTGCCCGAGCAGCATGTACAGCGCGCCCAGAATCGGCCGTCCCGCCACCTGCTTCATGTCATCGACGACAAACGTCATATGCCCGCTCGACTCACCCTTCGGCGCATAAACCAGCCGAATGGCTCCGGCACACACCAGCAGGCCGATGGGCATGTTGGCTTCCCGCAGCAACCGCTCAAAACGCATCTGCGGCGACGTCTTCCAGCGACTACTGGCTTCGCTTCGTATTTCCGCGTCCAGCTCCGCGGCCGTCTTTTCTTCCGTCAGTTCTTGGACCAACATCAGGTCAGGAACGACATAGGTGGGATATATCACGTCGTCGTACCCGGCGACAGATGTCCTCATCGACTCCGGCGGTTGTTGCAGGTCGCTCTCCCGCCATCCGAGAAACTCAACTGCCACGTCCCGAAAGCGCACAGGGCGATTGGTGCCCGTTGTGCGCTGATCAAGATGATTTGGGTTCGTTTTTTCAAATTGCTGCGACAGCTCGACAAGGTTCGTTGGCAGGGCAACGCCGGCCTCCACCAGCGCCGTCGCCGACACCACGACTCCAACCGGCTGCGTATACCCCAGCCACTCCAGGTGGGTTCGTTTGGCAAAATCCTCCGGCACGAGCTAATTCGTCTCCGGCCAAAGGTAAACAAGCCCAACAGGCTCAACGCGCTTCGCGCAAATCCGATATACCTCGCGAATGCGATTGGGTTCGTTTCGCATTTCTTCCGGCAGCTCTTGAAGACGCCGGTCCCAGTCGCGCCGCTCCTGTTCGCGCTGCCGCCGGTCCGCATCGAAATCAAAAGTCAAGTTCATTTGGGTTCGTTTCGTATTTTCGATATGTCGCTGCTGATCCTCCAAAATCTTCAGCATCTGCTTTGCCTCGGCTTCGCCCCGCCCGGCCAACTTCTTCCGGGCATCCGCCTCATGCTCAGCCGCTCGGCGGTGCAAGTGCGGCAACAGCTCCTCCACATCCCGCGCCGCCGATTCGAGCAATTGGGTTCGAATCGTAAGATTCGGACTTCCGCCCGCCAGCAGCGCCCGATCGAGCAGGTCCAATGTCGTGTCCTCAGCCTTGGTTCCATACGGCTGCAAGGGAGACTTCCGGATCGCCGGGTCCGTCCAACGCGACGTCACTGGGACAATCTCCTCGTGCAAACGCGCGGCCCCGGGGCCATACAGGGCCAACCGGCCCAGCAGAATCACGCGCGGAATCGCATCGCGCGTCTGCGCCAGGCACGCACGGGACAAATCGTCCAGTTGAAATCCTTGCGCCAGGAACCGGCTCAGCAGGCGTTGCACCACCTGCTGCTCCAGATGGAACTGCACTACTTCGTCCGTAACCTTACCCGGGTCTTCAAACACAACCGGCCTGATCGGAGACGAATTTCGCCATTCATAAAGCTTCTGCTCCCGCTTTTTCGGCGGGCGCAGGCTGTCCATCGTGCTTGCCCACGACCGGTCTCTCTCGTCCAGTTTGGGCAGGGCGTATCGGCCTCCTCCAAGATCCCGGAGAGGTTCCGCGGCCATCATTTCGAGCGCGCACGAGATTGCCGACCGGAAGTGTCCTTCGTCCAAGCCCACTTCCTTCCTGGAATCGTTCATCAGCGTCCGCAGCTTGTCGATCGACTCGCGCAGGTTGATCTGCCGCGCCGTTTCCAACTCCTCGTCAATGGCGCGCCGCTTCTCCGCGTCCAGGTCAGCGGCCGCAATGTCCCGTTCCGTCCGGTTGACCTCCGACCGCCGAATGCCCCCCTTCAACAAGCGTTCCAGCTCTCGGTCGATCACCGTCGAGAGACTGCCCAGTTCCTTCCGGATGGTTTCAGTCTTCCGCACAATCGTCTGCAGAATCTTATCCTCGGGCCGGTTCGCGTAGACGAAGTAGTAGCAGTACACCTCGGGCGCCGGTTGCAGCTTGCGGTCGATACGTCCGTTACGCTGCTCCATGCGGCTCGGATTCCAAGGCACGTCGAAGTGAAACAGGTTATGACAGTACGCCTGGAGGTTCAGGCCTTCGCGCGCCGCATCAGTCGCGAGCAAAATGCGCAGCGGATGTTTGGCCGGTTCGGTGTTGAACGCTGTCTTGATTTCCTCCCGCCTCGATGTGGCCCCGCTGAAGGTCTCGATCCGCGAGTCCCCTTCGGGCAGATCACCAATCAGTTGCCGCTTCAGGTAATGCAGCGTGTCCTCGAACTCGGTGAAGATGATGACTCGCGTGTCGTTCCACTCGCCGCTGGGACAGGCATTCGTCTTCAGCCAATCCATCAGCCAGCGCACCCGGGCGTCCGGCGCATGTCGGCTTCGTTCCGCAAGGGCGATCATCTGCTCCAGCAGATCCTGTTCGCTTTCTTCAACAGGAGCCTGCGCTGTTGCCGCCTCCACTTGCGCATCCCGTTCGAGTTCGATCTGTTCGTCGGTCAGCGATGCGCGCTCGTCATCGGCATCCACTCCGCGGAACAGCAGAGCTTCGTCGATCTTTATCTCCTGCTTCGACACACTGCGGCGGTGTACCTTCAACGTGCGCGCAAATGCGTCAATCGAAGAAAACAGGCGCTGCTGCAGGTGGCAAATAACCAACCGCGAAGCCTTATTCTGCGGAAGCCTTGCTTCCCGCATTTCCTGGTACTGACTCAAGAGCCGGAAAAGCTCCAGCTCGGGCTCCGTGGCTGGAGCATCCAGGGCCACCTGCTTCACTTCGCGCTTAGGGAACCCACCCTGAATGACGCGCAGGTCTTCCTTGATCCTCCGCACCATCACTTCGTCGCGATTTTGTTTCGTGACCGGTATCCCACGCGTGAACCGTTGTGGATCGAGCATCGCGAGCAGCGCCGAAAAGCTGTTCGAATGTCCGTTGTGCGGAGTGGCCGAGAGAAACAGCCGGTGCTCGAAGAGTCCCGCGAGTTCGCGTACCGCCTTGGTAATATCCGAATCGATCGCCAGTTTCTGGCCGCTGGCCGGAGCGGCGTGATGCGCCTCATCCAGGATCAGCAAGGAACCGGGCTTGAACTTCCCGAGCCAATCGCGCAACCCGCTCGTGTAAGCCTCATCGATCAGCAAGCGGTGCGAGATCAGGAAGCGCGTATGCGTCGTCCACGGATTAACGCTGAAGCCGCGTTCCCGACGGACATTCTTGATGTACTCCTTATTGAGAATCTCGAATCGAAGCCCGAACCGGTTCTGCAACTCTTCTTGCCACTGCAGCAGCATCGAAGGCGGACAGCTAACGACAATTTCGCGTACCTTCTTCCGCAGAAGCAGTTCGCGAGCGATCAAGCCGGCCTCAATCGTCTTCCCAAGCCCGACATCGTCCGCGATGAAGAGATTTACGCGTGGCAATCGCAGCGCTTTGCGCAGAGGCTCCAATTGATAAGGTTCCAGCTTGATACCCGCGCGGAATGGAGCCTGTAGCAGCCGAGCATCGGTCGAGGTCACACAGTTCCACCGCATCGTGTTTAGGTACGCGGCGAACCGGTCGGGAGGATCGAATCCTCGATCCGCGAGTTTGTCCCACGACTCCGCGGTTCGAATCTCGGCATCGAGCTCCAGTTCCCAAAGGGCTTCAATCTTTTGCCCTTGCGCGTCGTCGTCCACGCAGGAGCCGCGCACGACCGTAGTGCCGTCGGACGCCGAATGAACAACATCGTCAACAAGGTAGAGCCGCTGGCGAAGATGGACAATCTCCCCAGTCTGCGGGAGGCGACGCTCCCGGGAAAGTAAGCTGGACATCGGAACAGGAACGATGCCCAGGATATCGCAGCGGCTGTTTGGGTCCTGTTACTCAGTAATCAGCGGTTGAAGATGATGGCGGATAGCGCCGGTCGGTATCGGTCCAAAGTAGCGAGAATCAAAGCTGCGTTGCCTGCATGTGGCGCTTCACCCGCAACAACGGAATCTCGGAAGGGTTTCACACCAAAATGGAAGTTCTGCAGCGCCAGGCTTATGGCTTTAGAAACTTCCAAAACTACCGTTTGCGCGTTGGGGTAATGTGTTCTTCAGG